>JBGSQW010000017.1:0-104673 GCA_041737885.1 Pyrinomonadaceae bacterium | reverse complement strand
TATGAGCAAGGAAAAATTTGACCGTTCGAAACCGCACGTGAATATTGGAACGATCGGACACGTGGACCATGGTAAGACGACGTTGACGGCGGCGATAACGAAAGTTATGTCGAAGCACAACGCGAAGATGACGTTTCGGTCATTTGATTCGATCGACAACGCACCTGAAGAGAAGGCACGCGGAATTACGATCGCGACGTCGCACGTTGAGTATGAGACGCCGAACCGTCACTACGCACACGTCGATTGCCCGGGCCACGCCGACTATGTCAAGAACATGATCACGGGAGCGGCACAGATGGACGGAGCGATCCTTGTGGTAGCAGCAACGGACGGCCCGATGCCGCAGACACGCGAGCACATCCTGCTTGCACGTCAGGTTGGCGTACCTTCGATGGTCGTGTTTATGAACAAGGTCGATATGGTCGATGACGCCGAGATGATCGAGCTGGTCGACATGGAGATCAGGGAACTGCTCACAAGCTATGAATTCCCGGGCGACACCACGCCGATCGTACAGGGTTCAGCACTGAAAGCCCTCGAAGGCGATGCCGCATGGGAGCCGAAGATCGACGAACTGATGCAGGCAGTGGATGACTTTATCCCGACGCCGGCACGCGAGACCGATAAGCCGTTCCTGATGCCGGTCGAAGATATCTTCACCATCCAGGGCCGCGGAACGGTCGCAACAGGCAGAATTGAACGCGGACAGATCAACGTCAACGAACCGGTCGAGATCGTCGGTATCAAAGAGACGAGAAACTCGGTCGTAACCGGCGTCGAAATGTTCAAGAAGCTGCTTGATTCAGGAATGGCGGGCGACAACGTCGGCCTTCTGCTGAGAGGCGTCGAGCGAAAAGAGATCGAACGCGGACAGGTTATCGCCAAGCCGGGCTCGATCACGCCGCACACGAAGTTCAAGGCTGAGGCATACGTGCTGACCAAAGAAGAAGGCGGCCGCCACACACCGTTCTTTACAGGCTATCGCCCGCAGTTCTACTTCAGAACAACGGACGTAACAGGTGTCGCACACCTTCCTGCCGGAGTTGAAATGGTGATGCCGGGCGACAATATCCAGATGGAGATCGAGCTCATCGCTCCGATCGCCATGGAAAAAGGACTCCGCTTCGCTATCAGAGAAGGCGGCAGAACAGTCGGAGCCGGAACGGTTTCAGAAGTAGTTTTGTAAGAAATTAGATCGTCGATGGTTGGTCGTGGATCGTTGTCAAAACGCCACGATCAACGATCGACGATCAATGATCGACGGATATTTTTAGAGGGTTTATGCCAAGAGATAACATTATTTTGCAGTGTACCGAGTGCAAAGAGCGCAACTACACAACGACGAAGAACAAAAAGAACACGCCGGGAAGGCTTGAACTGAAAAAGTTCTGCAATCGTTGCCGTTGCCACCGTGTGCACAGAGAGAATAAATAGTCTGGAGTCATGGGTCTGGAGTCGTGAGCGGGAATTAAAGTTCCGGCACACGACTCCAAACTCGCTACTCTTGACTCATTACAGGGGTATGGTGTCAATGGTTAGCATGCGGGTCTCCAAAACCTAAGGTGCGGGTTCGAGTCCTGCTACCCCTGCCATATAAATATTAGGAGAAAGAACGGTGTCAGAAGCAGTTGCACAATCCGAGGGGAAACAAAAAGAAAGTATCGGCGAGTTCATTCAAAAGACTCGCTCGGAGCTCGATAAGACAACATTCCCGTCATCGGAGGATGTGAAGAATACGACCATCATCGTGATTCTCAATGTTTTCTTCTTCGCAGCGTATTTATTCTTGATCGACCAGGCTTGGGTTTACATTATCCAAGGGCTGACGTGGGTGATCAATACGATCGCCGGAGTATAAGGAATTTCACGATGAAGCAGTGGTATTTTATCCACACCTATTCGGGGCATGAGAATAAGGTGGTCGAGAGCCTCGGGGCACGCATCCGCGATATGGAGCTGGCCGAGCAGATCACTGAAGTTCTGCTGCCGAAGGAAAAAGTCGTCGAGATGCGCGGCAACAAAGAGTATGTCTCCGAGCGGATGTTCTATCCCGGATACGTGCTCGTTGAGGTCGATTGTGACGAGAAGGGCAAGATCCCTGATAACGTCTTTCACGCGATCAAATCGACGCCAAAGGTTACGGGCTTTCTGGGTGGAAAGCAGCCTACGCCGCTCACGCAGGCCGAGGTGGACCAGATAATCAGCAATATCGAGGTCGCGACCGAGAAGCCGAAACCGAAGTTCACCTACGATGTAGGCGAAGTTGTCAGGATCAAGTCGGGGCCGTTCGCTAGCTTCACAGGTAAAGTTGAGGAGATCAACGAAGATAAATCGACTCTCAAGGTATCGATCACCATCTTTGGACGCTCGACGCCGTACGAATTGACGTTTTTAGAAGTAGAGAAAGTTACTTTCGCAGAAGAAGAGTAAATGAGGACATTCCCGAAAGGGATCGTTAATCGAAAACAGTTATGGCAAAGAAGATAGAAGGTTACATCAAATTACAGATTCCGGCAGGTAAAGCTAATCCTGCCCCGCCTATCGGCCCTGCGTTGGGTCAGCACGGTGTGAACATCATGGAATTCTGCAAGGCGTTCAACGCCAAAACGCAGAATGACGATCCGGATATGAAAATTCCGGTCGTGATCACCGTTTACGGCGACCGTTCGTTTACGTTTGTAACGAAAACACCGCCTGCAGCCGATCTTTTAAGAAAGGCGTCAGGGATCGCAAAGGGTTCGGGCAAGGCTAATAAAGAAAAGGTCGGCTCGATCTCGAAAGCAAAGATCGAAGAGATCGCCAAGTTAAAAATGGTCGATCTCAACACGTCCAACCTCGAAGCGGCTATGAAGACGATCGAGGGGACGGCGAAATCGATGGGACTTACAATTGAATAAAGAATTATGAATATCGAATAACGAATCAAGATTTATTATTCGATATTCTGGATTCGAGTTTAGGGAGAACGCTCAGGCGTTCGTTACTACCTGGAGGTAAAATGAAAAGAGGCAAGAAATATCTTGCGGCTGCCGAGAAGATCGAGGCAGGCAAGAAGCACACGCTTGAAGAAGCGGTCTCAAAATTAAAAGAGATCGCATTTGCTAAGTTTGACGAGACCGTCGAACTCACCATGTGGCTCGGTGTTGATCCGCGAAAAGCAGATCAGCTCGTCCGCGGAACCATCGTCTTGCCGCACGGCCTGGGCGGTACTGCGAAACGCATTGTCGTTATTGCTCAGGGCGATAAGATCCGCGAGGCCGAAGAGGCCGGAGCAGACTTTGCCGGTGCAGACGAGATCGTTGACAAGATCAAAGGCGGCTGGCTCGACTTCGACGCACTCATTGCGACGCCCGATATGATGGGCAAGGTTGGACAGCTCGGTAAGGTTCTCGGTCCTCGAGGCCTCATGCCAAATCCAAAAACAGGAACGGTTACGATGGACGTGAAAACGGCTATCGAAGAAACCAAGGCTGGTAAGGTGGAATACCGCGTTGATAAAACCGGTGTTATTCACTCGCCCGTAGGTAAGGTGTCGTTTGACGATGCTAAGCTCGCCGAAAATACCCGTGTTCTTATCAGTGCTGTCATCAAGGCAAAGCCGACCACTGCTAAAGGACGTTATCTCAAGAAAATTAATTTGGCGGCAACGATGAGCCCGGGCGTTCTGCTCGATGAGCTTTCGTACGTTTAAGTGAGGAGCGAGGAAGAGAAATGAAATCAAGAGAAACAAAACAAACAGATCTGACCGCCCTCAGTGAGTCACTGCAGAATTCTACTTCAGCAATGGTCGTTAGCTTTTCGAAGCTCACCGTTACCAAGGATCAGGAATTCAGAAGCCAGCTTCGCGAAGTTGGTGCGAATTATCAGGTTGTAAAAAACACGTTGGCCCGCATCGCGGTAAAAGGAACGCAGTTTGAAGAAGCCACTGAGGCTTTCAAGGGCGTAACCGCTATTGCGTGGACCGACGGTGACCCAGTCATCCTTTCGAAAGCAGTTTCGAAGTTCATGAAGGAGAATGCAGCTATCTACACCTTTAAAACTGGCGTAGTTGACGGCAAACTCGTGAACCTCGATCAGCTAACGACGATCGCAAACCTGCCGTCGAAAGAAGAGCTTATTTCCAAGCTTCTCTGGGTCATCAACGCACAGGCTCAGGGCATCGTCACGGTCATCAATGCAGTACCGCGTGACCTGGCTGTTGTGATCAAACAGATCGGAGAGAACAAACCGGCAGGTGCGGCTCCGGCAGCAGAAGCTAAGGCTGAAGAGCCAGCTCCGGCCGCAGAAGTTGAAGCTGCTCCGGCAGAAGAGGCTCCAGCTGCGGAAACTGCTGAAGCTCCGGTCGAGGCTGCTACGGCGGAAGAAACTCCTGCACCAGAGGCTGAACGGGCTTCGGAAGAAGCTCCGGCTGAAGAGCCAGCAGCGTAAACGATTTTTGTTTGATAACTGAGTTGTAAAACTCAGTTATCAAACATCTAGAGATTTGAAATTTGAAATTTCAAATTTGAGATAGTGAGCGGCAACGCTCGCAACAGCCGTGCTCAAGGAAAACGAGCCCAAGTGATTTGTCAGGTCACGGGAGGCTTCGGACAGATAAGGAAAGGTGATGCAACCCCGACCGAATTTGTCCCTGGGTTCTAGCGGCAAGAAGCAGTCGGAAGATGTTTGAATACACTCTGACGACTATTTACTAAATTAACAGAACCCTAAATAGGAGAAACATTAAAGTTATGGCAACCACGAAAGCAGATGTAGTTGAATTTTTGAAAGCAATGACGCTTCTAGAAGCGTCGGAACTCGTCAAGGAACTCGAAGAAGTATTCGGTGTTTCGGCAGCGGCAGCAGCAGCTCCAATGATGATGGCGGCTCCAGGCGGCGGCGACGCTCCTGCAGCAGAAGAGAAGGATTCGTTTGACGTCGTTCTCACCTCGGCCGGCGGCAACAAGATCGCAGTCATCAAGGTCGTTCGCGAAGTCGTTGCAGGTCTTGGCCTGAAAGAAGCTAAGGATCTTGTCGATGCAGCACCTAAGGCTCTTAAAGAAGGCGTTTCGAAAGCAGAAGCAGACGAGATCTCTGCAAAGCTTACGGAAGCTGGAGCGACTGTCGAAGTCAAATAGTTTTAGGCCTAGAACATGGATTCGTCGGGAACGTGAATCACCGTTAACACGGTTTTCGCGTTCCCGACGTACCTGTCTTCAGGGGCCTTGCTATTTGGATCATTTATTGCTAAGCTATCAGGTTCGCACCTCTATTTAATATTAATGCTGTGCGATATGTGGTTTTAGTCAATTTAGAAAGCAAACACTTTCTAATGGGTTTGGTTGCGATATTAGTATTCGCAAACAATTGGAGAGTTAGTGCCCTTTCTGGCACGCTCGAAAAATTTAAGATAAGCAGCTACTGCTGAAAGCGGTCTGGGTAGGCTTTACCTAGGGCCGCGTTTGCCGTCTTTAATGTGAGAGAAGTTTACGGAACTTTGCTAGGGAATCGTAACAGCAACTTTTCGAAAAATCAACGTATTTTTACAGCCCGCAATTAATCATATGATCAATAATCCTCTACAAAGTAGTCCGAATGGCCTCGGTCGACGAACGAGCCAGTCGCCGAAGCGAGTAGATTTCTCAAAGATCTACACCTCGGCACAGATCCCGAATCTGATCGAGGTGCAACGCGAATCGTACAATCGCTTCCTGCAGATGGACCTCATTCCTGAGGAGCGAGACTACATCGGACTACAATCCGTGTTTGCGTCGATCTTCCCGGTTTCAGATTTTCGCGAGACGGCTACGCTTGAATACGTTGAATACCAGATCGGCAACTGGCAGTGTAAGTGCGGCAACCTCGAAGGCCTCGAGCATCTGCGTGCAAATTGTAAGAATTGTTCGGCCAAGATCAAAGTCGACCCGTTTAACCCCGCTGAAGTGCTCTGTAATAACTGCGGTACGTTCAACGCGGTCCGCCCAAATCTCTGCAACAACTGCGGTGAGCCGGTCGGTCTCAAGCACAAGCACGATCAGCAGGAATGTCAGGAACGTGGAATGTCGTACAGCGTCCCGCTCAAGGTCAAGATCCGTCTCACCGTTTATGACAAAGATCCTGATACCGGTGTTTCGACGATTCGCGACATTAAAGAAGAAGATGTGTTCTTCGGCGAGATCCCGCTGATGACCGATAACGGTACATTCATTATTAATGGTACTGAGCGCGTAATCGTTTCGCAGCTGCATCGCTCGCCAGGTGTTTTCTTTAAGGGCGACCGCGACGAATATCTTGCGAAGATCATCCCGTACAGAGGTTCGTGGGTTGAATTTGAATACGATCAGAAGGGGATCCTTCACGCCAGACTCGGCAAACGAAAGATCATCGCGACTGTATTCCTACGGGCTCTCGGGCTGTGGTTGAATCCGCAGATCGACATGAAGACCGTGTCAGATAGCATCTTGGAAGAGGTCGTGAAAAACGCTGAATATTCCAATGCGAATATTCTCAAGCTTTTCTACATTACCGACGAAGTCGTTATCGAGAAAGGCAAGCTTCACCTCCAGGTAAAGCCGGAAGGTGACACTCATCTTGTCGGAATGCGTGCTGAGGAAGACATCAAGGATAAGAAAGAAGATGTCACGCGAACCGGTAAGAAAGTAACCAAATCTGCCCTCGCCGACCTTCGCCGTATGGGCAAGGAAAAGGTTGAGGTCGCTGCGGCCGACTTCGAGGGAGCCTTTGCTCTCGATGACGTTGTCAACACCGAAACCGGTGAGGTCGTTGTCGAAGCAAACACTGAGATCGTCGCTGGCAAGCTATCGCAGATCATCGAAGAGGGTGTTTCAAACCTGACCATCTTCTTCCCGAAACGCGACGTTATCGGTGAAGTGATCTCGGCGACTATCAGAAAAGATCCTATTTCAAAGCCAGTTGATGCTCTTCTTGAGATCTACCGCAAGATGCGTCCCGGCGATCCGCCAACGGTTCCTACAGCTTACCGCTTGCTCGAAGGCATGTTCTTCGACACGCGTCGCTTTGATCTGTCGCGTGTTGGTCGTTTGAAGTTCAACATCAAAATGGGCCGTCCAGAGAAAGATCGCATTACCGATCCGCTTCTCCAGGCGGGTGATTTTGTCGAGGTTGTCGGCTACCTTCTCAAGATGAAGAAGGATAGCGAGCATTACAGTCAGGACGATATCGATCATCTCGGTAACCGCCGCGTTCGTGCGGTGGGCGAGTTGCTCGAGAATCAGTTCCGCATCGGCCTTGAACGTATGGAGCGAGCGATCAAGGAGAAGATGTCCATTCAACAGGATATGTTCACCACGATGCCGCGTGACCTCGTGAACGCTAAGCCGGTAACGGCCGCGGTTCGTGAGTTCTTCGGCTCGTCGCAGCTTTCGCAGTTCATGGATCAAACGAATCCGCTGTCAGAAATTACGCACAAACGCCGCCTGTCGGCGCTTGGACCAGGTGGTCTTTCGCGTGAACGTGCCGGATTTGAGGTTCGCGACGTTCACCCGACCCACTATGGCCGCATCTGCCCGATCGAAACGCCTGAAGGCCCGAACATCGGACTGATCTCGTCTCTGTCGTGCTTCGCTCGAATCAACGAATACGGCTTTATCGAATCGCCATACCGTCGCGTCGTCGATGGCCGCGTGATCGAATATGTGCGGCTCAAGAATGGCGGCGATACCAGCTTCAAGCCGGGTGAGCACGTGCCGCTCGAGGATGTCGAGGCCGCAAACGGCAAGCTCAAGAAAGATCAGCAGCAGGCTGTTTACGAGCCGTGGCCATTCTATCTGACCGCTTGGGAAGAAGATAAGTGGATCATCGGACAGGCAAACATCGAGCTCGACGAGAAAGGTAATTTTGTCAACGAGCGAAACGCAGCCCGACAGAAGGGTGAATTTATTACCGCCGACCGACAGGACATCCAATACATGGACGTCTCGCCGAAGCAGCTTGTTTCAGTTGCGGCGTCTCTAATTCCTTTCCTTGAGAACGACGATGCTAACCGAGCTCTCATGGGTTCGAACATGCAACGTCAGTCAGTTCCGCTTTTGCGTGCCGATTCCCCGTATGTCGGGACCGGTATGGAAAAGATCGCGGCTCGCGATTCTGGAGCGGTTGTTATCGCAAAACGTGACGGCGTCGTCGATTTTGTCGACTCAGAACGCATCATCGTCAAGGCCGATCACCAGGTTGACGGCACCATCTCACGTGAGGTGACGGCGGATATCTATTCACTGGTTAAATTCAAGCGTTCGAATCAGAACACCTGTATCAATCAGCGTCCGATCGTCGAAGTCGGCGAACGCGTGACAAAGGGAATGGTCATTGCCGACGGTCCGTGCACCGACCGCGGCGAACTCGCTCTTGGCCGAAACGTTATGGTCGCATTCATGCCATGGCGTGGATATAATTTCGAGGACGCCATCTTGGTATCCGAGAAGATGGTCAAGGACGATTACTACACATCGATCCATATCGAGGAACTCGAGATCGAGGCCCGCGATACCAAGCTCGGACCTGAAGAGATCACGCGTGACATCCCGAATATCGGCGAGAACATGCTTCGCGATCTCGACGAAAGTGGAATCATCCGCATCGGTGCTCAGGTAAAACCCCTCGGTTCTGGTCGGAAAGGTCACGCCGAAGGGCGAAACGCAGTTGACGGCGGAAGAGAAACTTCTTCGTGCCATCTTCGGTGAAAAGGCCGGCGATGTTAAAGACGCTTCGCTGACCTGCCCTCCGGGAATCGACGGTACGGTCGTTGACGTTCAGATCTTTACCCGTAAGGGACAGGACAAGGACGAGCGTTCACTCGATATCGAGGGGATGGAGGAAGAAGATTTCCACCGCGATCTCGATGATGAGATCCGTATCCTTCAGGAACAGCGTGACGAGCGTATCTTCGAGCTTTTCGACGGTCGCAAGCTAACGAAAGACCTTGTTGACGGCAAAGATGTATTGATCAAAAAGGGAGAAACGCTCACGCGCGACATCCTGAAAGAGGTCGATACCAAATTCCTTCGCAAGGCAGAAGTTGCTGCGGGCTCGATCGATATCGTTGGCGAGGTCAAGGAATACGAACAGCGTACGGAACGCCAGATCAACATTCTTCGTGATATCTACGACGAGAAGATCACCAAGCTCAAACAGGGCGACGAACTGCCTCCAGGCGTGATCAAGATGGTCAAGGTTTTTGTCGCGATGAAGCGTAAGCTTTCGGTCGGCGACAAAATGGCCGGACGTCACGGTAACAAGGGTGTTATCGCCCGCATTCTTCCTGAGGAAGATATGCCGTACCTGCCGGATGGAACTCCGGTCGAGATCGTTCTCAATCCGCTCGGCGTGCCATCGCGTATGAACGTCGGACAGATCCTCGAGACCCATCTCGGCTGGGCTGGTAAGATCCTCGGACTTCATTTCGCAACGCCAGTTTTCGACGGTGCCAGTGAAGAAGAGATCAAGGGCTATATCACCAAGGCAAACGAGAAGTACGACGAACTCGGATTACCGCCTTCGGTCGGTCCTTCAGGTAAAACGCGACTCTTTGACGGCCTTACCGGAGAACAGTTCGAGCAGAAAGTTTGTGTGGGTTACATCTATATGTTGAAACTCTCACACCTTGTGGACGATAAGATCCATGCTCGCTCGATCGGGCCATACTCGCTCATCACGCAGCAGCCGCTCGGTGGTAAGGCACAGTTCGGCGGACAGCGTTTCGGAGAGATGGAAGTTTGGGCACTTGAGGCCTACGGAGCGGCTCATATCCTGCAGGAATTGCTAACATGCAAATCCGACGATGTGGCCGGACGTTCGAAGATCTACGAGACGATCGTCAAAGGCGTTTCGAACTTCGATCCGGGCATACCGGAATCGTTCAACGTTCTGGTTCGCGAACTTCAGTCTTTGTGTCTCGATGTCGAGCTCATTCAGGAGCACGAGATCGATCCGGACGAGGTCGTCGCAGGCGTTGACGCACTGGTCGGAGTTGATTAACGACGCTGTCCCACCAGATCATTTTATTTTGTGTGGGACAGTGGGACAGTGGGACAGTGAGGTTTAGCAACAGCTAAACCTCATTAGATCAACTATTTAGGTGTTGCAGGCGGTGTCCCAAACTTGTCCCAGGCTGGGACAGCCTGAAAAAAGCGGGACAGGGCAAAATTGGAGAAAAAATGTTTCGATTTAATAACGAAAGCAAAACGCAACTGACGACAAACTACGAAGCGATCCGCATCAGCCTCGCGTCGCCGGAAAAGATACGTTCGTGGTCACACGGTGAGGTTACCAAACCGGAAACGATCAACTACCGAACGTTCAAACCGGAACGCGACGGCCTGTTTTGCGCACGCATCTTCGGCCCGGTTTCTGACTGGGAATGTCTCTGCGGAAAATATAAGCGGATGAAGCATCGCGGCGTCATCTGCGACAAGTGCGGTGTTGAGGTCACTCAGTCGAAAGTTCGACGTGAGCGTCTCGGACATATCGACCTTGCTTCACCGTGTTCGCACGTTTGGTTCTTTAAGGGGCTACCGTCGCGAATCGGCCATCTGCTCGACATCACTCTCCGCGATCTTGAGAAAATTCTCTACTTTGAGACCTACATCGTCGTTGACGAAGGTGATGTTCCGGATCTCAAGCAAAAAGATCTGCTTTCGGACGAGCGTTTCCGTGAGCTGACACGCGATTACCCAAATCAGTTCATCGCGAAGATGGGAGCTGAGGCGATCAAAGATCTGCTTGCTCAGATCGATATCGCGGAACTCGTCGATGAACTTCGCGTAAAAATGCGTGAAGAAACGTCGCAGCAGAAAAAGCTGAAGTATTCCAAGCGTTTGAAGGTTTCTAACTCCTTCCTGCGTTCTGGCAATAATCCGCAATGGATGATCCTGGATGTGATCCCGGTCATTCCACCGGAACTTCGACCGCTTGTACCCCTCGACGGCGGACGTTTCGCAACGTCTGATCTAAACGATCTCTATCGCCGCGTTATCAACCGTAACAACCGTCTGAAGAAGCTCATCGAGCTTCGAGCACCGGAAGTTATCGTTCGTAACGAAAAGCGAATGCTGCAGGAAGCAGTCGATGCTCTATTCGACAACGGCCGCCGTGGCCGCGTGCTGCGTGGTGCGAACAATCGCCCGCTCAAATCGCTTTCGGGTACGCTCAAGGGTAAACAGGGTCGTTTCCGTCAGAATCTGCTCGGAAAACGTGTGGATTACTCAGGACGTTCGGTTATCGTCGTTGGTCCGGAGTTGAAGCTTCACCAGTGCGGTTTGCCGAAGAAGATGGCTCTTGAGCTGTTCAAGCCATTTATATATAACAAGCTAGAAAAAGACCAGCATGCGGCTACCATCAAACAGGCTCGTGAAATGGTCGAACGCCAGGAGCCGATCGTTTGGGACATCCTTGAGGAAGTCATTCGCGAGCATCCGGTTCTTCTGAACCGTGCCCCAACGCTTCACCGTCTTGGTATTCAGGCATTTGAGCCCGTTTTGGTTGAAGGTAAAGCTATCAAAATTCACCCGCTCGTATGTTCGGCTTTTAACGCCGACTTTGACGGTGACCAGATGGCTGTTCACATTCCGCTTTCTGCCGAAGCACAGATCGAAGCCAGTGTCTTGATGCTCGCATCGAACAACCTGCTTTCGCCGGCCTCGGGCCAGCCGATCGCGGTTCCTTCGCAGGATATCGTTCTGGGCTGCTATTACCTGACGCTTGCCCGTGACGAAATGAAGGGCCATAACAAAGTTTTCGGATCGATCGAAGACGTTCTGCTCGCACTTGATGCAGGCGTTATCGAAACGCAGACGAAGATCAAGCTTCGCTGGAGAGGCGATCTGATCGACCTAACACTTGAGCACAACATGCAGGATGTTATGCGTGCGACCGCTCGTGAAAATGTTGATCTTATTATCGATACGACCGCCGGGCGTGCAGTATTTAACGAACGCCTGACTCGTGACGGTTTGCCGTTCGTCAATGGTGTTCTTAAGAAGAAAGGTTTGCAGTCGCTCGTTACCTTCTGTCACTTCAAGCTGGGCCACACTCACACAGTTGCTTTGCTCGACGATCTGAAGACGATGGGCTTCATGGCGGCAACGAGAGCAGGTGTTTCGATCGGTATTGACGATATGGTTACGCCGTCGAGCAAAAAAGCGATCATCGCTGAAGCTCAGGTCGAGGTAGAGAAACTTCGTAAACAGTACGAAGACGCGACCATGACCGACATGGAACGTACCAATAAGGTTACGGCCATCTGGTCAGACGTGACCGATCGTGTTGCTAAAGAGATGTTCAAAGCCATGAACACTCGCGAGAAAGAACGTAAGGAACTCAATCCGATCCTCGTCATGGCCGATTCCGGAGCCCGAGGTTCTGAAGCTCAGATTCGTCAGCTCGCCGGTATGCGCGGACTGATGGCCAAGCCGTCGGGTGAAATTATCGAGAATCCGATTCTCGCTAACTTCCGCGAAGGTTTGGACGTTCTTCAGTACTTCATTTCGACGCACGGTGCTCGTAAAGGTTTGGCCGATACTGCACTTAAGACGGCTGACTCGGGTTACCTGACACGCCGTTTGGTCGACGTTGCACAGGACGTTATCGTTTCGGAACAGGATTGCGGAACGATGCGCGGCGTTTGGGCCGAAGCCATTATTCGTAATGGTGAAGAGGTAGAATCGCTTCGTGACCGAATCGTGGGATGTACGTCACTAGATGACATTATCGATCCGGTTGACGGCAGCGTGATCGTCGCGGCAAGCGTTGAGATCGACGAAGAGCTCGGATCAGCGGTACAGCTTTCCGGCCTGCAGAAGGTCAAGATCCGTTCGGCTCTGACGTGTGAAACGCGTCGCGGCATCTGCGTCAAATGTTACGGCCGCAACCTCGCAACCGGCAACACGGTCGAGATCGGTGAAGCTGTCGGTGTTATCGCCGCTCAGTCGATCGGCGAACCGGGAACGCAGCTTACGATGAGAACGTTCCACGTCGGTGGTACGGCTCGTCTCGAACAGGAAACCAAGCACGTTGCTGCGATGGATGGAACCGTTAGATTCCTAGGCGATCTTAAGGTAATTAAGAACCGTGCAGGCGAAATGGTTTCGATGCGTCGTCAGTCTGAGATCGCTCTCGTTGACGAACGCGGCCGCGAAGTCGCTCACTACAAGGTAGTTTACGGTGCCGAGCTTCACGTCAAAGACGGACAGAAGGTCAAGGAAGACGACATTCTCGTAACGTGGGATCCGTTCACCTTCGCCATTCTCACTGAGGTCAAGGGTGTTGTTAAATACCAGGATCTCAAAGAAGGCAAGACTGTTGAGGAAGAGATCGATAAGGTCACTGGCCAGAAACGTCTCGTGGTCAAAGACTCGGATGAGAAAAATCAGCCGCGTCTCGAGATCCGCAGCGGTAACAAGGTTCAAAAGACCTATCAGATGCCGATCACGGCCAACCTGATCGTCGAAGACGGCCAGGAAGTCGAGCCCGGCGACGTTATCGCTAAGATCCCGCGTGAAACCACCAAGACGAAAGACATCGTCGGCGGTCTGCCGCGTGTCGTTGAGCTTTTCGAAGCGAGACGTCCCGGCGAAACGGCCGTCATGTCAGAGATCAATGGTGTGGTTCGATTTGGACCGATCTCGAAGGGTAAGCGTAAGCTTATTATTACCGGAGACGATGGTTCGGAAAGGGAATACGACATTCCGCGTGGTACGCACATCAACGTGCAGGAAGAAGATCGCGTACGTTCGGGCGAACCGCTCATGGACGGACCGCTCAACCCGCACGATATTCTGCGTGTTCTCGGTATGGAAGCGTTGCAGAACTACATCGTGAACGAGATCCAGGAAGTTTATCGTTTGCAGGGTGTGAACATCAACGATAAGCACATCGAGGTCATCGTTCGCCAGATGTTGCGTTGGGTCAAGATCAAGGAAGTCGGCGATACCGAATTCCTGCTTGAAGAACAGGTTGACCGCTTCCGTTACGATGACGAGAATGCTCGTGTTCGTGAAGAAGGCGGCCAGACCGCAGTCGGAGAAGCCCTTTTGCTCGGTATCACGAAAGCTTCGCTTTCGACCGATTCGTTCATCTCGGCGGCCAGCTTCCAGGAAACGACTCGTGTCCTTACCGAAGCTGCGATCTCAGGACGTATCGATTACCTCCGCGGTCTGAAGGAAAACGTCATCATGGGACGCCTCATTCCAGCCGGAACCGGTATGAAGTACTACCGCAACGTCAAGGTCGCCTACGATGCTACCGAAAACCGGAAGCAGGAGGACGAGTTCGACGAAATGGGAGACTACATCCGCGGCGGCATCGATCTGCCATTGCCGCCAACGCTCGCTGATCTTGAGGATGATGGATTTGCCGAGGTTGACGAGGATATCGATCTGGTCGAGGAAAGTGATGCCGAAGAAGAGGTCTTCGACATTGACGAGGCGATGAAGATCGAACTCGATGAGGATGATGACATCTAGTAACAAAAAAAGGCTGATCGCGAGATCGGCCTTTTTACTTTCTTTGAAACAAAAAAGGCGTGAAACTTACATTTCACGCCCAAGCTAGTTATTTGAAAATCTACTAATTCGACGGCTTTTCGACAGCTGGCGGAGCAGGACGGCCTTTACGATTACCTTTGCGGTCCTGGAAACGCTGACGCATTTCAACCTTGCGGGTTTCGATCTGGGCTTTTTGTTCCGGTGTCAGAATAGCAAGGATCTGTTCGTGAGATGCTTTCATTTTAGCCATTGACCGCTCACGGAACTCCTTCATTCGGGCCTGTTGCTCAGGTGTGATCGCTGTACCGTTCTTGCGGGCTTCGCGGATCGTTCTTAGCTCGGTCATCGTTGCCTGATCAGGCTTGTTGGCCTGGCGGATCGTCTTGATCTGAGCTTTCTGATCATCGGTGAGTGTGATTCCGCGAAGTTCCATTCCCGGACCACGCTTACCATGGCGACCGCCGAATCCTTTACGGCCCATTTTATCGCCATGACCTTTCAGGTGCTTTTCAGCCTTGTTAGGTGCCGGTGTCGACGACGTAGTTTCCTGAGCGAATGTGAGGGTTGAGAATGCTCCAACCGCCAATGTTAATGATAGAACTGGAAGAAATTTTGATCTTAATGACATGTTTTTACCTCGATAATAAATTTCAAGCTTTCGCCTGTCCATCCTTTGACGCGCGGCGAAAGCTTTTGGTTGACGTTTTTTCGGGGTGAGCGGTAAAGAAATGTAAAGATTACGGCAGTGTTTCATTTGCCTTTTACCTGCCTAAAATGCGACATTTGATAGTAATTAGTAGTGGCTATTTAGATGAGATTTTTATCAGAGATCAATTCACCGGCGGATTTGCGCCAACTCAAAGTCGACGACCTTCAGGAGGTTGCGGACGAGGTGCGACAGTTTATTATCGACACGTGTTCACGCGTAGGCGGCCACACCGGGGCTAGCCTCGGAGCTGTTGAACTGGCCGTCGCGATGCATTACGTTTTTGATACACCAAACGACAAGCTGGTTTGGGACGTTGGACACCAGGCGTACGCTCATAAGATATTAACTGGTCGTCGCGACGAACTGCACACTATCAAAACGTACGGAGGACTCTCTGGCTTTCTTCGCAGAGACGAGTCAAAGTACGATACGTTCGGTGCTGGCCACGCGTCGACATCGATATCGGCGGCGCTTGGGATGGCTGTTGCCCGTGACGTTAAAAAAGAAGACTTTCATGTCTGTGCAATGATCGGCGACTCATCGTTACAGGGCGGGATGGCCATGGAGGCGATCAATCAGGCCGGTCACTTAAAGTCACCGCTTATCGTCATCCTCAACGACAACGGAATGTCCATCGCCCCGGCGGTCGGAAGCTTGAGCGGTTATCTCGGACGTATCAAAGAAGCCCAAAGTTATCAGCATCTCAAAGAAGAGATCGGGGACGCTCTCGGCAGCGTGCCGGGAATCGGCGGATCGCTACGAAGGGCGGCGAAGTCGTTCAAGGACGCGATCGCGGCGGCTGTTTTACCTGGAGCTCTGGTAAATGAGCTGGGTTTCAAATACATCGGATACGTCGATGGCCATAATGTCGCGGCATTGGTTCGAGCTCTGGAAGATGCTAAGAAGATCGATGACGACCCGGTCATCGTGCATGCTCTGACCACCAAAGGCAAAGGGTTTCCAAATCCTGAGAAGAACTATTACGCATATCACGCCACTGGACCATTCGATCCTAAAACAGGCTTGCCGTATAAATCGACCAAGGTGGTTCCACCGACCTATACACAGGTTTTTGGCGACACGATGTGTGAGCTGATGGCAAAGGACGATACGATCGTTGCCCTTACCGCAGCAATGCCTGATGGTACAGGTGTGGATAAGATCTTGGAGAAGTTTCCTGAGCGTTCATACGACGTTGGGATAGCTGAGCAACACGCTATCACATTCTGTGCGGGAATGGCATGCGAAGGACTAAAGCCGGTTGCGGCTATCTATTCTACGTTCCTGCAGCGAGCGTTTGATCAGGTCGTACATGACGTTTGCCTACAGGATCTCAACGTTACGTTTGCAATGGACAGGGCAGGTATCGTTGGGGCTGATGGCCCTACGCATCACGGATTGCTTGATATCTCCTATCTTAGAGGCTATCCGAATATTGTACTGATGGCACCGAAAGATGAAGCCGAGATGCGTGACATGATGCTGACCGCGATCGAGCATCCGGGGCCTGCGGCAATACGATATCCACGCGGAAACGGCTTTGGAGTCGATATCAGCCAGCCTCCGAAAAAGATCGAGATCGGAAAAGCCGAGGTACTGGGTGACGGATCTGATGTAGCCATTATCGCTTATGGAGCGATGGTCTATCCAGCAATGGAAGCCACAAAACAGCTCGAGAAGGAGGGGCTTGATGTTGCAATGATCAATGCTCGCTTCGTGAAGCCACTCGACACAGACCTGATCCTGTCTTTAGCTCAAAGTGTACGATTGATCGTCACGGTAGAAGATGCTTACCTCGCCGGTGGTTTTGGATCTGCTGTGATGGAGATGCTTGAAGAAAACGGGTGCTCCGATAAAATTAAGCTGGTGAGGATGGGAGTTCCGGACGAGATCGTAACTCATGGTGATCCGAAGGTATTATTGGCAAACTACGGGCTAGATTCCAATGGTATCTATGCGAAGGTAATTGAATCACTTGATTCCATGCAGGAAATCAGGATCAATAGCAGTAAAATTAGGGCAGTAAAATAGGAAATACCGTATATGACGAAGGAAATAAAGAGTAAAGGTAACGAACCGCGTAGCAACGCGCCTATGTTGATCATTGGTGCCGTCCTGATTGTTGTTTTGCTTGGTGGTTGGTACTACTACAGTTCACAAAAGGCTCCAGCAGTAGCGAATACCAATTCTGCGAATACGCCTGCAGCAAATGCTGCAAAACCTACAAATACGATACCGCCAAATGCTCCTGCTGGAGCGTCGCCGCCCAATATGGCAGGCTCGCAGACAGCCGCTGTAACGCTCGAGGAGTTTGCCGATTTTCAGTGTGGCTCTTGCGCAGCGGCAAATCCAGTGATGAGCGAGATCAAATCATTGTATGGTTCGCGTATAAAATTTATTTTCCGAAATTACCCACTCTCGATCCCGGCTCATGACAAGGCCTATGAAGCTTCCGTAGCAGCAGAAGCGGCTGGGCTGCAGGGCAAGTTCTGGGATATGCAGAATCTATTGTTTGCAAACCAACAAGCTTGGACAGCCGCTCCGTCGTTCAAACAGATCTGGAAAGGATATGCTGAGAAAATAGGCATCGACGTAGCCAAATGGGAAGCTGACATGGCTGGCATCGCTGCCAAAGGGCGAGTGGATGCAGACCTTGCCCGTGGTAAGGCACTAAGTGTGAATTCGACTCCGACTCTTTATATCAATGGCATGTCCGTACCTTACTCGGAGATGAGCGTGCCAAAATTGAAGACGATCATTGACGCTGAATTGCAGAAAGGCACAACCGCCGCTCCTGCGGGCGAAACTAACCCGACGAATTCGACTAAATAATGGACGATGAGGTATTAGAAGCTCCGCCGGCAGTGTTTTCGGGAACGATCCCGTTAGTCGCCGTCATTGTTGCTCTGGTCGGGCTCGCGGACTCGGTGTACCTGACGGTTCATCATTTTACGGCCGAGCCCGTTCCATGCAGCATTATTGAAGGGTGTGAGCAGGTTTTGACATCTCAGTGGGCCGAGATCGGCGGTATCCCACTTGCTGCTTTTGGGGCCGCTGCTTACTTTGTTGCGTTCTCCCTTGCTTTGCTTACGTTCTTTGGGGATACCCGAATGTGGAAGCTTTATGGGGTACAGGCGACAATCATGGCTCTTGTATCGGGTTGGCTTCTTTATGTCCAGGGAATGTTGATCGGGGCGTTCTGTCAGTTCTGCCTCCTTTCGGCAGCATCGTCTTTATTCCTATTTATACTGTTTCTAGCTTCAGTCTTTATGAGAAGGAATGTGCATAAATAGGAGAGTGAATCCAAACTTATTCACACCGCGAAATATAGTGTGTATCCGGGGACTGTTCATCTGCAGTCGTTCGGTGAATGCGGTGGAGATAGGGTTAGTGCAAGGAGATATTTTCTAAAGTTTCTCGATAATTTGTGACCGAAGCCATCTTACAACGCATAGCTAAAGGGGATCGAAGTGCCGTTCAGGACTGCCTGAAGAAGTACGGTGGACTCGTGTGGTCCATCGCGCGAAAAATGCTTCGAAATCCGGATGACGCGGAGGACGCTGTGCAAGAAATTTTCGTTGATATTTGGAAAAATGCGGAGCGTTTTGACGAGACTAAGTCTTCCGAAACGACTTTTATTGCGATGATAGCACGTCGTCGGCTTATCGATAAGATCAGATATTCCACGAGGCGTATTTCTGCTGATTCACTTGATGACGTCTTGCTTGAGCCCTTCACACGTGCTGACAAGGAGATGCAAGTCAGCCTGGAGGCCCAGCAAGCGGCTGAGGCAATGCGGTCCCTTCGTCCGGAACAGCAGCAGGTTCTGAGACTTTCGATCGTACAGGGAATGTCGCACCAGGAGATATCGGACGCGACTGGGATGCCCTTGGGAACGGTAAAAACGCATGCCCGGCGAGGGATATTGCAGGTTCGGGAGTTTTTAGGGTTGGGTAGTAACGGCTTGTCACAGGAGGTAAGAGCATGAGCGAAGATCAGCAAGAACTACTCTTTGACCTCCTAACAAGAAAAGCCGTTTATGGTTTAGACGAGGCAGAAGAAAGACAGCTAAAGTCTCTCGACCCGGGAAATGCGGATGAAGAGCTTCTTTCCCTGGAGATGACGGCAGCGGCGATAAGCATGGTTGATTTTTCCGTTGTCGAGGAACTACCTGCTAACCTCGCCGGAAAGATTTCAACCACGGCAGATACCTGGGTCGGTAGTGCTGAATGGCCGCCGGTATATAAGAATGTAGAAGAGGTGACGAAGGGATCGTGGTTTGGATGGCTTGGTTGGGGAACTGCCGTCGCCGCCGGACTTGCCCTGGCAGCTAATATCTACTTTACAAGAATCGAGCCAAACCAGATCGTTACAACTCCGACTGCGGTTGAGGCTCCCAAGGTTTTAACAGCCTCGGAGAAGCGTGAGGAGCTTTTGCGTTCTACCGCTGGTCTCATAAAAGCTAATTGGGCAATAGGTAATGTAAAAGAGTTCAAGGATATTGGCGGAGACGTGGTCTGGAGTGATGAAAAGCAGATCGGCTTCATGCGATTCCGGGGTTTGCCGGTCAATGACAAATCAAAGGAAACTTATCAGCTTTGGATCTTCGACAAGACCCAAGATAAAGCAACGCCGATCGATGGCGGCACATTCGACGTGGCTGAGAATGGTGAAGTGATCATTCCGATCGATTCGAAACTGCGAGCTCTTGAGCCTGCGATGTTTGCCATCACCATTGAAAAGCCGGGCGGGGTCGTTGTTTCCAAAAGAGAAAAGATCGCTGCCCTCGCTACAGTAGAAAGCAGGACAAGCTAGTTTTCTGAGCGATTCAGAATAAAACATGGGCTGTCCATTTCGGGCAGCCCCTTCGTTTTTGGCTATTTTTTGATCAATACAACAGGCGATTGTTCAGCGTCCCGGATCTTGGCGTAGAACGATCGAACTGCAGCGTATTGATCTGCTGGAACCAGAGTCCGCTCAGTCTTGAACCGCCTAGTGAAAACCAGCTTTTGATCCTTAACCTCATACTTCGTCGAATAGCTGCCAAAGGCAACCTTCAGGTCGACAGAATTCGGCGTTTCATCGACAACAAGTCCCTCGGGAATCGAGAACGTAACAGTTTCGGTCATCGCACTCGTCTCTATTTCGATCGCTGCGTCGCGTTTGGGTTCCGTGAACTCAATATCTCCGCGACGTCCGACGATCACTGGTTTGAAGACAAACAACCGTCCCTGCATTATCTGAGCGTATCGCGGCGACGAGAACTCGACGTCCAGATCAAATGCTGCACTGTCAGGGCGGTCAAGCGTATTCAATTTGGTCAGTTTAGTGCCGGCGGATCCACGTGTGAGCCAACCTTCAATTCCCTTGCGGTAATCGGATGACGACATTTCACGAAGTTCGCGGCGGAACATAGCTGACGTTTGGCCATTCGCTCGCTCCTCGATCTTTCCAGTGATGCTGCCGTCTATCGAAATGGCCGCATCGATCTTTCTGACAAGCATCGAATGTTCTGCCGGCACCAGCGGCATTGTTGCAAGCCCGCCGTTATCACCCGCGATAATTAGAGCTCTGCTGCCTTGTAGATAGTTGGGCAGGTCGCCAACCGGAGTGAATGGATCTGTGGCATCAAAGATCAAAAGACGTCCGAGCGTGGCGTGCTCCATCACGGTCGGAGAAGTGGTCGAATCGCTCACACGCACTGCGATGATGCAATGATTGAACTGCCGTGGCGATGCCCAGTTTGCCTGGACAAAATTCGGGTCACCGGAATATATGGCGATAGGGTAGGCTTCGATCTTGAGCGACTTTAGCAGAGCTCGCATCAGGTTTGCCTTGTCTTTGCAGTCACCATAGCCTCTTCCCAGTACAAGAGTTGACGATCTTGGTTTATATCCGTTGCCAAAACCAACGCCGATGTCGATCGAGATGTACTGCAATCCCTGAACATATGCTCCGATCGCACGGATCATTTCCAGTTCGTTTTTGGCTCCAGCGGTTAGTTCACGAGCCTTTCCAGCGATGTTATCGTCTATGATCACTTGTGGCTCGTGCATGGCGGTCGCCCACCGCGAGACGTCTTTCCAGTCGGCAAAGACCTTTCCGACCGACTGCGACCTCGGATCGGGCATGTAATTGATAACGATCCGCGGAGACAGGTTAACGGGTGACGGGCTTGCGGGCTCAAAGCGAATAGGAGCGAGGTCACGCATTTCCCACGAGTAAGTGTTGCCGCTGACCTGGGGCTTAACCTCCGCTGCGTTGAAAGTCTGGCTTGAAGCTGTCCATCCGCCCGGTAATGTCAGTGCATAACGGGAAACAAGCGTCGGCAGACGGCCTTGGAATGCCCACGTATCCTGATAAAACAGGGCGGACTCTTCCGAGACGATCGTGTAGCCAAAAATATAGCCCGTGTCGACGTCTTCGGATGCGTCAATCAACTTGATGCGGCCCTCGTTATAGACGTCATCCGGATCCGAGATCATATCAAGAATCGTTTTCTTATCGTATTCTTTTGATGTTCCTCCCGGACGAATGACCCAACCCTGCATATCCCGAACTTTCCCGGCGCTTACGAGATAGTATGCTCTTGCAACAGCCAGGCGACGACCTTCACGGGAAAGCAGCCGCATGGCGTAGTTTTGAGTAGAGACGAGTTTGCCGTCGCTATTTAGTGAAACCTGCTGCTCATCGTGCAGTACTACCGCAGGAACATCCTTCTCATAACCCGGCACTGTTCTGGCCGCTGCCTGTTTCATCCAGGCTGGCGGATCGTCAGCGAAAACGGTGGAAGTGCTTGCCATCAAAAACAGCAAGATCAAGAAAAAATTAGATCTACGCATAATCATTTTCGCCTTGCTAGAGCTGTTTCAGGGTAATCGCGTGTGAATTAGCTGTGTGAAAATTATCGAACAGCTTCTTCAGAACCGGGTAGCTGGTCGAGTCGAACAAAACGTTACCGCTTCCGCCGAAGTAGAATTCACGCTTATATTTCAGCAGCCTTTGGGCCTTGATGACATCGACCCTGGTTTTTAGCATCGAGATATTTCCAGCATCACCCTGATCGGCCGGAACGTCGGCGTTGTCTAGATCAAAACCAACGGGAAGCGTGATATCGATAGTATCGATATCTGACCATGGGTTCGGGAAAACGATATCGTACTTTCTGTCTGCCGCAGCAAAGACGGCGTTCTTGCCGTATTCGAAATACCCGGGCTGTAAGAAAAGCCGTTTGCCGGTTTTCTGAGCGTAACTGGGAACCCGAACCTTGTATCTAAAGGTCAGCGGCTTGGTGTTATCTTCGAGATTCTCGATCGCAATACCGGATACTTCGGCCGTAGTTATTTGTGCCGTAATCTCATCCTTAAAGTTCGATTCTCTGGTTGCAGGAGCCTCGTCAAAATTTTCGAGCCTGTAGGTGAGAGCCGGATGTCCGTTGTATTCCATTACAACGTCGCCCTCTAGCGAACCGTCCTCGAGCAGATTGAATTTTGCCGTTCGATTTCTGTTTGAACGGATGTGGTTCGTGAAAGGCGTTTCTTCCCACGTGTATTCCTTTAACCCGACCAGCAGAGCCCAGTTGCCCTCTTCGTACCACGGCAGCATTCCGTATGGAGCAAAGCGAGAGCCGGGGTTGAACACTTTCCATTTGTTACCGATGAGTACGCCGACTCCGCCCGGACGAACGAAGGAATCATTGGTCATTTTGGGATGGAAGAGCATTTCACTGCGGTCTGCCAGCAAGGCTATCCGAGCTTCAAACCCGGCGGCCGTAGCCATTGATCCGAATAGCAGGTCGATAAACATCGAAGTTCCGGAACGCTTCTTGAGAACGTCGTTAACCGACTTTATCTGAGGAAGTTTCGCTCGCTGATCGGCGACTATTGACGGATCGTAGGTCGTATTTGCGATCTGCGTCTGGCAATACTGGTAGATCTTGATGAGCTTGTCATCCGGCGATGAACTTCCGGCTATGACCTGCTCGGTCACCTTTTTTACATCATCAGATGGCTTGACCAACAACTTGGTCAATGCCGAGTATTCCGTGGCAACGCCGCCCCAATAGGCAGCTTGATTTCCCGGGTCTTTGACCGTATACGTGATACCGAAGGCCGATATATTCGTCAACGCGATCCTAGCTCCGGAGATCAGCATCCATGGGCGAACTGTATCGTCGGGCGGCATTCGCGGTTCGGATCTCAGGGCAGGAACATTGCGTTTCTGGGCGACAAAGTAACCGTCGCGATCCTTAACAAAGCTGGTATTCGCAAAATTGTACGTCTGATATTGCGGCTCGCCTCTGTAAGGCTTGTAGTAATAGGTCAGATTCTGAACCGGAATATCTCTCTGCAGTTGCAAACGCATGCCGTTAGCTCCGGCATTCTCGGTGGTTTCTTTGTAGCGGTATTCGACCAATACGCCCGGCTCAATGTTAGGCACGGCAAATGATTTCGCCTTGACCTTTACGCCATTGGCACGGATGATCTCACGTTCAAAAATATCATTCTTGCCGATATCGACGATCGAACCATCTGCTTTGATAACGCGAGCAGCCAGCTCTTTGATCTTTGTTCCCTTGGTGAACGGGATATCAAACTTGCTGAATTTTTCGCGTCCGCGTTCCGTAAAGATCTTTACGCGAACGTAGTGTTTGCGTGAAAGGTCGTCGCTTGAGCTGTCATCTATCCTGACCTCCCAAAACATGGCTTCCGCATCGGCATCAGGCTCGACAGCAGGTGTTTTCGCGGCGATCTCGGCCGGTGTGACGGGACGCCAATCTTTGTCCTGGGCGACAACACCGATCGAGAGAGCAAGCGTCAGCAAAACAAGCAAAAACCCTCGTTGGGGCTTTTCGATAGAGAAATACTTCATATCTACCTCACAAACTCAAAACAACCTGCAAACTGTTTTGGTGATTTAATTAGTTTCTGATTTCGCGGTTAGGTGCCGATGGAAATGATGGGGCGGCTAACCTAAAAGCGATCAAATAAAGGCAAACGGCTTTGATTAATATGCCATGCGATGCGTTGTATATTATTATATAGAAAAATTAGGTTTATTTAGCAATAGATTTTTTTTGTAAGGAGAAATTAATGTCCGTTGATATAGGCAAAATTCAGGAGCTTCTCGGTGCAGACGGTGATGCTCTCTTAAACCATGTTTCCACGACCATTCCGAAGGAAAACATTCATATCCCTGGCGGTGATTTTGTTGATCGTGTCTGGACCAATTCCGACCGCAACCCGAATGTGCTTCGCAGCCTGCAGACATTGAATGGCAATGGCCGCCTTCGCGGAACGGGCTATCTTTCGATCCTGCCGGTCGATCAGGGAATCGAGCATTCAGCGGGAGCAAGCTTTGCTCCGAATCCGATGTATTTTGACCCGGAGAACATCGTCAAACTCGCGATCGAAGGCGGCTGTAATGCCGTGGCATCTACCTATGGCGTGCTCGGCACGGTTGCTCGCAAATACGCTCACAAGATCCCGTTTGTCGTAAAGATCAATCACAATGAGCTTCTCACTTACCCAAACCAGTTCGATCAGGTGATGTTCGGCACGATCGAGCAGGCGAGGAATATGGGAGCTGTTGCTGTTGGAGCGACGATCTATTTCGGTTCAGATCAGTCCACACGGCAGATCACCGAGGTTGCCGAGGCGTTTGCGTACGCACACGAACTCGGCATGGCGACGATCCTGTGGTGCTACCTTCGCAATCCGAAGTTCAAAGGCCCCGAGGGCGATATGCACACGGCTGCTGACCTCACAGGTCAGGCAAATCATCTCGGCGTGACGATACAGGCTGACATCATCAAGCAGAAACTGCCTGAACGAAACGGCGGCTACAATATGCTGAACACCGAGAGCAGCTACGGTAAAACCAATCCGAAGATATACAGCGAACTCAACAGTGATAGCCCGATCGATCTCGTTCGCTATCAGGTCGCCAACTGCTACATGGGCCGCTGCGGTTTGATCAATTCGGGCGGTGAATCGAAAGGTGCAGGCGACATGGCAGATGCCGTGCGTACAGCCGCCATCAACAAACGCGGCGGCGGCACGGGCCTCATCTCAGGCCGCAAAGCATTCCAACGCCCAATGGCCGAAGGCGTCGAATTGCTCAATGCCATCCAGGACGTCTATCTCAACAAAGATGTGACCGTGGCGTAGCTTGTTCGATTGTCAAAGGTCTAAGGAGCGGGTTTTTAGCCCGCTCCTTTTTTATTTTTTCGAGTAGCTTCGGTGAACTGTCTCGATCCACTGATCTGTTTTGATAAACCCGCTTCCAAAGGCTTTGTACTTCTCATCCAAGCCAGCTTTCTTTATCTCATCGAGCGTTTTCTTTTCTTTCATCCGCTCTTGAATGGTCGTTGCGGTATCAACGATCGCATCACGATAGGTCCGCAGATCGCTGATCGTGGCTAGAGGTCCGTGTCCCGGTATCAATTTAACATCCGCCGGAAGCGTCTTGAGAAGGGAATCGAGACTAGCGATCAAACCCTGAACACTACCGCCGCTGTCGATATCGACAAACGGGAAGCGGCCGACAAAGAACTGATCGCCAAAATGAACTACATTGGCGTTCTTGAAATATACGATCGAATCGCCGTCGGTGTGACCATTCGGGGCATGGCGCAGGCTAACTTCTTCGCCGTTGATGTGGATCGAAAGAGTTTCGGTGTAAGTGATTATCGGCAACGCGTGAGCCGCATATGCAGGCGTTTTCTGACCGAAAATTACGGGCGGGTCGAGTAGCCGTTTTCGCACGTTGGTGTGGGCGATGATGATCGACTGCTGCTTACCGAAAAAGTCATTTCCCTCAGTATGGTCGCCGTGCCAGTGTGTGTTCAGAACGTATTTCGGGGTTGATGAGCCCAATTCTTTCAGGGCATCGCTCAGCTTTTGGCTCACGGCCTTGTAATCGTCATCGACGATCAAAATGCCTTCTGGCCCCGCGATGGCTCCAATATTACCGCCGCGGCCCTGCAGCATATAGACATTGCCGCTGACCTTTTGTGTCTTGACGGTTACGTCCTGCTTATTTGCAAAATGGCTGTTGTCGCCATGAGCGAATGCCGGGATCGACAACAGAGATGTGATCATGAATGATACGAAAACTTTTTTCACTTTAATTTCCTCCTACCAAGCTCTATAAATAACGTCCTCGGCCGACCTGATAACCGCCGGTGAGGAATGGGTTCGTATGTTTTTCGTGTCCGACGGTGGTCTCAGGGCCGTGGCCCGAATACACGACCGTTTCGTCATCCAGCGAAAGAATATTTCGTGTGATCGAATCGATCAGCTGATCGTGATCGCCGCCCGGCAGATCGCTGCGGCCGACCGAGCCCAGAAACAAGCAATCGCCGACAAAGACTTTTTTGTGAGTCTCCTCGGCAAGCACGACATGCCCGCGTGTATGTCCGGGACAATGGCGGATCGAAAATCGAAGCGTGCCGACCTCATATATCTCGCCGTCCTGCCAGTTTCGTGTCAGTTTTGGCGGATCGTCGTAATCGAAGCCGAGAGCAGCCATCTGATGAGGTTGAATGCCCATGAACAGCGGCTGCTGAGGCAACCCGTAATAAAGGTCCTCATCGTCGGGATGCAGGATCACTTCGGCATCGGGGAATATCTTTGTCAGATAACTCGTGCCGCCGACATGGTCGAGATGGCCGTGCGTAAGCGTAACTGCCTGAAGCTCAAGACTGTTTTCAGCTAGGAAATCTGATATCTCGGCACACTCTTCGCCGGGATCTATGCAGATCGCTTTTCTGGTTTCTTCGCATGCCACCACGCGGGTGTTCTGCTGGAAAGGTGTTATTGGAAATTTCTTAACTAGCATCGGAAAATATCTTTAATTTATCAACCACAACAAAATCATCGGCCTTTCGATCCTGTAATACGAACTGTATCGCGTTTCGATACGTTTCCACGTCCGGTTTGCCGTTGAAACACGGCGTTTCGATATCGGTCAGGGTCAGGTAGCTCGTCAGGCAGCTCAGCAGCATCCACAGCAATATCTCTTCCGGCGGACCGATCGGGTTGTGTTTGATGATGCTTTTACGATCCTCGTAAATTCCATCGCAGATACGGTCAAATTCGGCCTCGGTGATCTTTGTCATACCTCTTCTTCGTACATCAGGTAATGCGACGATGCCATCCCGAGAGCCTCGTAAACCTTTTGAGCGTGGACGTTCTCGGTCTCGACGTAGAGCCTGAAACCGCAAACGTTACCCGCTTCGGCCCCTTGTTGTTTGACGAAATCGTACATGCGGCTATACAGCTTCTGTCCGCGCCCTTCGGGCAGGATATAGACGCTCTGGATCCACCAGAACCATTTGTTACGCCAATCGCTCCATTCGTATGTCACCATGAGGCCGCCGACGATGGCCGAATCTCGTTCAACAACTACGTAGAAACCTTTCTTCTCGTCCGGGAAGACAGCATTTACACCAGCCGTTATTGTATCGAAGGGCAACTGCTTTCCTTCCGTTTCGAGAGCCATCGCCTGGTTGAATTTTACCAAGGCATCAGCATCTGATGCGATCGCAATTCTAATGTTGTGAGGTGAGTCAGTCATCTAATTTGGTTCTTTTCCCCAATTGTCACAAACTTCAAAAATGGGCTTAAACTATGTGTACAATAGGCTTATCCTAAAACGTATCCTATTTGTCCCAAATTTGTCCCACGCGCACCGTGGGACATGTAAAGTGTTGTGATCACACAACTTAACTAAGAATCTGCAAAGTTTGTCCCACGCCCTTGTTGGGACAAATAAGCTCTTTATTTACAATACTTACAGCCATAATTAAGCCCATAAACTGTATTACTTGAAAAACGTGCGCCACAATGTGACTCTTTTGTGGCGCAGCAATTTTGCCGCGTCCATTTTTTGGTTTTTCGGCGTCTGCTCATGCGTGCCAAGAATAGCACAAAATTGCATAAATGTCAGCGACTTAGCAGTTGAGGTTTCGGTCATCCCGAGTCTCCGGTTTGGGGACGCTTGACTAACCGCCCATCGTCCACTAGGCTAAAATGTTTTGCCGCCGGGCGGTGAACTGCAATTAATGAAACTGAGAATACTTTATCACGGCAATTGTTTCGACGGCGTCTCGTCGGCAGCGATCTTTACCAAGTTTTTTCTCGCGACTTTTGATGCTAATGCCGAGGTTGCCTACACACCGACGATGCACCGGGCTGGGAATGCTTTTGACCGCGATCAGTTCGATGGTGACGAGAATGCGATCGTGGATTTCAAATATTGTCCTGACGAACGCCTGACGTGGTGGTTCGATCATCACCAGTCGGCATTCTTGTCGAAGGAGGATGAACAGCACTTTTTGGCCGATACATCAGGGCAGAAATTCCTCGATACGACGAGTAAATCGTGTGCGGAGTTCATCGCTCGAGTGGCCAAAGAGAAATATGGTTTTGAGGACGAATCGCTCGCCGAACTGATCGAATGGGCACACATCATCGACGGTGCTCTCTACGAATCGCCTGCCCAGTGCGTCGAGCTTCGCTCGTCGGCATTGAAGCTGATGCAGGTGATCGAGGGCGAAAAAGATGTAGCTTTTGTCGAGAAAATAATACGTTCGCTAACCGCCCGTACGCTGGACGAGATCGTTGACAGCAATGAGATACAGGCGAAACTCGAACCGATCCTCGAGCGTCATTGGAAGACGGTCGAACTTATCAAACAACGCGCGGTTTACGACCGCGGCGTCGTGATATTTGACCTGACCGACACGGGCATCGACGGCTACAATAAGTTCATTCCGTACTATTTCTATCCCGAGACCACATATACGGTTTCGCTGACCCAGAGCGATTTTCGAACCAAAATTTCAGTCGGCTCGAACCCATGGTCACCACGTCCGCGTACGCACAATATCGCCGAGATCTGCGAGCGATACGGAGGCGGCGGCCACGCCGTTGTCGGAGCAGTTTCACTAAAACGCGAGGACCTCGAACTCGGTAAGAAATATATGCAGGAGATCATCGAGGAACTGCGATTTGCGGATTAGCGGGAAATAGAACACAGATAAAACGGATTTACACGGATTAAATGGGGCATATCTGTGAAGATCCGTCTAGATCAGAAAGATCCGTCTTCTATTTCGTATTCGGCAAGTAAAAAAGAGGCGATCTTTTCAGATCGCCTCCTGGTAAACAAACTCTACTTACTATTAAGAACCTTTCGTGTAAACGCTTTTTGTCGTTCCACGTGGGTTTTCACGTGATACGGTCAGCGTTTTGCCGTCGGAGCTGAGTTCGTAGGTTGCTGTGTTTTTCATATCGCCATTTGGGCCTGGGGATACGGTCGTAACAACGACCTTGCTGCCGGTCAGTTCAGCTTTCGTCTTGATCGTCATAGCTCCGTTCGGTCCCGGACGTTCGGTGCTGACTTCTTTGCCATCGAGGGTGTACGACATATCGCCGCCACCGCCCATTCCACCGCCGCCGCCCATGCCGCCGCCAGGACGTCCGCCACCGCCACCAGCCGGAGGAGCACCACCGCCCGCTGGCGGAGCGTTACGCTCAGTTGCTGTAGCTACTTTGAACGACGTGCCCGCGTGAGTGATCGTCAGGGTCTGCGATTTGATCATCGCGGCCTGCTGGCCTAGATCCGACTTTGCGATGTCGAGATTCCACTTTCCGCTGAGGTCTGCGCCTTTCTGGGCCGACGCCGTGAATGCCATCGCGAGTACCGCAATAGCTGCTGCCAATACGAAATTCTTTTTCATAAAAATTGCTCCTGTCCTAAACATTTAGATTCGTGATCCGCTTGTATGACGCAATCATAGCTCAATTGGTTTTGGCAAAGTTGTAAAGTTTTGTAAATCTCTACTATGCTTCCGAAACCGCAGTTTCATCGCGTCCAAGCTTACTGTTCTTATATCCATAAACGGCATATATCACGAGCCCGACAAGCAGCCAGAGCGAGAACCGTATCCAGTTCGTAACGCCAAGTTCGGTCATCAAATAAAGGCACGAAAGCAGTCCAAGAATTGGGATCAGAGAAAGCTTTTTCGTAAGGCTCAGTACGAAAAGCGTGATGGCAACGATCAGGAAGAAGATCATCGGGATCTTGTGCGAAAACGCCCCGAGCATACTTTCGCCATCCTTTGGCGTGAGCGTCAGAAAATCACTGATGAATGTCGGATTGAAGTAATAGATCGCAGCAAAAACACCGATCAGGATCGCCGGAAGCAGGAATTGCGAATTTATGTACGGCACATATCGCGTGCCGCTTTCCTTAAACTCCTTATCTTTGAAGAGAACACCGGCACAGACGACCACGAACGCGAACAGAGTACCAATACTCGCGAGATCAGTGACCTCGGTCAGGTTCATGAACAATGCCGGGATCGCCACGACAACACCAGTCACGATCGTCGCGAACCACGGAGTATTGAATCGCGGGTGAATCGACGAAAAGATCTTCGGCAAAAGGCCGTCGCGGCTCATCGCCATCCAGAGACGCGGTTGGCCGATCTGGAAGACGAGGAATACTGTCGCGAGAGCGATCACGGCACTGACCGCAATGATTCCCGCAACCCACGGAATATTTGCACCTTCCGGACCGAAAACAAACGCCAGCGGGTCACCGACATCGAGCTTGGTGTAGCTGACCATGCCTGTTAGGACGAGTGCGATCGCGATATACAAGATCGTACAAACGACCAGCGAAAGTATCATCGCTCGAGGCAGATCACGCCTCGGATTCTTACATTCTTCTGCTGTTGTCGAGAGAGCGTCAAATCCTATGTAGGCGAAGAAGACTGCCGAAACGCCTTTTAGAACGCCTTCGAAACCATTCGGTGCAAACGGTGACCAGTTTGCCGGATTGACGTAGTTCAATCCGAGGAAGATAACGAGCAGAATGATCGCAACTTTCAGGACGGTCATTATGTTCGAGGCAAACTTGGATTCGCGGATGCCGATGAACACAAGTGCCGTTATCACAACAGTTATAAGCAGTGCCGGAAGATCGGCGACGACCGGTATCGAGCCGAGTTTTGGGGCACTTAATGTGGCAAGATAGCCATCGATCTGGCCGCATCCGACGACCGCGTCTTTTGCACTGCAAGCTGCCGTTAAGGCATCGATTCCCGCACCATTTGCGATCGCGTCCTGAACCGCCGCATGTCCGCGTCTAGCGGTCAGGAAATCCATTGTGAAATGCAGAGGAATGTCGATTCCGTAGCCTTTCAAAAGGCCAGTGAAATAGTCGCTCCACGAGATCGCAACGGCGATGTTTCCGATCGCGTATTCGACGATCAGATCCCAGCCGATGATCCAGGCAATAAATTCACCCATCGAGGCGTACGCGTAAGTGTAAGCAGAACCGGCAACCGGGATTCGAGAGGCAAACTCAGCATAACAAAGAGCGGAGAATCCACACGCAAATGCAGTAAACACAAAGAGTAACGCGACCGCCGGCCCGCCGTTATACGAGGCCTTGCCGACCATCGCAAAAATTCCGGCACCGATAATAGCGGCGATGCCCATGAGCGTCAGGTCAGTGACGCCGAGCGTCCGGCGAAGTTTACCCGGTGCGTTTGGGTCCTGAGCATGTTCAAGCATCCCAGCCTCAGCGTCGGCCTGGATCTGTGAAATGGATTTGGTGCGAAAAATGGAGGATGACATAGTGTTTTACGGCAAAAGGCTGATGACCGAGATATTCTCGACAGACAAAAAGCTATTTGTTTTTTAGCGAATTTTGAACCAATTCTGTAAAAGTTGCAAGACAAGAGTGGAAAGTGAGGGAATTGCTGTCCTTCAATGTGGAAGATGTATACGTTCTTAACTCTGTAACTCCGTAACTCACCCAAATTTCTGTAAACTTAAATCCATGGATTGGAAAATATTTGGAACTGCATTCATAACCCTTTTTTTGGCAGAGCTTGGCGATAAAACTCAGCTCGCCGTTATAACAATGACGTCGAGTACGGAATCGAAGATCTCGGTTTTTCTCGGCGCCGCTACGGCTTTGGTTGCGGTCACGCTGCTTGGAGTACTGCTCGGCGGCGTTTTGAGTCAGTACGTTCCGACCGAATGGCTTCAGCGGATCGTGGCTGTGGCATTTATTGTGATTGGGATATTGATGCTGGCGGGGAAATTGTAATTGGATCAGAGCGTTGCTGGAGAGGCAAGCATCTCTGCTCGCCTCTAAACTCGGGGTTCAATTATTTTTTTAGGCGACTGACGAATTTCTGCCGGAATTTCGCCACTTTCGGTGCAACGACGGCGGCGCAGTAGGGTTGGTTGGGGTTGTTGGCGAAGTATTCCTGGTGGTAATCTTCGGCTGGCCAGAATTTGTCGAAGGCGGTGACCTCGGTGACAATCGGGTTGTCATAAATGCCTTCGGCGGTGATCTCGGCGATGACCTGTTCGGCGGTTTCGCGTTGGGCTTCGCTGTGGTAGAAAATCGCGGAGCGGTACGAAGATCCGATGTCATTGCCCTGACGGTTGAGCGTCGTCGGGTCGTGGACGGTGAAATAGACGCGGAGAAGGTCGGCGAACGAGAGCTGTTCGGGATCGAATTTGATCTGCACGACCTCGGCATGGCCGGTGGTTTCGCTGCAAACTTGTTGATAGGTCGGGTTTTCTGTATGTCCGCCAGAATAGCCAGAAACTACGTCTTCGACACCGATGAGCGAGTCAAAAACTGCCTCGACGCACCAAAAACATCCTGCCGCGAGTGTTGCTGTTTCAAGATTTGCCATGCTGTTATTTTAGCAAATCTTGTGGTGGAATAGAATGCAGAAGCCCGCACGGAGTAAGGGCTCTGATAGATGTTGAGAGAGCCCTTACTCCGTGCGGGCTTCTGCATTGCGAGGCGGAAGATGCGTGAAATTCACGATGAGAAAGTTTATGGAGTTGAGGTTGACGCTGAGACGCGCTGTGCTCATTGGCACAGCGAACTAGACGTTATCGCGATCAAATTCAAATGCTGCGGGCGTTGGTTTCCGTGTTTTGAGTGCCACGCGGCGGTTGCTGATCACGAGCCGCAGACGTGGCCGACGGATGAACGCGGTGAGAAAGCAATTTTGTGCGGTAAATGCGGGTATCAGCTCGGTATCGCCGAGTATTTTGAATGCGGATCGGTTTGTCCGAAATGTGATGCCGAATTTAATCCGGGGTGTGCGAAGCACTATGGGCTGTATTTTGAGGTGTGAGAAGGAGCGAATCTAACCATGTGGCCATCCCGCTCCTATGGAGCTTTCATCTCGTTTTACGCCCGGTTCTATAAACATTTCGCTCCGATGGAGCTAGATCGAAAACCGCAGACAACAGCAGAGTGTAAACGCCAGTTAACGATTTTGAGTGCGGCCTAGAACCTCAAACATAAACTCGAAAATATCCACATTCTTTCTCGCGTCCTCGACGGTTTCGCCCCAGGTGTAGAGGCCGTGGCGGCGGATGTAGATGCCGTGGAGGGTAGGGTTTTCGATAAGGACGTTTTCGATAACGTGTGAGAGGGCGATCTGGTCCTGGGCGTTTTCGACGATCGGGATGCGTTCGATCTCATTGCTTTCCGTGCGGCCTGAGAGGCCTTTCAGGGCTTCGTAACCCTGCATCGCGATCGAGCCGTCAACGAAATATTTGTCCGCGAGCAGCATTCCCCAAACTGTCTGTGAATAAAGAATACAGCGAGCCTTTGGCCTCAACCGATATATCGAAAGGTGCAAAACCGTCTCGTCCGACGGCCGTCCAAATCCTTGCAGAATCTCGGCATCGTCGTCTATCTCAAGAAAATTCGTCTCATCGAGCGTGCCTTTCTCATTACCGGCAGAAGTGATACAAAGCCGCAGCGGCTTTCGCGCAAGCAAGATACTAAAATTACCGCTCGCCCCTCGAGCCCAGCCGCGGCGGTAAAATTCGCGACCGGTTTCGGCGAGTTCGGTAGTGGGGCTTTGTGGGTTTTCAGACATAACAAATTTCTAGCATCTTAATGAATTGCCACTAGCTTTAGCTAGTGAAAAGAGGTCAAAAAAAGAAAGGCTTTAGCCGAAATAAATTGGACAGCTAGATTAGGCTAAAGCCGGGGACAAGATGGTCACCTATCCTCCGCCAAGGTGGAGGCAATTAATGGAGGCCGGGAAGCCAGCCTCTACTCCTCATCCTGCCGCAATTTTTCGAGAACCGAAAGATCCTCAAGCGTTGTCACGTCACCCGCGACTTTGCCGCCGGCGGCTAATTCGCGAAGTAAGCGCCGCATTATTTTGCCGGAGCGGGTCTTGGGCAGCATGTCGGTGAAGCGGATATCGTCGGGTTTGGCGAGGGAACCGATCTCGTGGGCGACGTGGGCTCGGAGCTTTTCTTTTAGCTCGTCGCTGCCGACGTGTGTGCCTTCGAGGGTGACGAATGCGGCGATTGCCTGGCCTTTGATATCGTCGGGGCGGCCGACGACGGCGGCTTCGGCGACGGCTTCGTGTGAGACGAGCGCCGATTCTATCTCGGCGGTGCCGAGGCGGTGGCCGCTGACGTTTATCACGTCATCGACGCGGCCCATGATCCAGTAATAACCGTGATCGTCGCGTCGGGCTCCGTCACCGGCGAAATAAAATCCAGGGATGTCTTCCCAATACGCCTTTTTATACCGCTCGTCATCGCCCCACAGAGTTCGAAGCATCGACGGCCACGGGTGCGTCGCGACGAGATAGCCGCCCTCGTTCGGACCGACCGGTTTGCCGGATTTTGTGACGATATCGAGCATGATACCGGGGATCGGACGCGTCGCGGTTCCAGGTGTTGTCGGCGTTGCTCCCGGCAGCGGGCTGATCATGATCGAACCGGTTTCGGTCTGCCACCACGTGTCGACGATCGGGCATTTTCGTTTGCCGATAATGGCGTGGTACCACATCCAGGCTTCGGGGTTGATCGGCTCGCCGACGGTTCCCAGCAGTCTAAGACTGGATAGATCGTGTTTCAACGGATATTGCTCGCCCCATTTGATGAACGCGCGGATCGCGGTCGGTGCGGTGTAAAAGATCGTGATCTTGTGCCGCTCGATGATGTCCCAGAAACGGTCGAGATCAGGATAATTCGGGGCTCCCTCGTACATGAAAACGGTTGCTCCGTTTGCGAGCGGACCGTAAACGACGTAACTGTGGCCGGTTACCCAGCCGATGTCCGCCGTGCACCAAAAAATGTCGTTGTCTTTGAGGTCGAAGACGATCTTCGACGTATAGGCGGTTTGCGTCAGGTAGCCGCCGGTCGTATGCAGGATGCCTTTTGGCTTGCCGGTCGTTCCGGACGTGTAGAGAATGAAAAGCGGATGTTCGCTGTCGAGTTCCTCGGCAGGGCAGTCGGCACTGACGGTCTTGGTCAGCTCGTGCCACCAGTGATCGCGGCCCGGTGTCATTGAGACCCTGGAATTTGTGCGTTGAAAGACGACGACGTTTTCGACGCCCGGACATTCCTTGACGGCTTCGTCAACGACGTCTTTGAGCTTGATCTCCGCTCCGCGACGATAGCCGCCATCGGCGGTGACGATGATCTTGCAGCCGCAGTCATTTACGCGATCGCGGATCGCATCCGCCGAAAACCCGCCGAAAATAACCGTATGAGCCGCACCGATCCGGGCACAAGCGAGCATCGCAACCGACAGAGCCGGAAGCAGCGGCATGTAAAGAGCAACACGGTCGCCCTTTTTAACGCCCAGGCTTTTTAGGACATTGGCAAATCGCGAGACTTCCTGATGGAGCTGCAGGTAAGTGATCGTCTTGATCTCGCCGGTCTCGCCTTCCCAGATGATGGCTGCCTTGTTCTTACGCCAAGTCGTTATGTGACGGTCGAGGCAGTTGTAGGAAATATTGATCTTGCCGCCGACAAACCATTTGGCAAACGGCTCGTTCCACTCGAGAACAGTGTCCCATTTTTTGAACCAATCGAGGCTTTCCGCCTGCTTCGCCCAGAACGCGGGAACGTCCGAAGCGGCTTCTGCATACAGAGCTTCGTATTCCGCAAAGCTTTTAATATGAGCATTTTCCGCAAACTCCGACGGCGGCGGAAAGAGACGGGTTTCGCTGAGGGTTGATTCGATGGCAATGGATTCCGACATAGAAATCAAGTATAAGTTATTCGAGCGAGCGATTTAAAATAAAACCAACTCGAACTATATGAACAAGCAGGAAACCCGTCGAATAGCCCTCGGAATCGTATCTATTTGCTTTATTTTATTGATATTTTGCGGACATGCACTCGCCGGGTGGGAAACTATCGGGCGAGTGACAAAGGTCGCGAACGCAAAAACCAATGGCGTAGTGCTCGAGACGACTAGCAAGGCAAAGGTGCTGGTTGAGTTTGTCGGGGCGAGTGTCGTGAGGGTGCGAGTAGCCCCGACAGGAAAGTTTGAACGTGATTTTTCGTACGCATTCGATCCGGCGGCAAAATTTGCGGAGCCAAAGATTGCCATTTCGCAAACGGTAACCTCGATCACATTATCAAACGCTGACGGCACTAAGATCGCGATCCAGAAAGGTTCGTTCGCTCTCAGTATTTTCGATGCCAAGGGAAACGTTGTTATTCAGAATGACGTGACAGATCCGACCGCTTTCAATCGAGCGAACGGCGAGTTCAGGACGACGATGAAACGTCGAAGCGAGGTTGAGACCTATTATGGATTCGGTGAAAAAGCGTTCGCTGAGATGTCGCGGAATGGGAAATTTATCGTCAATTGGAACACCGACACGTTCTCCTATCCGGTCGGAACAGATCCGATTTATCAGGCGATACCGTTTTTTACAGCGTTGCACGACGGCCGGGCCTACGGGCTGTTTTTCAACAATACGTTTCGAACCTGGTTCGACATGGGGGCGAAAACACCCGATAAATACTCGTTCGGGGCGAATGGCGGTGAACTCGATTACTTTGTTTTCACGGGCGGCAAAGACCGCTCGCCGAAAGATGTGCTGGCCGATTACGCAACGTTGACTGGCAAGACACCTCTGCCGCCGCTATGGGCGTTGGGAAATCAGCAGTCGCGATGGTCTTACTTTCCTGAATCCCGCGTTCGCGAGATCGCGGATGGATTTCGCAGCCGTAAAATTCCGCTCGATGTGATCTATCTCGACATCGATTACATGGATGAATATCGCGTATTTACCTGGGATAAAAAGCGATTTCCGGACCCGCCAAAGCTGGTTTCGGATCTAAAAAAAGATGGGATTCGCACCGTCCTCATCATCGATCCAGGCATTAAGGTTGACGATAAATATGCTGTGTACGCCGATGGTAAGAAGAACGATATTTTCGTCAAAAATCCTGACGGAACCGAGCTGAATCGCGACGTATGGCCCAAGGCAAGTGCTTTCCCGGATTTTACTGACCCAAAAGCACGCGACTGGTTCGGGGCACAGTACAAAGCACACATCGACGAAGGCATCGCCGGATTTTGGAACGACATGAACGAGCCGGGTGTTTTCGTTACCGATAAGACCGAGCGGCCGGAAATTTTTCATCATCCTGAAAAAACATTCCCGTACGACACGCCTCACAAAGGCGACGGAATGCCGGACACGCATCGCCGCTACCACAACGTTTACGGAATGCAGATGGCTCGGTCTTCGTTCGAGGGCGTGAAGAAACTCGCTCCTGAGAAACGCCCGTTTGTTCTAACACGTGCGGGTTTCGCGGGCATTCAGCGGTTTTCGGCGGTTTGGACGGGTGATAACTACGCGAGTTGGGACCATCTGGCCATGTCGATACCGATGCTTACGAATCTGAGCGTTTCGGGCGTGCCGTTTGTGGGCGGCGATGTGGGCGGATTTAACGAGCGGCCGAGCGGGGAATTGTTCGCTCGTTGGATGCAGGCGGCGGCGTTGACACCGTTTTTCCGTTCGCATTCGGTCGGGTGGGCGGGGAATAAGGAGCCGTGGGAATTTGGCGACGAGATAACGGCGATAAACCGAGCGACTGTGGAACTGCGATACAAATTTCTGCCGTATCTGTACACGCTTTTTAAGGAGCACGAGAACACGGGAGCCCCGATAATGCGGCCGTTGTGGTATGAATTCCCGGCGGATAAAAAGACATATCTGGTGTCGGATCAATACATGGTTGGCAAAGACGTTCTGGTCGCTCCGGTCGTGAAAGAGGGAATGCGGACGCGTGGCATTTATCTGCCGCTTGGTGCTGAATGGATCGACTGGTGGACAGGTGAAAAGCTGCCGAGCGGCCAGTTGCATTACCTGCAAACGCCGCTCGACCGGCTGCCGATATTTGTTCGCGTGGGTGCGATGATACCGACGCAGAGTGTTATCCAGCACACCGGCGAAATGCCGCTGGCTCCGCTCACGTTAAATGTTGCGGCGGGTATTCAAGCAGGCAAGACAGAGACGTTTTCGCTATATCAGGACGCGGGCGAAGGTTATGCGTATCAAAAAGGCGATTGGCGAACGATCGGTTTCGAGCATCGACAAGGTTCGATAAAGATACGACGCGATGGACAATTTCCGGGGCAGGCGTTGAAGTTCGTCGAGGCTGTCGGAATCGCGGCTCCGCCGAAGCAAATGCTGGCGGATGGTCGCGAGATCAAATTTACTTACGAGGCCGCGACCAAGCGTCTTCGGGCCGAAGTCCCGGACGGCGTTAGCGAGATCACGTTGATCCGGTAGAGCGAACGCAGCGTTATTTCAAGATCGGCCTTAGGGCATCGATAATGATCGCGTAGCCCTTCGCGTTTAGGTGCAGGCCGTCGGCGAGGAAGATGTCGGCTGGCGGCTTTTCGCCGTTAGGGCCGAGCATTTTTGCGGAAATATCTACAAACTTCACGTTCTTTCTGCGCGCGGCTTCGTTCTTGATAAGTTCATTTGCCCGCTTCATCTCCGGCCAGATGCTCCAACGCAGAATGCTCGGCTTCATCGAAATAAAAACGATCGGTGTCCCGGGCAGATTTTTGTCGCGAAAGGCTATGAAAGCCTTGAAATCCTCGAGCGCGTTTTCGGCGGATTCCTTTGCCTCGATATCGTTTTCGCCGGAATAGACGACGATCATTTTAGGTTTGTAGGGCAAAACTACGTTCGGAGCGAAAAATACAAGATCGTCGAGCCTTGAACCGCCGAATCCACGGTTGATCACATTGTGTTTCGGAAAGTCAGTACGAAGGCTCGTCCACATGCGGATCGTGGAACTGCCGGTGAAAACGATCGGATCTTTCGGTGGCGTTTGTCGTTGGTCGATATCACGAAACTCGGCCATGTCCCGGGCCCATTCCTTCTCGCGGGTATAGGTTGTTTGGCCGCTTGCAAAAGCGGACGCGAGAATCGATAAAGTCAACGCAAATATTAGTTTTCTCATGTCTGTGAAACCCGTGAGGTCGACTGCCTCACGATGATAGTTGGTTCGACGCCGACTGTTTTGGGGACATCACCGTTACTTTCACCGCTTAGTCTTGCGAGCAAGGTTCGGGCGGCGAGATTTCCCATTTCAAAAAGCGGCTGCCGAATGGTCGTCAACGCCGGGTTGTGAAATGCCGCTGCGTAAATATCGTCAAATCCTAAGACGGAAACATCTGCGGGAACCCGTAACCCCATTTCCTCTAAAGCTCGAATTGCACCGATCGCCGAAATGTCATTAAAGGCAAGCACGGCTGTAAATCTCTCGCCGCTCGCGAGCAGCGATTTCATTGCCGTGTAGCCTATCTCAGGTGACGGCGAATCGCCCTGCAACTGTACCGTCAACGCGGGGTCGAGTGAAATTCCGCGTTTCTTTGCCGCATCATTCATCGTCTGCCAGCGGATCACAGTGTCTGAGCTGAAGTCCTGGCCTTTGATAGCCGCGATACGGCGATGTCCGAGGTTGTAGAGATGTCCGATCCCGAGTTCGGCGGCGTGCTGGTGGTTGAGGACAACGTTGGTCACGCCCTCGATCTCCTCGTGGCCCGAAACATTCACGATCGGCAAGGTTGGCGTAAATCTGATCGGAGTGTCGACGGCAATTATTCCTTCGACCTGGCGTTCGATAAGAACGCGAGGAAGCTTTTCCAGCAGATCTTCGCGGTGTAGATGGCTTGCTGTCAGGTAAAAATATTCGGCGGTCGATAAAGCGGATTCCACACCGTTCAGCACCATGGCTGAATAGCCGTCGCTCAATTCCGGTACGATAACGCCGATGGTGTTCGTTTTCTGAACCCTGAGCGAACGTGCCAGATAATTTGGCCGGTAATTTAACTCGCGAGCCCCATCAAAGATCCGCTTCTTCGTCTCCGCCGGGATCGAAACTGCCTGCGGCGAATCATTTAACACTAAAGAAAGGGTCGTGGGCGACAGACCGAGATGCAGAGCGAGGTCTTTCAAACTCACGGGATCGCCGTTGCGCGGCTGACCGCTTTTAGGTCTTGGCTCTTCTTTTCCGTTCTTCGGCATCGCACAGATGTTGGCACACTCAGAGCCGAAATTTCAAATTCACTTTTCCGAGTCACAGATCCCAAATTGGTCAAACCAATTATTCGGCTGACGATTATTCCACCAAAGTATTGGAAATATTGAACAAATCCTATGACTATGCGGTATCACGTTTTCCGCTAGGAATTTTTTAGTTGACAAGCTGAATTTACAGGTGCTAAATAAAATTACTAAAACGATTTACTAAAAGGTAAATTAATTTCAAGCACCCGCAGGTTAGTCTTCAGACATTCGAGAAAGAATTTTCAGGAATGCGTGAGGATAAGACCAAGATCAAGGAGGACCTACATGTTTCGATCTCACCTAAGGCTTATCAGCCTCTTTTCATGTTTTCTTTTTCTCATTATTTTTGCAACCACGGGGCATGCCCAGTTTAAGGCGGCTCTACAGGGAACTGTTTCGGATTCGACAGGAGCTGTTCTTGCTGGGGCAAATGTGACTCTGACGAGCAACGAAACCAACCGGAAGGTCGAGACCGTAACGAGTGGTGAAGGATTTTACCGGTTCAACGGGTTAGCTCCGGGAATTTACAAGATCTCGGTAAAAATTGCAAACTTTAAAGAAAAATCGGTTGAGGGATATGCGATCAATGCAGAAACGGTTCAGGGCCTCGACATAAGCCTCGAAGCTGGCGGCGGCATCAGTGAGACGGTTACGGTCACAAACGAATCTCAGCCACTGAGAACCGAAGACGCAAATATCGACAACACGATAAGTCGGGCCGAAGTTTTGCGTTTGCCGCAGATCGGTCGAGATCCTTATGAACTGGCTCGTTTGACACCCGGCATCTTTGGTGATGGTGCACGCGGTAGTAATGGTAATTCTACAGGTTTTCCAAATTCACCTGGACCTGGTGGTTCTAATGCCTCCGTCTTTCAGACCGAGAATCAGGTTCCCATATCAGCGAATGGCCAAAGGCTTGATGCGAACAATTTTCAGATAGACGGCGTGAGCGTCAATAGTCAGACAAACGGCGGTGGGGCAATCGTTACACCGAGTCAGGAGTCGGTAAAAGAAGTTACAATTTCCTCAACGTCCTATTCGGCAGAGGACGGACGAAATTCAGGTGCTACCGTTAAAGTCGTAAGCCAGAACGGGACAAATGATTATCACGGCAGCTTATTCTACAAACACAATGAGCCGGGACTAAATGCATTCAACCGATTTCCAGGCCGTGCTGAGCGCGTGCAGAATCGACAGCAGCAGTTCGGCGGCAGCTTCGGCGGTCCTTTACCCTTTATAAATTTTGGCGAAGGTGTGCCCGTTGCAAGCAGTGGCAAAGACAAGCTCTTTTTCTTTTTCGCCTACGAAGGTTTGCGTACCAGTACGAACAACACGGTTCGAGCCTTTGTGGAAACCGAACAGTACCGCAACGCCGTACGTACACTTCGGCCCGGCGGCGTGACCGCACGCGTTTTCGCGACGCCCGGTCTCGAGCCGCGCATTTCAAGCGTTCTGCCGTCGTTGTGCAGCAGTTCTACGCCCGTTCCGCCCACGACGGGAGTTGCCAATTTAGGGACTGATCGATGTCAGGCGGTTACGGGCGGCTTGGATATCGGGTCGATTACGGGAACGAGGGGTGTCTATCTACCGCTAGGTGGCGGGGTAGGACGAGCCGATATCGGCGGCGGTCTCGATGGCATCCCCGACATCCAATTCGTTGAATTGCTTAATCCGAATTCCTTTAGCGGGAATCAGTACTTTACGCGAATCGACTATAATGCGACCGCAAGAGACACGATCGCGGTTTCCACTTTTTTCACACCTACGCTAAGAGAAGAGGGCGATGTAGGCGGACGCAGCCGTCCGATCGGGGATCTGATCTCGGACCGTCTCAGTTTCTCGGTGGCGGCAATTTACAACCGCACAATATCCGCGACGAAATTCAATCAACTTCGTGTCAATTACAGTGGCTTTTCTTATAACGAAGTTGAATCAAATCCGCTGGGAAACTTCGGTATACCGCGGATCGAGGTCGAGGGGCTTCCATTCGATCGAATTAGATTCGGTGCACCCCGAAGCGAATTCACGCCAGGTATTTTTTCAGAGAAAAGCATCGATGTTAGTGATACGTTCAATTGGATCATCGGAAATCATGCTCTAAAGATCGGTGCGCAACTGAGGTTCGACTTTAACGACACGAGTATCATTGGCGGTGCCCGGCCGCTCTACAGTTTTGTCGGACTTTTCAACTTAGCGAATGACACGCCGATTTTTGAGGAGATCAATGCTAGTCCTGCAACCGGTGCCCCGGCGGATGGTGGGCGGAAGTATCGAACGGATAGCTATGCCTTCTTTGTGCAGGACGACTGGAAAGTTCGGCCGAATCTGACGCTGAATCTTGGCTTGCGGTACGAATATTTCCCGCCGATCAGGGACAGCCTCGGCCAGCAGACGAATCTGGTCTTTGGGCCGCGAGGCTATGTAGACTCGACTGTGCAAGCAACCGAGCGCCTGTATAAATCAGATAAGAACAATTTTGGCCCGCAGATCGGTTTTGCATACAGCCCAGGATTTTTAGAAGGGAAAGGAGTTATTCGCGGTGGCTTCGGCATTGGATACAATCGCATTCCAAGCGTGGTATTTATCAATTCTCGAGGCAATCCACCGTTTCTTGGCCGATTCGGTATTTGTTGCGGAACGGCCGCGACCGATTTTGGAACGCCGTTTGTCGGTGGTCAGATACTATATGCTCTAGGCAGCAGCAATTCGCCGGGCAGTTTTCCGACGAATCCTGTTTTGGGCGGCGGAATCAACCCGGCGACAGGATTACCGAGAACGGGTGCGGTAGAAATCTACGGTTCGCCTGAGGATCAGCCGAACGCACAGAGCTTTCGCTATTCTCTTGAGATGCAGTACCAACTACCTTTCAATCTGACCGCCACATTGGGTTATCAAGGCAGCCGTAACAAAAACCTTATTCGTCTCGTAAATCAGAACTTCATTTTTGCGGAGGTCAACCCCAACATCAGCCAGGCATTTCTGCCGACACCGGATGTGAAATCGAATTATAATGCGTTGCTGGCCACGTTGGAACGGCGATTTGCAAACGGTTTTCAGGTCCAGGCGAACTATCGGTTCGCCAAGAGCCTCGACAATCTCTCAAATGCAGGTCCCGGTTTTGTGACCAATCAAACCTATCCTGTCGATAACGATTCAGAATACGGGCCGTCGGATTTTGACGTGAAGCACAATTTTAATCTTTTCGGACTATACGACTTGCCGTTCTTCAAAAACAGCACAAACCGATTAGCCAAAACGGTGCTGGGAGGCTTCCAGGTCAGTGGGATTTTGACGTTCCATACCGGCTTTCCTTTCACACCGGTCGTGGGCGGTCCGGGAATTCGCTCGGCCAGCGGGGCTACGTTCGGCCCCTTCCGTCCGGTCAGATTACTCGGCGAGGCCGGAAACGACTCATCGAACGACACCTTTCTGAACGGGAACGGGAATTTCACGGGCAGTCTCATACCGGGTGATGTTTGTATAAACACGCCGGGTGGTTGTAACCGGATCTTCCTGACGACATTAAACCAAGTCAATGGACAACCTACGTTTCTCGCCAATCCTCCCGGGATCGGACGTAACGGATACCGTGGGCCGCGATATTACACGGTGGACATGACGTTCGGCAAAAAATTCGCTTTCTCCGGCATAGGCTCTGGCGAGCAAACGAGTCTCGACATTCGGGTTAATGCCTTCAACGTCTTTAACAAACTCAACCTAGGTAATTTCGGCTTCGCCTCAGATAGCACGCGCATCAATAATGGGGATTTTGCTAACCCAGACTTTGGCAGGGCAACATTCGGCCTCTCAGGACGTGTTGTGGAACTGCAAGCTCGATTTAGCTTTTAGTGAGCTGATCACTCGTTGTGATATCTGATGGGAAGGTGCGTAAATTGCACGTTCCCGTCAGAGCTAATTAGTTGATAAATAACCACTAAATTGGTCAGTCCAATTTAGTGGTTTTTTATGTGAGATAAATCTTAGAGGTAGCCTGATTATCTCTTGACATTCAATTTTATACGGTGCTATAAAACTAGTACTAAAACGATTTAGTAAAACGATTTACCTCAGCAAAACTAACTCAGCTAGCATCGCGGCAGCGATGTGGTAATTTCGTCTATCGTTTGAAGTATACTGTTAAAAATAGTTTAGATCGGTTTGGAGGAATCTATGCGGCGAGCGATGTCTAGCTTTTTGAAGAGCTTTTGCATGTTTGCGTTAGTTGCTACATTTGCAACTATAGCGAACGCACAATTTGGATCTTCGATCCAGGGTGTTGTCACTGACAGCACCGGGTCGATAGTACCTGGGGCAACGGTGTCCCTATTGAACCCGGCCACGAACAGTAGGTTAGAGACGCAGTCGAACGACAGCGGCCTTTACCGGTTCAGTGGTCTCCAGCAGGGCAGCTACAGGATCACGGTTTCCAAGAATGGTTTTAAGAAGAAGCTGGTCGAGAACGCCATTCTGGCCGGGGAGTCATCGGCACGATTTGACGTTGCTCTGGAACCCGGAGATATTTCTGCAGAGGTGACCATCGATGGTTCTGAGGCAGCGATCCTCGATACCGAGACACCAAACCTCAGCCGTAGCATCACCAATAAAGAGCTTTTAGCTCTGCCGCAGGTCGGACGCGATCCATATAGTTTGGTTCGTCTTGCTCCCGGCGTTTTCGGTGATGGAGCCAGAGCCGCAGGCGGTGCTTCGGCACGTCTTGGCAACTCAAGCCAGAGTGGTCCCGGAGCTTCGAACAACGGGATCTTTGCGGTTGAGAACCAGGTTCAGGTAACGGCCAACGGGCAGCGTGTGACCTCGAATAACTTCGAGATCGACGGCGTCAGCGTCAACAGCCAGACATGGGGTGGAGCGGCAGTTATTACTCCTTCGCAGGAAGGTATTTCGGAAGTTCAGGTGACCTCCAGCACCTACTCTGCCGAAGATGGCCGCAACAGCGGTGCTCAGGTCAAGGTCATAACGAAGTACGGCACGAACAGCTACAGCGGTAGTGCCTTTCTCAAGATCAATAACCCGGGCCTCAACGCCTACAACGGTTTTCGCGGGTTTGCAGGAGTTCCGGGGTTGACGGGCCTTAATCCTACGCGGGTTGAGGATAAATTCAATACCTATGGCGGAAGCTTCGGCGGCAAGCTGATCAGGGATAAACTGTTCTACTTTTTGTCTTACGAAGGTTCGCGACGAAGTGCAACTGGTATCTCGGGGCCTCAGTTTGTCGAGACCTCGACGTACAGACAGCAACTTGCATCTTTACGAGCTGGAACGCTTTCAAATTCGCTTGTGTCGCAGAGCGGCGATCCGCGTATCAATCAGGTATTGACTCCTTTGTGCAGCCTGCTCGGAGCACCTTACAATACCGGTGGAACGAACTGTCAGGTCGTGGGCAACGGACTTGATATCGGATCGATCACGGGAGCCTACGGAACCTATGTGCCTGACGCGACCAATGCGGTCGGCGGCGGCCTCGACGGGATAGCAGACGTTCAATACGTAACCCTTAACACCGCGAACAACTTCAAGGGAAATCAGTACAACGCTCGAATCGACTATCAGGCGACGACGAAGGACAAGTTTTCCTTTACGACGAACGTCACGCCGATCAACACCTTTACAACCGACGTAAACGCTCAGAGCCGTCCGGGATCAGATTTTTTCTCGGATCGCAGGACTTATCTTATCGGTGCGGTCTATTCCCGTACCATTTCGAGCACGATGATAAACGAGGCTCGATTCAATACTACGAAATGGGGCTATGACGAAGTCGCTTCCAATCCACAGTCGAATTTTGGACTTCCGAGGGTCGAAATCGAAGCTATCTACGGCAACCGTCTTCGTTTCGGTAGTGCAAGGGGCGATACGACGCCGGGACAGTTCAATCAGCGTCAGTTCGATATCCGCAACATCCTTACAAAGGTCGCAGGAAATCGAACCTTCAAATTCGGTGCAGAGTATCGTCGTGAGCTAAACCGAGGTGCTTCACCTGGTGGTGCTCGTCCGTTGTATTCGTTTACCAGGATGTGGAACTTTGCAAACGGAACTCCAGTGTTTCAGGCGATCAATGCCGATGCAGAAGGTAATCCTCGAGCTAACGACGTTCCGTTCAACGCCGGGAATATAGGCCTCTTTTTCCAGACTGACTGGAAGGTCAGGCAGAATCTGACGGTGAATCTCGGGTTGCGTTGGGAGTATTTCCAGCCCATCAAAACTGGAGGCGACGACGTATTGGGCCGCCTCGAACTCGGGACAAATGGATTGGCTGATGCCAAGATCGTTAGAGTCCAACAATTCACAAACTCGGATCTGAACAACTTTGCTCCCCAGCTTGGTATTGCCTGGAGTCCTGCGGCTTTCGATGGAAAAATGGTCGTCCGAGCCGGAGCAGGTATTGGCTATGACCGTTTGGCAAGTGCTCTGTTTAATAATTCCCGTTTCGTTCCGCCCAATGCAGCCAGATACAGCATCTGTTGTGGAAACAGCGGGAATAATGGCGTCACGGGGGCAACGACGGGTACGATCCAATTCGTCGGCAGCACGACCGGAATTACAGGCTATCCGAGGAACCCAACGATCGGTGGCGGTTTTGGTGCGAATGGCGGACCGGTAAACGGACAGATCGAAGTTTACAGCTCGCCAGCGGATCTGCCGAACGCATATGTTTATCGTTATTCGGCAGAATTTCAGTACGAGATGCCGTGGAAGGTTGTCGCTACCGCCGGATATCAGGGCAGCAAAGGAAGCCGATTCGTCAGGATCCTTCCGCTGCATAATATCTATCAGGGCGTTTCAGCCGCACCTACATTCCGGCTTGTGTATTTCGCCAGCCCGGACGTAAACACGTCGTACAACAGTTTGGTAACCTCGCTCAAGCGTAGGTTTACAAACTCATTTGATGTGAACGTCAACTACAAATTCTCTAAGAGTTTGGATACCGTTTCGGTCGAGTCGCCGTGCGGTTGTACCAACCAGACCTATCCGTTCGATAATGGAACGGAAAAAGGGCCTTCGGATTTTGACGTGACGCATTACTTTAATGCGAGCGGAACTTGGGAGCCATCTTGGTTCAAGGGACGGAAGGACATATTCGGAGATCTGCTTTCCGGGTGGTCATTGAGCCCTATCGTGACATGGCGTGGCGGTTTCCCATGGACGCCAGTAACGGGTGGATCGGTACAGCTTTCGACGACCTCGTTTAACGTCAACACCATTAGGCCTCGTGCATATTATGGAACCGCTCCCTTGGACAATTCCAATTCAACCTATGAAAACGGCGGTCAATTTCCGGGTAATCTAATTGCAGGGGCGACATGCAACAATATTGCAACCAATCCAACTGGTTGCAGCAGATACTTCCTTACTCCGTTGAATGGAAACTCCTACCTGAATAACGAGCCCGGCGTAGGCCGAAATGTTTTCCGTGGCCCGCGATACTTTAACGTCGACGTAGCAATTGCGAAGTCGATCAACATGGGCGGGATCAACGGATTCCTCGGCGAAAAAGCTAAGCTTGATCTTAGGTTTAATTTTTTCAATGTGTTTAATAACCTAAACTACACATCCTTCAACGCTTTCAGCAACAGCACTCGTGCTGACAACGCTCAGTTCGGAGTTCCAACGGGAGCTTTGGCAGGCCGGGTTGGGGAATTTCAGGCAAGGTTCAGCTTCTAGCTGAGCAATCTGTCACAATTGGATCGGGCGTGGATCGTGGTTACTTTCCACGCCCTTTTGTTTACGTTAGTATTTCGATCTCGGGTATAAGGAAAATGTTGGGAAAAAGATCAAAACTGATCCGATTTTCTGCTCTGATGATCGCCATTTTTGTCGTCGGCAGTCCGATAGTCTCCCTTGCGGCGTCGGACGTTAAGCCGCTCAGAACGATTCCGAGGGCGAAGCGGTACAACATTATCTTTGTTCTACTCGACGATCAGCGTTTTGACGCGATGGGATTTTTGGGACCTCAAGAGTTTATCCAAACGCCGAACATGGATAAGATCGCAGCCAGCGGTGCTCATTTTCCAAATGCTTACGTTACGACCGCTCTTTGTTCTCCTTCCCGCGCATCGATCCTGACTGGGCAATACGCCCATCGCCACAAGGTGGTTGACAACGATAGTCCCGTGCCGCCAGGACTCACATTCTTCCCGCAGTATTTGCAAAAGGCGGGGTACGAGACTGCGTTCATCGGTAAATGGCACATGGGCGGTGAGAGCGACGATCCTCGGCCGGGATTTGATCATTGGATATCTTTTCGAGGACAGGGCCATTATCTGCCGCACCGGGATGGTTTGAACGTTAACGGCAAGAAGGTGCCCCAGAAAGGCTACATAACGGACGAGTTGAATAGTTTTGCACTCGATTGGCTCGAAGGGCGAAATGCCAAAAAGCCTTTCATGATGTATTTGTCGCATAAAGCTGTTCACGCTGAATTCATTCCCGCAGAACGGCATAAGGGCCGTTATGAAAAATTGAAATTTGTACCGCCGATGACAATGGATCCGGAAAACGTCATCGACGCTCCGATGTGGGTGCGAAATCAGCGAAATTCCTGGCACGGCGTGGATTTTCCTTACCACAGTAAGCTTGATGTAGGGGAATACTACAAACAGTATGCTGAGACGTTATTGTCGGTGGACGAAGGGATCGGTCAGATCGTCGAAACACTTCGCAAGAAAGGGCTTCTTGAAAACACGCTGATCGCGGTTATGGGCGACAACGGTTTCGCATTCGGAGAACACGGACTGATAGACAAACGAACCGCATACGAAGAATCGATGCGCGTGCCGCTCGTAATGCAGCTGCCGTCTCTGGTTAAATCCGGTTCAAAGGTCGAAAACGTCGTGGCGAACATCGATATTGCTCCTACACTACTGGAACTAGCTGGAATGCGGGCTCCAGCGCATATGGACGGCCAGAGTTACGTGCCGCTCCTTAGGGGCGAGAAACTCACCTGGCGAGAGAATTTGCTCTACGAATATTACTGGGAGTATGCCTTTCCGCAGACTCCGACGATCCACGCTCTACGCGGCAGCCGATACAAGTACATAAACTATTACGGGCTATGGGACATTAACGAACTTTACGATCTGCAAACCGACCCTGCGGAATCGCGAAATCTGATAAACAGCGCGGAGCATCGACAGATCGTGAACCAAATGCGAGAGCAACTTTACGGCGTTCTCGAAAAAACCGCGGGGATGTATATCCCACTGAAACCAAATCGTTGGGGCCAGCAAAACCTGCGGCGTGAGGACAAGGCGAAACCAGCGGCGTTTCCGAAGCAACTAGTGAAAAAGCCGTAGCCCGTTTACGTCGGAGCTGTCGGGTCGACATTCGGTAGACAATTGAGATGAGAATCACCATCGTTCGAATCATTATTTGCGTGAGTATTGCACTGGGCGTAAGCGGTTTTGCCGCAGCTCAGTCGACCAAAGGCTCGATGCGCGTGATGAGCTTTAATATCAGATTCGACAATCCGGGCGATGGCGTCAATGCGTGGCCGAACCGAAAGCAGAAGGTCGCGGACGTCATACGTTTTCACAAAGCCGATATTGTAGGCGTTCAGGAAGCTCTCTTTACTCAGCTTCGCGATCTCGAAAAGCTGTCGCCGGATTTCGCGTGGTGTGGCGTTGGACGGAGTGATGGGAAAGAAGGCGGTGAATTCTCGGCGATACTCTATAGAAAGTCTCGTTTTCAAATGATAGAAAATAAGACGTTCTGGTTGTCCGAAACGCCGGATGTTCCAGGCAGTAAGAGCTGGGATGCGGCAATTACCAGGATCGTAACGTGGGCGAAGCTTAAGGATCGTTATACCGGAAAGACGTTCTTTGCGATTAACACGCATTTCGACCATGTCGGCCAGCGATCGAGGGTTGAGAGTGCGTCGTTGATATTGAAAAAGATAGAAACAGTAGTCGGCCGATCACCATTTGTTCTGACAGGCGACTTTAATGTTCAGCGCGAGAACGAAGCATATCGAACTCTGGCCGCCGGGACTGCGGCCGTTAAGATCGCCGATGCCAGGACGATCAGCAAAAACGGGCATTTTGGCGGCGATTCGACGTGGAATGCGTTCAAGGAACTCGAACCGGGCCGAACGATCGATTACATATTCGTCCGCGATGGCGTGAGGGTTTTTGAGCACGGGGTGTTGTCGGACCGATGGAGTGGCCTTTGGGCGTCGGACCACCTTCCAGTGATCGCGGAGATCGCCTTGCCATAGGTATTTGCATTTAGGAAAGTTAAGAAAATGAGATCTAGCAGAAAAATTGTCTTCCTGAGTTTTATCACCGTTTTACTCTTTGCCAGTTTCGCACCGGCACAGCGAAGCGGGCCAACCGTCGAACGTCGCATTAATCAGCTAATCGCGCAGATGACGCTTGCAGAAAAGCTCGGCCAGCTTCAGCAGCTTGACGGCGACTCGAACGGTACATACCGGCCGGAGCATCTCGAACTCGCCCGTAAAGGCCTGCTCGGCTCAACGCTCAATGTTCGCGGCGCAAAAATGACTAACGAACTTCAGCGTGCCGCTCTCGAGTCGCGGTTGAAGATACCGATCCTGCTTGGTTTCGATGTGATCCATGGTTACCGGACGATTTTCCCCGTGCCTCTTGGTGAGGCGGCGAGTTGGGATCTGGCGATGATGGAGAAAACTGCAGCGGTCGCCGCGGCGGAGGCTCGTGCCGCTGGTGTTCATTGGACATTTGCTCCGATGCTAGACATCGCCCGCGATGCTCGTTGGGGAAGGATCATCGAAGGTGCGGGGGAAGATGTTTTTCTAGGTTCCAAGATCGCGACAGCCAGAGTACGCGGCTTTCAGGGCAGCGATATTAGCTCCAACAACAAGGTTCTGGCGACGGCAAAGCATTGGGTCGGCTACGGAGCGGCCGAGGCCGGGCGTGATTATTCAACAACGGATCTCTCGGAGCGTGCGCTTCGCGAGAATTATTTCCCGCCGTTCAAAGCCGCCGTCGATGCGGGCGTTGGTTCTTTTATGACCTCGTTCAATGACATCGACGGCCTTCCGGCGACGGGGAATCCGTTTGTTTTGAAAGACGTGCTTCGTGACGAATGGAAATTCGACGGCCTCGTCGTCAGCGATTACACGGCGGTGATGGAACTGATGTTCCACGGCCTCGCCCGGACCGAGGCGGACGCGGCTATGTACGGCCTGAACGCCGGAACTGACATGGAAATGGTCAGCCGTTTCTACAACAAATACGGCGAAGACCTCATCAAGCAAAAGAAAGTTTCGATGGCGACCATCGACGGAGCCGTGCGGCACGTTCTCAGGATCAAATTCCGGCTCGGACTTTTCGATAAGCCTTGGGCTGACGAAGAGCTTGAGAAGAAAGAAGTTTTCAGCGAAGCAAATCGCCAGGTCGCGAAGCTTGCGGCCGAGAAGAGCTTTGTACTGCTAAAAAACGAAGAGCAGAATCTGCCGATCAAAAAGACGATCAAATCCATCGCCGTCATCGGCAATCTTGCCAATAACAAGGCCGAAATGAACAGCAACTGGGCCGGCGACGGAAAGCCGAACGACCCGATCACTGTCGTCGAAACCCTCAAGGAGAAGTATCCGCAGATCAAGATGCGTTACGAGCAGGGCTGCGATATTCCTTGCAGCTCCGACGCCGAATTTAAGCGGGCGGTCGATGCGGCGAAGGATTCTGATTACACCGTTCTCGTCCTCGGCGAAGGCCAGGGAATGAGCGGTGAGGCGGCATCGCGAAGCAACATCGATCTGCCCGGAAAACAGCTCGATCTGATCAAACAGGTTCACGCTACCGGCAAGCCTTATGCTGTAGTTTTGATCACAGGCCGACCGCTTACGATCAACTGGCTGGCAGAGAACTCGCCTTCGATATTGCTGGCGTGGTTTCCGGGTACGATGGCCGGGCCAGCGATCGTTGACACGCTGTTTGGCGATGCAAATCCTGGTGGGAAATTGCCCCTGACGTTTCCGCGTTCCGTCGGTCAGATCCCGATCTACTACAACCACAAACGCACCGGTCGTCCGCTGCTCGAATCGAATAAATACTCGTCGAAGTATCTGGACATCAGTAATTCACCGCTCTACCCGTTTGGGTACGGTTTGAGTTACACGAATTTTCGATTCTCGCCCGTCAAGCTCAGCAAGACTCAGATCTCGCCAACGGAGAATGTTACCGCAAGTATCGAGGTCACAAACGGCGGCCGCGTTGCAGGTGACGAGGTCGTTCAGCTTTACATAAGCGACCTGGCAGCAAGCGTTACGCGACCTATTAAGGAGCTTAAGGGCTTCAAACGCATCACTCTCCAGCCCGGGCAAACACAAACTGTTGAATTTACGCTGACGCCAAAGGATCTGATGTTCCTAGGCCGTGATCTGAAACCGGTCTTAGAACCGGGTGAGTTTCAGGTGATCATTGGTTCGAACAGCGATAACGGCGGGCAGAGTATTTTCGAAGTGGTCGATCCCAAACTCGGACCGCTCGCTTCGCAGCCGCAGAGCCAGGTGGCTCTCGACCCGGCACCGGAAAAGCCGATCCCGACGGCGGCAGTCAAGCCTGAGGACGATGCGTTTCTCGAGGACATGTCGAAGCGGGCATTTAGATATCTGTGGGATCGCACGAATCCGGCGAACGGCTTGACGCTAGACCGCTCACCCGCTGACGGCAGCGAACGAAAGCCCGATCACCGTAGCCATAATGTCGCGAGCATCGCCGCATCAGGATTCGCTCTAAGTGGAAATTGTATCGCTGCCGACCGGGGCTGGGTGACTCGTGATCAGGCAAAAGAAAGAACACGGAATACGCTAGAATTTTTTGCGAACCGCTCGTTCCACGATCGCGGGTGGTTTTACCATTTTGTCGATTACAATACGGGCGAACGCCGGTTCAATAGCGAGATCTCAACCATCGATACAGCGTTGCTCATGGGCGGCGTGTTGACCGCGAAGCAATGCTTTAAAGAAGACAAGACGATCGTCGATTTGGCCGACAAGATCTATCGCCGTATCGATTTCAAGTACATGCAGAATGGCCATCCGTACCTGATAAATCACGGCAAGCGGCCCGAGACCGGATTTTTGAATAATTACTGGGCGAGGTACAGCGAAGAAGCTATCCTATATCTGCTCGCGATCGGGTCGCCGACAAACGCTATCCCGGCCAACTCGTGGTACGCGTTCGAGCGTCCGTGGAATGAATATAAAGGCATCCGCTGGATCGGCTCGACGACGCCTTTGTTTATACATCAGTATTCGCATGCGTTTGTCGACTTTCGAAACCGTCAGGAACGTCGGCCTCCGTTTTTGAATTATTTTGATAATTCAATTAACGCGACCCGTGCTCAGCACAAATTCTTTTCCGAAGAGCTAAACAAGGAATTTCCCAAATACGGCCCCGACATGTGGGGAATGACGGCATCTGACTCAAAAGGCGGTTATCTCGCGTGGGGAGCTCCGCCGAGACACGATCGAACTGATGGTTCCGTCGTTCCGTCAGCTCCGGCAGGTTCGCTAATGTTTACGCCGGACATCACGATACCGACGCTTCGCAAAATGAAAGCGGAATATGGCGACAAGGCGTACGGGCCGTATGGTTTTGCCGACGCATTCAACCCGCACACTGGCTGGGTCGGGCCAGACGTGCTGGGGATCGACCAGGGAATCTCACTGTTGAGCGCGGAAAACCTCCGAAGTGGGAAGGTATGGTATTGGTTCATGCAGAATGACGAGATCCGCCGCGCGATGCGAGCCGCTTATTTGTATTAGGTCGATTTGTGGTAGATTGAAGAAACCCCTTCTGGTTTTTCGAAAACCTTAGAACGAAACACTTTATGCCGCTGCTTGAGATGAAAAACATCGTCAAGGAATTCCCGGGCGTCCGTGCCCTCGACGGCGTGAGCTTTACGCTCGACGGGGGAGAATTTCACTCGCTCGTCGGCGAGAACGGTGCTGGTAAATCAACGCTGATGAAGGTTTTGTCCGGAGTTTATCCGGAAGGCACCTTCGAAGGCGATATTTTGGTCGATGATCAGCCGCGACGGTTCAAGGGAATTCGCGACTCTGAGGCCGCGGGCATCGCGATCATCTTTCAGGAACTCTCGCTCGTTAAAGAGTTGACCGTAGGTGAGAACATCTTTCTCGGCAAAGAACCTTCGAAATTTGGCGTCATCAATTGGTCTGAGCTTTATCACAAAGCCTCAAACCTGCTCCGCGACCTGCGTCTGCCGATCGATCCGCGAGTTAAAGTGGCCAGCCTCGGCATCGGCCAGCAGCAACTGGTTGAGATCGCAAAGGCATTGTCTCAGGACGCCAAAATACTGGTGCTTGACGAGCCGACTGCGGCATTGACCGAATCCGAAGTCGAGACTCTCTTTGGAATTCTCAAAGATCTTCTCGCTCGCGGCGTCGGGATGATCTATATCTCGCACAAGCTCGATGAGGTTTTCGAGATGAGCGACCGTATTACTGTTCTGCGGGACGGCAAGACCGTTTCGACCCACAACGCTGCTGACATCGACAAAAACGGTGTCATTGCTGCGATGGTCGGGCGTGAAGTGGGCGATATTTTCCCGAAAGCGGATCACGAGCACGGTGCCGTCGCCCTGAGCATCAAGAATCTCACGGCGTATTCGCCCGACAATCCCGAGAAAAAACTCGTCGATAACGTCTCGTTTTCCGTAAAGAAAGGCGAGGTTCTGGGAATTGCGGGATTAATGGGAGCAGGAAGAACGGAGCTGTTGATGGCGATATTTGGTGCCTGGCAGGGACAGCGTTCCAGAGAGATCGAGATCGAGGGCAAAGCCGTAAATATCAACGATCCGGCTGACGCAATTGCTCACGGAGTCGGATTCGTAACCGAGGACCGCAAACGTTTTGGCCTCATCCTCGATCAGACAATTCTCGATAACATGACTCTCGCAGGGCTCCGCTCAATTTCGGGCAGATTTGTCACCAACCGTACACGCGAGACGATGGCGGCCAACGGGCCGATGAAATCGCTTCATATCAAGGCAAACTCACCGCTCACCGTCACCGGAACACTTTCGGGCGGCAATCAGCAAAAAGTCGTACTCGGAAAATGGCTTTTGACCAATCCGAAAGTTCTGTTCCTCGACGAGCCAACACGCGGCATCGACGTAGGAGCAAAACAGGAGATCTACGCCGAGATCAATAAACTTGCTCAGACAGGCCTCGCGATCGTGCTCGTTTCCTCAGAACTTCCCGAGGTCTTGGGACTCGCGGATCGCGTGATCGTACTGCACGAAGGTAAAATGACGGGCGAATTTACACGCAGCGAGGCGACACCTGAAAAGGTTATGGCCGCGGCGACTGGGCACCACTAAAAAGTTTTTGCTTCGGAATAGGTGAAGAGTTATGGCTTATAACGGAAAACGAGTTATCAGTTCCTAGTTATCAGTTTTAACTTATTCCGAAAAAATATTCATGGACGACACAAACAAGACACGAATAACAGCATCGAGCCTGCGGGCATATATCATGATCGCCGTTCTGGGGTTGATCTGGGCTTATTTTCATTGGGCGACGGACTCGATCTTTTTGACGCCGAGGAATCTGTCCAACCTGATGACGCAGATGTCCGTCACCGCGATCCTGGCGGTCGGGATGCTGATGCTGATCGTTTCGGGCAACATCGATCTGTCGGTTGGTTCGGTGCTCGGATTTGCGGGCGGTATCGCAGCATATACGGTGACGGTGTGGGAATACGGGTTACCGACGGCGATCATTTTGGCGATCACGGTGGGCATTCTGATCGGTGTCTTTCACGGATTTTTGACGGCATATCTGAATATTCCCGCCTTTATCGTGACTCTCGGCGGCTTACTCGCCTGGCGAGGGGCCGTCAAATGGCAGCTTGGCGGCAACACGGTGCCGATCTCGAATGAGACCTTTAAGGCGTTCGGTAATGAGAATTTACCGATGACCTTCGGCTGGATCCTCGCGGCGGTGGGTATTGCTTTCGTATTGTTCATGGCGTATCGCAACGCCCGCTCGGTAAAAGATTACGGCCTCGGTGAAGCGAATTATACTGGTGAACTGCTCAAATCCATCATTCCCATTGGCGGAATAATTGCCTTCATCATTGTCATGAATGCGTATCAGGGCGTTCCGATCCCAGTTTTGATCCTGGTCGTTGTTGCGTTATTTGGGGCGTTTTTAACCAATTCGACCACGTTCGGTCGCTACCTCTACGCTATCGGCGGGAATCCGGACGCCGCCAGACTTTCCGGTATTAATAACAAAGCGAACATTCTAAAAGTCTATGCTTTGCTCGGAGCCCTGACTGGTGTCGCGGCCCTTATCTTTACAGCCCGCGTTGGCAGTGCCGCTCCAGATGCCGGTGTGCTTAAGGAACTCGACGCGATCGCCGCCTGCGTCATCGGCGGAGCCAGCCTGATGGGCGGCCGCGGAACTATCTTCGGAGCCTGCCTCGGAGCCCTCATCATGGCGAGTCTCGACAACGGAATGTCGCTTCTAAACGTCCGTGATTTCATGCAGGACATCATCAAAGGCTCGATTCTCGTCGCTGCTGTCGGGCTTGATATGATGGGTCGAAAGCAGACATAAAGTCACGCCGGTTCGAACTACTCGTTCGTGACAAATCGGGTAAAGGCGGACAACCGAATCACAGTCTTCAACGTCAGAACCTGTAAATAAGGGGGATAGATGTTTAAGATATTTGCAATTTTGGCAGTGTTTGCGGCGATTTGGCTGGCGGGTTGTGCACAAGGTCCTACACCAACGAATGTGACCGAAAAGGTCGTGCAGCCCGCAGTGGTGATCGATGACATGGCTGTGCTGGACGATGGAGCGTCGCGTTCGTGGAAACTGGAGCCGGGCAACTATAAGCTTGAGTTCAGCGCAACAGGCGATGGTGCCGAGGTAGAGTGGGCTGGCAGCGATTGTCCTAAAACAAAGGAAATGACCAAACTCTCGACAACCTGCAGCATGAAACAAACCGGTCAGCTTGTCGTAACGAACGCGGCAACTATCGGTGCAGGTGATAATGTGAGCGTTACCGTAAAAGTTACGCGAACTGTGCTCTAACGAAATTGATCGGCTAGCCTCCGATAAAGCTCATTGTCCTGCTCGCCGGAGCAAATTCCGCGTCATTGATATAGTGACGCGGTTCTTTTTTCATGACTACGTCCTCGATGAACTGAACGATCTCGTCGCGGCTGGCTCCGCTGCGGAGCACGTCCCGGAGATTGTGTTCGGTGGTCGAGAAGAGACAAGTGCGGATCTGTCCGTCGGCGGTAAGGCGGATGCGGGAGCAGGCGCCGCAGAACATTTCGGTGACCGGGGCGATGATGCCGATCTCCCCAGGCGAGCCGTCGGCGAACGCGTATTTCCACGAGGTCTCGCTTCCCCGTGAGGTTTCTTTAAGATTTAGCGGAAATACGGCATTGATGGCGGCGTGGATCTCTTTGCCTGAGACGACCATGTCACGGCTCCACTCGTGGCCGCTGTCGAGCGGCATGAACTCGATAAATCGCATCGAGATACCCTGCTCACGAGCAAAGAGCGCAAAATCGACCAGTTCGTCATCATTTCGTCCGCGAACAACGCACGCATTGACCTTGACCGGGTCAAAGCCAAAATCTTTCGCAGCCTCGATCGATGCGTAAACCTTATCGAGAGCATCGACACCGGTGATGTCGAGGAATTTCTCGCGGTCGAGGCTGTCGAGGCTGAGCGTTACGCGGTCGAGTCCTGCGTCCTTTAGGTTTTTGGCATGACGCGGGAAATCGTATCCATTGGTTGTCAGAGCAAGGTCGCGTAGCTGCGGTTTGAATTTCGAGAGCTTTGCGACGAGCTGAGGTACATCTTTTCGAATCAATGGCTCGCCGCCGGTCAGGCGTATCTTTTCGATACCTAGACCGACGAATATATCTGTCAGATACGCAATCTCTTCGAACGTGAGAATAGTATCTTTCCGCGCCAGCGGCGGTTCGCCATTCGGCAGGCAATAGAAACAGCGGAAATTACAGCGATCTGTGAGCGAGATACGCAGGTCGCGAATTATCCGGTTGTGAGCGTCACGCAGCATTCTTTAATGATACAAGAAACTCCGCGTTTTCGGGTTATTTGTACGAGCCTTCGACCAGTTTTAACTTTGCGAGGGTTTTTGAGGCTTCAGGGTTGGGAACCTTTATCAGTATGTTGCGGAGCTCGCTAATTGCTATCAAAAATTCTGCCTGGTCGCCACTTTCGGGCCCGTCGTAGTTTCTTTTGGTAGAAGCTGCGTCATCCGCGATTCGGGTGAAAGAAATTGTCATCTCCTGAATGGCTCGTTTTCTGTACGCTCCTCTGGGAAAACGTTTCAGATACTCGCCATAGGTCATTCGGATGACAGAGAGGTAGCAAATGACGTAACCCTCACATTCGCCCGGAAGTTGATTCTCGGCAGCGGCCCACGCGATCTTGTCGGCTATTGGTAGGTTTTTATACTTGGCCGCGAGATTCCAAAAGCGGTTTGAGCGGACATACCACTGACCAGCAGGATCGCTGTAAACAATGTCTTTGTCGTTCCGTTTGAGAAAAGACCTGTGCGGCTCTTTGTCCTGCTTTGTCATAGGGATCTTCTCCAGAGATGTCTGAAGGTTCACAAGACGTTTATATTCCCGAGCTGCGGCGGCAGATGGCGCACTCTGCGCGGTGCCAATGCCCGCGAGGAGGAAGATCGATGCAACGCTAAAAGCTAGGTTTACCAGATGTGATTTATTTGATCTCATATTGTCCATCACTAGAACGGACTATTTTAGCGCTTTTGCATTGCGCTTCAGGCCGCTGAGCTTGGCACGTTTTATGGCTGAACGACGAAATCTTTCGACGTATTCGTCATGCGTCATCGAGATAATTTCGTCAAGATCAACGGATGTTTCCGACCTTCGCGGTTCGAATCTAGACTCAGGAGTCGGTTTTTCAAACCGGTTCCATGGGCAGACATCCTGACAAATGTCACAGCCGTAGAACCAGCCTTCTAGCTTTTCCGATATTTCTGCCGGCAATTGTTCGTCGCGAAGCTCGATCGTGGCGTACGAAATGCACTTTTGTGAATCGACTATATACGGCTCAACGATCGCATTTGTAGGGCATGTATCAATACATGCGGTGCAGGTGCCGCAGTGGTCCGCGACGATCTGGGTGTCGTAATCGAGTTCGATATTTAGTATTACCTCACCGATAAACACCCACGAGCCCAGATCGGTCGTGATCAGATTCGAATGTTTCCCTTGCCAACCTAATCCAGCCCGTACGGCCCAGGCTTTATCCATCATCGGAGCAGTATCGACGCAGACCTTTCCGTCTGCCTCGGGAATCTCGTCCTTTATCCAGGAAAGAAGCTCTTTGAGCTTTTCGCGCATCACATCGTGGTAATCGTCGCCCCAGGCGTAGCGCGAGATCTTGCCGCGTTCGGTATTGGCTTCGTGATCATGGTCGGTGTAATAGTTCAGGATCAGGACAACGACTGACTTTGCACCGGGGAAGAGAATCCTAGGGTCGCTCCGCTTCTCCGGTTCACGTTCAAGCCAGGCCATGGCTCCGTGCATGCCCCTCGCCAGCCATTCACGTAGATTTTTCTCTTCACGGCCCAGAGCGGACGCTTCAACGATACCGACGCCGGAAAAACCGATCGCCTTAGCTTTTTCTTTTATTTTGGTTGAAAGCGAGAGCATACCCCATATTATCCAATAAAAATGCCGGATGGCGTAAAACCATCCGGCATTTCATAGTCGCGGCGGGGCAAACTAGAAGGTTAGCTTTGCTCCGAATTGGAACTGTCTTGGATCATAAGCAGATGTAGGTTGGCTGTAATATTTACCATTACCTGCTCGCTGTCCAAATGAATTTACTACTTGATAGAACGGATTTCCGGCAGCTTCATTGAAGCGGTTGAACATATTGAAGCCTTCGGCGATCAGATCGAGGTTGATGCGTTCGCCAAAGCGGATGCGTTTGGTGAGACGGGCGTCCAACGAGAAATAGTTATGGGTGATGCCCATATTTCGCCCGAGATTGCCGCTTAGCGGGAAGACGCCCTGGAAGCAGTTCGTATCTACGCCGGTCGCACACAATGAACCGTCCGATCGAACGGTCGGCCTTTCATTCGTGCTTTGGAAATCACCGTTGTTATCACCGACAGCCAAAATATTGAAAGGCCGGCCCGAACTCAACTCGAGAATCGGGGAGAAGGTAAACCCGTGCATAAATTTCTGGAAGCCCGTTCCAGATCTCCACGCATCAGGAGCACTTACCACCCCGCTAAAGACGAAACGATGACGTTGATCAAACAACGAGTCCGATTTTTCTGCACGGAAGTTCAGGTTATCCTGCGGTTTGAGCAATGTTTGCAGATCGGATGAATCGTCGATCGAATGTGACCATGTGTAGGTCGCAAAGAACTGTACATTGCTGGAAAAGCGACGTTTCAGTTCAAGATTCAAGGCGTTGTAGTACGAGTTTCCGTCCGACATCTGAGCATTGACATCCGAATATGGATTGATAGGGCCAGGAGCTCGAAGCGTTCCCGCTAGGAGAGTGTCGAAGGTTGTCTTGTTAACTCCGGTCAATGCCTGGACGAAGAAATAGTTTGGACCCAACTTACGGAAGAAATCCGCTGCGATAGGGTTAACGATGCGCTGGCCGGTGGTGTTGTTAACGACCACAAAGCCGGGAACGACGACCGTATATAGAGCACTGCTTGTGGTCGGTAACGAGAAAAATGCCGCTTCGCTAAGGCTTGTTGGGGCACGGCCCGTCGGGCCGCATGCAACAGTTCCGCACGCAACGGGGTTGTTTGCCGTAAAGCGTCGGAAATTATCGACGAGAGATGTCAGATTAACCGGATTCACATCCTGAGGATGCCCGAGATGTTTGGCATTTACGCCGATGTAGCTAGCCGATATCGAGGTGTTCTTGCCGATCATTCTTTCTACTGAAAGATTGGCCTGCATCGCATCAGGGTATTCGAAGTCCTTGGAAACGTGGAGGGTGAATGGCAAGATCGGGCCAAAGCCTGTGAAGTTGCTCGAATTGAATCGCTGGAATCCGAACTGATACTGCGAACTTGCAGCAATTCCCTGGGTTACCGATGTTCCGCAGATCGCCGCATTTGAACCGCCGACACCGCATACAGTGCCGTGGAAAACCTGAAATGCATTGAACAATCCGGTTGGGGACGGGCCGCCGATCGGCAGTAGAGTTGCCTGCTGCTGCTGCGAGCCGTCGGCAATGTTGGAATTGAATGAGACAGCGAGGAGCGGATGATCGAAGAAACGACCGAACGCTGCTCGGACTACTGTTTTTCCATCGCCGCCGATATCCCACGCAAAGCCCAGTCGTGGTGCGATGTTATTTTTGTCGCGAGGGAATCCCTGCGTGACATTTAAAGCGTCCTGGGCGACCTGAATATCAGCTTCGGATAATGTAATGCCAGTGAGCGGGTCACGGAATGCCGACGGGCCAAATTCCTCGGTAAACTCATAGTCGTACCGTACGCCGTAGTTCAACGTGAAGCGACGGTTTATCTTCCATGTATCCTGTCCAAAGACGGCGACAGGCTTATTCTTAAGCGTACTGTTCGGTTCACCAAAACCTTGAATAAACACGCTCGGGAACCCAAGTCCGTAAGTCTGGATCGGCGTGAATGCCGGCCCAGTACATCCCGTGATCAAAAGACTGCATGACTGCTGGCCAAAATTGAAGAGTGCAGGGAAGTTGAGCTCAAAACTAGCGTTTCCGCTAACACTGTTAAAATCGCCTCCGAATTTCATGGTGTGATCACCAACGACCCAGCTAAGGTTGTTGCGGATCTGGTGACGATTCTCGACGCGATCTACTGGTGAGAAAGGATTAGAACCGATGAAACCCGTTCCAGCGATCTGGTGAGCCACGCTCGGTACGGACGAATCAAATTTAGCAGCCCTTCGTCCATAGTTGTAGTAGATCTCATTCACCATATTCCGCGGCAAAACACTCGTCAACGACATGCCAAATGATGTGTCCTTGAGATCCTGAATGCCGGTTCGGGAATAGTCATTTTGGCCGAGCGTCTGGTTCTGCGATTCATCTTGAATACCGGTTATCTTACTTGGGTTATATCCGAAGCGAACGCTGAACTGGTTATTCGAATTGAATGCATGATCAACTCTGAACGATGAGAAAGTCGTAGCATCAGCTATCGGATAGACCTGGCTGAGCTGGGCAAGAGGACGGAAAGCTACAAACTGGCCGTCCGCACGACGTGTCAACGGCACAGGTGCTCCCGATAGAATAAATCGTGGCCCGATCGGGTTTGCACTCGGAAGGATCGGCGATATCGCAGGGCAGGCACTGCCGTCATTCGGGCTGAAAAGGCTGTTTGAACCGTTAAGTGCGGTCTGCGTTCCGCTCGATGCGAAAAATGCGTAGGTTCGGGCCGTACATACGGCTGCTGCAGTTCCAGCGGCGAGAAGCGTATTTACGTATGAGGCCTGAGCGGAAGTGAGGCCGCTGAACGTTCTGAGGGTCGGATTTAACCCCGCGATCACAGGGATGGTCACGCTTGAGGTCGCTCCGCCAATAATATCGCCCGTGAAGAACCCCGACTCCTGGCGACGGCGTTGTTCAAATGAACCAAAGAAGAATGTCTTATCTCGTTTGATCGGCCCGCCAAGGGTGAATCCATATTGAGCCCTGGTGTAGCCCGGCTTTTTATCTGGGTCGCCATCGATCACTGGAGAAAAAGCGTTACGAGACTGAATGCTCTTATGCCTGATAAATCCAAAAAGTGTCCCGCTAAAATCATCGGTGCCACGCTTGGTGACGACATTGACGATACCGCCGGTTGCTCGACCGAATTCAGGCATGTAGGAGTTTGTAGTTACCTGATATTCCTGAACTGCTTCCTGCGATACAGTAGAACGGGCTGCGTTAATAGAGTTGTCAGTGAAGTCAGCACCGTCAACCTGGACGAGGGTAGATCGCCCACGCTGGCCGCCGATGTTGAGGCCCGAAGTCGGAGCAGGCCCAACCGGGCGGCCATTGTCGCGGCCAACGGTTGAGATCGTGAGTGCAAAGCCGGTTGCACTGCGTTCGTTGATAGGCAGGCTGTTTATACGAACCTGTTCTATCGTGGTCGAAACATTCGTTTTGGTCGTTTCGATCAGCTGCACGTCGTCGCCGCTAACATTGACAACGGCACTAGCCTCTCCAACCTCTAATTTGATCGTGAGTTCGGCTGTCTGGCCGACAGTGAGTTTGATTCCAGAAAGAACACTCTTTTTGAAGTTTGCAGCTTCGGCGGTGATCTCATAGTCGCCGGGCGGTAGGCTGAGAAATCGGTAATTACCTTCCGCATCGGTGGTGACGGTACGATTAATACCTGTACCAACCCCCTTAGCCGAAACGGTAGCACCAGAAACAACTGCTCCGGTAGGATCAGTAACCGATCCCGTTAAGTCGGCTGCCGCAGCCTGCGATTGGGCCATTCCAGCTACTGCAAAACTTAGAAATACCACAAACAAAATCATCAGATTAGCAGCCTTAGCAGGCACTTCATTAAAAGAAACTCTCATTTTCGTTCTCCTTGGATACGTTGGAAAAACTCTGCTCTGTCGATGCGGCTGTTCGGCCTAGCTCGTTCCGAGAGTCGTTTCTCTCAAACCGGAGCCGGGGCCGATCATTGGATTTGTTGTAAAGCCCTAAATTATTTATCCGACAGATATTTAAACAGAATTGAATTGCTTTGAAATTTGTAACCCAAAAAAGCATTTAAGGCAAGCAAAAAGGTGGAAATTCGTATTTTGTATCGTTATGAAATTGGGCATACCAATTAACTTTGGTTATCTATTACTATCTTGAAAGCGTAAAGTTTATTAACGTCTCAATTCATCATGAAGGGTCAGCATCCTCAGAGCTTATTTTGCTAAGATTATTGTTCGCGTATTGACGCTATTTTCATATGGATATTGTCCAGCTTTCCATCCCGACGCCATTTTATGTCGGAGATGTAAATGTCTACCTGATCAAGGAAGATCCGGTAACGCTTATCGACATCGGCCCCAAAACAAGGGAAGCCGCGGCAGCTTTGCGGGATCAGTTGCGTTCAAATGGCGTGGCTTTTTCGGATGTCAGGCGGATCGTGCTGACGCATGCACACGAGGATCACTGTGGACTGGCTAAGCAGGTTCGAGACGAATCAAAAAATGCCGAAGTACTGATTCACGAATGGGAGACGGGGCACCTATTTGGACGACTTGCGCACGAGGAGCATCGGCAGCTATTACTTCGTTCGGGCGTGCCGGATCAGGTATTTGCGGAGATGCGAGGTCTTTATGAGGAAGTCAGTTTGTTGACCGATTCGCTCGAGGATGGAGAGTTCACATCTTTGAAAGATGAGATGGAATTGGAGTTCGAAAGTGGTTCGCTAACGGTGCTGCACACGCCTGGACATACGCCTGGATCCTGTTCTTTCTATCGTGAGGCGAATCGAACCTTAATTTGCGGGGATTGCGTTCTAAAACGGATAACGCCAAATCCGATGCTTGCGCCTGATCCGACCGATCCATCTCGCAGATTCAGATCGCTGTCGGAATACCTGGTGAGTCTTGCCAGACTTCGGAGCCTGTCTCCTACGCTAGCCTATGGTGGCCACGGTGAACCAGTAACTGATTTTGAAGAGATCTTTAACCGATATGTGCGGGCGATCGATGAACGTCAAGGCCGTGTCCTCGGGTTGGCTAAGGGGAGCGGTGTCACCGCCTTCGAGATTGCACAAAAGCTGTTTCCTTCGTCATTCGACCATGACGTTCACAGGTTTCTAGCGATCTCCGAGGCTATTGCTCATCTCGACTACGCCGAAACTGCAGGGAAAGTCGCTGTCGAATTAAATGCTGGGGTCGAGTACTATCGAGGTGTTTAAAGGGTTACGCGGTTTCGAGTTTGGTTGTTGAGTGCCCTGCCATATCGGCGATCACGCCGGTTATCTTTGTGATCCCATCAAAGCCAGGCAGTGATCGCACGCGTTGTGTGACGGTCTTGTCGAGTCCGTCGATCGCGGATTCCTCGCCGAATAACGTCTCGATCGTGTATTTCGTCCTGCTTTTGGCGAGAGAGCCTTGCCCGACTGGAGCCCAGAATCGATCAATTACCCACCGTGCCATCTTTTGAGAAAATTCATTTTTCTCGAGCTCAAGGCGGGCTACCGAGCGGTAAAACTGAGCGTGTATCGCTTCTTCGCGTACTATCGCATTTGCGATAAGCGTGAGAACAGGGTGATTCGCCAACGCGATCAGCCGCCGATAGCCCTGTGCGGCTTCCATCTCGTGGATAGTACCAAAGGTCATATGAGTGGCAGTAAACTTTTTTCCGATAAGATTGGTGAGAATCGTCATCAAATATGCAGTGGCGTTGTAGCTCGTAGAAACTTCGCGGCGAACCTGGTCTTGCCACCGTTCATCAGTTTCAAAGCCGGCCTCGTTGAGGAAACGATTGATCACCTCACCGTGTGTAATTTCCTCGAGCCCCCAACGTTCCATGAATTTGCTTATATATGGATCTTTACCGGTCGGAGTTCGTAGTAATTCACGATGATACATGTCCGTGAGTGTTTCAACGTCACGCATGTACAAGAGAACGGGGATGAGTTTTTTATCAAGTTCAACGTCACTGACCTGGTGCCAGGGAATCGCAGCAATAAATTCGGGTGTTAGAGATCGCTCTTGGCGTTCGTACCAATCGAGAACATCTTTATTGCTTTCAAAATTCATAAAGACAAACCAGCTTCGGATTAAGCGAAGTTGAAATTCAATTTCACTTACAATCTAGATTCGCTAAACTTCTATCTGAGGATGCATTAAATTACTGTTTTAATAATATAATCGAAAATATGAAAAAGTTGTATCTTGTCGCGATAATCATTATAACCTTGATGTCAACCTCTTTTGCTCAGCAGAAGCCCCTCGCCCTTGACGGGGAAAAGCGTCTGAAAAATATTAAGCAATTGACGTTTGGTGGTGAGAATGCGGAGGCTTATTTTTCCTCGGATAATAAGCAGCTGATCTTTCAGTCCAAACGCGATGGCCGTTCTTGCGATCAGATCTATCGAATGAACATTGATGGATCGAAGGTGAAAATGGTTTCGAACGGAGAAGGCAGGACAACATGTTCGTATTTCTTCAAGGGAAATAAGCGCATTATTTATGCCTCAACCCACGGCGGGAAGAAAGAATGTCCGCCGAATCCTGATATGTCGCAAGGATATGTCTGGGCTGTTTTTCCGGATTTTGATCTCTACACAGCGAAGGCAAATGGCACGGATATCCGAAAACTCACCAATACCCCCGGCTATGATGCGGAAGCAACGGTCAGCCCCGATGGTAAAAAGATCATCTTTACCAGCGAACGTGACGGCGACCTGGATCTATATTCGATGGATATCGACGGCACGAATATCAAGCGCCTAACAGACGCAGTGGGATACGACGGCGGAGCGTTCTATTCGCCGGACAGCAAATCGATCGTTTATCGCCGCTCGACGCCGACCACGCCTGCTGAAGTCGCCCGGTACAAGAGCCTTCTCGCTCAGCACCTGATCGTTCCGACGACCTTTGAGATCTGGGTGATGCATGCCGACGGCAGCAATAAGCGTCAGATCACAAACCTCGCTGGCGGTAGCTTTGCACCGTATTTCACTCCGGACGGCAAACGCATAATCTTTTGCACAAATCATTTCGCTACCGACCCACGAAAACGCAATTTCGACCTCGCCCTCATCAACCTCGACGGCACCGGCCTCGAACGCGTAACGTTTAATGAAACATTCGACGGCTTCCCAATGTTCTCGCCGAACGGCAAGAAACTTGTCTTCGCTTCGAACCGAAATGCCGCGAAAGAGTGTGAGACGAATGTATTTATTGCGGATTGGGTGAATTAATATTTTCTTGAGAAACAAGGACAAGAATCTGAATGTGAGCCGTTCAATTCGTATGAAAAGAATCATCTCCGTTCTTGTCCTAATCTTAATGTTTTCCGCGTTTTCTGCGGCCCAGCTCATCGATAGATCAGTAGAATCTATCAGAGCTCGTTATGCCGACATCGCTGAAAAAGCCCGGCTCTGCGAAACCGACGATGATCGTGGCCAATTCGGCGAGCTATTCATGAACGAACTTGCCGTAAATAAACGCGATCACCAGTGGCGGGCGGTCGGGATTTATGGCCAAACACTGAAATTCTTTTACAAGGGCGGTGACAGTGAGGCACGGCCTTATCCCGATAAATTGGTATTCGTTGTAAATGAACGTCGCCTTTCAAATCAGCGTTTTCGTGAGGAATGGCTGTTCTCTGAAACGGGTGAATTGATTCTCTTTACCTACAAAGTCGAGAGTGATGAGCCGCCGAGCGAATCTCGCATATATTATTCCGGTGGAAGGGCGATCAGAACAGTTGATGGCAAGAAGGTGACCGACCGACTGTCGGCTGTAGACCGAAAATACACTAGCCAGCGAGCCGTGCAGGGCAACCGGATCAAAGAGCTTTTTACCAGATCGATAAATTTATAGGTAGGCAATAGCAGACGCAGGAGAAACCTAGCATTTGCGTCACTGCTTCTTAGCATTTTTGCTAGAGATTAGCGTAAAATGCCCCCATGAGATTTTCTCTCGCGATCGTGGCTCTTCTATTGTCTGTTGCATGCGCGACGGCAGATACCAAACCAAGAAACACTACAGTAAGTCCGGCTAAGGCTTCTACTCAAGTCGCGTCAACCCCCGACAATTCAAAAGACGGTGACTATTTTGGCAAGGGCAAGGTTACGAAGATCAACAACGATCTGGGCTCTGTCGAGATGGATCACGAAGACATTCCAAACTTGATGCCTGCAATGCGGATGGAGTTTTATGTCTCGGATAAATCTTTACTCAAAGATCTCGCGATTCGGTGACAAGATCGATTTTAGGCTTCTCTACAAAGGCGGAACTGAAACCATAACGAAGATCTCAAAAGAGCAATGAGTACTATTGATTTCACCAAATTCCACGGGTTTGGCAACGATTATATCGTGATCGAGCAAGATAATATTCACGAATCTATTGATCTTAGCGACCTCGCGAAGGCGATCTGCGATCGCCACACTGGTGTTGGCGGCGACGGAATCGCGATTCTTACCAGGTCTGACGGAAGCACCGCAGATTTTTTTTGCGAGATCGTAAATCCTGATGGCAGCATCGCTGGATTTTCGGGTAACGGTACGCGCTGTGCGGTCGCCTATCTGCATTACGCGGCCATTTGGACAGACGAAAGGTTACGTCTAGAGACACGCAGCGGCATCAAGGTCTATGAACTGATCGAGCGAAAGGGCGAAGGGGAATTCTGGTTCAAGGCGGAGATCGGAAAGCCGCAATTTTCAAGTGACGCGATACCGGTTGCCACTCGAAACTCGATGGAAGCGGTCGTAAACCAGGGGATTCTTGTCGACGGCAGGGCTCATACCTTTTCGGCAGTCAATGTCGGCAATCCCGTAGCCTGCATTTTTGTAGAAACCTTTGATTTCGACTGGCGTTCTGTTGGGCGTTCAATGGAGGTTCATCAAGTCTTTCCTCAGAAAGCGAATATCGTTTTCGTGAAAGTCATAGACCGCGAGAACATTGAGATCCGCATCTGGGAACGAGCTGCCGGTGAAACTTCCTCATCCGGTACCTGCTCCAGCGGAGCCGCGATCCTCAGCGCTTTCACCCTCAAAACTGACCGAAACGTCAACGTCCACGCCGAAGGCGGCACAACCAAAGTACTATGGCGTGAGGATGACGAGATAGTCATAAATGGCAGGGCCGATCTCGCGTTTTCCGGTGTCTGGCCTGCTTAGTTTTTGATTGCAAGCATCTCTGCCACAACCTTCTGCCGATAGTCGAATATGTAGGCCAATTCGCTCTTCACGAAAAAGTGGGCGATGTCTCCCAACGGTTCAAACGGGAGGCGGTAGCGTACTTCGTCTTCCATCAGTGTCTGTGACGGGCTGATCTCCGTGAAGGTGTGCGTGTGGATCCACTGCGAATATGGTCCACGGAGCTGTTGATCGACAAAGCGGAACGGCGGTTCCCAAACCGAGATCTCGGTTCGCCACTTCATCGGAATTCCGCGCATTTTTAGCTTATAGTCGATAAGGGTGCCCTGTTTTATGTCTATCGGGCGGGGCGTGATGATATTAAAGTTAAGCTCCGGCGGCGTGATGCGTTCGAGATTTCCTGCGTCAGCGAAGAAGTCGAAGACCCGTGCAATTGGCAGATCGAGCGTTAGTTCGCGAGTAAGTTTGTGTTCAGCCATATAATTGTCGATCAAATTATCCTTTCGTCTTGGTAGCGAAAACGGATGTGTTGAATTTTCAATACTAGAGATTGACAAACGGCCTTCCGAGCAATGCCTGCGCGAACAAGAGCACGAAAAATACAAAATAGATCGCGGCGAAACCCAAGGTAAGCAAAAGCGGACTGACAACCTGGATTCGTTCGAGAGCGACAGCTACGAGGGGTATAGCTTGCAGTGAATGTAGCCCAAGAAAGTGTGCGACGCGGAGGTCGCCGGCGACCGTTGACCAGTTCGTCAACGGCAATCCGGGGCCGCCATCCGCAGCCCCGACGGTGTGGCCAAGCTGAGCGGACATAAAGCCTCCTTGTAGACTTCCTGCCAAGAATAGCAGCAGACCAAGTCGCATTCCCCATAGAACGGTGTTTGAAACCTCAATATGAGATTTGAAATAGACGACCAACAATGCAAGCACCAATATGGTGTTTAGAGCGATCGCGATTCCCATTGTGGCGAAAATAACGCTATCGAGCGGAGTCGCAATATTGAAATGAGAGGTTGTCCCCCTAAACGCTTGTGCCGTTACGGCTGCCATTTCGATCACAAAGATAGTGATCATTGTCCAGGAAACGATTTGCGAGAATCGATGGGCATCACGCAGATAATTCAGATATAGGGCGATCGTCCACATGAATATGCTGATCGAGAAATAGAACTTCAACGGTTTGATCCAGCGGTTGATACCGAGGATCTCCGTTTCGTCGATCAGTGTTAGAGCGAGCATTGCGAAGCCGCCCATCAGGAACACCAAACCGCCCACCATTAACGGTCTTTGTTTACTAAACAGCTCCTTCAACATTTGCTACCTCCTTTTTCGCGAGGAAGAATCTCAGTATCGAATAGAGCAGATACCCTATGGGCCCAAGCAGGAACGTTAGAATTAGGCACGGGATTACGACAAAATGCGAGATGCCGTTTCGTTGTGCATCGCGAACCTCCCAGCTGCCGACGTAGAGATCGAAGGCCAGATAGTGCAGCCAGCCCGCGAGCATCGCCCATTCATTTGTAAACAGCTTCATCACGTTTGCCAGCGAATCGAATCCGCCATCGGCACTGCCAAAGAAAAATACGACTAATCCGAGGTACGCAACTGACAGAAGTAGCGGTACTGCCCCAGAAAGGACAGCCAGTCTGGTGAACTTCCACCTTGGCAAGACTATGACTAGTAGCCAACCTATGAGGGCTATCGTGTTTGCGATCGAGAATATTTGTTCAGCTTTCATTTTTTACATTCCTGTGACTATTTGCTGGTTAACACTGTTAAGTTTGGGGCCAAAAAAAATTATGTTTCGATTCCCCGGATCATAGTATCGACGACTGACTCGGCGAGGACTTGTTTGTCGACAAAGGGAAAACCTTCGTGTGCGATCAGCAGGGCAGTGACGCCGTGAAGTCCGGCCCAGAGAGTTTGAGCGGTCAGTGCCACATCGGCTTTCCTGATCACCCGAGCTTCAAGGCATTCGACGACAGATGCGACTAGTAATTCAAAAGCCTGCTTGCCCATCGAATTTTCATAGCCAAAATCTGCATTATCTAAGTGCTTGTCTTTTGGGGAGATGAGCACAACATCATAATGATGCGGATTTTCCAGTCCGAAATGTATATAGGCGAGCAGGCCTGCTCGCATTCGTTCTAGTGGATCATTAAAACCGACCCAACTCGCTTCGATCTGTACGCTTAGCTTTGAAAATGTCGATTCGCAAATCTCGTGGAGCAGTTCGGATTTATCTTTGAAGTAAAGATAGATCGTCGTCGGAGAATACCCAATGCGGTCGGCGATCTTTCTCATTGAGACGCTCTCGTAGCCCTCGGTGACGAAGAGTTCGCGAGATGCGTCAAGAATCTCCTGGCGGAGGTTCTCTTTTTCTTGTTGTCTACGATGATTCAAGGACATATGCTTAACGCTGTTAAATTACATTACAGCGTTAAGCAATGTCAAGGGCTTGGAAGATATTTTAGTTTTTACTTTTCAAATATTTTTCAGGCAGCGGATTTTCAGGAGTTTCGGCCAACCAAAAAATACTCAGAACCCACCACCGTTTCCCGTCATTTACGAGCTGAAAACTGTTGATGCCACGCATGAACGGGTCTTTATCGTCCTTGTTGCGAAATGCGTGATAGGTCGAGAAAACCTGTGCCATATTTCCATATTGATCTACATGGCGAGCGATCTCACGTTCGAAAAAGCCATTTTTCTCGAAAAATGGAGAGTTGCTGGTGACGTAAGCGTCGGGCGTTATCACACGGGCGACGGTAACGCCATTTTGCGGGTTTTTACCGCTCGGGATCATACGGGCATCCTTGTGAAACAGCGACCGAAAACGGTCCCAGTCGCGCGGTTTACCGGCTTCGCCCGAGATGACGTCGTAGACGGCTTTAATGATGTTGTCGATCGATTCGACATCCTTCGGATTAGCCTCCTTCGGCGTTGGAGTGACGGTCGGCTGTGCGATCACGGCGAGGGAGAACAGAAAAACAAACGAAATCAGGGTCAGTAGATTTTTCATATGTTCTAAGTACGTCCAAAAAACGCTTTGGTTTCGGGTTTGATCCAGTAGACGAGCAACGGGATCAGGAAAGGAAGAAACAGACAACTTGTCATACCGATAGCGATCATTACGATACCGACCACCCAGTTGAAAGGTTTGATCGGCAGAAACAGAGCAATGATCGTCAAGATCAAAAATATGGAACCCAGAACCGCGTATAAAATGCTGACGAAAAGCAGCGTGGCCCGGTCGTGATCGGCAGTTTCCGGTTGCAGCACTGCGAGGGTAATACCGAGGATCGTAACCCCGAGGTACAAAATCGCCAGAACGCCTAAATAGATCCGATACCAAAAAAAGGCCCGGTTTCCAATTACATTAACTTCGTCCATAGTTTAACGGTTCATCCTAACCTGTTTTGTCTCAATTATGTCCTGAATCTCACGAGGCACCAAAGAGAAAAGGTCTAATCCGGTTCGCTCCTCGATCGATCGAACTGTCGTCTGATATCTTTCCCAGTTTTCGTTTTCGATCCCGTCGATATTCGGCATATCGACGGCGATTAGCCTGGTCGCCGCTGTAATTTTATCCTTCGGCTGACGAGACGGAAAAACAACGATCACTTTCCAGCAGTTGGTCGGAACAACGACCTTGCCGCGAAGCCGATCTTTTTCGCCATAAACACCGGCGATCGTATAAACCTCATTCCCCTGCCGCACGATCGCTCGCGAATATGATTCTAATTTGTTCCATGGGAACTGGTTCATATCGCCGGTCTGCGGAACGATGTTGGTCATCAGGAAAGTCTCCTCCATCAAACTCTCGTTGGCAAAACGATCCGCCGCCGGAACCATGTGGCCGCGATCATAGCCTGAGCCCGAATAATCGTAATACTGCACGCGCTGAAAGCCATTCGGCAGCGAGCGGTCCTCTTCGAAACGGCTGCGTTCACGCTTCTCACCGAGGTCGGCAGTTCCTGTTCGCCAAGCGATCCAATTGAGAGTGCCGCGGCTATTGTTGTACGAGAGTGTGTGGCTGCGATGGACGAGCAGGTAGTTATCCGGATCGGTTGCTGCATTAGAGGGATTTCCGAAAGGCAAGAGAGCAGCCTGCGGAGGTTGCGTGTCAGTTTGAGATCTTTCTGGTTCGGCGGTTGAACGATCACTAAGCCGCTGGCATGATGTCACGGCGAGCGTGATCGCCAGCAGTGCAAAGAGGATTAGATTGTGCGGCAAAGACTTCATTGGAAAGCGATGTGACGAGTTTAGCAAATTGATGCCAATTTCTTGTGTTGCCGACAGAAGCGAGTCGGTGCGGAATGCGTTAGAATAAAGCAAGTGACTGATAAACTGCACATCACCGGCATGAATCGAACCGAGCTTGAGGAATATTTCCTCTCGCTCGGTGAACCTCGATATCGTTCGATGCAGGTCTTCAAGGCGGTGCATGAGCGTCGACTGCTTTCGTTTGACGAGATCACCGATCTTCCGAAAAAGCTGCGGGCGAAGCTCGAAGAAACGGCGGATATCTCACGTCTCGTGGTCGAGAATAAATATGTTTCGATCGACGGAACGCGACGTTATCTGATGAAAACGGCGGATGGCTATCCGGTCGAGGCCGTTTTTATCCCGAGTGAAAACCGCGATACGATCTGTTTCTCGTCGCAATCGGGATGTCCGCTGAAATGTGATTTTTGCCTCACGGCGAAACTCGGGTTACTGAGAAACCTGACGGTCGGTGAGATCGTCGAGCAGATAATTACAGTGCTCAATGACGTTTACGGCGTAAACGGTGAGACGCCGCACGGGACGAATCTGGTCGGAATGGGAGCGGGCGAGCCGTTCCTGAATTTTGAAAATCTGATCGCCGCTCTCGACCTGATGTCCGACGAAGACGGACTTTTCATTGTGCCTAATCGCGTTACGATCTCGACCGCCGGTATCGTACCGAAGATCTACGAGTTCGCCGGGCTCGAAAACCGGCCGCATCTTGCGATATCGCTTTCGTCTGCTAAAGACGCTGTTCGCGACACGCTGATGCCGATCAACAAAAAATGGAATCTCGATGAATTGATGACAGCCGCGAAGGAATTCGAGGGTAGCTTGAGGAAAGGTGAACGGTTTACATTTGAATATGTCATGCTCGGCGGTGTAAATGACTCCGACACCGATGCGATCCAGCTAGTGAAATTGCTTGAACAGTACCAACTCACTCGAGTTAAAATTAACCTCATTCCGCACAATGGAGCAGAGCAGCTAGATTACAAAACGTCTTCCCCAGAACGCGTCGATCGATTCAAAGCTATGCTCGAATCACGTGGCGTTTCAGCCTATGTTCGCCAACCACGTGGTCGTGATATCTACGCAGCGTGCGGTCAGCTTGCGGCCAAGAGTGAACCGAATTTAGTTCAGATCCAGTAAGTTAAAGTTTATGGAGTTATTGATTCCAGGGTTGATCCTCGTTGCCTTGATGGTGTATGCCTCAACGCGCATCAAAAGAACTGCGGCGGAAGCTTTTGAACCGGAGATCGTCGATACAGATCTGTTCTATTTCGAAAAGCCGGAGGGTTTTTTGACTGTCCTGAACGGCAATCCTGAACTTGACTACGAAGGCTACTCGCGGGAATTTGGTGGCGAAGGGGCTGAGGATACCAGACAGGGTCGCATCGAGATCAAGAAGGTCGAGAATGCCTCAATTAAGGATGTTGTAGCTAGGATCGGAAAGGCTGCAAAGGTTTCGACTAAATCTACTGAGGTTATCAGCGAGAGAAAATATCTTCTTGTAGAGACGGAAAGGGTTGAGAAAGGGGTCGGAATGGTTGAACTTTACAAGCTATCTGAAGTTGGCCGGGACGTCATCGAGATGAAGATCACCGCTCTTGAAGAAACAAATGAAGATATAGCACGTAAAATATCCTCTATCGCAACCAGTTATTTTGTGAAATAAAAATTGCCGTGTTTGGCATCTAACATTATATGAGAAAAAATGTTCAGAGAGTTTTTGGTGCAGTTTTGCTTTTGATCACAGTCGGGGTATTTGCCGAGGTTAGATCTCAGACGGTGAATGGCTCGATCGGGAACGGTACAGCCGCTCGCGGTAAGGCTACGCGCGGGACGATCGTTCTCAGTATTCCCGGAGGTCTTCATGCGAATTCCAACCGCCCTGGCAGCGAATATGCGATACCAACGACGGTGCGGCTGAGCAGTCCTGGAGCACGCGTTAGCGGAGTTAGCTATCCACGCGGGAAGAATCGAAAGTTCAGTTTCTCGTCTGACACCATCAATGTTTATGAGGGCAGGGTTTCGTTCCCGTTTACCCTGACGGTGCCGGCGAGTTTCAAGAGCAACTCGATTCGCGTCAATGCTTCAGTTCGGTATCAGGCATGCAATGACGAAGTCTGCTATCCGCCTAAAACCAAAGAAGTTACCCTAACAGCCCGCGTGCTCTAGTCTTGTCTGCCGATCACGGAAAGCAGTCTGCCGGTTTTGCCAAATTTCTGCTTTTCAAGCCGGTAAGAGAAGAACAGATCCGGCCGTTCCATAGTGCAGAAAGGGGCCGTGTAGATATTTGAATCGAGCACGCCGGCGGACACAAGCTGATCCCGATTGGCCCGGTGAAGATCTACTAAAGCGTGACCGTCATGCGTAGGTGAGAAATATTGCCCGGTTGCGGGGAAATTTTGATCGAAAGCTTTGATAACGTCGGGGCCGATCTCATAATTGGCACACCCGGCTGCAGGACCAATCGCGGCGATCATTGTATTGGGATCACAACCGTATTCTTTAGTTAGCTTTGCAATAGCCTTTACCACGATCGAGCTAACGGTGCCTCGCCAACCGGCATGGACGGCCGAGTAGGCTCGTTTTTTGGGATCTCCGATCAGAACAGGAACACAGTCGGCAGTTTTTGCGCCTGCCAGAATACCGCTAAGGTCGGATATTACCGCATCGGCCTTGTCTTCGGAATCGCCGATGTCGTCTAATGTTCGAACGACCTTGATATCGTCGCCGTGGATCTGCCAGACCATGGATAAGCGAAAATCGCGGTCGAAGGCGGATATAAATCGACGGCGGTTCTCGTAAATATTTTCAGCAGAGTCTTCGTTGAATCCGGCTAGATTGAGATCATTGCCGGGAAATGGTGAAACACCGCCCAGCCGGGTCGAAAAGCCATTTGCGAAACCATTTTGTTCGAGAGCGGTCGAGACCAGGATCCTGACACCGTTTCGCTCTCGCCATTCGAAACCGGCGGCAGCCAGATCAGCTTGGTCGGTCGCTTTAGTTGGTTGATCCATGATCATTTCAATAGGCGTAGACATAGTAGAAGTTTATCGGATCCGTGAGACCATCGCTCGCACTCCGAGATTTCTCGAGAGGGTATTTACTGCTCAAGAGCGAGAATACTGCGAGAGCAAAGGCGTTTCTGCGGCTCAATCCTATGCTGCCAGATTCGCTGCGAAAGAGGCTTTTCTAAAGGCTATTCAAACCGGCTGGCGCGGAAAGATCACCTGGCAAGATATCGAGGTCGTCTCTCATGAGAATGGAGTGCCCGAACTCAACATTACCGGCGAAGCCGCAGCAATACTCAAGGAGCGTCGAGCGGATCGCGTTCATCTTTCCATTTCTCATACTAACGATCATGCCGTCGCTCAGGTGATCCTCGAAAAGGCATGATCAATTCGCTGGTGTCGGTGATGGTGCCGGCTTAGCCGGTTCGTCGAGTGACAAAAAGACGACGGCTGCGTCGTGATCAGAAACTCGCTCCGGACGCGTCGCATCATTTTTCCACACCAGAGGGAAGTCGGCGTTCGACCTGCCATAACCAAACTTCAAAAGCCGTTCGCGACCAGCTTTGTTGATCATAATATGGTCGAGAGCTTGTGCCGCCCCATCAAAGGTGTACGAGTATCGTTTGAGCGGATCTGGAAGATAATCGATCAGTGTCACAAGGCCGGTGTTGAAAGCGGTCTTTGACGGTGTCAGGACGTTCTGGTCCGATTTGCCCTTGAGAATACCGATCAGATCGTTGTAGCCATCGTTGAACTGAAATGCATTGAAATCACCGCAAAGGATGATTCGTTCGGTCGGATCAGCGGCCTGGCGATCCTGCACAAATTTCGCCAACCATTCCGCCTCAAGACGACGTTTTTGACGAACCCGGTCGCCGTCCTTTTCGTCATCGATGCCGTTGTAGGATTTGAAATGGTTGACGATCACCGAAAAAGCCAGTGGTTTGGGTGACTTGGCATCGATAACCTCGACCCGGATCAGTAGCGGCGGACGATCGTAGAGGTTCTGGCCTTCGGCACCGGCGACGCCTTCCATTTTGACGTCCTTGGCAAGCTGCTTGACCTCGATAACCTTTACTTTGCTAGATTTTACGAGATATCCGACGTCGATTCCGCGAATATCATTGCCCTCTTCCAAATGAGCGGTGTATTTCGGATCGGGGCCGCCTGCTGCCACAGCGTCGGCGTTGATCTTATCAGCCACCTTTTGTAATACCTTAAGGTTTTCGACCTCGACAATTCCAAGGACATCCGGCTGGCCGAGGACGTTTCTCACCGCCAGTGATACTTTTGCGAGCCGTTTTTGAAAGACTTCCTTGGGGGTGACGGCTTCCTTATCGACGTTGCTGGAATTTACCTCGTCATCAAAGAAATTCTCAATATTAAAGCTGCCTACCGTCGTTTCTCTCTCGGCTGCCGGGCTAAGCGGCACAAACGACTTCATATTCTCGACCTTTGGCGGGGTCGCGGCGTCTACGTAGAGCGTATAAAACTTGCGGGAATAGTCTATGATGCCTGTCAGTTCTTTGATCGTCGCTCCCGTGGTGACGTCGAGGGCGGTCGAGCCGGTTTGCTGTTGGCTGTCTATCCTGACGATCTCAGGGTTCATGTCGAATGCAGGGATCGTCGAAGGCAGTTTGTCGACAATAATGTTGAGGACACCAAGACCCGGTTCGCGGAATGGGCGTGGCGTGCCTTGCAAAGTGGCGAAGAATACTCCATTCGATGTGCCAAGTCCGGTTCTCTCGTTGGTGAAGCCACCGGTCGGGGCAACGACAACAAAGTCGCCTTTGACACGCATCCCTTCAAACTTTTCCATCTGATCGAGCTTTCCTTTCGGGTCCAAATCGGCGGCTGTCAGAGCTATTGGTGTCGGCAGCGGATTGTCCTTCGACAGCACTTTGACGGTCGGTCGGGTTATCTCGGTGATCGTGAGGAATATCCTTTCGTTTCGCGGCCGGAATTCGATCACTGTACCCTCGACCTGGACCATGTTGCCGAGAGCGACCTGCTTGACGCTGTTCTCACCGTAAATGTACAAGCCTTCGGACGTTTTTGGGTCTTTGTCGGCGAGGGCGTCCGGCGTCTGGATAAAGAAGCCATTACGCAGTATCGCTGTCACGACACCAGTTACGCGGACATTCTGATTGACGACCGGCGACGAACCCTTGTCACCTTGTATTTGGGCGATCGTATATTCTTTCTGAGCAAAGATGGACAAAGCCCCGACCACGACCATCGCAGTGCTCGCGGCAACCCGTAAAAATGTCGATCTGTTTAATTTCATATTGATCAATGACCTCGGGCCTATTGGGTGTCCACTCGTCGCTCGATATATTCCTGCGTGTTACGCGGAACGTTTGAAAAGAAGTTGTAGCCGGTCAATTCTTCGATATCATCAACAGTGACACGGAAGTTTCGCCACGGCGTGCTAGGTGTTATGAGGGCGTCGTCATTCGGCATGATCACGCCGAAGACACGCGTCGAACGGCTAACCCGGCGAAGGTCGTCAGTCCCGATCGGCAGGACCATGATGACCTTCCAGGTCACTTCGGGAATGACGATACGGCCCTGGGCAATAGTTCCGCGGTTGCCGTGTCCACCCGAGAATATGTACAACTCGTTACCTGATTGTAAGAGCGATCGCGAATAATCTTCGAGATTATTCCACGGGCCTGAGTTGTTCTCGATGGCCTGCGGGATCATGTTCGTCATCAGGAAGGTCGCCGAGTTATCGGGGATCGAACGCGTGCGGTCGCCGGACGGACACATGTGTCCGCGAGACAAACCAGAGCCTGAATAATCGTTATCTGTCACACGATACCAACCCGCCGGAAGGGCCGGATCAGGCCGGAAATCGTCCTGTCGGTCAGCACCGCCGATCCAGCTTGAGTCCAAACGCCACGCCACCCAATTCGGGTTAGCGGTCGAACGGTTGTACGAAAGTGAATACTGAGGCTTTTGCATCAGGTAATTGTTCTCGTTTGCTACGTCCAGCGTTGCATTTGACGGATTCCCGAGGACCAGTGGGTCGTCGCCGGTGAACGGTGCATTTACCGTGATCGTCTGGTTTAGATTAACTGTTCTGCCCTGCGCGTCATGGGCAACGGATGTTATGACGTAATTTCCACCTGATGTGCCGCCCGGGATCGTTGCCGCGAACGAGAAGACATTGTCTCCAGCCGTTACGTCCCCATTGGTGCCGTTGTCGTAGAACGGCTGGGTCGCGAGGCCGCCGATCGACGAAAGATTGCCTTCGACACCGATGTTCGTGCTCGGCGGCTCGGTCGCAGGTGTGACGGTGACTCGGAAAAGCACCGTAGCATTAGGCGAGACCAAGGTCGGCGTTGCGTTCATCGACGCGAAAAGATTCGCTCCGTTATTGCCATTGCAGAGGAACGGCGTCGAAGATGAGTTTCTCGCTCCGGCAGGGCTGGTCGCAGTGAAATCACTTGCATTATTGCCCGTATCCTGACAACCGTTATCGAGTCTGGAACGGCTATCGTTGTTTGACGGGGCTGCTGTTACCGAACCCTCGATAAAGGCGTTGGTCGCAGTTCCCCAGCCGACCATGTCAACGGGTGTTCCAGACTGGGACGGCCTGAGAGCCAAACCGCCGCCAACACCACTCATCGAGCATGAGCAGACTGATGGCGTGTAAGTTACGTCGGCCGCGAGTCCGCCGTCAAAACCCGAAGAGGCAACAAGATAAAAATGCCCCGGTTGGATCACCGTGCTAGTGTTCCACGTAGCAAAAGGGCCTACATCGTTACTACCCGCCGCCGCTCGATAAACGAGTCTATAACCGTTAAGGTCTACTGGTTCGGTGCCTACATTGTGAAGTTCGACAAATTCGTCTTCCGCGGTGCCGCCGCCTGCCTGAAACTGGCTGATCACGATCGTCCCCGCAGGTCCCGGTGTTGGCGTTGGCGTAGGCGTTGGTGAAACACCCGGTGTCGGCGTAGGTGTCGGAGAAACTGATGGAGTCGGCGAAGGTGACGGCGTTGGGCCGCCTGCACAAACATTAACCGTGCTTCCGGTATTTCGGGGCACCGGATTAGTGACGACGTCGAAATCGAGATTGTTGTTGTCCGTGTCAGTGCAGCCAAGCATTTTGCGAACCGAACCCTGAGTTGCCGCCAATGCCGTACCGTTGTTTACGGAAGTTCCACCTTCTCCATTTCCGGCCGTTCCGTTGCCCGCCGCTCCGTATGCGACCCAGTCAACGATCTGCGCCAGCTGGGCCGCATTACAAGGGGTTGCCGCCGAACCGCAAACATTCTGCTGAAGCGTCGAGACCAATGCGATCTTGCCGTTAGTTCCAGAGAGGTTAATGTTTAACGTTACAGAATCCGGTGTTACGGGAAGTGCCGCTCCGGCACCGCCGGCGTTGCCGACCTGCACCAGATAATACTGGCCCGGATTTAACGAGACGTTAGGAAGTGCAAACGCGTTAGAGGTTGCACTTGCAAAGGCTCCGGTAGCAGAGCCGTAGTAAAGCGAAAGGCCGCCAAGCGACTGAGACGACGTCGAGATATTTTTTAGCTCGACATAGTCAAAAGAGTATGTGCCCGTCGTACCGCCGCCGCCGCTGCCGACCTGGCTAATGACGAGGGTTGACGACGCGAGCGGTGCCATCATCCTTTTCTTTTCGTCCTGAGCCGAGGTGACAAAGCTCAGGCTCATCCATGCTGAAAATGCGGCGATAATGGCAAAACTGAAATATAACTTCTTCATTGAAAACCTTATGGAACAAGCCGCTCGTGACTACTCTAAATTTCGGCCGTAAACCTCATTTTTACCACATTTTGATGCCGAAATGAACCTGATAGGGTGTCCGGCCCTGAAATGGAAGGAAGAGTTAAGACGGAGTTTGATCATCGCTGCTAGTGTCTCGACAAAGCTGAAGGAGAGCGGAACAGGATTCACCGCGATCCGGCGGTTTAAACTGTCATACAGGCAATACACAAGCGTTCTATGCGTGGAACGGCTGCATCTTGGTAAGTTGTGTTTTATCAATGACTTAACATTTCGATTATCGCTCCGTTCCATCGTTCCACAGTTTCCCACGTTCGTTCCAACTGCACCTCACCCTGTCGATCCGTGTGAAGCGACGTAGGCTTAGAATTATACTACGGCGATGCATGAATAGTCAAGTGTTTTATTTATGACACGACCGGACACGCGCCGATCTGAGTTTTGTTAGGTTAACCGAGCTCGGATATCCGTTTTTGGATAAATGCTTCAACGGGCGGGTTATGCGTTAGCGAGGCGGCACGTTCGAGAGACGTTCTAGCCTCGGAAACCAGGTCAAGAAGGCTTTCAAAGTGAGCTTTGGTGATATAGAAAAGATTGTAGCTTCGAATGGCGCTTTCGTGTTCGATCGAGACGAGGCGGTCGTAGGCAGCCTGAGGACCGCGTAGCTGGCAGATAACGATCGCTAGATTAAGCTCTATCACGGGTGAGAATTTACGGCTCTGCAGTTTTTCGTACGCCGACAGAATGCGTGCCCAGTCAGTCGAAGAATAATCGGGAGCCAAAGTGTAGATAGCCGCGATCTCGGCCTCAAGGTGATAGTCCGAGACAGATTCGCCGGCGGCCGAACGCCGAAAATGGTGTAGGCCATGTGCGATCAATTGCTGGTCCCAACTGCAGCGATCTTGCTCGGCGAGGATCAGAAGTTCGCCATTGTGGTCGGAGCGTGCCGTCATGCGTGCCGCTTGAAAACAGAACAAGGCGGTCACGGCATCGCCCATCGGCGACGCGGTGACCGGATGTTTTGCGAGCAGAGAAGCTAGGCGGATCGCCTCAAACACTAGGTCCTTTCGGATGAAAGATCCGCCGGTCGAGGCGCTATATCCCTCGTTGAACATCAAATAGATCGCTTTCAGAACGCTGTCGAGCCTTAGCGGCAATTCTCGGGGCGGCGGCATTTCCATGCGTACGTTTAGCTCACGCAGCCTCGATCTTGCACGAGAGAGAAGTTTGCTGACTGCGTCGGGATTCGACAGGAAGGCCGTTGCGATCTCGCCAACGCTGAAGCCGCCGACCGCTTTAAGAGTAAGAGCAACGCGGCTATCCGGCGAGATCTCGGGGTGGCAGCAGGCGAATATCATTCGCAGTTGATCCTCGGCGATCTCTGACGGGAAATAGACTGCGTCCACTTCTGATCTATCTGCTGCGAATTCCGGCTCGGCGTCGAGCGGTGTCGAGCGGTTGTCTCGTCGAAGGATGTCGATGCAGCGATTTCGGGCGGTGCGCAGCAGCCATGCAAGCTGGTTGTCAGGCACACCGGAATAGGGCCAAACCTTCATCGCTGCGATCAGAGCATCCTGAACGGCGTCCTCAACAATTCCTATCCGTTCAAACCCGAATGAACGGCACAAAGCAGCGACCATCTTTCCCGAATGTTGCCGGAAAAGATGGCCGATGGTTTCGTCCAGATCATGGGTTGTTTCGTTCATTGATCGCTTCACAATCTCACTCGGTCGGCTGTATCTCGCGAAGCTCGACGCGGCCGCCGTACTTGAGATGAGGGCAATCGCTCGAAAGCTCTACCGCCTCGTTATAATCGGCGGCAGAAATGGTGAAAAATCCACCGATGACCTCTTTCGCTTCGGCATACGGACCGTCGGTGACCCGGAAATCCGAGCCAAAGCCGTGCAGAAGCCGTCCGCCCTCATCGACGAGTTTTTGGCCTCCGACGTATTTTCCTTTAGCCTCGATCAACTGCGACCATTCGATGTATTCGCGAATAACAGCCTCGATCTCATCGGGCGACATTTGGGAATAGTCCATCGGTTCTTCGTGTAGTATCAGCATGTAATGCGGCATAAAAATTATCTCCTTAATTTCGTTTCATCGTGAAAAGCTCTTCCCGAAAGCTTCCATCCCTGTCTTTGAGTGCGAGGTAGATCTTCAGGTTTTTGCCGTCGGCCTGCTCGAACGTAAGACCAGAAAAATAGACGCGTTTACCGTCTTTGCTGACGAATTTGAAATCGACCGTCTTGTCCTTCTCTTCCCAGCCCACGAAATTCGGATGGAAATGCTTGATCTTGAGAACAAGCGATCCCTCGGATTCTGCGAGCCACATCATTTCGTAGAAGACAGGTTTATCTTTAACGATCAGGCGATATGTGCCCATCATGATGCCGCCTTGAGGCTGGCTCCACATCTCTTCTGAAACTCCACCGAGACCGGTACCGACCCAACTGCCAGCCAGCCAGGCGACATCTGCGATCGTCGCACTTGGCGAAGATCGCCCCTCAGCGAGTTTCAGCGTGTTCTCAGTGTTCTTGACCTGTCCGTTAGTGCAGATCGAGAAAAGAGCGAGAATGAGTGAAGAAAGGAAAAGGTTCTTGATTCGGATGTTCATAATTTATATCAGCTTTTTTCGAGCTTCAATCAATAGACGAACGACGTAGGACAAAAAGGACATCGCAAGAAAAGATCGCGAGAAAAAAATCAATTTTCCCCGCGATCTGATAGGTCGAACTACTCTTTAACTAGCTATCTTGCCGGAGTTGGTGTCGGAGCCGCAGGCCGCTGAGCCTGGGCAGGACGCGGGTAAACGACCGGGCTTTTGTTTCCTGCTTTATCGACCGCACGAATGCCGAAGAAAAAATTGTCTTTTGACATGCCCTTCGCGGTGTAGGTCGTGACGTTGCCGACGGACATGGAATTGGTCCATTCTGAAGCGGTCGTGTCGCGCCAAACCAATTCGTAACCCGCCAGGTCCGCGTCTGTGTTAGCTTGCCAACGAAGGACCGTGTCGTTTGTCAGGCCGCCTGTCACGATGCCGACGTTCTTAGGCTTTGCCGGGGCGAGGGCAAGGTTAGCAAGGGCCGTAAGATTAACGCGTGCAACGTTTGCAGTGTAGTCGAAATCGACGTACTCAGGTGTGTCGCCGTAAAATTTGCCTTCGACGGTGCGGACATTTTGATGCTGGTGGGCGTAATCTTCATCGGATTCCGTCAAACGAACACCGGCGAATCCTCTTTCGACAAATGGAATATGATCGCCGCCGCGTCCGTAGCGGTCACGGCGATAGATCATCATTACGCCAAAATCCTTGATATAACGATCCGCCTGTTCCTTGATATATCGGGCGAGTTGGCGCGACGACGAATCGTTTTCGCCGCCGACGCTTCGGCGTGTGTTGGCTTCTTGCGGCGTTTCGCTCGATGGAACACCTTCGCTAAAAACTCGGACCTTTTTGCGGAACTGGGAATTCTTGTAGGTTGTCACGCCGCCGACGATGTCATTGGTGAACATCGCTTCGATATTCATCTTCAGTTTTACGGCTTCCTCGGCATAGTGAGCAGCACCGAGAAGGCCTTGCTCTTCGCCCGGAACGGCCATGAAGATGATCGTGGCATCGAACTTATATTTTGACATCACCCTGGCGAGTTCGATCGAAACCGCTGTGCCCGAAGCGTCATCGTTTGCACCCGGAGCGTCGCATTTTGCATCGGTTGGTGATGAGCACATCGAATCGTAATGACCGGAGACCACATAGATCCGACTCGGGTCGGTCGTTCCCGGCAGAATGCCGTACACGTTTGTCAGCAGGGTCGGCTCGGGAATTCGAGCGGCTTTTGGCTGCATGAACGCCTGCGTCTGCGGCGTCAGGCAAAGGCCGCAATCGGCGCTGATCTTGCGAAATTCGCTCAGGATCCAATCACGTGCGGCTCCTATCCCGCGAGTCTTGTCATTCTGGTCAGACAATGTGTTTCGCGTTCCAAACGATACGAGCTTTCTGATGCTTGCCTCAATATTCTTGGCCGAGACCTCTTTCAGCATCTTTTGAATTTGCGGGTCTAGCTTTTGCTTTTGGGCGAAAGTAGGAACGGCCAGGACACAGAAACACAGAGAAAGCAACAACAGCAATTTTGTTTTCATTACGTTTTTCAGTTTGTTTAGAAAAAGATTTGACCACAGATTAACACGGATGGATACAGATAAAAACATCCGCATTGATCTACGTTTATTTATGGCAAAATTCCTCTTTATCGATCGACGAAACCAAACGCCTGTAAAGTATTTCCATTTGCCGAATAGAGCAAGCCTACCGTTTCGTCCGTCACGAATTGTGAATCGGGTTCGGAGACCAATGCAAATCTTGCATCGCGGCCTGTGTGCACGTTGACGCCGACTAGGCCTTTTTTATCGTAGGGGCGCGGCAGATCGGTGTAGAAATACATGTGGTTCGAACGGAGTTCCGATAGACGTTTGCGCCTCAAAAGATAGTCCGAAAAACGATCAAGCTGCCGAGCCGGGTCGATACGGTCAAAGATGCTTTCGCTCACTACCCCACGCGAAGGTGTTACGCGGTCAACTGCTCGTCCGATGATCTGTCCGCGAATGTCAGTGGAATTTGGTATCGCGACATTTAGGTTGTTGAAGCGGCTGAGATTTTGGATGCGGCCGAGCGAGCCATAAGCGAAAATTCGTCGCGTCGCATAATTGCGAGCGGCATTCCCGGCAAGCGTAGATAAATTTACCGAACCGAATCGATTCTGCAAACCTGACCAGCGGAACGAATTTGCGGCTGTCCCAAGACTCAAACCTGTCCGTGCAAATCCGATCGCCGAAGTCGCAATGCCGCCGTAGCGGAAGTACAAGGCGGCTGCCCTCAGAGCAATCCCCGTGACCACGCGGAAAACTCCGCGTGCGGGAGCTGTGTGTCGGACACGCCATAATTCAGGCGTTTTTGAGTCGGAGCCAACGCGAAATGCTGCGATTTCGTTTCGTCCGCCGACAACGGCTTGACCGCCTTCGTTGATCAATACAAACTGAGCCTTGTCGGTTTCGTGGTCGCGTTTCGTAGTTCGCTTTCCGCTTCGGGCATCGAGGGTGATGAGGTCGTCCTTATCGGCGATCAGGATCGTATTTTGGTCGGCGAAAACAAAATTTGTGAGGCCCTTATCAGCGCCTTTGTAACGCCAAAGCGTTTTGCCGTTTGAGGTGTTTATCGCAGAAACACCGAACGGGCCTTTTTCTTTGAGCTCTCCGTCCTTTAGTTGTGTGAACTGGCCGCCGGTGCGAACGTAAAGTACATTTCCAACGAGAGCCATTTCCGCACAAATGCCGAGATCGTCCGCCTCCCAATCCTGCTTGCCGGTTCGCCGATTCACCGCGCGGATCTTGCCTTTGCCCGAGACATAGACATATCTGTCGTCGAAAACCGGATCGGCTTCGGTCAGGGCGAGGCCATCCTCGTTGATCTTGAATTTCTCGCGTTCCTTTTCTTTTCCGGTACGAGCGTCGAACGAGGTCGAGCCTTCGTAGAATAGGAAAAGACGACCATCGAGCAGCAGCGGCGCTCGGTAATTGTCGAGCGTATAATCGATATCGCCCAGATTCTCACCAAAACGCGTCGGCATCATTTCGATGCTTGTATCGAGTTCTCGCTTCCAAAGCTCGTTACCGGTCGAGAGCTGCAACATATGAACGGTCGGCTTTTTCTTAAAATTATCGTCCGCTTTTCCACGCGGATCTCGGACGAGCACTACAGCTATCAAATCATTCTCCGGATCGACCGCGAGCTGCATCACATCGCCCTTCACCTTGTCGCTCTGCCAGATACGGGAGCCGGTCAGCATATCGACGGCCTCGAGTCGCGAGTTTTTGCCTTCGTCGCGGGAAAAGAGAATAAGGTCAGTATCCGGAACGGGCGTGACAGAGGTCGCGTTGATATTCCCGGTCGACTGGCGCCAAATGCGTTCACCGGTCTGTCCATCGATCGCGTAAAGGCTTCGTTCGGTCCCGGCGAGGATAATGCCGAAATCGGTTGTTTGATAAAAACGTATCTTTGAATCGAGATTAGATTGCCACGCGGGCTGGGCAAGTGAAGTTGCCGCGGAAAGGCACAGGATGCACAGAAGTAAAGCTAGTGCTTTCATGCAGTTAGTTTACTGCTAATTTGGCTGTAGCGAAAGACTTTATTGTATTCGATAAGCTTTACCCTTCCACACCAAAACCACCGTGCCGCCGAGATTGTCGGCGATACTTCGCAGGCCGCTTTCGAGTTTTTTGTATTCTGCGGTGCCGCGGCGGAAGTTCAGCGTTGCCTGGCTCTTGTAGGCTGAGTCATACCAGACGCCGTCACGGTTATTGAAGGATCTTCCGCCGACCGAGCGTGTTACCGGCATGTCGAAGGTCGGGTTCTGAACCTGATTCTGCTGCATGTTGATCGGGCCGGATCGGACCGGACCGCTCTTTGACGGAGCGGCGGGTAGATCGCGTGTGACCGTTCGAGCCGTGCTCTTTTTCATCGCATCAGCTCTGTCATCGTCTTTTGATTTCTCTTCTTCCTTTTGCGAGCGTTCTGCCAAAACTTCGTCGGAAAGGACAGGCGACGGCGGTGGAGCGCCCTTGGGCATCGGTCTTGATTCTGTCTCAGAACGAGGTGATTCTCCGCCGGTCGCGGGTGCACTAGCCGAAACTCCGCCGACGAGGCCGGTGTCAGGGCGTTCCGCAGGCAGCGTGATAGCTCGTGATTCTTCAGATCTTGGTGTAGCGAGCGGCGCATTGGCCGCAACGTTTGCGGCGGCAGCCTTGTTTGCTGATGCGATCTGATCCAGCTGATCTTGCATTGGTGGAGCCGCGGCGGTGTTTGCGGACGGCTCGGACAGAGATGGTCCGCTAGCCGGACGTTCATTCTCCGTTATCCGGGCGACACTGGAATTGGCATCATTCTGACGCTCGCGGATAATCAACACCGTCAACACGCCGCCGAAAAGCAGGACAAGCAGGCCCATCGCCATCGCGAGATTCGGCGTTCTAAACAGCTTTTGATACCACGGGATCGTAACCTCGACAACAGGCGCCGAAACGACGGAAGCGGCTTTTACGTCCGCTTCGGAAGCAAAAAGCATTGATTGGGAAAGTACCCGGCGGCAGCGGTCGCAATCGGCGAAGTGCTCCATATAGAGCGTTCGCGTTTTGGCCGGCAGAGCGTTCTCGACAAACGCCGCGATGGAATCGGCGTCGATGTGCTTCGTCTTTTCGGGCGGTTCATCGCCCACGAGCACACCGCGACTGTCCCGCGCACGGCGGAGGATCGCATCCATTTCTTTGTCGAATTCCAGTTCCATCACAATTCAAAATACCGCAGATGAAATTAACAGGGAATAAGGGGATAAATGGGATACAGGAAAAACCAAAAGCATCCCATCTATCCCTTCCATTCCTGTTAATTTCAAATATCTACGGCACGGTTTTCGTAACCCGTCTATAGAACGCTACTACCAACGATATCTTGCACGATCGCCAGTAACAGTAATGCGGCGAACATCGTTTCGAGATTAATTCCGAGGCTAGCTGCTGCGTCGCTGAGGTGGCGTTTGACCTCGGTGTCGGTCCAGCCGTGCTGCGTTTTCAGGCTCTTTTCGACGCCTTTGCGGATCTCGCTCTGTACACGAGTGAGCTTTCGGCTCGCTGTGGCTTCGTGATAGCCGAAGGTCGCGGCGATGTCCTTTAATTTCAGGCTGTCAAAATAATACAGCTTCAGGATCAAACGATCCTCCGCCTCAAGCCCCGCAATTGCCGAACTCAAAGCCGCCGAAACATCGGCCGTCGTACGGCCTTCGCTATAAAGTTCCTCCGGATTCTCAATATGCGAGCCAAAATGCGGCCCGTCGCCATTCGACGCTTCGTTGGCCAGATTCTCGAACTCGCGGTCTTCCTCGATCTGGACAAATTTCGACACCTTCCTAAACTGATCCACCGCCAACTGCGAAACCACCGCCCGCAGCCAACCTGCAAGCGAACCGCGTCCCGAATAATACGCCAGCTTGCTCTTCTTATTGCCGTCCGCATCGACGCGAAGCCCGTAAAGCTCTGCCCAGATAGAACTTGCGAGGTCCTCAGCGTCCTCGTTATTCGAAGAGATCTTACGAGCCGCGGACTTAACCGTCGCATCAAAATTCGCAACCAGATCTTCCCAAGCCTTTTCATCACCCTTTTCACAAGCCACGATCAGACAAAGGTCGTCTGCCCTGATCTCATGCAGAAAATCCTCGATCTCGACATGGGCCGCGCCGGGATTGTCACGCAGCAAATACTTCTCAACCGTCGCCTCAACCCGCCCCGCGATATCATCACCCGTCAAAGCACGCGAATTCCCGGCGCGAGAGATCAAATGCTCTATCGCCTCGCGAACCGTATTTTTGTGCTTCTCAGGAACCGCGCTCATTCGAAAAAGGTGTCACGATTTTAGCACTGTTTTGATGTAAGTTGGAACGAATCGCGTTGTTTGGTTTCTAATACTTACGATGAGGTATTTATTGCTATCGGCCTTGCTGATTTTCCAGTTCCACGGCATCACTTTATCTCAATCGAAGACGACATCTCGCACGATACCATACATAGAATTCTACGAATGTTTTCGTTGCGAAGAATTGATCATCTCGGCACCCGCTCCGAAATATCCAACGTTGGTCGGCACCGGCCCGCACGTCTATAACGGCTTGGTCTCGGTTCAGGTCACAGTTGGAGCCGATGGCAGTGTTAAAGTAGCTCGCGCGATATCAGGACACCCATATTTCCGAAAGTTGATCGAAACGGCGGCACTTGATGCGAAACTAAAACCGGCACTGCGCGATGGAAAAAAGCTGGAGAACAATGTTGTGCTGACGTACCAGGTAGTGTCATCACGAAAGGGTACGATCCTTCGTAAAAAACCGCCGATCATTAATGGTATCGCTAACTACTTGCCGAATCCAGAGTTGCCAAACCACCTGTTATGCGCTGACGGTTGGGTCGAGGTAGAAGTATTTGTAAACAAAAGCGGAAGAGTCAGAACGGCGATGGCGAAGAGCGGCCATCCGCTTTTGTACACCTTTGCCGAGGCGGCTGCAAGAAAAGCTAGATTCAAAAAGTTTGACGATCTTCCGAGTATTCAAATGCGAGGAATTGTGGTTTACAACTTCCCCCGTGCTGCCAACTGTCCGGTCAAATAACTATTTAAGGTGCTTGCGTAAAAACGAGACGATCTTATACCCATCGTAATAGACCCAGGGTTTAACCCCGAGCGTGTAGTGGCCGCAGGGAATGGTGACGGCGCTGTGTTTGATCTTGTGCTGTTTTAGGGCGTTGATTGTGTCGCGTGACAGGTCGACGGGGAAACTTAGGTCGTAGAGGGTGTAGATGTAGCGTTGGGGACGCGGCGGGAGTTTGGCTAGGCGGTCCATGTAGGCCATAGGCGAGATGGGCAGCCAGTATTCGCGAAGCTCGTCGAGGGTTACGTTTTCGCCGATGGCTTGTTTTACGTGATAGGTCGAGAGGCCGTGCCAGACGACGTCTGCTGGATAGCCGGAGACGTGGTTGAAGACGGCTGTGTCGATATCCATATCGTGCGTAAACGCGAAAAAGCCCACACATGAACCGATACTGGTGCCTACGATGCCGATATTTTCGTAACCCTGCTGCTTCAGCCAACGCACCGCCGAACGAGTATCGACGACCGCCTGACGCAGTGATTGCAGTGTACGGCCTACGTTCGGAGCGACGAGATAATCAGCACGTTCCAGCTCCGGCGGCATGCGTTCTTCGTGATAGGGAAGCGTTAATCTGAGTGCGGAAAAGCCGACTTTATTGAATATTTTGCAGAGGTCGTAATAGGTCCCTGCTTTGGCATTCCAATGAGGCAGCACCAATACTGCTGACTTTTTGTTGGTCGCGTACGGGAAATATTTGGCGTATGCGGTGTTGTTCTCAGGCGATATGGTCTTGATGCCGCTGGTCCAGGTTAGCTTGTTTTCACCGTTTGAAATTTCAAATTTGAAATCTGAAATTTCAGGATTGATGAAAAAATCTTCGCTGTGTTCGACCGTGTTTTTGGAATATTGGCTAAACAGCTTTCGCGGGTCGTCGCCGTTTGGGTGATCGGTGATGTATTCCGTGCCCCATTCGAATTCACGCACAATGCGGTTATCGTCACGCATCGCGTGCTGACGTTCTTGGTTGTGCATGTAGCGTTTTAGCATGTTTAAGGATAAATTAACCGCAGATGGACGCGGATGAACACAGATAAGACCTGATTTTTATCCGCGTCCATTTGCGTTTATCTGCGGTTCCAGTTCACGCCGACGTTGCAGTAGCTTTAGCTTTGTTGACGATCTTTTCGTAAAAAGCGATGTACTGCGGAATGATCTTCGACGTGGCATATCGTTGAACGGCTAGTTCGCGGCCGCGTTCGCCGAATGACCTTCTTAGCTCTTCGTCATTTAACAGCCGCAGGGTGTCAACACTCATTTTCTCGACGTCTCCGACATCGCTGAGGAAGCCGGATTCGCCCTCGTTGACTACCTCGGGGATGCCGCCGATACGGGTGGCGATAACCGGGACTTCGCAGGCTTGGGCTTCGAGAGCGGCAAGACCGAAGGATTCGAGTTCGGACGGCAGCAGGAAAATATCTGCGACTCCAAGATAGTCGGCGATGTTTGCCTGTTTCCCGACGAAAGTCGTGTGTTCTTTAACGCCGAGCTGTTCCGCACGGTAATAAACCGCGGAGCGTTCAGGGCCATCGCCGACCATAATTAGCTTAGCGTCAGTTCCCGCTGCACGGACCTTTGCGAGGATCTCGACACAATCGTTCGGACGTTTTACGTGACGGAAATTAGATACGTGAACCAATAGCCTTTCGCCCTTCGGAGCGAGTTCGCCGCGCAGAGGCGAATCGGGAAGCCGCATGTAATGCTTCTCGCAGATAAAATTCGGAATGACCTCGACGTCGTCGAAATCGAAAGTCTCGATCGTTGCTTGCTTCAAAAATTTCGAAACTGCCGTCACGCCGTCAGATTGCTGCAAACCATAGCGTGTGATCGGCAGATAGCTGCGATCCGCTCCGACAAGCGTGATGTCCGTTCCGTGGAGCGTCGTTATAACTGGCACGTAGCGTTTTTGCTTGATGGATTCGCGGGCGAGGATCGCTGAGATCGAGTGCGGTATCGCGTAGTGAACGTGGAGCAGATCGAGCTTTTCGGCTCGGGCCACGGTCGCCATTTTGGTCGCGAGGGCGAGGTCGTACGGCTGATGTTCGAACAGTGCGTACGACATCATTTCAACCTCGTGAAAGTGAATGCGTTCGTTCAACTCGGTCAGCCGCGTAGGCAGAACCGACGAGATGAAATGCACATTATGCCCGCGTTCTGCCAGGTCGCGGCCGAGTTCTGAGCCGACGATCCCGCTGCCGCCGTAGGTTGGATAAACTGTGATGCCGATGTTCATAGAGCAGCTATTTTCCGCAAACCATAATCGTAACAGTTTCTGTTACAAGACTCTATTCAAATGAGGATCGCATAGCGTCGTTCGCCGTACGCAGCTTTCTATAGGGCTTTTCGGGCGGTTTATTGTTCCTCTGATCCTGACGTATCAGTGAACGGGTGTATTCGCTCACCGAGCTGTAATACTCCTCGCGAGCACGTCTGCGGATGAAGTCCAGCGTTTCTTCGGGAAAGGAAATATTTAGGGTCTTTCGCATCATTTTTTGGTTCCTTTTGACTAATTTTGATGGGACAACGAAAATACGACAAATCTTGTAACATCAAATGATTCAACAGTTTAACCGAATATCCCCTGTGTTTTGTCCCACGTGTCCCACGGTTGTCCCACGGTATGCGTGGGACATGGAAGTGTTGCAATAAATAGGCTTATGGCGATAAAAATGCTCGATTTTCACTTTTTGCAAAACGGTCGCCACAAAAGCGCCACATTGTGGCAAAAGTTTGTGCTTGGCGAGCCGAAAAGATGATCGCCGGGTCTAATTTCAATACGTCAGCCATTATAACGGTATGCAACAACGTTGCAAACGTAGCACAAACTAGAGTCAAAAGTCAATGTTTTGATGAAGGGGAGACTTAGGAGAGTTTTGCCACGAATTTACACGAATGGCACGAATATAAGAAATGGTTTTTATTCGTGTTATTCGTGCACATTCGTGGCAAAAAATTGGTGAAGAGCCCGACGGAGCCTTCGTATTCAGAGCGAAGTACACTATTGGCTACAATGCCGCTATGGGCTCGTTGGTCATGCCGATCCTTGCGGTCGAGCCTTTTTTTCTGATCAGATACACGACTCCTGTATAGTCGTCGGTAAGTAGGAACGAGTTGGCATCGAGTTTCATGATGTCGCAGGGGCGGCCGAGGACGGTGCCTTTGGATAGAAAGCCTGTGATGAAATCCTGTAGTTTTTCGCCTTTCCTCATTATCACGACCTTGTAACCGTGGCCCATACGTTTGTCCGTTGAACCGTGGAGCGAGACGAGGAAGGCGTTTTTTATCACGGGATCGGCGTCAGCGTCGTCAAAATAGTCAAATCCGAGAGCTGAGGATCGGGAAGGGAAGAATGCGTAAGGCGCCGTGACATTCGCACAGCCGGCGGGCCGTTTTATCTTGGGATCGGCGAAGATCTTGCCGTTTGACGAGTGGCAATATGGCCAGCCGTAATCGGCACCTTCCTTGAGAGCGTAGAACGTCTCATCCGGTTTTTGCAGGCCGAGGTGGTCGCTGCCCTGGTTGGTTGCGAAGACAAATTTGCCGATCGCCCGCAGTCCGACGGCGTTTCTCAGGCCTTTGGCGAATTCCCGCTGATCGGTGCCGTCCGGGTTCATCGAGACGATGCTGGCTCGGACCTTTTCCTTCTCGACGCATGAATTGCAGCTTGATCCGACAGAGACGTAAAGTCTGCCTTCCGGCGAGAATGAGATCGTCCGCGTCAGATGCCAGCCGCCGTATTTGTAGCTGAGGCCATAGTCGGGAAAGGTCGCGAGCACTTGCGGTTTAGCATCGGTCGGCGAGGTTTCGCCTCTCGTGAATTTTCGCCGCGTGAGCTGGTGAGTTTCGGCAAGGTAGAACCATTCCTGGCCGTTCGCATCGCGGTAGAACTGGACGCTGTTCGGGTTACGCAGCTTGGTCATGTACGGGATGAGCTTGCCGAATTTACCGGTTTTCACATCCCAGCCGTCGAGGATGTAAACCGTGCCGCGTTTGCCGTCAGCGAGGTTGTACATGTCGGTCACAAAGATCCGCCCGTCAGGAGCCTTGGCAAAAAAGCGCACACGCTTGAGGCCTTCCATTGCAGGGATGATCTCGTAATCAGAGGCGAGATTCAGGCTAAACGATTTGCCGTTTTTTAGAGTGATCTTGTTTGGAACGAGCTTCGGCTGAGCATATGAGATTCCTGTGAAAAGGATGATCGCGATGAGGAATGCCAAAATGTTCTTCATGGGTTATCTGATCTAGTTGGTAACGTTTGCCGTGACGGTTGGCGATTGGATCGAATAGGAAATATTCCCGCCGCGTATCCCGACAGCAGTTGGTATTCGTGATGCGCTCAAAACGACGTACAGCCGTGCTTTTCCGGCGATGAAGTTGCGAAATTGATCGGTTTCGATCGATAAGGTCTGGGCGCGATTATCGACGGTGCCGCTGAGATCTCTTGAATAGTCGGGGCCCGCTGATGCGTTCGTATTTGAATTCCCCGTATTTGCGGGTGCCGCCGGCGGCTCGGCATCGGACCTCAAATAAGCGGTGATCGATTCGCCATCGACTAGCGGACGGGAAAGCGGAATAACGATAGACTTGCCGCTGTTGCTTAGGATTATGTCGTTAGAATTAATTTTGATCGGGTCGAATTCAATACTGTTTTTGAACTGTCGACCCGAGCTGTCGGCGAAAACGAATGTGTGCGAGCCCGCAAATCCGCTCGATCCCGCCGAATAATATGTGCCGCTGAGAATCGTTCTCAGATTTTCGCTCATTGCTCCGCCGTTGTATTCGACCTTTGCCGGGGCGACGAGGGCGATGGTCGTGCCGGTCGGGCCGGAAACGCGAAATCCCGCGCTGACTGTTGTATCGTCTGCCACCGTGATCGTATATTCCTGATAGATCTCGGACGGATCGAGTTTTGAAGAATCGATCGTCTCGCACGATCTGCACCCGAATGCGACGAATGCCAGGACGGCGATAGCAAGAATTGAAGATATTTTGTTCACGATCTATGTGTGCTCTGCTAGACTAGCGATCAATATGAAAACCGAAAAATTCCGCGTTGCCGAAGGCTCAAAAGTAGATCTCAAAGACCACCCGACCGGCTTCACGGGCGATTATACCGATAAAAAGCAAGCGGTGGAAGACCTCAAGAAAAATGTCTCACGCCTGCGAGAATTGCAGGACGTTCTGTACGCACAGGACCGTCATACGCTGCTGCTGATCTTTCAGGCTATGGATGCGGCGGGCAAGGATGGAGCGATCGAACACGTCATGAGCGGCGTCAACCCGCAGGGCTGTCACGTCGTCTCATTCAAACAGCCGTCGAGCGAGGAACTCGATCATGATTTCCTCTGGCGATGTCAGAAAAACCTGCCTGGCCGCGGGATGATCGGTATCTTTAACCGTTCACATTACGAAGAGGTTCTGGTCGTTCGCGTGCATCCAGAATTTTTGCAGTACCAACAATTGCCGGAAGAAACTGTTGCGGACAAGGACATCTGGAAAAAACGCTTCAAACACATACGCGACTGGGAACAGCATCTTTCCGAGAATGGAACGACTGTCATCAAGTTTTTCCTGAATGTCTCGAAAGAGGAGCAGAAGGCACGATTTCTGTCTCGGATCGATGAGGAAGAAAAAAACTGGAAATTCTCAATGGGCGACGTAAAGGAACGCGGACATTGGGACGATTACATGAAGTGTTACAAAGAGGCGCTGGAAGAAACGTCGACCGAACGCGCCCCTTGGTACATCATCCCGGCAGATAAAAAATGGTTCACGCGACTCGCCGTATCCGAGATCGTGGTGAAGAAGCTGGAATCAATGAACTTGACGTATCCAGTGCTTACCGAAGAGCATAAGGCAGAGCTTTTGGGGGCGAAGAAGATGCTCCTGAGTGAGAATTAACCTAGCTCAGCACAACGTTTCCGGGGTTTATTATTTTCCGCTTACTTTTTTTAAGCTTTCCGGTTTGTGAGCTGCTTTCTTTTTTGATTTGTCGGTCTCGACAAGATACTCCGGTTCGTCTTGTGAGGCCGCCACTTTATGCGTTTTGATCTTAGTCGGTGAGGTAAGCTTTCTCTTTACGGTACCTTTTGTTTTGCCTTGGGGCGTTTCCCATTCGACTTTGTCGCCGGCTTTAAGTGATTTAGCCATAAGACTCCTCCGTTGGAAACGATATCCAACGGAGGAGATTCATGATGTAGGCTACATTACTTTTCAGGCACGATTCGCATGATCCGATCGTCGTCTTTAGACGGTGAGCCGCGGCCGTCGCGGTTTGAGGTTGAGAAATAGATGTAGCCGTCAGGGCCTTCTTCCATTTCGCGGATACGGCCGAAGGTGCCATCTAGCAAGTTTTCCTGGGACACGACTTTGCTGCCGTCGAGTGTTACGCGGATGATGCGGGCACTTTTCAGGCAGCCGAAGAAGTAGTTGCCTTTGAATGACGCGAGTGCTGAGCCGTTGTAAAACATTCCGCTGCCGGGAGCACACGCGGGGCTGTATTCGAGGAGCGGTGAGACCATGCCTTCGCGTTTCTCGGTGTGGTGGATCTCGGGCCAGCCGAGGTTTTTGCCGCGTTCGACGAGGTTGAATTCGTCGCCGCCTGACCCTTTCCCTTCAAAAAAGCTGGGGCCGTGTTCGGTTTGGAACATCGCACCAGTTCCGGGCTGCCACGCCATTCCTTGCGGATTGCGGTGACCGTATGACCAGATCTCGGGTCGGGCATCCTTTTGGCTTACGAACGGATTGTCCTGCGGCACGGTACCGTCATCATTCAAACGCAGAGTCTTTCCCGCTAGCGAATCGAGTTTCTGAGCCAGATTCCAATCGGTCGCGTCGCCCGTGGCGATATACAATTTGCCGTCCGGGCCGAATCTCGCACGCATTCCGGCATGGTTTGGGGCACCGGGAATGTTGTCGATGATGGTTTTGGGCTCGGTGAACTTATTGTCAGTAAATTTGTAGCGAACGACTTTAACGCGTTTGCCGTCGCTGTTGTACGAGTAGCCTAGGTAGATGAAGTTGTTTTTGGCGAAATCCGGATGCAGAGAGATATCCATTAAACCGCTCTCACCGCTTGGCTCGACGTCGGGAACGGTGAAGATCGGCTCGGCACGCAGCTTCCCGCCTTCGATGATCCGGACGCGGCCTTTGCGTTCGGTAAAGATGAGGTCTTTATTGGGCAGCCATGCGAAAGCCCACGGCACTTCGAGGCCGCTTGCGACCGTTTCGACGCGGAACTTGGTCTGCTTGTCCTGAGTCTCGAAAACCGTGTTCTCAAATCCGCCGGACGGAGCGGCGTTCGAACACGATAAAGCGAACATTGAGACCGCAAATAGAAAAAGGCCATGGATCGTCATATCGAAATTCCTCACAATACAGTGATTGTAATCTTTCGATTAGACGTTCGCTAGCGGCTTTTTATTCCACATTTTTTTATGATCATGCCTGCGAGAGTAGGCGAAGACCGCTTTTGGAATCGGAGATCACACGATTTCTGCCTTTTTTCTTGGCTTTGTAGAGATTTGCATCGGAGCGTTCCATCAGAGTTTCGAGGGAATCTGCTTCGCGCAGCTCGGATAGTCCGAAGCTCGAGGTAATGCTCAGATCGATCGCTCCGTGTTTGATCTCGAGATTCTGGATCTCGCGACGGAAGGCCTCGGCCACGGCGTGGCCGCCGTCAACGTCGGTGTGTGTAAGCAAAAGGCCGAATTCTTCGCCGCCTAGTCGGGCGATCAGATCGTGCTGGCGGGTCATGCGTTTTAGCAGTTGGCCGATCTCGATCAAAACTTTGTCGCCGACCGCATGGCCAAATGTGTCGTTTACGGTCTTGAAATGATCGAGATCGATCAGTACCAGACAGGTTGGAATATTATATCTTCGGCTTCGCTTGATCTCAGAGTTCGCAAATTCGTCAAATGCCCGCTTATTGCTGAGCCCGGTCAGGAAGTCGGTCGTCGCTCGCTCGTGCAGTTCTGCCTCTTTAGCCCGCAGCTCTTCGTTCAGCCGTTCGCTGTTAAGCACGACGTAGTTAAGCGTCCAAACGGTAGCAAAGACCAGAAATATCATGAACGAAACCGTCTGTATCCATTCAGGCGTGTAGAGATCGCTAAAAGAATCGAACGTCATGGACGCAAACATTCGCAGGATCATGAACATCGAGAATAACAGGAAGGTCATCGCGACCGTGCGGTACACGACGTTATTCATCAATCCTGGCTTTTTCGTGAAGGCCCGGTAGCTGAGATATGTTAAAACAGCGGAAACTATGGATGCCGTAATTATACGAGCCGTGACACTTGGGCTCACGTACAATTGGTAAATGACCGTTACGCCATAGGCGGCCATTATCCACAATGGGACCGAACTCTTGCGTTCGAGCTCGAGAAAACGGCGGTTTCCTTCGAGAGCCAATGCCGTTGTGCCGACGGCGAGCATATTTCCAAGAAATATCGTGATCAGATCAGGGGCGTAACCGCGTAGACCGAGAAACAAAAAGCCGAGCGTTCCGGCGAAGTTTGACAGCACCCAAAATCCGGTGCCCGGATAGGTCTTTTGAGCACGCAGGACGAAATACATTACGCTGGCCATCAAACCGGTCACCAGCATTAATGCAAACGACAAAGTGCGTAGATCTATGAAATTCTCGGGCATTATATCGGGAAGCTATGGGCCGTGAAATATCGAAATAGCGGAATTAAATAGCGAGTAGGAAATCGCCGCATGTTAAGACTAACATAATCGCATCCCGTCGCGATACAAAAATATTTACCGCAAGATCGTCACGTTTCGGATAGAATTAAGTAAACAAATATGAAAAATATCGGATGGGGAATCATCGGGGCCGGTGATATTGTTCGAAAACGCATCGTTCCCGCGATACAGGGATCGGAAAACTCAAAGCTGGTCGCGATATCTCGCGGTAAGGCAGAACTGGCGGCTAAATTTGCCGCTGAGTTTGGAATTCCGAGATGGTACGCCGACTATCGCGAGATGCTTTCCGACCCGGATGTTGATGCTGTTTACATCGCGTCACCGGTTTTTCTTCATGCCGAGCATACGATCATATCGGCCGAGGCGGGTAAGCACGTTTTGTGCGAAAAGCCGATGGCGATGAATGTTGCGGAATGCGATGAGATGATCGCCGCTTGTTCGGCAAACGGTGTGAAACTTGGCATCGCCTATTACCGGCGATTTTATCCAGTGATCGAGAGAATAAGGCGGGCGATCAGCGATGGTGAGATCGGCAAGCCGATCTTTGCCCAGCTCAATTCTTTCGAGGCATTTAACCCTGGCCCTGATCATCCTCGCCGCTGGTTTGTCGAGAAAGATAAAAGCGGCGGTGGCCCGATGATGGATTTTGGTTGTCATCGGATCGAGATCCTCAACGATCTTTTTGGTACGGCCGAGCGTGTCGAGAGCCTGACGGCGAATGTCGAGTTTCAGAGGGAGGTCGAGGACACAGCGGCAGTTTTGATGCAGTTCGATAGCGGAACGTGCGCTTCGCTGGTCGTTTCTCATGCTATCGGGGAATCGAGAGATACTTTTGATATTTTCGGGACCAGCGGATCGATCCATATTTCTCTGCTGAACAGTGGCGAGATAACGATCGTTAACGGTGCGGAAAAAATAACCGAATCTCATCCGCCATCGCTAAATTTTCATTCGCCGTTGATTGAGGATTTTGCCGATGCTGTTTTGAATGACCGAGAGCCGAGAATTTCAGGATCTGACGGAAGGGCAGTCGCGGCGATCGAAGACAAAATATACGGCCGCTAAACAAAAAAATGGTGCAGCCGGCAAGCTGCACCTTAAAAGAGGAGGTATGAGGAACCTCGGTTAGAAACCTGTGTTTGTAATGGTCAAATAATTGCGAACAGCCGAGCCGTTTGATTCTGCTTTCTTCTGCGACTTGGTCTTTGGGATCTCGCTCTTTACTGCCTGGCCCTTGACTACGATCTCGGTCAGGTAGCTCGTACCGTTAACGGTATCGAATACTAACTGTGTCGAAGCAGCTGCCTCGGTCGTGCGGGCGGCCATCGTGTTAAAGATCATCGTTTCTCCATTACCGCGAAGGATCAGAAGCGATGGCGAATCTGCCGTGTTAGGCGTGCGTTCGATAGTGTAGTCACCAGCTTCGAACGTCTCGTCTCTAAGAACGAATGCGTTAGGAACATTTACCTTGATGGCTGAACCCTCAGCGATCTGAGCGTTGGCTGCGGTTACGCCGCCGATAAAAAGAAGTGCTGCTGCGAAAAAGTTTTTAAGATTGAACATGATGAAATCTCCGTCGTTTTTATTATTGATATATATAGCGGAACTATTCCCGTGCTTGTAAATTATTTTCCGGCTCAAACTGCTCGCCCGAATTCCGCGTACAATTAACAATACGAATGTTTTTAGATTCTGGATGTCAGTTTTTAGCTAGGTTGTGTAAAGTTGTGTAAAAGATGAGCAAAAAACGGCATTATGCTAATCTTTCAGTTCTTTATGAAGCTTAAATGGCGTTTTGGTGTTATCGCAGGATTATTTTTGGCTATTTTTTCACTGTATCCGCAGATGAAGATGGTGTATCTGCGCGGAGCAGAGTGGAATGGACACTATTCCTACAATGATATCGACGAAGTTGCCTATGCCGCCTACTTACGAGCACTGATAGACGGCCGGCCTCGAAAGAACGATCCATACACGGGCCGCGACGATTCGGCAGAGAAACCTCAGCCGGAATCGCTTTTCTCCATTCAGTTCGCAGGTCCGATGACTGTCGCTATACCGGCGAGGATCTTGGGCATCGGAGCTCCGTGGGCGATGACGATCTCAGGAGCTGTCGCCGCTTTTCTGACTGCCCTCGCCATATTCTGGCTGTTAGGGATGATAACCAGAGATTCGATCTTCGCGATGGCAGGAAGTTTGACCGTTCTGGCCGGAGGTGCGCTCTTTGCTGGCGAAGGAGCGATAGGCGAGATACTGGGAACTAGTTACTCGTATCCATATTTTCCCGGCTTTCGCCGATATATTCCGGCGATGGCTTTTCCGGCATTTTTTGTGCTGATCGCACTGTGCTGGAAGATCTTTGTCATACCGAGCGATCGTTCTGCCGAGGAGGATGATCGACCAGCCGCGACCGGGACGCCCATATTGCTTATTATTCTCGCATCGGTCGCTTTCGCGTACACCGTTTTCTCATATTTCTATGTTTGGACTACGGCCGCAGCGTGGTTGGGCTGTCTCGGGCTATGCTGGGCAATTGTCCGTCCGGGAGGCCTACGTACAGATCTAAAGAACTTTGGTCTTTTAGCGGTCGGGTGCGTAATCGCCCTCATTCCCTACGCGTGGATGTTGTCGAATCGATCGCACACGATGGATCATGTTCAGCTTCTGGTGAGGACTCGTGCTCTGGACCTTACCCGCGTTCCCGAACTTATTGGATTTCTGGTTTTTGCGGTGATCATAATAGGGGTCGTGACAAAGATGTTACGGCTCACCGATCGCGGGACGCTGTTCGCGATATCGTTATCGCTGACACCGGCGATAATATTCAATCAGCAGCTGATCACCGGCCAATCTCTGCAGCCGATACACTATCAGGTCTTTATCGGCAATTATGTGGCAGGCCTGGCTGTGGTCGTTACTCTTGGATTGTTATGGCGTACTGCAGATGGCAAGGAAAAGCCCGCAGCGAGGCTAGCATTGGCTTGCGTGGCCCTGGTTGCGGCTGGATGGGGTTTTGTCGAATGTCACTACACCGTTCGAGTGCTCGATGATGTCAACGTGCTCCGCGACGAGGCTTATCCTGTCGGGAAGCGTTTGACTGAGCTTGCGAAAGACGATCCTGAAAAGCACAAGCGAACGGTCCTTCATCTCGCGATCGCTGAGGGAGACGACCTTCCCACGATCGCTCCTCAATCGGTGCTCTGGGCGAGGCATCAACATGTTTTCCCGGGGCTCGACTGGCAGGAGAGCAGGGAAAGATATTACCAGCAGCTTATGTATCAAGGCGTGAGCGAGCGTCAATTGGCCGAGGGAATGAAAAAAGGCGAGGACTTTGTCTCGATGATCGCGATCTTCGGCTGGGGAAGGCACACTGATCGACTCAATTCAGAATATAAGCCGCTTACCTATGGCGAGATCGATGATGAAGCCCGTCTTTACGCCGAGTATGAGGCCAGATTCGATGCTAAAGCCGCTGGCATTCCACGCCTCGACTATCTGGTGTCGCACATCGATCTTGATCCGTATATGGAGAATATTGATAAGTGGTACGTGAGAACCGATCGCGAACAATACGGTAATTACGTGCTCTACAAGCTAACTCTGAAATAGATCGCCTTAACAAAAAAAAGACCGTCCAAATGGACGGTCAAATTATGTATTACTAAAAAAATATTAAAACTAAGCTGCCAAGAGGTCATTAGACGTTTCGGCAAAGACTCGACGTCCGTTGATGGCATCGTCGATGATCTCACGAACTGCAGAAGCGTCAGGATTAACATCCATCCGAGCGCATGCTCTGAGATGTCTGATTATTCCTTCTGCTGCGATCTCCACTGAATCACCGGTCAATTTTGAAAACCGGCGTGCCTGGATATGGTCAATTTGCAAAACTCTGTCTTGCAAGGTCATTGGTCTAGCTGCTGCCACGTGTATTCTCCTTGTTTCAATTTTCACCCTTTCGGGTAAGAGTCGCAGTGTCACACTGACACGACTCAGACGAAAAAGCGCGAAACAAATTGCTTTTCCGGCATATAAAGAGTCAAGATCTCCAGCCTAAATAGTTGCTGAAAATAATCATTTACCTCGGCCTTGCATCTTAACTGTAACGTCATCGTAACAAAAAAATATTGCAAAGTCACTACTTTTTTTCGTTCAAAGGCAAAATACTTTAAAAATAATTCGACCGGCAAACCACAAGATTTGCCGGTCGTGTTAAAAACACTAACTGTATGGTGTGGTTATGCGACAGCGTCTTTCATAGCCTTACCGATCGTGAACTTGACAGTTGTCTTCGCTGGGATCTTGATGACAGCACCGGTAGCCGGGTTGCGTCCTTCACGAGCCTTGCGGTCAGTTTTCTTCAGCTTGCCGAAGCCAGGCAGGGTGAATTCGCCGTTCTTCTTTACTTCCTCGGTTGCGAGCGAAGCAAGTGCGTCGAACAAAGCTTTAACGTCTGTTTTCTTCGCACCGGTCGATTCAGCCAAGCTGCTGATAATTTCCGTCTGTGTCATACGAGCCATAGTTTAAGTAGCCTCCAGTTTTGGTTGTGAGTATATATCTTTACAGAAATTTTTTGCCGTAGATAATGCGGTACAGGCAAAATTGAGGGAAGCCCTCAATTGTCGAATTAAAAATGGTCGGGGCGGCAGGATTCGAACTTGCGGCCTCTCGCTCCCAAAGCGAGCGCACTACCAGGCTGTGCTACGCCCCGTTATGTCTCAACTAAAAGTCGATATCAAGATTGGAATTCTAAGCGCCCGAAACTGCAAGGTCAAGTCAACCAGCGTTAAAATGCCGTAAAAATGGGATTATTTGTTCAAAAGCTTTCGAGCGATGGCTGATCTTTTGCTTGATCGACTGGTCTAGCTGCCCAAATGTGAGGTCAAAACCGGTTGGTATGAATATCGGATCGTAGCCAAAACCTCCATTACCATATGGACTTTCGGCGATTTGCCCTTCGCAAACTCCCTCGGCGGAGAACAGCAGTTCGCCATTTGGGGATGCAACGGCAATACAACACACAAATTTTGCTCCGCGGTCATTATTTTCTGTGATCTTTAGTTCTTCGAGCAGCAATTCCATCTTTTTTGCGAAAGTTGTGTCGTCGCCTCCATATCTAGCGGACAAAACTCCTGGGCGTCCATCCAGGGCATTGACCGCGAGGCCGGAATCGTCGGCAAGAGCCATCATGCCTGTCGCAC
>JBGSQW010000016.1:0-5073 GCA_041737885.1 Pyrinomonadaceae bacterium | reverse complement strand
ACGATCCGAGACGCCGACGGCCAAGCCGAACGATTCGCCGTTGGCCAGAGCAACGCCTAACGTCGCCCCGGGAAATTTACCTGCCTTGTGCCATTCTTCGAGCTTGGATTGAAGCTCTTTCTTGAGGACGTCCGTTCCGATTGCGACGATAGGCTTTTGAGCAACCGCAAAGGTTGACAAAACGATGATTAGTAGAATGGGTGATATTTTGCGCATAAAGATTTCACGATTAAAGATTGTTTTTGAACCAAACGGCCAGCATTTGCGTCAAACTTTCGGATTCAAGCAAGTCCGAGGCGTGTTTGTCACCGGCCACTTCAAATAACTCAGCGTACTTGCTGACTTTTCTGATCGACTCGTGCATGCCCTTGAGGTTGCGCTCATCTGCAGACCGCACGAAGAGCCACTTAGCCCCGCTACCGTCGATCGAGTTGATCGATCCTTCACTGAACGACCCGGGCGAGAGTGCAACATACGCCTTTGCGAAACGGCTTTTTCGCGCTGAGATGGCCATCTGCTCACCGCTATAACTCGCACCAACGATGCCGATCCGCGTACCGTCGATCCCCTTGAGTTTCTTGCTGTGCTCGATCGCGGCAGAAATGTCCAGATCGCTTCCATCGAGCAATGCCCTCATCGGTGCGTCGTACGGAGGCCCGAACCTGCCCTTGTTCGTGCTCTCGCCGTGAGCCCGAAGATCGACTCGCAAGGAGGCGATCCCGCGGTCGGCTAGATGTCCGGCAAGCGCCCTGTAAGCATCTCTCGTCCCGTTCGCCTTATTGAACATAAGCACGACCGGCACCGGCCCATTCGAACTCGGCATCCGCAATTCTCCGATCAGCTTCCAGCCATTGCTCTCGATGTTTACTTTTGTGTCGGGAGCTTGGCCGTTGGAATCAAGGATTCCTATAGAAATCAGCAGGAGGGTGGCGAAAAGCACTCTGGTTCTCGCGGCTGCCCGCTCCGTTAATGCTTGATAGATTGCCATTGTTTATCTCACCCTTACATATTTGAAATCAAAACTCGTTGTCCACGTCTTTCCGCCGTCGGTCGAGCTCTCGCCGTGCTGGCGAACTTCACCATTGTCAAGTTTTGAGAACGTCATGCGGACGATCGTCTTCTGGCCGTTCCGTTCGCTGACCGAATCGAGCACCATTTTGCCGTCCACCAGACCGCCGACGTAGTGAGTCATCCTGCCCTTGTCATCGACCCAGGTTTGGTGCCATTTCCCGTCGCGGACATCGAAAACATTGAAGCTTTTTCCGGACGAAACAGGCGTTGCCCAGTTCTCAAAGATGATGCAGCTTCCCAGTATCAACTGAATGCTGCTCGTGCCTACTGTCACGCCCTGGGCATTTTTTGGCAGCCATTCGCCGATCCAGAAATCGAACTGGCGGAATTCAGGCCGTGCCTTACAAGGATTGACCGTCTTATCCGAACGATCCACAAAAGCGATGAATTTCGGGTCGGTCTTGAACACGTCGAAATCCGCTTCGCCGGTAAGTGACTCGGCGGCAATGCCGCCGGTCCGCAGGCTTCCTTCGAGAACTTCGAACATCTTTGCCGTATTGCCGAGACGCGCATACGCACGCGCCAGTGCGAGCGAGAAAACAGGATTCGGCGAGATGCCCAATGCCGTTTCGAGATGCTTTGCCGCATCCGCGTTTCGTTTTGCACCAAGCAGTGACATTCCCAGCCGATAACGCGCGCCGACATCCTTGTCCTCTGCCGAAACGATCTCTTCATACGCTTTAACTGCATTCTCCCAATCCTGTTTTTGATACGCCTCATTGGCCGCCGTCCTGATCTCGGGCATGACGGTAGACGCCTGCTGAGACTGCGCAAACGAGAAAGTGACGGAAGAAAATATCAGTACAAAAAGAACAATCTTTTTCATAAACACTCCTTTCAGACGTAGTTGCCTGTCAGATGCGGCCGAAAAAGGTTTTCGTTGTCGAGACCCATCAGGCTATTTTGGCTTCATCGCTTTTTCTTTTTCACTGCAATCGCCCGGATCCATCGTCGATGCTCCGTTGGCGATCTTCCAACCGGCGTCCGTGCGCACCAGATTGAACTGATTGATTCCACAGTGCGACAGTTTGCCTTCATTAAAGAAAACATATCGGCCCCAGACCATCGCCCAATCCCCGGAAATATCGACCTTCGGTTCGGGCATTATCTCTTTGGCCGCTCCGGGCTTTGTGAAAAATTTTGTGAATTGCTCGCCGTTGATCACGCTTATGCGTGATTTACCGTCGCGGCCTTTTTGCAGGGCAACCAGCTGGTTCTCAGGCGTACCCGTCGCGAGAATGCCCGCAGCATTTGCGGCGGCCATCTCGTCGAACAGCTTCTGTACGACGGCAAGGACCGCAGACTTATCATCCGCTTTTTGAGCCGTTGCGTTTGTCGCAAACAGTGAGACCACAAGACAAACGATAGTAAGTATTTTTTTCATATTCTCCTTATCTTTGAACTATCCATATTTAATGAAAGATGAAATTTGCCTGAGGGACGAAAGTGGCCCCTAGAACACCGCTCCGCTAATTGCCAATACGTCAAGGGCAAGCAGACGTCTTTCTCATCAGAAATTCTTTTTCTCGAGCATCGTCTTGAAAACGTCAGCCTTTGGAAAGCTCTGTTTAACCTGACGTTCGATATCATCCGCCTCGCCCGGGCCGACGTGTACGGCAATAATATGCTTGGGTTTGATATGTTTTTCGATCAAGGCCTGACCGCTCTTGCTCGTCAGAAACCAGTAGGGCAGCAACGCGATATCGATGCTTTGCTTTTCAAGGTCAAATGCATCAAAGATCTCGTCCGAAATATCCGCGTCACCGATATGGAGCACTTTCTTGCCGCCAATGGTGATCACGTGCCCGAGGTTCTGAATTGCGGCATGGCGGCCAGTTCCGTGCCCGACCCCGAGTATCTCGACATCGATGCCGGCGATCTTCATCGGCTGGCGGCTCTTGAGCGTATACGTGACCGGGGTTACACGATCTTTGATCGCGGCATACTCACCAAATTTTCCGGCCACCTCATCGACAACCTGCTGCGACGAGGCGAACCGGGCGTTTGGGCTGTGCTTTAGATAGAGGCCCACAGATTCCGGATGAAAATGGTCGCCGTGATAGTGCGAAACGAGAACGAGATCGATCTCGTCGAACGGCGGTTTCGCGGCCTCTATCTTCGTCCGCTCGGCATCGGGAAGAAAGGCGTATGCATCGGCGTACTTTCTATGAAGCCCATCGATGAGTACACGCTTGTCACGTGAAGTTATCAGAACCCCTTCGTTAGCAATGTACTGGATCTCGATCTTTGAAGTCTGAGGCATCTCGTCGCGGACCTCCCTCGATGGAATGACGGGGGCGGGCTCGATCGTGCGACAAGCAAATACGATCGAGACGGCCGCGGCACAAGCCGCGAGGGTTAGAATCGTGATAAATAGACGTCGCATCATCCTATTGTTTATGTTCGACAAGCGAACCCGCGATCTTCGGCGCTATCTCGTCAAGCCAGCCGTTCAGCTCGGTCTGGGTGTAGTATTTTCCTTTCAGCATGACGCCTGAGCGTCTGTTTGTATTTGTAATATCTTCCAATGGATTCGCTTCGAGCAGTACGAGATCTGCACGGCGGCCTTTTTGTATCGTTCCAACTCTGTCGAGCGTTCCAAAGAATTCGCTCGGATTTCGTGTTCCGGCAGCTAGCACGGCGTAATTGGAAAGCCCCGCTTCCTGTAACGCCTTCATTTCATGGTGAACACCAAACCCATATAGCCAAAGAAACTCGGGCGTGTCCGACCCGACCATTATCTTGCCGCCCGCATCGTGGATCGCCTTGATTAATTTCTCACGCAGTTCGATCCAACGTTTTCGCATCTCGACCGGTACAGTATTCAACATTCGATTTCGTTTATAAAAATCGAACCAAGTCTGCTGAACCTTCGCCGGGTAGAATCTAAAATCTGGCTGAGCCCGCATTTCCGCCTCGGTCCGCAAGCGACCGAACGAATTCTTCATGAAATGATGTGTCGGGTCGACGAAAGGGTTGGACGCTACCGTCTTGCGCGCGATTTCCGGTATCTTTGACTCATCCATATGGTCAAAGCTTTTCCAGTTGTCCGGTGTGTAAATATATAGATCGGACACCGAGCCTTTCATCGGAGCGTCGGGCTTTAGTAATAGCTCCATGTAGCCGTCGAGGTGTTCGATCTGCTGTCCAGCTTTCCATGCCCGCTCGACACCTACAAAACGGCTGTCCGCATGGCCAACGACGCGGATACCTAGCTTTTTGGCCTCGTCAACGGCCGATTCGTAGACCAGCGACGGTACGAAGGTGGTCACCTTGATGAAATCGTACCCCGCAGCCTTGGATTTCCTGACCGCCTCGCGTGCCTCTTCCGTAGTTTTGACTACGAAATTATTTCCCTGCTCGCGTCCGGTGAGATGCGGGCTTGCGACATAGATCGTCGGCGCCGCTATCTCGTCCGCCGCCGACCGGTCGCGCAATTTGAGCAATTCCGGAGTACCGATCATGAACCGCACGGTCGTCACACCATTCGCGACCATAACGCGTAGCTCGTCCGGTGCTATCGAATCAGGGTACTCGTCGCTGTCAGACAACAAATGCGTATGCATATCGACGAGGCCGGGGATCAGGTACTTGCCAGTTCCATCGACGATAGTGGCATCCTTCGGAGCCTTGATCTTCGCGGCGTCGCCTATCTCAGCGATCACGCCGTTTTTCACGATGACCGTCTGGTTGATCAACACACGTTCACGGTCCATCGGGATCACGTTAACACCGACGAAAGCGGTGGCTTGACCAATGGCGGCGTACGCCAAAATTAACATTGCGGAAAGCAAAAGGAATATTATCTTCATAAATAAGTGATCCAGCTTTACTTAACGGCCCTGAACGACAAAATGCTAAGCCGCTCTCCCTGTAGCCGCGAGGATAGCATTGGCTATCTGCCGGAGCGGTCGCCGGAACGCTCGGTTCGCCGACAAAACCACTTTCATGCTTTCTTGCCCATCAGTTTTGGGTCAGCATATAGACCCACACCGCCCTGAA
>JBGSQW010000011.1:0-1755 GCA_041737885.1 Pyrinomonadaceae bacterium | reverse complement strand
CCAATGCTGGCGTCGCAGCGACCGTGTTTCCGGAGGCCATATTTGCTATTTCAAGCTTAAGAATTGCCGCGGTCTTTAGGTCCGAACGGTAGAATCCCTCGAACTCATACTCCGCATCCGGAACCACGGCCACTGCCTGAGAAAATGTGCGGAACTGTGAGGCTTCGAAAGAATTGAAGACAAGAAGTAGTCCGTATTTCCCGGTGCGTTTCTGGCTCTCGCTGAGTGCGATCTGAGGTTCGGTTCCCTCGGCGATCTGCCACTCGAACGTGCGTGCCCCGCGAAGCTTCACGCCATTCTCAAACCCACCGTTCGAGACGGCGCCGAGTTCGGGTTTCGCGTCGGCATCGATGTCGCCGAGGATCTGAGCGGCAAGCCGGTATTTCTTGCCCGCGACAAGCTGCTCAAAGAGTTTCTCGCCGAGTTTGCTGAATGTACCGCTCTTAGCATCAGCGGATAAGCGCGTCCAGGACTCGACGGCATCAGAAAAACGTTCCTGAGCAACAAGCGAGGTAACAAGGGCCGCGTTCAACGCCGGGCCGTCACCGAGAGTTGTACGAACTCGGGAAATATCCCCGTCAAAAAGCTGCAACGCGAGCGAAACTGCGTTCTGTGCCAGGTCGACGTTCGTCTCGGCCGCCTTCGCAGCGAGCTTGAACCCCTCCTCGGTGCGTCCTTCACGTATCAGAAAGTTGCCATATGCCCACTGCACCGTGGCATAATTTGGAGCCAATGCCAATGCTTTCTTAAATGCGGTCTCGGCCCCCGAAGTATCACCGGTCAGATTTCGCGCACGGCCGAGATTGATCCACATCTGAAAATTATTTGGGGACAATGCGGCGGCAGTCTCATACTCCGCGACCGACCTCTCAAGGTCGCCCGGGTCGAAGGTCTTTTCAAAGATTGCCGCGGCAGCGTAATGGGTTTGAGGGTCTGTCGGCCCGAGCCCGATCAACCAATCTATGACCAGCTTGGATTCAGGCCTTTTGACGTCGATCTTCGACGCCACCGAATTGGCGAAGTGCCATCTGACAAAAAACCAGAGCAAAACGACGCAGACGATCGTCAGGGCCACAAGGAGAGCCTTGGCCAGTCGCGGTTCTGTTCTGATAAGTATTAGTGACAATGGATCAAATGATATCTACAGGTTCGATGGTTATATGTGCGCGTCGTAGCGTAACCTCAGCCTCTTCGCAAACCTCGCGAATGGCCTTCAGACGATCGGCCGGCAGCTGCCGGACGGATATGAGCACCTCAGCGATCTCTTTTTCCTTGCATATCGACGCGAGGTTCCCATTAGCATCGTACACCTTTAGCCCATGGATCAGCTTATCCCGCTTATGAGGATCGTCGTCAATGAATCCTACGGGCTGGAGCTGCCATTCAGGATTGTTGTTAAGTTCACGAAGGACCATTTCCCCCCCGTCGCCAGCCCCGTAAATGAGAACCTTCCGTCCAGGCTGATTTGCCGTCGCCGGCAGGACCTGTCGGATCAAACGGAAGGCCATTCGGCTGCCCATTACTGCCATAAGCAGCAGAACGGCATCCATAAAGAAGACCTTTCGGGAAAAGCCCTCGAATCGGTAGATCGCCAGTACCGCCAGCATGCTCGCGGCCGATCCAAGCGCGACCCCTTTTGCGAAGGTTATGAGATCGCCGATGCTTGTGTATCTCCATAGCCCGCGATATACGCCAACCGTGAGAAACGCTGCCAGTTTGATCAAAATGAGCAGCGGAAGTGTTTCGAGGAACAAC
>JBGSQW010000103.1:0-135634 GCA_041737885.1 Pyrinomonadaceae bacterium | reverse complement strand
GGGAGGCCGAAGAACAGCCGTCACAGGCTCCTTCGGAACCTACGAATTCACCGGCCTCGAAACCGGCCGCTCGTACCTCATCACCGTCCAAAGCCGCCGCTACCGCTTCGCCAACCGAACGGTAGAAATGACCGACAACCTAAGCGATGTAAACCTGGTCGGATTGGAATAAACGATCGAAAGATCACGGACCAAAGCGGGCCTCAGGGCCCGCTTTTTTGATTGGATGGAGTTTAATTTAGTACGAAGAAGTTTAGATTTGATTCGATAGCAATTGGAGAATCATGTCCCTAAGGCTGTAAATATGGACTGTGGATTTCACCGAGCGGCGCTCTTTGGGCCATGCGATTGAGGAACTGGTCAGGTAAGTCGGCTCCCGCATAATAGACAAGGCGAGGGCCTTTCAAATCTCATTTGCTGGTCCAAACATTATCCTTTGTGTCCGAATCGGGGAATCTCCCGTAAGGATCCAGAGTTATCTTGCTGATCTTGCGTTTTCCGAAATCAAGCACGGCTTGAAAATCACGGTCGCCATTGAACCAGACATCTTCATTCCACTTTACGATCGCTGTTTTATCGTCGGCTATTTGAGCGTTCGGCATTGCCTTGATCTTTTCGGTACCGTCAGAGAATTCGACTTTTAGCACCACTGGCGAAGGCATTTCGCCTGCTTGATGGATCGTAACTATCGCCTTGTCTCCTTTCAAAACAACTTCCTTGATCGAGCCATCAACTTTCTCTGTGGTGAACAGCCAGTAGTACCAGAACCAATTCAGGTCGCGGCCAAGCTCTTTGTTCATGAAGAAGGTGAAATCCCAGGGTGACGGATGTTTGAACGCCCATGTTTCGACATATTTCTTCAGGGCAGCATTCATCGCTGCGTCGCCGACTATTCCCCCTAGCATAGAAAACATCGGTGATGTCTTATTATAGGTTTGATAACCATAGAAGGTTCCTGCATAGTTGGCATTCCACATCAACGCCGGTTCGTCCTCGTTCCCGCTGATCCTGCCGTAGTTCTGACCTAATCGATCAAGGTCAAAAGGTCTGCCGCGGGTATCGGCATTCGAGAGAATATTTGAATATTGATTAAAACCTTCGTCCATCCAGCCGTAACGGGTCTCGTTAGTTCCCACCATCATCGGAAGCCATTGATGAAAAGTCTCGTGATCGGCGGCTCCCTGATTTGAATTGATGACCATCGGATATTCCATTCCGGCACTTGGGCCATCCTGCAGGGTCAATTGCGGAAAGGCGTACGGGATCAAAAGCTTAGAATAAAACTCCAGAGCATGGCGGGAATTTTTACCCGCGTTTACAAAGAAACGTGCCCTTTCCGGAAGGTAAAACATGTGAATAGGAACATGCCCCTTGGTCGGGATGTTTGCTCTAGTCGTTCGCCAGACAAATTCATTGGAGGTCGCCCACGCAAAATCGTTGACTTTATCTGCCACGAAATGCCAGACATTCATTTCTCGTGGCAATAGTGCTTTACCGACTCCGCGTTCGTCTTCCTTGACGATCATTACTTCCTCGTCGGTCTTTAAGGCAGAAGCAAGGCGTTCACGAACAAATGGAGCGACGGCTTCACTGGCATTTTGCAACACGCCGGTTCCGCTGACGATCCATCCGGCGGGGACTTCGATCTTGACGTCAAACTTTCCGTAGTTGTTATAAAATTCCGAAGGTCCGAGATAGAGATTTGTGTCCCAACCACGCTGATCATCGTATTTTGCCAGACGCGGAAACCACTGAGTCGGTTGGAAAAGCTTGCTATCCCAACGCTGTGTCATCCGATGTCCCTGGCCGTTTGGTCCGCCGGGCAGTTTTGTGTTCCAGTCAATTTCAAGGGTCGCCAGAGTCCGCGGCTCGATCGGTGTTGCGAGCATTATCGTAGCAACAGTTTGATCTAAACCAATTGCATAAGATCTTTCGATCTTAGCCTGTCGCTGTGGTACGGGTGCTTTCAGATCGACCTCGACTCCATTTATTTTGATCCGGGTAAGGACCATTCCGTCAGTCGTTTCGGCAGGCACGGAAAACCCTCGCGGCACTCGCGGACGAAAAATATTGTGGTCAAGCCGCAAGACAATTTGGTCAAGTTTGTCCGGGCTATTATTGTGGACGGTAATGGTCTCACTTCCCGTTATGGTTTGCGTGGCAGGGTCGAGGCTGGCATTGATCACAAAGTCTGTTTCCAGTTGCCAATAATTCGCCCCCGGACGGCCGGAAGTACTTCGCGTTCCAGCCCGATACGCCTTCTGAATTGCGTTTGTCAACGGAACACTCCGCCGTATCGCCCGCTTTGCTGATGCCCCCGACTCCTGAAGAATCGTAGGACTCAAAGGAACTTGGGTCGTCGGTACCTGTCCGAAGCTGCAGTAGGTTAAGAACGCGAGCCCGAGAATAATTCTTACTTTCATAGTGTTCCTGTGCGAAAGCCAATTTGAAAACTAATGGGTTCTCGCCATTGTTATCTATTGTCATCGACCATTTCTGAATAATACTACAACATCAAAAGCTTAAGCGGCGATGCTCGGCCGTATTCGGTCAACGGATCGTTGTAAGCGCCATGAGCGAGGTTTAAGGTTCTCTAATCGACCCGAATCTCACCGAGCCTGCACAAGGTTGACCTGTTCACGAATCAAACAAATTTAGCGTGTTGTTTCAATTCTGTTACGACGCCCCTTCGGAATCCCCAGCAGAAAGGACGAATTTGTTAGATTACGTATTCAACATACGAGATCACGCATTTCTTGTACAAAAAGTTCAGTCGGGCTCATCGTACATTTTCGGGAGGGTTCTATGGTATCCAGGGTTGTTTTGGCGATATTATTATTAGCTTTTGGTAGTTTTTTCGTGTTTGTCGACGGCTCAAAAGCCGAGGCTGCTACGGATGTTGCTATTTCAAATTCGGCTGTTGGGGCGGCTTTGCCTTACGTCTCTGAAGTACATCCAACGGGCAACGGGAATGGAAGCTATGAATCGGATTGGTTTGAGATAACCAATGCAGGTGACGCACCGTTGACTATAACAGGATGGAAATGGGACGACAGTTCCAATTCATTCGCGACTGCCGTCGATCTGCGCGGGATCACCACTATACCGGCCGGGAAGTCTGCGATATTCATTGAGAGCGACGCGGCCGGCACGACAGACGCTGCAAAGATCGCTGCGTTCACGACAGCGTGGTTCGGAACAGCGACGCGGCCTGCGGGTTTCCTGATCGGAACCTACGGTGGATCCGGGGTCGGACTCGGTGGGAGTAACGACGCAGTCAACATTTTTAATGCCGCCGGTATGCCGGTGACTAGCGTTACGTATGCGACGACGACCGTTGGATTCACCTTTGACAATCGGGCTAACCTGGCAGCATTGACGACGCTTAGTGTCGCTGGGATCAACGGTGCACGTCTTGCAGGGGCAGAAACCGGCTCGCCTGGAACGATCGTCAATTTGCCGACTTCGGTCGATCTCGCAACCTATGTTCGCGTTGGCCGACACGATCTGCCTGAACCAACACGAACGACGCCTCCTGCGGGCAGTTTACTGGCTCAGGAGGTTTCGGCAGTTACATACAACTGGGACACAAACACATTGTTCGTAGTCGGTGACGCGGGAACGTCGGTGGTCCAGGTTTCGAAAACCGGCCAGTTGATCGATTCGATGACGCTTGCACCCGGCAGCAGTCCACAAGGATCGGAGTTTTACGACCCGGAAGGGTTGACGTATATCGGCAACAACCAGTTCGTCATGACGGAGGAACGCGACCGTAGAGTCGTTCGATTTACCTACGCTGCGGGCACCACTCTAACGAGAGCGGCGGCACAAACCGTAGGTCTTGGTACCTTCGTCCAAAATATCGGCCTCGAGGGTTTGACGGTCGACCCGCTAACCAGCGGATTCATTCTGGTAAAAGAAAGCGACCCGCAAGGGATCTTTCAAACCACTGTTGATTTTGCGGCGGGGACTGCGAGCAATGGTTCCCCGACAACGGTTAATTCGATAAACCTGTTCAACCCCGCACTTCTAAATCTGGTCGACATCGCAGATGTTTTTGCGTTTTCAACTATCCCGTCATTCACCGGTGCGAATGCCAGCAGGTTGCTCGTGCTTAGTCATGAATCCGGAAAGATCGTCAACACAGATCGCGCGGGAAACATTTCAAGCACACTGACGATCCAATCCGATCCGGGTAATCCACTGTCCGTCGCGGCTCAGCAGCATGAAGGCGTGACTATGGATTTCGAGGGGAATTTGTATGTCGTCAGTGAGAATGGGGGCGGCAATTTCGATACGCCACAGCTTTGGGTTTATCGTCAGTCGTCGGGTACAAACCTTCCACCGACGGCGATCGCTCTAAATAATCGAGTAAATACTATTGTCGAGAACACCAGCACCGCCACCCGCATTAAGGTGGCAGATATCGCGATCACGGATGACGGGCTCGGGGCCAACAGCCTCAATGTCACGGGTGCAGACGCTGCATTCTTTGATGTTGAAAGCTCCGGACTCTACGTGAAGGCCGGTACGGTCCTGGATTTTGAAACAAAATCAAGCTACACGGTCACCGTTAACGTAGATGACACAACGGTCGGAACTACACCCGACGCAAGCGTCGGCTATACGCTGACCATTGCCGATGTACTAAATGAAAATGAAGTCCCTTCATTAATAATCTCCGAGGTTGCAGCCTGGTCGAGCGGCAATAGCCCGGTCGGTGCCGATTGGTTTGAGATAACCAATACAGGTGTCGCCCCTGTAACACTGACTGGCTGGCGTGTAGATGATAGCTCAGCGTCATTCGCGGCCGCTCTGCCTTTGAATGGCGTTACCTCGATCGCCCCGGGCGAGTCGGTCATCTTTCTCGAAAGTGCCGACCCAACTGCGATCTCAGCAACATTTCGAAATACCTGGTTTGGAGCGAATGCGCCGGCTGGACTTCAGATCGGAAGCTACACGGGCGGCGGGATCGGACTCAGCACAGGCGGTGATGAAGTAAATATCTACAACGCTGCGGGAGTTTTACAAGCAAAAGTGGTGTTTGGAGCATCACCTACCGGACCGGTCTTTGCGACATTCAACAATGCTGCCGGTTTGAACAACGCCACTATCTCACAATTGAGCGCTGTCGGAGTGAACGGTGCCTTCATCGCGGTAAACGATGCGAATGAGATCGGGTCGCCCGGAACGGTCGGACGCCTTTTCATTTCAGAAGTTTCGCCATGGTCGAGCGGCAACAGCCCGGTCGGAGCCGACTGGTTCGAGGTGACAAATGGAACGGCATTCCCGGTAGATATCACCGGTTGGAAAGTCGATGACAGCTCGGGTTCACCTGCTGCTGCACTCGCACTGAACGGGATCACGGTCATCAACGCCGGCGAATCGGTCATCTTTTTTGAGTCGGCAACACCAGCCACGACCGAAGCTACGTTTCGAGCCACGTGGTTTGGAGCAAATTCGCCTGCCGGGCTTCGCTTTGGCAGCTACACCGGCGGCGGGATCGGCCTAAGCACGGGCGGCGACGCGGTCAATCTTTACAACGCTGCCGGCGTACTGCGGGCGAGTGTTCTATTTGGTGCGTCGCCGGCTGGCCCCGCATTCCCGAGTTTTGACAATGCTGCGGCCCTGAATAATGTAACCATTTCACAACTCAGTGCTGTCGGTGTCAATGGAGCGTTCCTTGCGGCCAATCCGCTAGCAGGATCCACCGAAATAGGCTCGCCGGGCAGAATTTTTGGCACGGGCCCCAATCCAACACCAACGCCAACACCGACGTTAACTCCGACGCCGACCCCAAGTCCGACGCCGGTACCGACAGGAATCACAGTTTCCGAAATCGCACCATGGTCAAGTGGCAATAGTCCGGTTGCGGCTGATTGGTTCGAACTGACCAATCGCGGTACGACTGCCCTCGACATTACGGGATGGCGTGTCGACGATAGTTCGGCCTCGTTCGCATCGGCCTTAGCCCTCACCGGCGTTACCATTATTGGCCCAGGTGAATCGGTGATATTTCTGGAATCCGCAACTCCTGCCACCGTCGCCGCAAGCTTCCGCAGCACGTGGTTTGGTACGAACCCACCAGCGAATCTCCAGATCGGAACGTATAGCGGTTCAGGGATCGGACTCAGCACGGGCGGCGATGAGGTAAATATTTTTAACGCGGCAGGTGTTCTACAGGCGAAAGTCATCTTTGGAGCATCACCTGCCGGGCCGTCGTTCCCGACGTTCGACAACGCGGCAGGGTTGAACAACACGACGATCACACAGCTAAGTGCGGTTGGAGTAAACGGTGCATTTGTGGCCTCGGCCGATCCTAACGAGATCGGGTCGCCGGGCAGAATTGCTGCTCCTCCGGCGACTTCTGTCGGATTTAGTTCGACTACCTATCGAGATGACGAGTCACAGGCGGTAGCACTGGTAATCAACAGAACGGGTGTCACGACTGGAGCGACGACTGCAACTGTTAACCTCACAAACGCTACCGCCATTGGCGGAGCTGCTTGTGCAAGCGGAATCGACTTCGTAAATACTTCTCAGACGGTTACTTTTGCCGCAGGCGAAACTACCAAGACCATCTCGGTACCGCTTTGCGGAGATCTTTCGGCGGACACGAACGAAACGTTCACGGTTTCCTTGTCAGGAGCTCCGTCAACCAACACAACGACGGTAACGATCAACGACACGGCGAATCAGTTTCGCAATACGAACTTGATCACGATCCTTGGATCGACGGTAGCTAACCCGTATCCGTCGAGCATCACGGTTACGGGAGCGACTGCGAATACTTTCCGCGTCCGCGTGACCTTGTTCGACTATTATCACGAACTGCCTGACAACGTCGACGTACTACTTGTCGGGCCAAACGGGGCAAAATACGCTCTGGTTGCCGATGTAGGTGGTCCGACAGCTGTGACGACGAATAACGCGGTTACGCTGACCTTCGCCGATTACCCGAATGCTGTACTGCCTGATGCCGGACCACTGACAACGGGTATCTTCAAACCGACGACCTGCGAACCAGTAAGAGCGTTCGCAGCACCGGCGCCGGTCGGGCCGTACGTCGAGCCAGGTTGCACGGTTGCAAGGACGAACGACAAGACCCTTTCAGGCAGCTTTGGCGGCGTGACAGCTAATGGCGTGTGGAGCCTCTACATCGAAGACGATGGCGCGATAGCAGGCCGGCCGCTGGCACCTGAAGTCGTACGAGGCGAAGTCAAAGGTGGTTGGGGAATCGAACTGCTGCCGTCAACCGCGGCTGGAGTCGAAGTCTCAGGTCGTGTCCTGACAGCCGATGGTCGTGGCTTGAGAAACGCAACCGTCTTCATCACCGACGCTCAGGGGAACCGAAGAACGGCTACTACGGGATCGTTCGGTTACTACAAATTTGAGGATATTGATGCCGGAACTTCGTATGCGGTAGGCGTGAATGCAAAACGCTACCGCTTTGCGACCCGGATCTTACAAGTTCAGGACACTCTGACCGACGTTGACTTTGTCGGTCAGGAATGACCTGTTGTTTGACGATGAACCCGCTTTGGCGGCCTTCGGGCCGCCTTTTTTATTTGACACGTTTTTCTTAATACGGTGTTAAGAATATCGTCACACTCTCGTGCTTTTGACTCGTTAAATTTAATTAATGATGCCCGCAGAACATGTTCTAGATGCTGTTACCACGCGGCCCGTACTTACCTCGCAAGGGTTAATGCAGCGGCTTTTTGCTTATTGGTTCGACGCTTTTGTTTACAACCAGATCTGGGAAGATCCCCGCGTCGATCTTGAAGCATTGCGGCTTGATAGTGATTCGCGGATCATGACGATATCTTCCGGCGGCTGCAACGCATTGAACTATCTTGCGACAGGGCCGGCATCCGTCACGGCCGCGGATCTCAATCGTTACCACATTTATCTTTTGGATCTAAAGCTTGCCGCATTGAAATCACTGCCGGATCATGAGGACTTCTTTGCTTTTTTTGGTAAAGGAAAAGATGCGTTAAATTTGGAAAACTACGAGCGTTTCATCTCGCCCCTGCTAAATGATGATGCACGAAGTTTTTGGGAGACGAACGGCATTCTTGGCAAAGTGCTGGGCGGGAACCGAATAGGATATTTTGAAAGGGGCGGGCTTTACGAACACTCGCGAAACGGCTATTTTCTTCGATTTTTTCACCGCTTCGCACACCTGATCGGCCTCAGGCCTGAGAAATTGCTCGAGGCCACTAGTCTGGAAGAGCAAAGTGAGCTTTTCGAAAAGCATCTCGCTCCATTCTTTGATTCTAAGGTCATACGGATGTTCGGCCGCCTGCCGATCACAACGTTTGGACTCGGCATTCCTCCGCAGCAGCTCGAGGAACTGAAAGAAGACGTCGGCTCGGGATCTCTTATAGATATCTATCGAGAGCGTACACGCAGGCTCGCGTGTGAATTCCCGATCGATGATAACTATTTCGCCTGGCAAGCTCTCGCCCGTCGCTACGATACCGACAAGCGTAAAGCCATACCCGAATATTTGAAGGCCGAGAATTTCTCGGCTCTTAAGGCGAACGCCCATCGCGTTCGTACCGTCGTCGGAAGCGTAACCGACACTATCCGCTCCGAGGGCAGAGGGGCTTTCAACCGCTTTGTCTTCCTGGACGCTCAAGACTGGATGAACGCTTCGACGATGACCGATCTCTGGCAGCAGATCGCGGAAAAAGGCGAGCCGGGTTCACGAATTATCTTTCGCACCGCCGGTTCCACGTCACCGATCGAGAAGAATCTGCCAGGCGAACTGCGATCGAAATTCGAATATCATCGCGAACTGTCGAAAGAACTATCAGATAAGGACCGCGTTTCCATCTACGGCGGATTTCACCTCTATACGCTCGAAAACTAAAACTTGTGACTGACGCATTCAAACAGATGGATTCGATGTATCGCCACCAGCGATACTTTTACGATGCGACACGAAAATTCTATCTGCTGGGCCGAGATCAATTGATAGAGCGGATGACTATTGCCGATGGCGACAACGTCGCCGAGATCGGATGCGGAACCGGTAGAAATCTGGAGATACTCGCCCGCCGTTACCCGAAAGCCAATTTTTTCGGGCTGGATGCGTCGGCCGCGATGCTGCAAACAGCCACTGGCAAACTCGAAAAGGCAGAGCTGGAGAATGTGACACTCAGGACGGCCCTAGCAGGCGATCTCGACCATCTGGAAACATTTGGCCTGGAAGAGCCTTTCGATTCGATCTTCTTCAGCTATGCGATCTCGATGATCCCGCCGTGGCAGGAATCGATCGACCGTGCCATCGCCAACCTCAAGCCAAACGGGAAGATGTACATCGTTGATTTCTACGATCAGGGCGATCTGCCTGCGTGGTTCCGTACCTTGCTAAAGGGGTGGCTGCGCAAGTTTCATGTTCAATTCTGGGGCGATCTCATGCCCTTTCTTTACAATCTGCAACAGACCGGAGCCGGCAAGCTCACCATCGACCCGATTGCCCGCCGGTACGCATTTATCGCGTCATTTCAAAAAGCCTAAATCGTTAATAAAAAAGCTCGTTTTCCTTAACGCAACTTTAAGCCAGCCGTAACCTGCACTTCACCACAGGCGAATAATCTTAGCCTTACCGCGTTCGTTCAAAAAACTATTGTGCTCGAAAACGAGATGATCCGTGCTTCAGCGGTGTTTACTGTTGATAAGAACAATAAAGATTTTTTAGCTTTTGCCCTGTGGCGGAACGGACTACTCACCTCAATTGCCTCTGCTGACGCCCGTCTCTCGACGGGTTTTTCGTTTATTTACTGGAAAGGAGAAGAACAATGATCGATGCCCGAAACGTCCGTTTCCTCAAAAAGGGAGAGAAAAACGTCCCCAATGCAAACACCGGCATTTCACTTCACTGTCACACCATGCACTCGAAAGAGCTATTGGATTTCGTGCCTTATTACGCCGAACGCATTCCTATTCTTTCCTACATCTGGCGGCGGGAGCAGAAACGCTCGATCGAGTTGTACGGCCGCCCGCCCGAATTCAAAACCGGCTACTGGACGCCGCCCTTAACAGGCAATCAGGTTGTGGAAATGGAATCTGCGAGTATGAGGTCACTCGGCCTCGAGGGTATGGTATCGATCACAGACCACGACAGCATCGCCGCCAACGTCGAGCTTCGCCGCGACCTCGACGAAGAAATAACACCGATATCGATGGAATGGACGGTACCGTTTGGCGAAGGTTTTTTTCACGTTGGCGTGCACAACCTGCCCGGCAACGAGGCGATGGCGATCACGGAACAGCTGCTCGACTACACTCACGCTGATGGGATGCCCGACGATGTAAGGCTGCATGAGCTGTTCGCGATGCTCAACGACTGTGACGGCGTGCTTATCGTCCTAAATCACCCGATCTGGGATATTGAGATGATCGGACAACAGCTGCATGAGCAGGTCTTAGAGAGATTTCTCGCTGGCCATGCGAAATGGATCCATGCGATTGAGATCAACGGGTTTCGCACCTGGAATGAAAATCAGGTGGCGATCGAGCTGGCGGAACGTCTCGGGCTGCCGATCATTTCCGGCGGCGACCGTCATTGTATGCATTCGAACACGATGCTCAATGTCAGCAACGCCCGGACATTCTCGGAGTTCGTCGGCGAGATCCGCGACGGACATAGTCAGATCGTAGTTAAGCCCGAGTACGATTTTCCATTGCCCGCACGGCAGGTCGCCTCGATCGCACAGATCCTCGGTAATTATCAACATTTTCCGGCCGGAAGACAGCAGTGGTCAGAGCGTGTGTATTTTGACCCATCCGACGGAACAGGCCTCAAAACACTATCGCAGCACTGGAACGGCCATCAGCCGCTCTGGTCACGTGTCGCTCTGTTGGCCCTTTCGGTCTTGAGCCTCCCAATGATGCGGCCCGTCATCGGTTTGACCGTCGGGGACAAGGATATTGGCAGAAACGACACTACAGCCGAACATGGATTTGCTCTGAGCGGAACAACCATTGGTGCGGGCGGCTTGCAGCCGGAATGAAGATCTATTCGATCTCGTCAAACGTCTTGACGACGTTCCAAACATCCGCGTTCTCTACGAATGCATTGCCGGGCCGAACGGAAAGAACGGTCGTAAGCCCGGCGTCGCGTGCAGCTTTGAGTTCTGCGGGAATATCGGAAACGAACATCACTGAGGACGGCAATATTTCAAGCGACTCACAGATCGCCGCGTAACTAGCAGCCTCGCGCTTACCGCCGATGTTCGTGTCGAAATAGTGAGAGATGTAGCCGGTCAGATCGCCATCTTCGGTATATTTGAACAGCAGTCGCTGGGCGAGTACGCTTCCCGACGAATATATCGCGATGGTTTTGCCATCGTCCCGCCATCTCTCGAACGCTCGCAGAACGTCATCGAATATCTCGGACCTTAAAAGCCCTGCTTCGTATCCATGTTTCCAGATCTCGCCTTGGATCGCCTTGAGCGGAGTCGATTTGCGGTCGATCTTGATAAGGTATTTAAGATATGCAGAAACTGTCTCAGGAGATTCGCCGGGATACATATCTGCGGGGTCTTGCTCACGCGTATGTTCCAAGCGAAGAGCATCGATAAGATCGTCTAGCTGATCATAATTCGCCGCAACAAAATCACCAACTCTCGCTTCAGCAAAGGGAAAGAGTGTCTTGTGGACGAAATCGATCGGCGAAGTTGTGCCCTCAATGTCGAGGAGAATTGCCTGGATCATACTGCGTGAGAAAGAAAAGGAGAGTCGTCGAAGCACATCGGCTGATATCGGTGATCAACGCCGCTGTCCGTATAATGAGGCGTCCAGGCCGCCATGTCGGTAAAGAGCCTGATCGCTCTGATCCGCCGGTCGCCGCAGACGTCGAACCAATGCAGCGTTCCGCTAGGAACCCGAATGAGATCGCCCGCTTCCATCTCGATCGAGACGACATCACCACGCGGCGGGGCAATATGGAAAAGTCCGCGACCACTAACGATAAATCTCACCTCATCCTCATCATGCCAATGCTCGCGGCGAAACTTCGCAAGCATAGTTTCAAGACCCGGAATATCAGGTGTGACATTGATAACATCGGCTGTTGAGTAACCCGACGCCGCTTTTATCGCATCTACATTCGCGGCATATGCTCTGAGCAATTCCGCGTCATCCATCTGGTCGCAAAACTCAATGACCGGCCACCGTTCAAAGGCAATGCCGATAGTGCCGAGATAGTCGCCAATTTCGTACTGATCGGAGATCGTCCGACCTGCATCTGGAACATTTACGATCGCCATATCACCTCAAACGCCGCCCAAGTACCTCAAACAAAAACTCGAATATCTCAACGTGCCTTTTCGCTTCAGCGATGCTTTTCCCCCACGTGTAAAGGCCGTGACGCCTCAGATAGATTCCGTGAACATCACGATTGGTATCCAAAACGTTCTCGATCTCGCCGGCCAGAGCAGCATAGTCCTGACAGTTCTCAATAATTGGCACGACCTCTCGATGTTCGTGTGTTTTCACACCCGCCAGGCCTTTTAGCATTTCGTATCCCTCGATCACGATCGCACCTTGGTCAAAGTACTCATCCGACAGGATCGTCCCCCAGACCGAATGCGTATGCAAAACACTAGCTACATGAGGGAAGTATCCATACAGCGTGGAATGTATCTGAGTCTCGGCGGACGGAGATCCGGAACCGGAAAGGAGCCTGGCCGCCGAATCAATTTCAAGAAAATGTGTATCATCGAGATCGCCTTTTTCGTTGCCGCTCGCCGTTATACACAAACGATAAGGATCGCGAGCCAACAGAGCACTGAAATTCCCACTTGTCCCAAGAACCCAGCCACGTCTGTAAAACTCGCGGCCAAGGTCGGCCCGCTGATTTGTGACGCTTTTCTCCTCGCTGATCACCTGCATGCTTTCAGCTTATGAGAACTGTCTGACATCGACATTAATGCGGTATGTCCGGGATGTTAAAACCACGTTCGACTCGTCCCCTGTTTGAGGGTGATAAAATCGTCTCACTTGTGGGCGGATGATTTTATTAAGTGAGACGATTTATGGCTGTAAATGTCTGAGAATAAGATGTTTAGGCCGTCTCAGTTTGTCCTCTTAAGTGAGACGATTTTTGGGAGCGAAGAAACGGAGTTTTTCGAAGCTTTACGTCACGAAATAGGAAGGGTCTTAACTATAAGTAGCTGGTATCACAACAATTAAACCCTTTCCATTTTCTCCTTGAAGCGGGAATGCCGTCTAGGCTTTGTAGGGAACGCTGTATCGTGTCGCCCATTCGAGACAGTGGTGGTTCAGTATCTTCCAGGTCTTCGTTTTGGTATCAACCTCGACGAGCATGTAATTGTCCTCGTCATAGCGTGTCGAAGCGACAGTGTAATGCTGCGGGCCGTAGGTTCTCGCAAAATCGAACCAACGGTGCCAATGACCAGAGAAAAATATCTGGATAGTATCCTTATGCTTTTTCAGTAGCGGCAGAATGCCATAGTCGGCGATCTCGACCTCTTTCATGTTGTAGAGCGGGTAGTGCTGAAAGATGAATGTGGGCATCTTTTGCTTAAGCTCAGCCTCGAGCCAGTTCAATTGAGTCTCGCCGTACGAACCGACGGATTTCTGGTAATCTTTGTGGGTCTGATCCCAGGTGGCCCCGAGGAAGTTGTTGAGGACAATGAACTTATAGCCTTTGTGCGTGACCGAATAGTACGGGTCGATCTTCAGCTTTTCCTTATGCAGCCGGTGCGACATCTCACGCGACACCTTCGGAACGTCGTAATCATGATTGCCAAGAGCGACGTGAACCGGCATCTTAAAGCCGTCGATAAGATCTTTCGCATTGTCGATGCGGGTACGGTTTTTGTAGTAAAAATCGTAGTCGGTCGACGGATAATCGTGAAAGAAATCACCGCACACGAACACCCGTTCGATCGGAGGATTAAGCGAGCCGAGGAAATTACGAACCGAGGTGAGACGTTGGGTTGTCAGGAACACTGATTCGGAATCGAGCTGGTTGCTTTCGGGCCCCTTGTAATATTCGTCAATGATATGCGTGTCAGAGATGACAGCGAATCGGAAATATCTACTGTCTTTAGACGCCGCTTCGCTGATGGCGGCGAACGGGTTAAGGGCGGCGACAGCACCGAGCCCGATTCCGGCTTTCACCAGAAAATCACGACGTGGAAGAGCTATTTTCGAATCTTTTTCGGAGTTTGATCGATCGTTATTCATAAATGCTTATTGTTTTTTGAAGGTAAAAAGGGAGATCCTTGTTCAACAAACGTCGACCAAGGACCTCCGCAAGGGTGTGTGGGTTAGAAGTACAACTTCGCAGCAAACTGGATCTCGCGTGCCGGGAAAGCACTCGTGATCGTGCCGAAGGCGGAACTCGAAATATTACCGTTAGGTGCTCCGAAGTTCGTCTTGTTGAAGAGGTTGAAAGCCTCTGCCCTGATCTCTAGCTTCGAACTCTCGCTCCACAGCGTGAACTGCTTATGAACCCCCAGATCAGCCTGCCAGAAACCGGGACCGCGAAAACCGTTACGCGGCGAGTTGCCGAATGGTGTTGAACGGTCAGTTGGGATAGCGACTGCGGTTCGGTCGAAATAAGCTTGCGGTGTCCAGTTTTCAAGCTCGACGGTGCCGACAATATTTGGCCTGTAGGTCACATTGCCGCCAACTGAGAAGTCCGAGGTTGGTGAATATGTAAGATTTACGGGGCGTCCGCTCGTAATGCGGTTGATCACGGTCATTCTAAATCCACCGATCAGTGCATCAAGAAAACGCGGCATGCTGCTGCCAAATCTACGTCCGCGTCCGAACGGCAGATCGTAAACTACGCTGGTCGTATTGTTCACTGGAACATCGTAGTTTGAAACTCCTCTCTCCGCTTGGAGGTTGGTCAGATTTGCACGTGAGTTGTCGCCATTCGACGACTCAAGGTGGCCTGCCGCATTGTCCGTTGCCTTTGAAAGGGTAAGAGAATTGAGCAGGAAAAGACCGCCTGAGAATCGTCGTTCAACCTTCAGCTGGAACGAATCATACTGAGCATCACCAATCGGCAACGCACCCTGGATAAAGGAGAACTGAGGAAGCGGACGACGCTGCTGCAGCGGCGTGCTTTCACCTGCAGCATTTGGACGGGCGAGATTGATGTCACCTAGAATGATCAGGTTTGACGTGCGATTTCCGACATAGCCAAAATCTACGAGCAGATTTGGAAGGATTTCGTACTGTGCCGTCAGATGGAAGCTCTGAACGTATGCTGTTGGCGAATCTTTCGGTATGTAGTTTACCCTTGAACGCAATGCGTCGAACTGACTAGGAATCAGAAGTCCTGTTGGGTAGCCCTGCTGGGTGGTTCGGAAGCAGTTGGCGAAATTATTGCCCACACACGGCGTTGTAGGCGTCGAAACACCCCCGACGGTCGTAAAGGCGTTCTGGGTTATCGTGACGTTGAAGACCTGCGGAGGATTGAGCGACAGAATATTCTCGCCGCCGAGACGGTTGAAATGGATGTAGCTCATCCCGTATCCACCACGAATAACAGTTCGCGGAGCGGCTTTCCATGCAAACCCGAGTCGTGGGGCAAAGTTGTTTCGGTCTGGGTCTACGGTTGCACGATCGGCAATCGAACCATCCGTTGCCACGAAAACAGCTCTTGTCGCGGGGTTGAAATTCGACAGGCGGTTGTCACGCTCATACTGCGGGGTTGCGTATTCATAACGGACACCGACGTTGATCGTAAGGTCGGGATTGACCTGCCAATCGTCCTGAACGTAACCGAAATGCATACGCTGTCTGTATTGAGCGACGAACGTATCGGTCAGCTGGTATGAACTTCTAGCCCCAAATAGGAAGTCGGCGATATTGTATGCCGAGTTGCTGGTCGTTGTGCCGATCGGACGGCTAAACGAACCACCGTAGCTGTCCTGTCCGTATTTTGGGTGTGAATCTGAGATCGGCGTGTTGATACGCTGATATTCGTATCCGACCTTGAAGCTGTGATTGCCGGCGATGAATGTGTAGTTGACGCGTGGGTTGATCACGTTCGGGTTCTGAAACTGCGGGTTGCTCGATTGGCGCCCGATCGTCGTAAATCCGCTGATCGACTGGGTGTTCAAACCGCCCGCGATGTCGGGCGATGTCGGCAAACCGGTGATGCCGTAGAGAGTTTCCATATTGCCGGAGCCGAAATTGAACGGCAATTTACCGGCCTCGGTTCGTGAAGCTCCGAGGCGAAACTCAAGTACAGAACTCGGTGTCAACGTATAAGTCACGCCGCCGGCGAGCTGTTCGTTGATGACAAAAACCGACGCATTGCTATCGCCGCCGCTCGCTCCGCTGATGGTCGGAGCTTCAAAGTTGTTGAGCTTTCGAGCACTGCCGCGGACGAAGGCGGTCATTTTGTCGTTGATGTTGAAGTCAAGCTTCACGTCGCCCTTGTCGTTGTAAAACTGGCTTCGAGGCAGGACGGAATAGTTGTTTGCGGTGCCTGCGATATTCGCAGCGGGCAGATCGGCCAAGACCTTGCGGGCAAATGGCGTGATCGCCGACTGCGGAACGATGCCGTCAGCATAAACAACACCCGTCAGCGGATTGCGGATCGGGATCGCTACGCCGGCAGCGGTGCGGAATATGCCATTCCGCATGTCCGCCGTTGGAACCGTTGCAAACGCTACGCGCTTAGCGATGCGGCGATAGCCTTCGTAATCGCCGAAGAAGAATATGCGATTCTTCCAGATCGGACCGCCGAAAGTGAAACCAAATTGGTTCTGCAGGAGAACTGGCTTTTCATTGTTCACTGGCTTGAAAAAGCCGGTTGCATTGAGCGATGTGTTACGCAGGTAGTTCCATGCCGAACCGCGAAACTGGTTCGTACCCGAGCGGATCGCGGCATTGATGACCGCACCGCCGGCTCGTCCGAATTCTGCACTGAAGTTATTGGTCTGTACCTTAAATTCTTCGATGGCGTCGGGCGAGGCCTGGACGACTTGGTTTGAGAACCCTTGGTTACTCGTTCCGTAGGAGTTGTTATCGACACCGTCAATAATGAAATTGTTAAGTGAACTGCGGAGTCCGTTAACGTTGAAAGACGCGTCGCGCGAACCCGAATTGCCGGGAACATTGATCTGCGACTGGTTTACGCCTGTGCTCAAAAGCGTGAGGTCGGCGTACGAACGGCCGTTGAGCGGCAGGTTAATGATCTGCTCGCGCATGATGACCTGGCCGCGTTCGCTCGAATTTACTTCAAGTAGCTGCGGGTCACCGACAACGGTCACGGTTTCGGACAGTTGTCCTGTCTGCAACTTTATGTCCGCTTGTTGGCGGGCGTTTACGGTTACCGTGACGTTTTCGGCAACAGCCGTCGAGAATCCCTGAGCCTCAACTCTGATCTGATAGACGCCGATCTTGACGTTGAGGAATTGATAGCCGCCCTGAGCGTCGGCCATCGTGGTGACGGTCGTTCCCGTCGAAGGGTTGACCAATTTTACCGTTGCGTTTGGAACCACCGATCCGGCATTATCTGTAACGGTTCCGAGGATGGTGCCGCTATCGAACTGTGCCGAAGCGTTAGTTGGAAAAAGAACAAAACATAAGAGTGCGACTGAGAATATCAGTCCACACCCGTGAACAAAGACTTGCCTGAATGTCATGTGTAACTCCTAAGATCTCTAAAATATGACTTCGTCCGAAAGCGTTTTATGCCGTCGGGTTCCGAATTGAAACTTACGGGAAAAAGGAAGGCTACAGTCCCCGCATTACATCAAAGCGAACAGAATGCAAACTTTGTATTAACGTGTGGGGTGTGCTCTCGATTTCGCCTAAGATGCTAAAAGGGATTACATTGTCGTTACCGGAAGATAGCTCGCAAGTTAACTCTTGATTAGATTTATGGTCATTTTTAGAGAGAATCAGGTATGACTATACTGAAGTCGAACTTCGCGTCCATTTTTGACGGATCTCTATGAAACTTGTTCTTATTCCATTCGTTTTTTTACTCTTTGTGGGTAGCGTTATTGGCCAGTGCGGCGATGAGTCGAGCCCGGCGGAGGCCGGTGAGCTGATCAAAACGATCAAGGTCTCTGTTCCCGCGCCAGATGAATACGCATTGCACATCAAGGCACGAGTGCCCGGTGGTTCATGGTCAAAAAAGGGCTCGGAGGCTGTCGTTCTAACGCTTTTTGTTGACGGCAAATATCGATCGGATATTTCACTTTTTGCAGGTGCTGAGGGATTCGAATACAAGGCTCTCTTAGGCCTTCTCGAGGCGGGGCGTCACGAGGTTCAACTCCATCTAAACCGCGTTCGTTCGGCTCCGAATACCAAACGAGTGATAATCACGGATGCCCGCGTGTCCGCCGTGGAAAGTGCAAAGAAAACGGAAATAGATCGCCTTGCAATACAAAACGCACCTCTGATCTATGCCCGCGAAAGCATTCTAGACAAATTTTCCGACATTCCGCTGGTCACGTATTATGAAGAGCTTCCGGCAAAGGATGGTGCAGTCGGCATCCGCTACACCACGATCTTCACAAACGAAGATGGCGGTACACAAACCACAGCTCTGATGGCGCGTTGGGGCCGGGCAACCGATATCGAATGGGTTTACGAAGCCTGGTTTCGTGACCGCAAACGAATTTCCGAGACGTTTCAGGGAGCAAACCATGTGACGACCCCTTTTGCGGGGCAACGCGCGTTTGGCGAACACCCATTAATAAATAACGTCACCGTCAACAACAATTTCTCCGACAAAAGCTGCTCGCCTATTCGCTTTGCACTCATTCCGATCCGCGCGGATCTTGCTGCCGGATCGCGCGAGACGGTCATGGATCAAAATCCCTGGACCTACCGAATTATGGCGGAGGAAGCTATACGCGAAGGCCGCACCGACCCCGCGAATCTCGGCGTTAATACGATCGACGATCTGCGGAATTATCTTTACGTCGAGGTTTATAGTGAAAATAATAGTTCCGCCGTGTCGGTTCAGGTAACTACTGCAGACGGCAAGACCAGCCATTCCGATCTTAATGACGAACGCCTTCGCGTCGCCCGACCCGGGTTCCAGCGAATAGCCGTCCGCCTGCCGTCGACGTCACCCGTCCAGTCGATCAAACTACACTGTCACAAGATCACGGGCCGAACAGACAACGCTACCTGCGGAGAGTCTCAACTGGTGAGATACGTTCGTCTAAACAAGTCATTCTTACCTCAGATAACCGATCCGAAAAAGAACAACCGCTCAAATATAAAGCCCGGCGAATCCGTCGAATGGCGAGTCTCAGCTAACTAACCTCATTTCATCCACGTTACAAAATGTGATGGAGAGTTAACCGTTAGTTAACTTGTTTGTCATATCTCCTTGTCACAATCTACAAATTCATAAGCTCGTATTGAACGTGTCCATAGCCCTGAGTAAAGAGCTGCGTTTGATACTTTCGCGTTTATTTCGATTATTAGGCAACACGTCAAGATCGTGGAAAAAAGTTAGAACGAGGAATTTTGGAGGAAAAATGAAAAATCTCAGAAGGATGTTTCTTTGCATTGCGGTTCTTATCTCGATGCAGTCATTCGTTACCGCACAGATAGGGTATTCGATCTCGGACAACAACCGCGATGCGACGAACCTGCAGCAACAGTATTATCAATTCGACCTTTCAACGGGTCAGGGTACGTTGATCTCGGACCTGACGCTTAATGGTCAGACGATCCGCCGTGAATATGAAGGCCTTGCCGGTGTCGGTGGGGTATTGTACGGAGTTGCTGAGTTCGATACAGAGCTGTGTAATACGGGTTCGGATCCAATAACCGGCTTGGCAGCCGATCTCCGCATTTTCCGTGCGCCGGGAACTTACCCTCTTGCAAACGGAATCGCTAGCCCTATCGGGCCACAGGTTGGTGAGCTGTGTTCGCCATCCGGTTTCACCGAGGCTGCCGCCGCATACAATCCGGTCGACGGTTTTATATATGCGATCGCTGCTGACGACCTGTTGCCAGCAAACGCTCCTCGTAGCCGTATTTATCGCGTTAGTCCGAGTACCGGGATATCGACTCAGGTCGGCGATGCCGGTGGCATCACCTTGACCACAGGTAGCGGCGGCGACCAGAATCCATATTTCGATGGCCTGGCAATCCTTCCTGACGGTCGTGCGTACGGTTCGGAAGCTCGATTTTCAAACAATCCAACCCAGTCGACCGACCCGAATGTCGCCGATAATGCCGGTCTCTACCGAATCTTCCTTACGGGCCCAAATGCCGGAAGAGCAACATTCACAAAATATCTGCTTCCGACCGATGTCAACCGTGACACGGGCCTCGCAAATAACGGCTTCACGATCTATCTCCTATTGGAAGATGGACGTGTATACACCACAACGGCTGAGTCATCGGTAACCGCTCTCGCAACTCCGGCTGTGTTTCCCGCCGGCAATCCTGCTGGCTCGAACACATTGTCGACGCCGGGATGTCTGCGTCCGATTGCCTTCCCGGGCCAGTTCTGCGGTGACTTCGAAGGCTTTGACATTCCAAACAACGGAAACGGCCTTCGCTAGAGCACAAATGACCATGACGGTGAACGGATGCGAGAGCTCCGTTCACCCCTTATATATAGCTGAAGATAGCTGAAAGAAAATGTTCAAGTTTTTAAGATTTATTACCATTCTCGTTGTATTGGCCGTTGTGTGGATGCCAGTCACGATCACGGGCCAGCAGAGTGACAACGGCGGGCTAAACGGTACTGTACTCGATCCCAACGGAGCTGTAGTTCCAAATGCGACTGTCACAGTAACGAACAAAGGCACAAACGCCAAGCGAACTTTGCAGACCAATGCAGAAGGGCGTTGGACGATTGCCGTGCTGCCACTTGGTAACTACGAGGTGTCCGCCGAGGCGGCGGGCTTTCAGCTAACCAAACAGACAACCACGGTTGTCACAAGTCAGACCACTGCGGTGGATATCATTTTGGGTATTGCCGGAACAGGAGCTGTTGTCGATGTTGTAGCCGATCAGGGTGGCCTGGATTCGGTACGCACCGATTCGGCGGTCACTGGTACAAGCATAACCGGACGAACCCTTGAGGATTCACCGGTCGCTAACCGAAGCTCTTTCGGCCGTATAAACGTCGATACAGCAGCGAGCGGCGATATCGCTGACCCGCTTACGAATGGAAACGGAAATCCGGAAACCTCTATCAATGGATCGAGGACAACAAGTCAAGGCGTTCAGTTCAACGGGATCGATGCGACAAACTTTAGCGGAACCGGAAGCCTGACCGAGAGCATCTCTCCGGCGGTTGAAACGGTTCAGGAAGTTAAACTTCTATCCAGCCTCTACGATGCCTCGCTTGGCAGAAATGGCGGCGGCAGCATTCAACTTGTAACGAGAAGCGGCTCAAATCAATTCACGGGTTCCGCCTACATCTTCGCTCAGAACGAGAAATTCAATAGTAACGATTTCTTTTTCAACCGCGACGGCATCGACCGTCAGCGTGCCCGTCGGCTTGAAGGCGGATTCGCTCTCGGCGGCCCGATCATCAAAGACAAATTCTGGTTCTTCGGCGGCTATCAGAAGACTGACGCTCAAACTGCGTACGTTCCGACAGCACAGAGTTTCGTCACACTGCCAGAAGCGATCGCGGGTATTACCGACCGTTCCAATCCAGAGAACGTTCGCTTAGCTTTCCTGAGAAGCACTCTGAACGGCGGAGCGATCAGCTCGTTCGGGAACGCGTTCACGCTGCTGCCCGGACCGGGAAGCGCGGGTTACTGCGTACGCAACCTTTCGCCAAATGATTTCGCCGGAACTACGGTTGGAACCTGTATCGACCCGAACAGCCCCGGCTTTCGCCTGTTGAATCTGCGTAATCCTGCGACCGGCGATTACTTCATTCCGACTCTTACGGCTGGACGCTACGAGAGATTGTTCTATGACCCGGTGAATACCCGAGTTCTCGAAAACGGTGTTACCAGGATCACAGATTTCACGCGTTTCGGCCTGCCGAATGGATTGCCGATAACGGACGGAGCAAGCCAGGGAACGGTTCGCGGCGGTTTTCCTCTTGTTCGTTTTCGTAACGTCTATCCGGCAGAATTCAAGCAGGATCAGTTCACGACCAGACTCGATTACAACCTTTTGAAAGGCGACTCCGCCGGTAACAATATCAATACGATCAACGGCACGTTCTTTTTTGCAAATTTCCCTGCGGTCGACCCGTTTTCCGACGACACCCTCGTCTCGCCAACACCTCTTATCAAGGACGATAGAAATCGCACCCTCGCGATCACGGATACGCATTACTTTAGCGGAAGCCTGATCAACGAAGCTCGATTCGGCTATTTTGGCCTCGACAACTCGCGTCGGCTCGATGAGAGATTTCTGACGTCCGAGCTGACAAATCAGGGGCTCGGCATCACGAATCCGGCAGCCTTTTTTGAGCCAGGAGCTCCGTCCCAGCGTGCGGCTCGTTTCTCCGGTACAGGGAACCTTGCTGATTTTTCGCTCAACGCACCGAACGACATTTTCAACCGTCGCAAACAGGTAACTCTTACTTTCGCCAATAACGTCACGTACAACCGTGCTCAGCATACATTCAGGTTTGGGATCGAGCACAAGAGAAACACGTTTGATACAAATCTGCCGGAAGAGCAGGGTGTTGAGTTCGAGGGGCTTTCGAATTTTACAGAACTTCTCACTGGTTACGTTGCCGAGGCGGATGTCTCGCTCGGCGTTACGGACAAGCAATTTAAGTTCAATGACCTCAGTTTTTACTTTTCCGACGACTGGCGTTTGAGCGAGCGCCTGACCTTAAATCTCGGACTTCGCTGGGATTGGTTCGGCCTTCCGGTTGAGACCAATGGTAGGTTTGCCAACTTTGACTTTACCAATATCACTGATTTCAACGACATACGGCCCGGATTTATTATCCCGGACAACGCAACGGCTACCGGGTTCAATGCGATCGATGCGAGTCTGCCAACGATCGCAAAGGCTGGAAACAACCATACGCTGAACGGCCAGGATCTGAATAATTTCGCTCCGAGGATCGGCCTCGCGTTCAAGCCGTTCAAGAGCGGCTCGACGGTTATTCGCACAGGTTACGGCATATTCTACGACCGTCCATCCGGCGCGTTCATCAACACGATCTATAGTAATTTTCCGTTTTTCCGCGAGATCGAGATCAAGCGTGAGAACTCGCCCGGCACCGTACAGGGTTCGTCAGCGTTCAATGCACAGCAGCCAAACCTTCCATTCAGCAGCTATTTCCCATTTCGAGTCGCGGCAAGAAACGTAGATCGTTATACGCCTTACGTTTTGATCGACAATACGCCCGGCCTCGATGCGGTTTCAGGCGTCGAGCCGCTTGAATTTCGAGCCATCGACCGCGATCTCAAAACGCCGCTTATCCAGCAGTGGAATTTCGGGATCCAGCAGGACTTTTTCAAAGACTGGACGCTCGAGGCACGATATGTCGGAACCCGCGGCCAGCAATTGCTGCTCGCCGTCGGCTTTAACCAGCCGTACGATCTTAACGATCCGACCACCCCGGAATACATCTACGCCCGACTTAATCGAGCTCGCGGAATCGCCGCAGTGAACGGTGTGAGCGAGAGGACATTGGGAACGACCACCTCAGCTGACGACCCACGAGCCTTTGGGGCATGCAGCACGGTGTTCCTTGGAGTTGCCGGATACACACCGTGCAATGGCGGGTTTGGTGCGATCGACCGCAATCTGTCGAGTTCCAATTTTGAGCTTCCCAACGCTCTGATCGCTGGTGATGTGCGAACGCCTTACCTCGGCTTCGACCCGACGGATGCGGTAATTCTAAAATCTGTCGGCTACTCGATCTACCATTCGGGACAGTTCAGCCTGACCAAGCGGTTTACAAAGAGTTTCGGTTTTAACGCGTCTTACACATTCTCCAAATCGATCGACATCGGTTCGACAGATCCGGGCAGCACGGCAGCTTCGGGACGTCCGGACACCGCAAATCTCGGGCTGACCGTACAAGGCGATCAGCGGAATATCAACAGCAACCGAGCCGTCTCCGACTTCGACCGTCCGCATAGGTTCACGACGAGCGTGGCGTGGGAACTGCCGACATTTGGTTCGAAATCAAAGTTTTTGACAGGCTGGCAACTTACGGGTTTTGGCCAATGGCAATCTGGAACGCCGTTTTCGATCTATGCTTCGAACCCCAAGTTTCTTGCGTTCGGAACCAGCGGACTGATCGAGCAGCAGTATTTCGGCATCTTCACCACGAGTGCCGAACGCGTAGGACCTCTTGGGCCGATCAACACTCGCATCGATGTGTTCAACGTCGGCGGAGCCAGCGGCACGGTGTTCAACACGGCATTTGGTCGTCCCAATGTCCGCAATTTGGATTTGCTAAGGCGGCAGGGTTCCGATCCTACGCGTCAGTATTTCAATACGTGTCAGGACCCGACGAATGACGAGTGTGCTTTGCTTTCTCCGCTTGGCGGGTTCGGCAATCTGGGTAGAAACACTCTTCGCGGCCCATCCTCGAAACGAGTTGATGTGAGCCTAATAAAGAATACACGCTTGAACGAGCGCGTTTCGTTGGAATTCAAGTGGGATGTTTTCAATGTCTTTAACATCGTTAACCTTGCAAATCCTAACTCAGATCTTACCGATGAGACAGATTTTGGGCAGATCACGCGAACGGTTGGTTCACCGCGCGTGATGCAGTTCGGGGCCAAGATCCGATTCTAGGCGGGGAATATGAAACGACCAATAGTATTAATTGTGGTTCTCTTATCGGTCGCGATCGCGGGGTTCGCCGTTTGGCGCAATCAGAATACGCGAGCTGAGGAGCGGTATGTCGAGAGCGAAAGCCTAATGGAGCTATCCGCTGCAGATATCCGACTCGTGCTCGAAAGCCAGGCCGATTCTCCGGCTCAGGCAATATCCGAGAATCCGGAAGTTCGCAGTGCCTTTCTAAAAGGTATGCGTGAATATCTGGCACTGGCGGCAGCCGCAAAGTCAGAGGGAATTACCAATGACCCGGCATTCCGCGTAAATTTTGAACACAAGAGAAACATCCTGATCGCCGACCTATATCAGGCGAAACTGGCAAAACAAAACGGGTCGCAATATCTTGTCCCCCGCGAAACGCTGGACGCTGTCTGGGCTGACGCTGCGAATGAAAAGCAGTTCGAGAAAGACATGGCGACGATGCAGGAGATACAGAACACTCTTGCCCGCGAACGCGGTGAGAACTACACCGTCTCAAAACTCCAGGGCGGCAGCCTCATCAAGGCCAAAGACAACTGGGCTCGCGTAAACGTCCTGTCCGGAATGGCAAAAAAGGATGCCGAATTTATGGCACAGCCGGTCGTGGCATTGCGAACACGCATTCTCGAGGCCGGGATCTTATCGACCGACTATTTGCGAAAGCACTGGTCGAAGATCAAAGCCACCGAAGCCGAGATAGCTGAATATTTGAAAACCCATCCGGAGTACGACGTCGCCCGCAAGCGTGAGAAGGCCGATGCGATCCTCAAAGAAGCTCTTTCGGGAGCAGATTTCGCAAAACTCGCGGCCAAGCACAGCGAAGACCGATCAACCAAAGACAATGGCGGACTGCATAAAGATCTGCAAAAAGGATTTATCTGGGAGCAGGTCGAGAAAGCCGCCCTGGAAAGCCAGGCAGGAAAGATCGTCGATCATTTGGTCGAAACCGATACGGGCTATCACATCGTAAAGCTCGTCAATAAAGAAGAAAAGGGTGGTGAGACCAGCAAGTTTTCCGTTCAGCACATTTTGTTACAAAAGAATTTTGAGGATCCTCAGAATAAGAATCCTGATATTCCATCGCCGTTTTTGACGGCTTATGAAATAGCCAAAGCATCCGTCGAGATTGAGAAACGAAACAAGTTTGTCGACCAGATTCTTGCTAAATATCAGATCAAATTACCAGAGGATTTCGTTGCCGACACGGCTAAATAGAGAGAAAGACACGCAGATTCGAAGGAGAAAACATGAAGAGACAAGCTAAATTTACTGCTTTTGTTGCCATTATTGCCGCATTTATCCTTGCAACATACACAAATTCTTCGGCCCAATTGATCAGCGAGATCGAGATTGATCCGCCATCAGCGATAAGCGATGCGTGCCAATATGTAGAGATCCGGGGTACGCCTAATGCGACCATAGCGGCGAACACTTATTTTTTATCCGTCAATAGTGATGCCGGAAATTTTGGATTTGCGAACCAGGCTGTGAACTTTGGCGGAGCAACCGTCGGCACGAACGGTACGATCACACTCTTCAACACATCCTTCGGCGATTGTCCGAATCGAACGTACGGTTCCGGAACCACAAGAATCAATTACTTCAACGCTCTCAGGGTTGGAACCGGTTCGGAATCATACTTGATCGTTCGCAGCACCGCCGCCCTGTTCTCTGGTCAGGATCTCGATACCAATAACGACGGAGTTTTTGACCAGGCGTTGGGGATCACCGTGCTGGACGGCTTTGCGCTGATCGTTAATCCTGAAGAAGAATTCGTCTACGGAGCGGCGGCTGGGGTTGTGAATATAAGTAACACCACATCGCTTGACCAGCCAGATGCCGTAACTCGTTTTTCAGCGAATCAGAGTCCGTTCGCTGCCGCGGCCTTCTTTTTTGGTGAACTCGCCGCAACGCCTGATGAGAGTTTGGTTTACGTTGCTCCGTTCAGTAATAATTTCCCCCCGGGGGCAACTCTTACACCGGGATTGCCATTCATCACCTCGGCTGCAGGGGTCGATATTTCGGGGCGTGTGCTGAATGAGATGGGGCAAGGCCTCAGGAACGCCGATGTCGTTATTACCGACTTCAGCGGTATAACGCGAACTGCACGGACCGGTTCTTTTGGCCACTACCAGTTCTTCAATATCGAAGCAGGTCAGACCTATATTCTGAACGTAAGATCAAAACGATATCGCTTCTCATCGCGAGCTGTGTCCGTTACGGACACCTTGTCAGGACTGGATTTTCATGCGCAACAATAATTTCTGAACGTGACGAATTGTTCGGAGCACTTAATAAAATGAATAGATACAAGGTTTATAGCTTTCTCGTCCTCGTGCTTGGTTTCACGATCATTTTTTCCGCCAAGGTTTCGGCTCAGCTTATCAATGAGATCGAGATTGATCCCCCGTCAGTCGGAAGTGATGCATGTCAGTATGTTGAGCTGTTGGGAACGGCTGGAGCGAGCGTGCAGGCGAACACGTATTTTTTGTCGGTAAACAGTGATGCGGGCAACTTCGGCTTTGCCAATCAAGCGGTCAATGTGGGAGGACAAAACTTTGGGGCGAACGGTACGCTGGTACTCTTCAACACGTCGTTTGGCGAATGTCCCAATCGAACCTACGGCGCTGGCACAACCCGTCTGAACTACTTCAATCCGCTTAGGATCGGCACAGGATCGGAGACCTATCTTCTGGTTCGCAGCACAGCAAATCTCAGCTCGGGACAGGATCTAGACGTCAACAATGACGGCGTATTCGATCCGGCCTTAGGCATCATTGTTCTAGACGGTTTTGCCTTGCTGGTCAATCCGGAAGAGGAGTGGGTGTATGGAGCCTCGACGGGTGTAGTGAATATCAGCAACGTAACAACGGTCGATCAACCTGACGCCGTAACTCGTATAGTTGGTAACACATCGCCTTTCTTAAATTCAGCATTTTACTTTGGCGAACTGGCAGCGACGCCCGATGAGACCACAGAGTATGCGGCACCTCGAAGTGCGAATTTCCCAACTGGGGGGATATTGACTCCAGGAAATCCGAATGCCCCGGCATCAGCGGCCGCATCAATCTCGGGGCGAGTCTCGACCCCGGCTGGACTGGGCTTGCGTAATGCCCTCGTATTTCTTACCGATGCACAAGGTGTCCGACGAACCGCTACCACCAGCTCTTTCGGGATCTATTCCTTCGCCGACGTTGCGACTGGGGGATCATATACCCTTAGCGTTTCATCCAAGCGCTATCGATTTTCTCCTAGAACACTGGCTGTTGCAGGAAGCCTTACCGATATCGATTTTATCGGTCTCGAATAGAGCTTCCTCAGATCAGCATGTTGGAGGCGGTCGGAATCGACCGTCTCTTTTATTTTCGACAATACAATATGACGGACGATGGTGATTTTCTATTTCGAGAAAAGGTAGGGTTTTAGGGTGAATCGATTGTGCATAGTGTCGTATATATCAAACAGAGTTTTCGTTGCATTATCACTTGAATGCTCGCGAACAGTACCCAAGGCATTTCTAACTTTTCTTTTCCTCGCTTCGTGATCTTCGGTCGCAGACACTACGGCGCTTGAAAATGAGGCTCCGTCTGGATCAACGAGCCAAGCGTTTTTATCCGAAGCATATGAAAGCAGCCCGCCCCGATTGGGTGCGACAACGGGCAGTTCTGAGGCCATCGCCTCGAGTGGAGAGATCCCAAAAGGTTCGCGGGGATTCGGATGAACATATAGATCAGAGTTGGCATACAGCTTAGCCAGAAGACCCTTTTCAACGTGTCCGAGCTGAACGATTTTGTTGTCCAGATCCCGATTTTGTTCAGTAACCCACGAGGATAAAGGGCCTTGTCCGGCAATCACGAGCCTGAAATCATGGCTTTCTCGGCTCCTGAGCTGTCGCATCATATCGACCAGGAGTGGAATATTCTTTTCCGGTGACAAACGCCCGCTAAACATCAGTACTTTCGCGTTTTTCGGTATTTGTGTTTTTTCAAGCAATTCCTGTCTGGAACTGGAATTTCGGTTCTCGGCACTAAATCCCTGAATATCAACGCCCTTCGTCGCCACAAAAACTCTGTCCGCGAGCGGAAGCCTCGGAGTTGCGAAAAATTTCCAGGCGAGCTTCGTTAGTTTGCCGCTGGAACCGTCTTTTATTGCTTCGTGGAATTCCTCTGCGGTGTAATCCGAGTTCGCGAGATGAAAGTCGAAGGTTGGCAGGATGTAATTGCGGATATACGATCGTGCGGCCCGCTGGCCGTATCTGCCCGCTGTAATGAACGCGGCGACATTGTCATCCATTCGCTCCGAGGACAAATGAACGAGCATCGGCCTGCCAAGCTTCTGAAAGTAATTCTTGCGGATCATCGCCCCCATTATACTCAGGGCGTACTTATCACCGACCTCTACCATGTCAGGCTTTTCGGCAACTATGATATCGCGGATCAGCGATGGTTTTAGCATGTATTGCCACGGCATGATCAGGCGGTACCTGCGGTCAAAAGCGAACGACTTGCGAGCAGGAACGTAATAGATACGTCCGTATGAACCCACCTCTTCGACTGCAGCCTTCTCGCCCGGTACGATCAGGCATACCCGCCGTTTCCGCTTTTCAGCACCCTGTAGCAAATGGTCGTATGAAGTGCTGATGCCGCCGGAATCTTTATGATAGTAGTTTGTGAGATGTACAGATCGCATCTGAGGGACTCCGTTACTAGGGACGGCGAAACGCCCAGGTGAAAGGAAGCAGGATGAACTCCAACGCGATCTTCGGCAGTGTTCTAAGGTCTGTCCAAAGCGACGGTTGGTTCTCGACCTGTACCAAAAGGCTTCCTCTCCGCATCGCAAACAGGTTAAATAAAATTGATATTACCGATACAAGTATAGAGATCAGAACAGCCGTCGTTCCAGCAGCAGTGTTCGTGACGGAATCGAATACGGCTTGGGCTAAGAACTCAAACAAATGACTGATCAGAACAACAAAGAATGGCACGATGACTGCCGCGTGCCAGGCAGGATGAACCTTGCTGTATGCCTGAATTACCGATCCTGAAATGCCGCCCATAAAAGCACGCAAGACAAACTGCGTAGCAAAAGCTCCAGCCGATAGCAGCAATCCTTGTCGTTGCTGAAGATAGATAACTAAAAAGATACCCGCCCTCATGGAGGCGCTCAAAAAAGCTGTTTTCCAGTTCCATTTCAAGAGCATTTCTTTCACCGGATGCCGAAGCAATCGAGATGTGACCGCACCCAATGATCGGGTGTGATCCGGTGAATCATATGCCGGTTCGATCACTTTAGTTTCTTTATCCTTAGCCAGATCAATACATTTTTGATAAGCAGAGTAGACGTCACTAAAGACCCCATCCCAGGATCGCGAATGGCTGGTTGATCTCGCTATGTCAGACATGTTTCTTAGACGTTCCCGGTCGTCCATTAACGTGATCAAATGCTTTACGAAGTCTTTGCGATCATTGGCAACAAAGCCTGTTTCGCCCTCGGCGACCAGAAACTTTGGCCCGCCCTTCGCGGAGACGATCGTTGGCACACCGGAGGCGTGAGCCTCCTGGATCACATTGCCATAGGCGTCGGTCTCCGATGGGAATACGAATACATCCATATCTGCGTATGCCGTCGCAAGCTCTTCGCCACCAATAAATCCGGTGAAAACAGCTTTGGTTAGATTTTGGCTCAAGTTTTCTCGTTCCGCGCCATCACCGACGATCAACCATTGAAACTCAGTTCTATTTGCAGCGATCAATTCGCGCTCAAGCTCGATCAGAAGTTCGACGTTCTTCTCGGCTTGTAGCCGTCCGACAAAACCGATGGTGAAAACTTTGTCTTTTCGCTTACGCTTTTCGGGACTGAAAAACTCAGTGTCAACCCCGCGAAACATTGGCAAGGAGAGTCGGCCGGTACGTTTGGTGATTAGCTCCTGGAGTTCGGTATTTGGCGACAGAATCACCTTCGGCATTCGGTAATACAGCAAAGTTCCATCGAGGATCCGGTTCTCAACGAATTTGCAAAGAGGTTCGCCAACAGTCTTCGGCACGAATCTCAACAACTTCGACAGGCGATGTGACGCGAACTCGTGAAGGTTCGTATGCCAGGACGCGATCAGCGGGATCTTTAGCCGGTGAGCGATGTATGCCCCGAGAATGCTAACGTCGTTCAACCCGGTGATGTGAATAACATCCGGCCGAAAGTCCACAACGCTGTCGAGAATTGTTCGATAGTGTCGCAAAAAGAGCGGGTCGAACGCGAGCCCCTTATCCATTTTGACGGATAACACCGAGCGTTTGAACGATTGAAAAGTCATGCTCCGATCAGTTCGTTTTTCATTTAAGACATCGCCAACGACACAGAGCATCGGCAGCTCGTTGTCGCCCGCAAAACCCCCGAGCCTTCGGCACGTCATCGCTGCACCGTTTACCTCATTGAATGAATCAGGAAAAAAAGCGACACGTGGCAGATGTCCGTCGTTAATGAATTCGTTTACGTTCGACATCATAATGTTTCGGACACCATAGCTGGATAGCGGCTGCGAAGCCCCTGTGTGGTTTCGCCGCCCGCCGAAATCGTCGTCGGCAATACGTCCTTTCTCCGTCGAAGCATGCTAAACGCAGGACGTAAATATGGCCTGCCGAGTACGCCTAGAGTATTGATCGCAAACCGAAGCCAAATCGGACCGCCGCGTTCCCAGCCGTGAGATGAGAGCGGAACGGAGCCGCGTCCATCTCCGTTGTCAAAAAACACGCGGTCAAACCATCGTCTACGATCTTCCGCCGCGTCGGGATAAAAACTAAGTATTTCGGAGAAAGACTTAAGCTGTCGTGAGACCAGAGGATGATTGTACTCAGGCAGAAAGGCTACCTGGCTTCTTTTGTCCTTTCGAACCTCGGTCACAAACTCGTTAAAAGATCCGGCGTCGGTAACGTTTATAACAGTATTCGCCTGACACGCGTGACGATCACCGCCGCTGACGACGGGCAGATCGAGATCTCGGGCCAGTTCGATCGCAGCCTTGTTTTCCGACCAGCTTCGGAATCCGTTAACCTCGATGGCATTGATCCATCGACGATATCGCTGTAGAAATTTATTCAGCAATTCTTCGTGTCTTTCTTGGCCAACGATCTCGATGTCCCATAGAGGGTGGTTAAAAACGAGTAGAACGTCCGGAATGTCGTTCAGCAGTGCAAAAAGTCGCGTAAGTTCTTCACCAGTCTGAGCCTCTTTGTTAAACGTGTAGTTAAGCAACTCAACCTTAATCGATTCAGCATCATCGTTTGGAAGATTGTGTACACCCAGGTGAAAAAAGCCGTACTCAAAAGGAACGGTCCACTCCAAAGATATCGGAGCCGATGGAGAACCATCCGCGACCGCAATCTCGAAGTTCCCGCAGATCTGGTCATGATCGGTGATCGAGACGATTGCGTTTAGCCCGTCGGCTTCGATCCTAGCTTTCTCGCTGTCGTAAACCTCCTGAGGCGTAAGCGGTGGCGACCAATGAGCGGTTTCAAAATTTATCTGACGGCCTTCGCGTTCGAGATACTTCTGTTCCTCCTCCATATACCGTGCAGCTACAAACGGCAGCTTTTTTGCATATACCGGTATAAAATCAAGCATTTCCATCGAATACATTGAGTGGCAATGAAGAGATACGCCCGTAGCCCCAAGCTCGCCCAACATCTTCGAGCGCGAAGCAACGTGAAACTCTGTTCTGTGATGGTTCATTCGTCTTTAAACTCCTGTAGTTCTATTTACGAAGTCCGAGCTGGCTTAAAAAAAGCTAGCCTTCACGCACTCCTCTTGTGTCCGAATTACCGCACGGTAAGAGTAAAGGTATGTGGTCAATATGAACCTAACGTTTCCAAAACGTTATTACCAGCTTAATTTGTCGGCTAGAAATAAAACCTGACGATGGTCGAGCAGCCGGACAGATTTTTCAGTTTGGTGGTCTAAGGGCGAATGTAGAGACAAAACAATCAAGGGGAATAAGACCTGTACTCGGCAGTCGCCTTAGTCTTAGAAATTCGGTTTCAATCTCTTGCCTTAAGGTGCGAGATTATTGGCATGGAGACGCAAATCATGTCCAAATTAGAAACGAATATTAAATTTCGACAACACTACTTATCTCTTCTTGAAGCGTCTTACGCTGAACCAATAGTCGCAAAAACAATGCCCTCTGGCGGAATAGAAGCCATGCGGACTGCATCCAAATTCGCATATCGACTAGGGTTTCGGATGAACGCAAGGCAATGTAGCCGCATAGGATCGTTATAGGAATTGATACCAGGCCGATCTGCCAGTCGAAGAAGTACCAGATAGCCGCAGCGACGGCTATCCATGTTAAGGGCATCAGACCGAGAGCCGCGATTATCGTAGAACTAGAGCCAGCAACGTCGGTGTCATGGGTTTTGAAAATCCGTCCGATCAGATTTGAGAAAGTATATGCGGGTGAATGAATGATCGCTCCAGCGATTGCAGAGGGCGCGAAGACAAGTAGGAGAATGACGCGAAGAAACAAAAACCGGAAAACATACCATGTCGGATGTTGCAATATCGACAGGCCTTCGGTTGTGACCCCGTTCATTTTCAAGTCGTTTTCGTATCGAGTAACCTTAGCGTTCAAATCTAGCATTTTCTGCGGATCGTTTTTTTCCAGCAGAGCGTATTTTGCCGCCAAGTCCTGCAACCTTTTTACGGTCTGAGTCAGAGTATGTTTGAAGATCAGATTCTCAAACACAGACGAAAACAAAGCTTCTGCTCTCAAGACCGCATCAAGATCGTCCTCGGTCTTAAGGTTCAAGGTTACATCGCGGAGGGACCTTTCGATCTTCGCCATCAGCTGTAAGACAGCCTCGCGCGGTGGTTCGCTTTTCTCGTCGAGTTCAATCGGTTCGATATCAAAAGCCTCTCCATAACGAATCAAAGCCTCACTCCGGAACGAGGTTTTTGAAGTGTAGTATAGGCCGACGGGGACTATTTTCAGGGCCATTGACGCGGAGAAATCTGACACTGCACCGATAGCGATCCGAGCGGCACCAGTTTTCATCTTTTGCAATTGGGGTTCGTCATGCGAGATGCCTTCGGGAAAAATAGCGATACAGCGTTCGCGTCGCAGCAGTTCGAAACAATTGTCGAACGTGACGGCATTGCTCTTCGACTTAGCGTCGGCATCGATACGACGGTAAATAGGCAGGATCTCGAAAGTTCTAAGCAGAAAGGCACCGATCGGGTTATCGAAGAGCGTAGATTTGGCGAGAAATGAAACCCGCCGCGGCATTGAAACAAAAACGAGTGCAGGATCTACCAGGCCGTTCGGATGATTGAGAACAAACAACAACGGCCCCGCCTGCGGCACGCGTTCCACCCCAACGACCTCGATACGACGAAAAAACAACCGCAATGCAATACTGATTACCGCATGTATGACCTGACGAACCACCGAAGCCCCTTTGCCAAGATAGATCATCTGCCACAATCCAATTGTCTTTACGCTCTCCGACATCAGCAAATCCATTTTGTTCTTTAGAATAGCACGTGTCTAATTTCCCGATGGCTCACAGTCCACTCTTCATCCCATTTGTTCAACGCGGCCGCTTACGATACAGTGTGCCCTGCTGGAGAATCTTCGGTCGCGTACATTTCTGCTACCATTACTTGATATTTGTGGTGAACTCGATCGGTGGACGATTGAGAAGTGATCTGATTGCTGTAAGAGCGTATGAAAAGATCGTCGGGTAACTCGTTTAAAATGGTCGATGTGCACGATGTGCGCGATATTAATCAGACCGTTTTTTTACATCTCATTCGCGAGCGGCAGCCCATCTCGCGGGCGGATATTGCGAAGTTTACTGGGTTGCGCGCCGGAACGGTTTCGTCGATCGTCAATCGTCTGATCAAGAATAATCTGGTTTACGAGGGCACGGAAGGGCCGTCGAGTGGTGGTCGTCCGCCTAAAAATCTATATATCAATGCGGAGAGTTTTTACGTTCTCGCGGTTGATATCGGCGTGCTGGATACGGTTTATGCTGTGAGCGATTTCAGCGGCCGGATCCTGTCGAAGCACTCGATGCTGACGGAGGGAAGCGGCGAGGATTTTCTCGCGAAACTCGGTGACGAGATACAGGCGTTGATCAGCTCTCAGTACGCCCGGGCTAAATTCGGATCGGTCGGTGTCAGCGTTCCGGGGTTGATCGACCGTGAAACCGGTACGATCAAGGTCTCGCCAAATCTGGAATGGGACAATCTGCCAATACAAGAGATCCTCGAAAAGCGTTTGAATCTGCCGGTTTTTGTTGAGAATGATGCGAATGCGGCGGCGTTTTCCGAGCTTTGGTACGGGCCGGTTGAGGAGTCGAACATCAGAACGCTGCTCTTCATCCTCGTTGTTGAGGGACTGGGAACAGGGTTGATCATCAACGGCGAACTGCACGTCGGATCACGTCTCGGGCTTGGTGGTTTTGGGCATATGAGCATCGATCCGAACGGAGAACTCTGTTCGTGCGGACGCCGCGGATGCTGGGAGACTTTCGCGTCAGAGCGTGCTACGGTCGAACGCTATCATCGGGTGACCGCGAAACAGGGATTGCCGCTCGTCGGGCTTTCAGATCTGATCGCTCTAGCGAACAAGAACGATGAAATGGCGCTCGAATCGATTCGCATCACCGGCGAATACCTTGGTGAAGGGATCAGCAATCTCGTTCACGGCATCTATCCCGAAACTGTCGTGATCGGCGGCAGCATTACAGCGGCGTGGCCGCTGATCGAGCCGATAATTCAAAAGCGTTTAAAGAGCCGCTATCTGGTCTCACCAAATCAGATCATCGTCCGCCCGGCAAGCGTGCAACGCCCGAGCTTGTTCGGAGCGATCCCGATCGCCCTACAAAATTATTTCCGCTCTCCACATCGAAGTGCCTCGGTTAGCGTCGGGGCCGTAGGAAAAGTTTAAAAGTATTTAATATTTTGTTGACACGTTTTCAAAGTTGTGACTATACTACTTTATCTTCGCTTAAGAGAAAGTAAATTTGTAGCATATTTTCTCGGTTTGTATTGAGTAAAACTGATGTCGGACCTGATCGACGGTGTTTTTTACAGCTCTTTGATTCAGAGAAATGTGCGCTACCGTGTTCTCGTTCCTGACGCGGTTTCGCAGGGGAATGAGCCGGTTCCGGTGCTGTATTTGCTCCACGGGCTTTTCGGTTCTTGCGAGAACTGGACCGACCTGACCGGTTTGCGGCGATATGTTGACGGCAGTGATCTTCTGATCGTCATGCCCGATGGCGGTGATAACTGGTACACGGACAGCGGCGAGGCTCACGAAAGCTATTTGATACAGGATTTGATGCCCGAGATGGAGAGCCGCTTTCGAGCGAGTTCCGAACGGGGCAAACGGGCGATCGCAGGCAACTCGATGGGCGGATACGGAGCGATCAAACTTGCTCTGAAATACCCAGAGAAGTTCGCCTTTGCGGCCTCATTTAGCGGTGCATTTCATGTAACGCGGTTAGTTGCTGATAGCGGCGAATTGGCACCGTCGATAAGGCGGGTTTTTGGCGATGAGGGCAGCCGGATTAGGCGTGAGAATGATATCTTCGAGATAGCGGCACGGTCACATGGGATCGCAGGCACACTGCCCCGGTTCTATCTTGATTGCGGGACCGAGGATGAGTTTGTAGCAGCGAACAGAGAGTTTGCATCGACGCTTACGGCGGCTGGTATCGAGCACGAGTTTTTAGAAGTTACCGGCGGCCACGACTGGCCATATTGGGATGAGCGGATCGGATATCTGATCCCGCTCTTGAAAGCAAAGTTATCGGATAAGTTGAATAATTGGTTAGACCAATTATAATTCGACGGATTTGGGCTGAAGTCCCTTTCGTGCCCACACTTACGAGGACTTTGTCACCATCGAAGAGTAAGTCTGAAAGCTCGGTTAGAACGGTAAATATATGACACTTTCAACAGTCGACCAGATCATCGTTGTCCTATATCTGATCGCGATCATGAGTATCGGTTTCGCGATGAAGAGAAAGGCAGCGAAAGGCATGTCATCGTACTTTCTCGGCGGTCGTCAGCTTCCTTGGTGGGCTCTGGCGATGTCCGGTTCGTCGAGTTACTTCGACATTACGGGCACGATGTGGATTGTCTCGACCTTTATCGCTCTCGGGTTGAAAGGCATGTGGGTCCATATGCTCTGGGGCTTTCCGATCACCGCCTTTTATCTCGCTTACATGGGCAAATGGATCCGCCGCTCGGACGCAATGACCGGTGCGGAATGGATGAAGACTCGATTCGGGCCGGGCAAAGCGGGTGATATCGCGAGGCTTTCTTACACACTGTTTGCCGTTCTTACGATCTGCGCACTACTCGGATATAGCGCGATCGGAATGGGCAAATTCGGCTCGATATTCCTGCCGTTCTCGCCGATCGTATGTGCGATGCTGATCCTCGGTGTTACAGGTTTATACGTTATTTTGGGCGGATTTCATGGAATTGTTCGCGTAGAGATCGTCCAGACCATCGTGCTTAGTGCCGGTGCGATAGTGTTCGCTGTGATCGGCTACCTGCATTTTGACCCGGTTGTTTTCGCTACTAAGGTGCCAAATGGTTGGGGCGATATTTTGCCGTCGATGCAGCCTGTTTCATTTCAAGGGCTGATCTCGGGAGGGACTGATTATTCGTTATTTGGAGCACTGGTAGCGGTTTGGGTGGCTAAAGGATTACTGCTGTGCCTGAGTGGCCCGGAACAGCTTTACGATTTCCAGCGGTTCCTCGCTGCCAAAGACGAGCGAGATGCTTCGAAACTCGGTGCTCTGTGGGGATTGATCCACACGGTCCGCTGGAGCTTTGCAATGGCGATCGCGGTGATGGCGATCATGGGGCTCAATAATGTGCTTCTCGACGAAAAGCTTAAAGCCGATCCGGAAACGGCCTTGCCGCTGATCATTGGTTCGATGCTGCCGGTTGGTGTAGTTGGATTTATGCTCGCGGCTTTGCTGTCGGGCTTTCTCGCTACATTCAGCTCGACTGTCAACGGTGGTGCGGCGTATCTCGTTAAGGATGTTTACCAGCGTTACATCAACCCCGAAGCCGATAATAAAACACTCGTTTGGGTCAGCTACATTTCGTCGGCGTTGCTGATCATTGTAGGCCTAATCATTTCGGTATTTGGAACGTCGATCAACACTGCCTTTCTCTGGATCTTCGGCACCCTGGCGGCGGGAATTCTGCCGCCAAACGTACTTCGCTGGTACTGGTGGCGTTTGAATGGACAGGGTTATGCAGCCGGTGTTTTTGGCGGAATGGCGTTGTCACTTGGGCAGGTTTTCGTTGACACGATGTATCTGGACAATCCGCTGCCGCTCTACATCGGTTTTCCGGTGATCGCGATAGCCTCGACGCTGATCACGATCGTGGTCTCATTCCTCACGCAGCCAACCGATATCGAAACGCTCAGGAATTTCTACAGAAAGGTCCAGCCGGCGGGCCTGTGGGGACCGGCCAAGGTTGCAGTTCTCGAGGTCGAGCCTGCATTCAAAAAGCAGTCGCCTTTCTGGCGTGATGCGATGAATACGATGATCTCGATGGTCGGCATAACGGCGCTTTATGTGTCGATGTTGTATCTCATTCTCCATAGGCTTGAGACGGCTTTCGCCCTGCTTGGCACAACGGCGGTGACCATTGTGATCCTTTATTTCACCTGGTACAAACACCTGCCGCCGCCGTCCGAACCAGTATCCGAAGCGGAAGAGAATCTTGAAGAAGCGCACGGCTAGGAACAAGGGGACTACATGAGATTTGACGACAAAGTTGTGATCGTAACGGGCGGCGCTCTCGGCATAGGCCGGGCTGCGGCCGAGATATTTGCCGAACGTGGGGCGTCCGTCGCGATCCTTGATTGGGATGATGCGGCCGGAGTATCTGCACAGTCATATATTGAGGGAAACGGCGGAAATGCTCTGTTTCAGCAGGTTGATGTGAGCAATGCGGCCGATGTCCAAACTGCGGTCGAGACAGCATATGCGGCGTTTGGACGGATCGATTCACTCGTAGTAAGTGCCGGGATCCAGCGTTACGGAACGGCGGTGACGACCGACGACGACCAGTGGGATGAGGTTTTGAACGTCAACCTGCGGGGTGCCTGGAACGCGGCAAAGTCGGCGATCCCGTTCATCAAGCAGGCAGGCGGCGGGACGATCGTTAACGTTTCGTCGGTTCAGGCCCTGGCGAGCCAGCAGAATGTTTTGGCGTACACGGTCAGCAAACACGGGCTTTTGGGGCTAACGCGGTCGATGGCGATGGATTTTGCTAAAGACAAAATTCGCGTCAACGCGGTCTGCCCGGGAACGGTCGATACGCCAATGCTCAAGTGGGCCGCTTCGCTCGATCCGAATCCGCAATCGGTTTACGACGCATGCAACGCAATGCACCCGCTCGGCCGAATCGCCCAGCCGCGAGAGATCGCTGAGGTAGTGGCGTTTCTGGCACATGAGAGTTCATCGTTCGTGACCGGTGCGATCTGGACGGTCGATGGCGGATTGCTTACGCAGATCGGCGGGGTGCCGCAGACAGATTAGTTTTCACTTTTAGTAGTAGGAGTAAAGAAATGAGTCAATCAGCAGTTCAGGATGACGGCCATCCGCCGGTCACGGCATACGATCCGCCGCCGGGGCTTGATGCCGCGATACACGCGGTGCCGCTCGTCGAGGCCGCGAAAAAGCCGAAAAAGGTCGGTTATCTGACCAACTATAGTTTCCATATCTGGTACCAGATCGTCATCGAGATCCTCAAACGCCGCGGTGCGCAGTATGGTGTCGAGGTCGAGGCTATTGAGGCGGGGCTTTCTGTCGAAAACCAGCTAAAACAAGCTCGGGAGATGATCGGTACGGTTGATGCGATCATTCTGACACCGGCGAATACCGAGGGGCTCGAAGAAATTCTTAAGATGGCTGCAGAAACCGGAACACCGGTTCTGGTCGAAGCAAACCCAGTCGAAGGCATGGCAACGATGGTCGCAATTTGCGATTACGACGCTGGGTACGATCTTGGTGTTTGGGTCGGAAAAAATGTGGAGCGTGAAGACGGGCCGCTCAGAATTTTGGATGTCGGGCTGCCATGGCTCCGCCCGTGTCTGCTCCGCAGCCAAGGTTTTGTCGAGGGCGTCCGCAGCGTTCAGCCCGACGCCGTCCTTACTGCATCGATAAATGGCGAAGCGACGCCGTCGATCGCTCAGAAGATCGCTCGCGAGACGCTGCTTGAGAAGGGTGAGGTTGATGTGATCTTCGCGATGGATGACGAGACGGCGCAGGGCGGGTATATGGGCTATCTTGATGCCGGATTTGATCCGGAAACGGTCACGGTAGCGGGATTTGGCCTGTCGGGTGTTCACGAAAAAGATTGGATGATGCGCCGCGAAGCGTTAAAGGTCAGCCAGGGAATGTTTCCTGAATATGTTGGCCTGCGGTGCATGGACGGCATCATAAAGATGTACGACGGCCAGAGCGTATCCCTTCGCGATGTGACGCCAACAGTTTCACTGACGGCGGAGAATCTGGAGAAGTTTTACCCGAAAAAAGACGGCGTCTGGACGCCTGATTTTGAGGCGATCGCCGCACTTCCGACCACGGCGGATTGCACACGGGTTTAGTGGTAATTGTTAGAAGATAATTTTGGAGGCACTGATGAAATTTCAAGTAATATCGATGATCAAACGAGCGAGTTCTCTTTTAGCAATCGCCGTAATTCTCGCCGTCACGGCATTTGGCCAGTCGAACACCGGATCTATTTCCGGCGTGATCGCTGACCAGAATGGTGCCGTGGTTGCCAACGCGACCGTAACGGTCACAAATGTCGGAACCAACGAAAAACGCACTGTCACAACTGACGGCGAAGGCCGGTACGAAGTTCTCGTGCTGCCAAACGGCCTCTACACGGTCGAAGCCACAGCGAGCGGTTTTAAGTCGACAAGTCTTAAAGATCTCCGCCTTGCGGTAGGTGAGAAAGCCCGAGCTGATATAACGGTTGGGGTGACCGGCGTTGACGCGGTCGTTACCGTTATCGACCAGACCCGTACCGATGTCGAGACATCGACGGTGGGTGATACGATCACATCCGAACGGATTCAGAACAATCCGGTCAATGGCCGTGATTTTACAAGTTTGCTGGCGACCATCCCCGGATCGGTCCAGAGCACAAATCAGTTTCAAACAAGCATCAACGGCATTCCGTCGACATTCGGCGGTGCCAGCGTTTTGGTTGACGGCATCGATGCCGGGCGAATCGACCTTAACGGTACGTCGAATGTTCTCGGCCGCATCGAATCACGCGTAAACCGCGTTTCGATGGACAGCATCCAGGAAATTCAAGTCGTTGAGAGCAACTACGGCGCACAATATGGTGAAGCACTGAGTTCTGTTATCAACCCGATCACAAAATCGGGAACGAATAGTTTCCACGGCAGCCTCTTCAACTACTTCAGAAATGAAAAGATGGACGCGAATGATTTCTTTAACAATGCGGCTGGCTTTCCACGATCAAATTTTAGTTTGAACCAATACGGCGGCAGCATTGGCGGTCCGATCGTCAAAGACAAGCTTTTCTTCTTCTCGAACTTCGAAGGCGTTCAGCAGACACGCGGACAACTGTTCAGTTCGCTGACGCCGACACAGGCATTTAGAAGCGGGATCAACGCAGCTCTTGTTCCGGTGGTTGCGACATTGCCGCTGCCGACCTCGCCATTTACCTTTCCGGGTTCGACAACACCAAGTGCAGATGTAGGTTTCTACCAGGTGCAAAAGGACGGCAAGCTGCGTGAGACGACGGGATCGTTCAAGTTGGATTGGACTCAGTCGCAGAACAGCCAGTTCTCTGCCCGATATAATATAAATGATTCCAAAACTACGACCCCGTATGGTGTAGGTACCGATCAGATCGCGGACGGAACGCTTCGTGTGCAGCTGTTCAAGCTCTCGCACAATTATGTTTTCAACGGCACCACCGTCAACGAGGCGGCGTTTGGAATAAACAACAACAAGACAAACCCGACTGGCGGACCTTCGCCGTTTCCGATAATCAGTTTCCTTTTTGCCGATTCGGCGATCGCGGGCATTGGACCTGCACAGTTTGATCAGAAGAGGGAGGGAACGGTATATCAGTTCCTTGACACGCTGAATATGGTTCGTGGCAACCATTCCATCAAGACAGGCTTCGATATCCGCTTGAATCGACGCTCGGCCGAATCGAAAACGCAGACGACGCTTCAGTTTGCGTCGCTCGCCGATTTCAAGACCAATTCGCCGTTTATCATCTCAACCGGCGGCAATCCGATGCTTCATTACGCGAATGAGAATTTCGGATTTTTTGTGCAGGACGACTGGAAGATTCATCCCAGACTTACATTGAACTTGGGTGTGCGATATGGAGTGAGCACGGTCAGCCGTGAACGCGACGGAAATCTGCAAAATTTTGATCTTGCGACGCTCACCGTCACTCCAAAGGGAGAAAAAGTCCATAACGTCGACAAGAATAACTTTGCACCGCGCATCGGGTTTGCATTCGATGTTTTTGGAGATCAAAAGACAGTAGTTCGTGGTGGTTACGGAATTTTTTACAACCGCGAACTGCCGGCAAGCTGGGGATCGCCGCAAGCAAATACTTTCCCTTCGTCCAGCATTAGCATCGGTGACCTCTTCGGTTTTGGAAATTGTCCTGTCGCCCCGGTCTCGTTTGGTTATCCGGTCAATCCAGTGATCTTTAACGGATGCGGAACGGCGGCCAGATTTGCGGTCGATCGCGACCTGAAAACAGCGAGTGCTCAGCAGTGGTCGCTCAATATCCAGCAAGACGTTAAGGTCGGTGTGCTGCAGGTTGGCTATATCGGGAATCACGTTACGCACCTCCTGACGGACGGCGTCGTATCGCCGCGAAACGTTAACCGTGCGGATATCGATTTCTTTGGATTCAATCTCAGGGCCCGGCCTCAGTTTGGCGATATTTTCGTTGTTGGTTCGTACCCTTCATCGAAATACCACGCGATGCAGGTAACGTTTAAGCGTAACTTCGCGAACGGACTGCATTACAACTTTAACTACACGTGGTCGCACACGATCGATGATGTTGTCGGCTTTTTCAAAGACTATCAGAACGAATTCGACACCAAGGGCGAGATCGCGAGCAGCGATCAGGATGTCCGGCACAATTTCGTGGTCGATGCCAGCTATGAACTTCCGTTCGGCAAGATTTGGGAGGGTGCGTCGAAACGGCTGACCGAGGGCTGGCAGATCTCGACCGTGACGCAGATCCGCAGTGCATTGCCAGTGAATGTAACAAATCAGGGTGGAGCGTTCGCGGGATATTCATTCCGTCCGAACATTGTGCCCGGTGTTTCGACACGCTGCCCAAATTACAGTGAACCGGAATGCCAGTATAATGCAGCCGCATTTTCGAATCCGGGAGTAAACGTGCCGGGAAATACGCCTCGCAACTATCTTCGCGGCCAGAACTTCGCACAGGCCGATATTTCGCTCTCAAAGAACACGAGATTGACCGAGAAAACGTCGCTTGTTCTGAGAATGGACGTATTCAACTTCCTGAACATGGTGAACTTCGCCGATCCGTCGGGTGGCCTGACACCGGGATCTACACCGAACTCATTGCTTCCGACAGCGTTTTTCGGAAGAAGTGTAACTACTGTTGGCAATCAGCTCGGCGGATTGCTTGGGTATGGCGGACCGCGGCAGATACAGTTGTCGGCTAGATTTAACTTCTAGGCGACAGCTATTTAAGTAACGGATGGACTGGTTATATTGAGGGGGGAAACAATGAGCACAACGAAAAGACTCGCAGTGATAATTTTTGTGATTGGCTCATTGTTCTCCCTCAGTATTTTGGGGCAGGGAAAGCTTCCGTCCAGCCCGATCAAGACGATCTATATCACGCCGCTTTCGCACTACGATCTCGGGTTCGTCGAACCGCCGGATCAGGTGCGTGAGCGGGCGGCGCGACATATCGATGAGGTGATTCGCGTTGCCGAGTCGGAACCGAATTTCAAATGGACGATCGAGAGTGTTTGGCAGGTCGAGGAATGGCTGAAACGTCAACGAAAACCGTCCTCTGTCCTCCCCAAAGACAAACAAAAGATCGAGCGTCTGATGAATCTCATCAGGTCAGGCCGCATCGCTCTTTCCACTGCGTGGGGTTCGATGCACACGGATTTCATGGGCGGCGAAGAGCTGAACCGCCTGTGTTACGGCTATACGGCGCTCAATAAGACGTTCGGCGTCGAATCGGAGCTTGCGTTGCTAGATGACGTTCCAGGCCATCCGACCTCGCTGCCGAATGTCCTAGCCGAAAGTGGCACGAAATATCTGGTCACGGGTGCAAATCTATTCCTTAACGATGCGACAACTCTTGCTCCGGGCAAGGTTCCGTTTTACTGGGAATCGCCCGACGGCAGCAAGGTCCTGACCTGGATCAGCGCGGGAAAGCGCGGCGGTTATGTCGAGGGGATGACCGATTTTTACCTCGACCCATACTCGCTCGACCCGTACACGGACCGCACGCCGTTCGATATGTTCAACCCGGAACTTGCCGGGAAGAAAAAGGATATCGAGGTGATGGAGATCGGCGTGACCGAGCTGTTAAATCGTTACAACACAGCGGGTTACAAGTACGATGCGGTGATGGCGATGTTCGCCCACGATTTTGTTGAGCCGACGAATGTTCTGAATCTGCTCAAGGCCATCGAGCTTTGGAACAAGAAACACGACAGCGTGAAGCTAAAGATCGCGACACCGAACGAGTTTTTCAAATACATCGAGGGCAAGTACGCCAGCCAGATCCCGACCTATCGCGGCGAGTGGTCGGGCCTGTGGTCAGAGGCGAAAACCAGATCGCCGCGTATAAGTTCCATGGCACGTCATGCCCAGGAGCACACACCTGCTGCCGAATCGCTCTGGGCTGCCCTGGCAATGACACGAAACGTTCCGGCACCGGCGGGGAATTTCTCGCGGCTGTACGACCTGCTATTTGGCTATGACGAGCACAGCGGTGCGGGAAACAATGGCTGGCCGCAGCTCAACAGCATCAAGCCGCTCGAAGATCAAAATCTCCAGTACGTTCGCGACATGAATGCCGCGAGCAGCGAGGCGGACCTATTGATGGACAAGGGCGTGAATTTTATCGCCCAGCCGACGCGGTTCGACGCCGCGAAACCGACCGCAGCCAATAGCCGAAATGTCGTTGTTTACAACGGCCTTTCGTGGACCCGGTCCGATCTTGTCCGCCTCAGCCCGCCATCGACTGACACCCGCATCGTTTCGGTCAAAACCTCCGCGGGAACCGCGATTGCGTTCGATACGGATGTGGACGGAACGGTAGTTTTCGTCGCCGCCGACGTTCCGGCGATGGGTTATTCGACATTCGAATTGACGATCGCCTCGGGCAAGCCAGTCCCGTTGGTGATTCCGGTTGCCGGGAACTCGGCCGCAAACGCTAAGTTCTCGATAAGGGTTCGGCCCGATGGGAATATCGAATCGATCCGTGACCTTGCGGCGAACCGCGAGATGGTCAATGCGAAAGGCGAGCGGCCTTTTAATGATCTTCTGCGTCTCGAAGGTTCGGACGCTTCCACGGTCACGTATCCCTCGGCGGCTTCGGTTTCGACGGTACGCGGACGTGTGATCTCACGGATCACGGTTAAACGAGACCGTTCGATCTATCCACTTTCGACGATCACGATCTACAACGGCCTAGACCGCGTCGAGCTTCACAACGAGCTTGATCCCCGACACGAGGGAATTGTCGGCGGGAACGACAATTGGGGCGACACTTACTATTTTGCGTTCCCATTCAATGTCTCGAAGGATAATTTGAAGCTGATGCGTGGCGGACAGAAGTGGTTCGACAAACTGCCCGACGATTACCTGCCCGGTGCCCGTCAGGATGCCGTCACAACGCGTCATGCGATCGGCGTGACGAACGGAAATTCGACGGTTGTCGCGGCCCATCGACAATCGTTCCATTGGTCGTATTCGAGTTTTGTCGCGACAAAGGTTCTCGCAAAGAACGCTCCGAAAGAGTTTCCCGCGATGTACATGGGAAAATTTCCGCTACCCGAGGCAACGTTGTACGCCAGGGCATTCCGCAACGCGAGCGTAGCGGACACCCATGACAAAGGCATTGTCTACATGGACACGGTCGAACCCGGTTTGACCGGCAACTACATTTTCGATTTCGCATTTTCAGCTGCGGGAGCCTTTGACCCCATCTCGGCGTGGCGGCTCGGGGCTGGTTTTAATCTGCCGCTCACCGCGAAATACACACAAACTGCACCGCTAGCTGCCAGCCGCAGCTTCTTCTCGGTAGATCAGCCGAACGTACAGATCGTCGCAGTGAAAACATTGTCCGAGAACACGATCCGGGGCGAGGTCAGTGCGAACCCGCTCAACCCTACGCGTAATCGCGAATTTATTATTCGCTTGCAGGAATTTACGGGCAAAGCTACGACAGCCAAGGTGAATTTTCCGCTGCCGATCAAATCGGCATCCATTGTCTCGCTGACCGAGGACCGAACGACAGGGCCGGTCAATCAGATCTCCCCGCTTACGGTTTCGCTGCGGCCATTTCAGACGGCGACCATTAAGGTCGTGATCGAATAAAGAACAAGGAATTTATGAGTAACTTCAAACGACGTGATTTTCTCAAGACAATATCCGCCGCGGTCGCGGCTCCGGTGCTGATGAACTCAGCAGCTAACGCAGCCGCAAAGCCGACCAGCAACACGGCCGCGGCGGCGCCTTTGCGCGCATTGCCTGACATCCCGACCTGCGATTCGATGCGGTCGGTGACGATGACGCATAAGTTCCTCGATCTGTACGCCTGGCCGGGGCTGACAAATCAATGGGGCTGTGCGCAGGCGGCGATGGATATCACGGCGGTCCGCAGCATCGCCTTCCCGCCGTTTGCTCAGGGCGAGATGAATGTGGCTCCGCTCGGTTCGGGAGGCGAATTACTGACTGGCGTGCTCTACGTCGATGGCGAATATTTCACGGCGACGAAAACGCCGATCGATTTTGTCTGGCAGCCCGACCGCGTCGAGCGAAAGTCTCTCTACAACGGCCTCGAGCTGAAAAGCACGACCATCGTGCCATTCAAGACTATGTCGGTAGCGGTGAAATTTACCGTTACTAACACCACCACCACACGCCGCAAGGTCGAGATCAAACTCGCCGTCAACGGCGGTGCGTCAAAGAGCGTCAAGCCTTGGAACGCCGCATATTCCCCCGGCGAATACGACAACAGCCGCACGGTCGATCAGGGCCGCAATGCGATACTTTGCCGCTCAAAACACTCGGAAGCCTTTGTTTTGCAGGGCACTTCGCCAAAATCGGCGGCTCTTCTGCCGTCGTGGATCGTCTACAATTTCGACCTCGCTCCGGCGGAATCGGCTTCGTTCGTTTTTGTGAATTCGCTCGGCGGTTCTGTTGCGGATGTGCAGAAGGATTTTGATGCGATAGTCAATAATTTTGACGCGGTTGCAAAAGCGACGACTGACGAATGGAACGCACAGCTCAAAGCGGCGTTCACGCCGGGAAACACGATATTCTCAGGCCACGTTCCAACGCTCGCGACCGCGGATGACGATCTGAAGCGGATGTATCACTCGGCGGTGATGAGTGCCTTGTATTTCCGTCGCACCACGCCGCATTCGGTTTACGGCACGACGTATGTAACGCTAATGCCGCGATATTGGGAAACCACGACGTTTCTTTGGGACATCTCGCTGAGCGCGATGCTTCTGTCGATGCTCGATCCGGTCGTCATTCGCCGAATGATGGAAACGTGGATGGAACTCGACGTTTACAAACATTTTGGTACCGAATTCCTGACCGGAGCGGGTGTCGGGCCGTGGTATTCGGTCAACGATTACGCAATGTCCCGCATGGCAAAGGAATACCTTCGCTGGTCAGGAGACAAAGCCTGGCTCGACAAAACAGTCGGCGGCAAAAAGGTCTACGATCACCTCATCAACTACGCCGAACACTGGCGTGCCCTCGACGTCAATAAGCACGGCCTCGCTGATTACGGCGGCGTGACTAATCTGCTCGAGGCAGTTTCGAGCTATGTCCACGAGGTCGCGGGACTGAATGCGGCAAACGTTCACAATCTGCGCTTCGCCGCAGAACTCTCCGAACACAAAGGCAATAAAGCCAAGGCTGAAGCGTTTCGGAAAGAGGCGGTTGAGCTTGGCAAACGTGTTCAGGAGCTTTACGTTCCCGGTAAAGGCATCTGGAAATGCCGCTTGCCTGATGGCACATATAACGAGGTCCATCACTGCTACGATTTCGGCGTCACGCTGATGACGATCGGCGATCTGATGTCGACTTCGCAGAAGAAAGAGATGGTCGATTTCTTCAAACGCGAGCTACAGACACCTACGTGGATGCGGGCGCTTTCGACGCGAGACCTCGATGTCACCTTCAGCATCCGGCCCGACCATCAATGGACTGGGGCATATTGCTCGTGGCCGGCACTCGCACTCAGCGGGCTGTACGCGGCGGGTGAGGTTGACGTGGCATTCGATTGGATAAAAGGCCTCTCTAAAACCGCGATGCAAGGCCCATATGCGCAGGCCCATTTTACCGAGGTTTTCTATTCGCCGGAATCGAACGGCGGAGCGATAAAAACCCCGTCCGATCAGCCGTATATTAACGATTGGGCATGCGTTTCGGGCTGTAATTATCTGGAACCGGTTGTCGACTGCATCTTCGGGATCAACGCCGGGCTGTTTGGCGAGATCAAGGCAAAACCGCAGTTTGGTAAACTCGACCCAAAGGCAGAACTGCGAAATATCAACTACCAAGGCAAGAAATACATCGCGGACAAATCCGGCGTCCGCCCTACGTAAACAGTATGCGAAACCTAAAATTGCTGTCGATCCTCTTGCTAACGCTTGTATTTACGGCGAATCTCGCGGCCCAGAGCGAGAGCTCCGTATTCGCCGCTGAGGGCGGAGCAAGGTACTGGACATCGCCGGATATCGTGTACGGCACTGCGAACAATACGCAGCTAAAACTCGACGTTTGGTATCCAAATGCGAGCACAACGCCGACTAAAACTCTCGTCTACTTTCATGGCGGCGGCTGGATATTCGGGGCGAAAGGCTACTCGATCCTCAGCTATCTGCCGTTTCTCGAAAAAGGCTGGCGGGTCGTCGATGTCGAATACAGAATGGCCTCGAATTCTCTCGCTCCGGCAGCGGTCGAGGATACGCGATGTGCTTTGAGATGGGTCTTTAGAAATGCGAAGCAATACAATTTCGACACCTCAAAGATCGTCTTGATGGGCCATTCAGCAGGCGGCCACCTGTCGCTTATCAGCGGAATGCTGCCCGACAAAACGCCGCTTGATAACAACTGTTACGCGGACGAAAAGTACGGCGATGTGCCGATCAAGGTCGCGGCGATCGTCAATTGGTTTGGCATCACGGATGTCAACGACATCATCCAGGGCCCGAATCTGAAGAATTACGGCGTGATGTGGATGGGCAGCCAAAAGGACGCCGGGGAGATCGCAAAAAACGTATCGCCGCTCACGCACGTTCGTGCGGGCAATGCACCGGTCATCACGATCCACGGCGATAAAGACGACGTCGTGCCATACACGCACGGAACCCGTCTGAAAGAGGCGTTGGATAAAGTAGGCGTCAAAAATCAGCTCTACACCGTTAAAGGCGGCGGGCACGGACAATTTACCCGCGAGCAATACATCCCGGCCTGGCAAGAGGTATTCAAGTTTCTCAAGGCAAACGGCATCGAATAAATGAAGATCACTGACATTAGAGCAACGACGGTCACAGTTCCGCTTGAGGCTCCGCTGCGGCATGCGGCGGGAGCACATTGGGGAAGGTTTGTGCGCACAATTATCGAGGTCGATACTGACGAGGGAATTACCGGACTCGGCGAAATGGGCGGCGGCGGCGAATCGGCCGAGGCTGTTTTTCGTGCGATGAAAAGCTACCTCGTCGGCCACGATCCTGCCCGGATCGAGGAAATGCGGTTCAAGATCGCAAACCCAACGGCATCGCTTTACAACAACCGCACGCAGATTCTAGCCGCTCTCGAATTCGCCTGCCTCGACATCGTCGGCCAAAAATGGGGCGTTCCGGTTTACGACATTCTGGGCGGTAAACTGCAGTCCGAGGTGCCGTTTGCATCGTATCTTTTCTACCGCTACGCCAATCCGGAAACCGGAAGTGGCGAAGTTCGGACGATAACGCAGCTCGTCGATCATGCCAAGGATCTCAAGGCAAAACACGGCTTCACATCGCACAAACTAAAGGGCGGCGTCTTTCATCCCGAATACGAACTCGAATGCTATCGTGCCCTCGCGACCGAGCTTGGAACTGATCAAAAGAGTGGGGATTCCTTCCGTTTTGATCCGAACGCGGCGTGGTCAACCGAGCAGGCGATATGGTTCGGCCAGCAGATCGAGGATATCCGAAACGATTATTTCGAGGATCCTGTTTACGGCCTGCACGGCATGCGGCGGACGCGTGAAAAGGTGCGGATGCCGCTCGCGACCAATACGGTCGTCGTCAATTTTGAACAGCTCGCGGCAAACATTCTCGACACGGCGGTTGATGTGATCTTGCTCGACACAACATTCTGGGGCGGCATTCGGCAGTGTGTGAAGGCGGCGGGAGTTTGCGAGACGTTTCAGATCGGCGTGGCGGTGCATTCGTCGGGTGAACTTGGCATTCAGCTCGCAACGATGCTGCATCTCGGGGCGGTGATACCGAATCTCACCTTTGCCGCTGACGCGCATTACCATCACCTGACCGACGACATTATCGAGGGCGGATTGATGAAATACAAAAACGGCAAGATCGCCGTGCCAGACGGCCCCGGACTCGGCGTCAAACTCGACCGCGAAAAGCTCGCCGAGTACAGCGAACTCTATAAACGCCTCGGCGGCTATTCCTACGACCGTGATCCGCTGCGGCCTGATTGGTCACCGATCGTGCCGAACACACGCTGGGCCGACCCGAATGACGATCGACGGCCCGAGATACCTTATTAAGCTATGAAGCAATATTTTATTCAGCTCGTTTTAATGATCGTCTGTGGATCGATATTGGCTCAGCCGATCCTTTCGCAGTGTGAGATCTCAGTTGGAAAGGGCGAGTCGGCGACGAAGTGGAACGAAAAGTTCACCCAGAACGGCCCCGGTTGGACGGGCGGAGACACGACCGTTTCTATCGAATTGCCCAATGGTAATTCTGCCTTCTTTTTCTCAGATTCTTACATCGCTGAGGATCCGGCTAAACCCGGCGACGGTTCGGTTCAGGTGAACGAGAATGGCCTGCGAACGCGCAAGCCAAATTGCGTACCGCCGATCTGCGGCCCGGCTCCTGAGGTCATTCATTATGTTTACAACAGCGTGGTGATACGTTCCAAGGAAGGCAAAACCTTGCGGACGCTGACGGGAGAAAAAGACAAATTCGGCTACTCGACCGCGTATTTCAAACCAAAAAGCACCAACCCAAACCACATGTACTGGCTCGGCGATCCGATCATCGTTGACGTAGCCGGGACGAAGAAAGTGTGGATGTTCCTGAACGAATGGGACGTCGCCCGTCCGTTCGACAAGAGTTTCTGGATCCGTTACCGAGGCCAGGCGGTTGCTCAGATGGACGCTGAGACGCTGGCTATCGAAAAGATCGTCGACCTCAAGAACAAGACCGACGAAGCCGTCTGGGGCATTTCGCTCTGGCTCGACGACCGCAGCGGCGGCAAAGACCTCTACATCTACGGCATGCGAAACGAAGAGGATATCAAAGGTGCGAAAAAGTCCGCTCTCGCGATGGCCGATAAGTACAAGAAGCTCTACATCGCCAAGGTTGACGCTTCAAAAGGACTCGAAGCGGCAACCAATCTGAAAAACTGGAAAGCTTGGGATGGAAAGACATTCGCGAAGGATCTAAACAAGCGAAAGGCGATAATTCCCGATGCCGACAGCATTAGCGACGAACTGTCGATTCGTCGCCTCAATATCAATGGCAAACCGACCTTCGTGATCGTCACGTTCGACACGTCCGTCGGCTATGCGGACTGGAAAGATCTCTATCTCTACTCCGCCTGCGAACCGCAGGGGCCGTTTACGACCAAACATCAATTCTATCGTACGCCGACCGCCGGAATGACCAAGCTGCCCGGAATGACTGCAACGCAATCGCTCCAAAGCGGCCTGAGCGTTTATAATCCGCATATGCACCCGCAATTTTCTCAGGACGGAAGGCTGCTCGTCTCTTACAACAGCAACCTGCCGTTCGGCTCAAAACCGGGCGATTCGATCTTCGCGGAATTTTACCGCCCGCGGTTCGTCTGGGTTCCGATCGAGGGTCTGCGGTAACATTACATAATGAAACTAGTTGCATTTAACGAAACCAAACAACCTGCACCTACGCATTTTCGCATCGGTGCCCTGATCGATGACGAGACTATCGCCGACCTAACGCCGGCAGTTTTACCGCTTGGGTTACTCGCGTCCGAGATACTGCGTGTTTACGATCTCGATACTAATTTCGTGCCGCTCGCCACCGAGGCGGTCACGTCTGGCGAACTTCGAACATTTCCCAAAAACGAAGTGACGTTTGCCGCTCCGATTCCGCGTCCGGGCAAGATCATCTGTATCGGCCTTAATTACCGCAACCACGCGATCGAGAGCGGGATGGACATTCCAAAATCGCCGATCATCTTTTCCAAATTCGTCACCTGCGTCGCCGCCGCAAACGATCCGATCCTGCTGCCGGTTGGCAGCGAACAGGTCGATTACGAAGCCGAACTCGCCTTCGTTATTGGCCGCCGTGCTAAAAACGTAAAGCTTGAGGATGCGATGGACTACGTATTCGGCTATACGAATTTTAACGACGTTTCGGCCCGCGATATGCAGTTTGCCGATGGCCAATGGCAGCGTGGGAAAGCCTGCGATACGTTCGCCCCGTTTGGTGAAAGCGTCGTGACCCGTGACGAGATCGCCGATCCGCACAATTTGCGGATACAGTTTCGGCTGAATGGGGCGACGATGCAGGATTCGAATACGAATGAGTTGATCTTCGATATTCCTGCGGTAATAGAGTTTCTTTCACGTTCGATCACGCTTGAGCCGGGCGATATCATCGCGACCGGAACTCCTCCGGGAGTCGGATTTGCACGCAAGCCGCCTGTTTTCCTGAAAGATGGCGATATCTGCGAGGTCGAGATCGAGGGGCTCGGCGTGCTTTCAAATCCGGTAAAGGGCTAATAGAAATATGTTCGACCTGACAGGAAAGATAACGCTCGTAACCGGTGCGGGCTCAGGCATCGGCGAGGCCATCGCCAAAACCCTCGCCGGGGCCGGAGCGTTCGTTTATGTCGCAGATATCGACGAAACGAACGGCCAACGTGTAACCGTGGAGATCATGGATGACGGCAAACATGCCGCTTTTGTTAGGCTAAACGTCGCCGACCCCGCCGAATGTCACACCGTCGCAGAAACGATCCTGGCTGAAAGGCAGCAGCTCGACATCCTCGTCAACAACGCAGGTGTCGGCCATGTCGGAACCATTCTGCAAACGACCGAGGACGATATGGATCGCCTGCATTCCGTTAACGTTCGCGGCATGTTCTCCCTTACTAAGGCATTTCTGCCATCAATGATCGAGCGTAAATACGGCGTGGTCATTAATATTGCCTCGATAGGCGGAATACTAGCGATCAAGGATCGCCTCGCGTACTGTACGAGCAAATTCGCGGTCATCGGCTTTACCAAATGCCTCGCCCTCGACCACGCTCTCGACGGGATCCGCGCAAACGCGATCTGCCCCGGCCGCGTCGAAACTCCTTTCGTCAAAAAACGCCTCGCCGAATACCCCGACCCGGCAGCAGCCTACGCCGAAATGTCCGCCACCCAAGCCCTCGGGCGAATGGGACAACCCGAAGAAATCGCGGCATCGGTTCTATATCTCGCCAGCGACGAAGCTGCTTTTGTAACTGGCACAGCTCTAGAGATCGATGGTGGTTTTTCCGTCGGCAAATAGTGCACGAATTAAACCCGCGTTACGCGGGGTCAAGGTCTATGGGGTGGAGCCGCTAAGGGGAAAAGACTATTCGTCGGAGTCGCTTTCGATGTTCAATCGTTTTATTTTCTCGACGAGAGTAGTCCGCTTCATGTTCAGTAGCTTTGCGGCTTGCATTTTGTTACCGCCGGTTTTGTCGAGGGTTTGCAGTAGCAGTTCACGTTCGATTTGTGAGACTACCTCGGAGAAATCGATGCCTTCGTCCGGTATTGATCTCGGCAGAAAAGTCGAGCCAAGGCTGACCTGGAAGAGGCTCGTTTGATTGCGGATCTCCTCGGGAAGATGCTCGATCTTTACTTCGGGCCCGATACCTGAGAATACCGCCGCCCGTTCCATTGCATTCTGCAGTTGTCGAACATTGCCTGGGAAATGATAGGAGATCAGAGCATGGTACGTCTCATCGGCGATACGCTTCGGCGGGAGACCCGTCGCCTTGCAAAATCGGTCGAGCAGGCCTTGAGCGATCGGCAGAATGTCATCAGGCCTCTCTCGAAGGGCCGGAACACTGAGATGAACGACGTTCAGGCGATGGTAGAGATCGGCTCGAAATGAGCCGTCAGCCATTTTTGCTTCAAGGTCGGCACTCGTCGCTGCTATGACGCGGACATCGACTTTAATGGTTTTTGAGGAACCTAACCTTTCAAATTCGCTTTCTTGCAAAATGCGGAGGAGCTTTGCCTGTAGGGCAAGATTCATATCTCCGATCTCGTCCATGAAAAGTGTTCCACCGTCAGCCTGCTCGAATCGTCCTTTCCGATCGGTCTGAGCACCGGTAAAGGCTCCTTTAATGTGCCCGAAAAGTTCGTCTTCTAGTAACTGCTCAGGAATCGCGGCACAGTTCATCGCGATAAAATTGCTTTTTGCACGATCGCTCGAGCTATGTATTGCTTTGGCGATCAGTTCCTTTCCAGTTCCGGTCTCCCCCGTGACTAGCACGTTGATCTTATAGGGTGCGATGACGTTGACCTGTTCGAGAACATTGAGCATCACGACCGACGTAGCGATGATCTCAGAATTGCTAAGGTTCTTAGCCGGAATAGGAGTATCAGGCGTCTCTATGCGTTTTAAGGCGACCTGAATGGCGCCGCTCAGGTCCTTGAGTGAAATGGGCTTCCGGAGAAAATCAGCAGCACCGAGTTTCATCGCTTCGACCGCCATGTCTATTGATGCGTAGCCCGTCATTACTATTCCGTAAGTGAAGGGGTGAAGCTGAAGACAGATCGGCAAAAGCTCAAGGCCGCTCTTCTGAGGTAGATTTACATCTGTCAAAAGGACGTCAAAACCTTCTTTGGATAGAAGTTCGATAGCGGCTTCAGCCGACTGAGCACTGGCCAGTTCGTGACCCTCTTGAGTGAGGGCCTCGACCAGAAGATTTCGAAGACGTGTATCATCCTCGACTACCAAAATTCTAGCTTTCATGACGAACTCCTACAGAGAAACGAGCTCTTACGATCGAGCCGTACGACTGAACCACTGTAATTCAACATACCCGCAAGTGTCAACAAAATGACATACCCACATTCCATGACCGACACATTCGGCGCTAAAAAACAGCTGATATCGGTGATTTCCCTGTATTTACAGTAATTTTAGCGAAGGCACACGCGTTGCAATATGTGACGGCGGAGGTGTGTCGATGGGTATATCAGGAACCGATAACGTAACAAATCTATTGCAGACATTCTTAGACGTTCAGAGTCTAAGGTCTCAAACCATTGCTGGGAACATCGCGAATGCCGACACGCCGGGCTACATTGCCAAGGAAGTCGATTTCGAAGATTTTTTGAAAGATGCCGCACGCGAAAGCTCTCTGCCGCCCATTCAGCAGAACCAATTCAAAATGGCGAGCCGTCCAAGTGTTGTCGAGCAGAAAACGATGACGATCGGAATGGACGGCAACACGGTCGATACGGGCCGCGAGATGGCCGAGCTTGCTCAGGCTGGTAGCAGCTTTAACTTCGGAGCAAAAATGCTGCAATCCCGACTCAGGCTTCTGCGGACAGCGATCCGCGAAGGAAGGTAACAAGTATGTCACTATACACGATCTTTCAGATCTCATCCCAAGGAATGACTGCCCAACGCGAGCGGCTCGAGGCATCATCCGCGAATCTCGCCAACGCAAACTCAACCCGGGGAGCCAACGGCAAGCCCTATCAACGCCGCGATGTTATTTTTACAGCCATTGATGTAAACGAAAAGTGGGCAGAAAGCTCATCCGAAACAGGCCTTGCCGGCAATCGGCTCAAACCGCAAGGCGTAAGCGCCGAGGTTGTGGTTGCGGACGAAAACGACTTTGCAACACAATATCAGCCCTGGAATCCCGACGCGGATGCAAACGGTTATGTCAATATGCCTGCCGTTGATCCGCTTGAGGAGACAGTGAACATGATGTCCGCAGCTAGGGCCTTTGAGGCAAACGCTACGGTCTTTGGTACTGCTAAGGAGCTTGCTCGCGTAAGCCTCAATCTTGGCGACGCATAGGTGAAAGATGCAAATAGGTAACATCAGTCAGTCAACACCGCTTTCCAGCGGCGTCAGCAGCAACACCGGAAAGATATCGGGCGAGGGATTTGGTTCCGCGATCAAGGATGCGGTCGAATCTATCGACAAAACTCAAAAAGGTGCAGAAAACGAAATTTCAAAAGCGGTAACCGGCGAATCACCAGATCTGCACAAAACGATAATCGCGTTGCAGACCGCCGACCTCAAGTTTCAGCTTGGGCTGCAGGTCCGCAACAAGCTGCTTGGGGCGTACGAAGAGATCATGAGAATGCCGGTTTAGGAACTTATTAGGAAAGTAGATGGCATCACCACTTGTACAGTTCAAAGAAATATGGGGCCGAATGTCAGGCTCGGGACGTGTCGCGACTGTCGCGGCCGTGATTGGGACGCTGGGTTTGATCGGAGCTCTATTTTACTACGGCTCGCAGCCGAATTATGGCGTTCTCTTCACCGGTCTCAAACCTACTGATGCACAGAAGATTGTTGAGAAGCTAAAGGTAGAAAATGTTCCCTTCACGGTCACAAATAGTGAAACGACCGTGTCGGTTCCGCAGGAAAAGATATCGGAGCTAAGGCTAAAGATGGCTGGCGAGGGAGTTATTTCCGGCGGCCATGTAGGCTTTGACTTGTTTGATAAGACAAGCTTCGGAGCGACGGATTTTGCTCAGCAGGTAAACTACAGGCGTGCTATCGAAGGTGAGCTTGCAAAAACCCTCGAAGGTATGGACGAAGTAGAAACCGCGAGGGTTCATATCACGCCTAAGAAAGAATCGGTATTTACTGAAAAAGAAGACGGGGCAAAGGCCTCGGTCGTCGTTCGCGTTCGTCAGAACAAGGAATTATCTGTTGAGCGTTCAAATGCGATAGTAAGTCTAGTCGCAAGCTCGATCGAAGGTCTGGAGCCAACGGGCGTTTCTGTTATGGACACATCAGGCCGTCTGCTTGTTGCCGCTGGCCAGAACCGACCCGGCGGTATGGGGGATGCGGGTGCATTTCAAGCCCAATGGGAAGCGAAGCGCAAGTTTGAGGCGGAAAGTGCGGCTCGCCTGATCGCATTGATACAACCGGTCGTCGGCGACAATCGTGTTCGTGCGGACGTAGCCGCAGATATTGATTTTAGCCAGATCGAGCAGAGCGAAGAGAAATACGACCCTAAATCACAGGTCGTCCGTTCCCAACAGGTTGGACAAGAGATCCGAAATAATCCGGCACAGCAGGTAAATGCTCCCGTGGGTGCCCGCTCAAATAATCCAGCAACAATGCCCGCGCCGATTCCCCCCGCGACGGCCACTGCAGCGGCAACGGCCGATCAGCGAAATACATCGACCGTGAACTACGAGATCGACAAGACAATTAAGAAAACTATTGGCGGCGGCGGGCGCGTCAACCGAATGAACGTATCGGTAGTCGTTGATCACAAAACGGTCGAAGGCGTCGAGGTTGCGCGAACAGCTGAGGAGATCAAGCAGATCCAAGACCTAGTGTCGGCGGCAGTTGGCCTCGACGTAAATCGCGGTGACACGGTCGTTGTTCAGACGATGCCTTTCAGCAAGCCGCAGATCGAGCCAGCGGGACCGCAGTCATTTCTGGAAAGTAATAAACAGCTTATCCCAAGTGCTATTAAGTATGGCACTTTGGTTCTGATCGCACTACTGTTGCTTATCTTTGTTGTCAGACCGGCACGTAAGGCTCTCAAGGCAGCGGCCGTTGTTCCCGAAGAACCGAAGCTGCTCAACGAAAGCCCGAATTTTGAAGAGCGGAGAGCGTCCGGCGAAACGCCACGTCAGATCGAGTCCGGATCGCCCCAGTCACAGCAGATGATGACTGTTTCAGAACTGCAGGCAGAGATCGCCGGCGAACTCCCGCAGCGGAACACGGATGCCGAGCGCATCGATTCGATCCGAAAGCAGATCGCAGCTCAAAGCATAGATGAGACCGACCTTGTCGTCAGCACGATGCGCGGCTGGCTTCGCGAAAGTGCATAAACAATAATCCCTATGACCCCGACAGTAGAGCAATCAACTGAAGCTTTAGAGGCACCGCCGACCGATGATGTTTCGATGGCGATCTCGATCCGTCCACCTGAAGAAATATCCGGGGCGAGGAAGGCCGCTATACTTTGCCTATCACTTGGTGAAGAGGCTGCAACCGCGCTTTTCAAGCACCTAGACGAAGAGGAAGTTCAACTACTATCAAAGGAGCTGGCGATGCTCCCAAACGTCAAATCGCAGGTCTCAGACAGCATCGTTGAAGAATTTCATCAGCTTTTAACAGCGAGGAGCTATGTCTCGACAGGTGGAGTTGACTATGCAAAACGGTTACTGGTTAACAGCTTTGGAGCCGAGCACGCCAAGAGATTGACCGACAAGGTAATGCACGCGATCGAAGCCCCAGCAAGCTTTGAGGCCCTGCAAAAGACTGATCCTCAGCAACTTGCGAAGCTTTTCCAGTCAGAGAACGCCCAGACCATCGCCGTTGTTCTCGCTCATTTGGATCCAACGACTGCCTCGACCGTTCTCAAGCAACTACCTGAATCAAGCCGCAGCGAGGTAGTTCTGCGTCTCGCAAATCTTCAGACAGTTTCACAGGACGTAGTCAAACGAATTGCGAATATTCTTAACCAGAAATTGTCGGCCGTCAGCGGTTTAAGCCGATCGAGGGTCGGAGGTATCAGGGCTGTGGCGGACATCTGCAATAGCCTAGATCGCGAAACGATGCGCCTTATGCTCGAGCAGATCGAGGGCGAGAATCCTGAGTTGTCGCTTGAGATACGCAGCCTGATGGTTACCTTCGAGGACATCTTGCTCGTTGACGACGCTGGAATTAGAGAGATCATGCAGCGTGTTGACAAGAAAGTTCTGGCTCTCGCTCTCAAGGGAACGATGGCTGAACTGCAGGAGCGGTTCTACTCGAATATGTCGAGTCGAGCGGTTGAAATGATGAAGGAAGAAATGGACTTCATGGGCCAGGTCAAGCTTAAAGACGTAACCGGGGCTCAGAGAGAGGTCGTAGAGATCCTTAGACTACTCGATGAACAAGGACTCGTAAGTCTCGCAGGCGGAGCCGGAGGTGACGAGTATGTTAGCTAAAGTCCTCAAATCTGCTGCTGCGGCGGGTGCAATGCCGCTGTCTGTCTCATTTATCGGTGGAAGCGGTGTCCAGGCGGTCTCGGCAGGTGTTCAGCAGCTAATAGTTCCGGAGGTCGAGCCGATCGCCTATGAAAGCGAGCCCATCCCGTTCGTACATGACGACGACCTTAGCGATGATGAGATTCTGATCAACGCCAGGGAGGAAGCGGCACGGATAATCGCTCAAGCTGAGGAAAATGCGGCAACTATCGAGCAGATCGCTGATGAGAAGGCTGTCCAGCGGGCGAAACGAGAATTGGAAGCCGAAACTGAAATAAAATTGGCCGAAATGCGTCAACAGCTCGCAGATTCGATCGGGCAGATCGGAAAGCTCGCCAACGAGATGGCCGAAAGCGCTCAGCAGGAACTCGTTGAACTGGCGATACAGATCGCAAGAAAAGTAGTGGCCCGTGAGGTGACGATAGACCGCGAGATCGCTTTGACATTGGTCAAGGTTTCACTCGCAAAACTCCACAATCGGTCGGTGGCCGAGATACACCTCAACCCAGAGGATCATGCCTTTGTTAAAGACCATCTGGACCAACTCGATTTTCGCGGTCAGATCGATCTTGTGGAAGACAGATCGATATCGCTGGGTGGCTGTTTGATCCACACAGATACGGGCGATATTGACGCACGGATAGAATCGCAATTCGATGAGATCTCACACGGACTTTTGAATTAAAAATGTTGGCAGCATACGCACAAAAACTGGAAAAGATCGATCCGCTTAAATCCGTCGGGCGCGTAACGCGTTCGGTTGGCCTCGTGATCGAATCGCAGGGGCCGACAGTCTCAGTCGGAGACCTGTGCTATCTGCCGACAGCGAAGGGCGAGCGAACGACGATGCTTGAGGTCGTAGGTTTTCGCGATAACAATGTCCTGTTGATGCCGCTTGGTCAGATGCCGCCGGTTAGAGTCGGCGACTCGATCATCGCGGCTGGTGTCAGCAGCGATATAGGCGTTGGAGAACAGCTCTTGGGCCGAACCATCGATGCACTTGGAAGGCCGCTCGATGATCTCGGTGAACTAAAGACGGAGAATTTTTATCCGCTGAATCGCGGAACGACAAACCCGCTGTCTCGATCGAATATTGACTCTCCACTCGAAACGGGAGTTCGCGTGATCGATGGATTTCTTACCGTCGGAGCAGGTCAGCGTATCGGTATTTTTGGTGGATCTGGGGTTGGAAAGTCCACATTGCTCGGAATGATGGCAAAACGCTCATCGGCCGACGTAAATGTGATCGCTCTGATCGGCGAAAGAGGTCGAGAGGTCAGAGAGTTTATCGAAAACGAACTCGGCGAGGAGGGAATGAGTCGCAGTGTTCTGGTCGTCTCAACTTCGGATGATTCAGCTCTCGTCAGAATACGGGCGGCGATGGCGGCCACCTCGATCGCGGAGTATTTCAAGGATCAGGGTTCACGAGTTCTCCTTATCATGGATTCGGTCACGCGCTTTTGCATGGCTCAACGTGAGATCGGCTTGGCCGCGGGCGAACCTCCTTCGTCGAAAGGCTATACGCCGTCAGTTTTTGCATTGCTCCCGCGATTACTGGAGAGGGCAGGAAATTTTGACAGTGGCGGCTCGATAACGGCTTTCTACACCGTTCTTGTCGAGGGCGACGATATGAATGAGCCGATCGCGGATGCTGTCCGCTCGATCCTGGACGGGCACATCGTACTTTCGCGCGATCTGGCAGCTCGAAATCACTATCCATGTATCGACGTGTTGAACTCCGCCTCGAGGCTCTTCTCTGTCGTTGCCGGATCTGAACATAGGACTCAGGCTGGCAGGCTAAGAGAACTTATATCGGCTTATGAAAAGGCTGAGGATCTTATAAATATAGGTGCCTATCAGCAGGGAAGCAATGCGTCGATCGATACCGCTATCGATAGACATGACGAAATAAATGCGTTTCTCAAACAAGGTCGAGACGAAAACGCTCCATTTGATGACTCGGTCACAAGACTAATGCAGATCAGGACATGAAAAAGTTCAAATTTACACTGAATTCAGTACACAAAGTACGAGAGATCACCAAGGAACGTGAAAGCGTGCTGCTCGGCGAACTTCGCTCCGAGGCTGATCGTGCCGCACTGCGGATCAGCCATATCGAATCTATGCGCCAAGAGGCGATCAAAAAATATACGAGTAGGATCGCAAACGGTGAACGCCTTGATGCTATGGAAATGGAACTTAGCTCTAAGCATTTTGCTTCGCTAGACAGATTACAGCGAGAAGCTGAGAAGGCTCTGGTTCAAAAGCAGCATGCATGTGACCTCCAGGTCGTTGCAGTAGCCGAAGCGATGCGGGAAGTGAAGATAACTGAAAACATCCGAGAGACACAGCGGGTGCGTCATCAGACCGAATTTGAAAAACAAGAGCAGAACAATGTAGACGAGATGGTAACCACTGGTTTTGCACGCCGCTTGATGGGGGAAAAATGATCAACATGATTTCAGCAACAAATGCCGAAACGTTTCCAATGAATGGTGCTCCTAAGAGCGATCCGGGTGAAAAAGATCTTTACGCAGATCTTTTTGCATCCTTGTTTACGGTTCCGGTAAAGCCGCCAGAGATACCGACACTCACACCTAAACCTGCTGATAACGCCGGCGGAAATGCCGGCAATTCTCAGGTGAACAATAGCGAAAACAACTTCCTCGATCTTTTTACTGGTGATAGCGCAGGCGGAACAAAACTGGATAGAGCCGCTAACAATACGGGAGGCCCGGTCGAGGCCGATGATGTCCTCGGTCTATTTTCCGCTGATCGCAAGTATCCAAAGAACCCGATTCAGCTCATAGGGCCACCTATTCAGGAACCTCCGATCGTTGCCCCGATTCCATTGGCTTCGATCAAACCGTTTGAACCTGGAAAACATGATCGCCTACCTGTCCCCGTAACGGATCCATGCCTGATGCCGCCCCGCTCGACGAAGATCCTGACCATTCCGGACACAGGCATTAGCGTTTCTTTGCCCGTTGATGGCGACCACTCTCCGATTGATATCGTGACGCTTGAGGAACACGACCATCCCGTCGAAGCCGGTTCAGCCGATTTGGGAGTATCCGCCCTCGCGGATCAGATCAAAAAGGCGGATGAAAAGGCCATAGAGATCTTATCGAGCTCGCAGCAAGTTCCAACTCAGGAAGTGATGATCTCGGCTGCCGTCGCGGGTGTGAACCCGTTTCCGCCGAATATTACATTTGGCCACGCGTCAAAAGTTCTCGATCTCCAGTCCCGGCCAGAAAAGACCGATGAGCCCTCATGTGGCGAGCATGACGGATCGCTGCTCGAAACGTTTACTAACAATTTATTTGTAGATACTCGCAGTTCTGATACCGGCAAAAGCCTTTCAAGTGACCAGGGAGCGATAGATACAGATGGTTTGGCAACCGAGTTTACCGATAAAAAAGAGGACATTCCAAAGACGGATGGGGCGAGCGAATTTTCTTTTGATTCCTCAATAGCTGGTGAGACGGTTACAAATGCCATTGAACCTACGAGTCTATCCGACGCCAAGGTCAAACGATTGGTAATGGACCAGGTCGGGTCGCCTCTAGCCGATCTGGCACTTGCACAAAAAGGCGGCGAAGACTCCAAGGTCATTAAGATACGCCTTACGCCTGAAGAGCTTGGAACGGTGGAAATAACGCTTGCAAAAAATGCTGACGGCGTAATAGACGCTCATTTTCAAACCGATAGCCCGCACACCCAATCGATCCTGAACGAAACGATGGCGCAGCTTCGTGAGTCACTGGAAAGGATGGGAATGCTGGTTGGCAATCTCGACACGTCCTGCACATCATTCTCATCCGGCGGACAGGATCAAAATGCGAATCAGCGTACCGAGTTTGAGCTGCCGGCTGAGAAACAGGCACTGGCAACAACATTTGAGAACAATTCAAAGAACGACGACGCCCAAGGTGATCGTCTAGTAAATTTACGGGCATAGTCGCCTTAAGGAGATAAATATGGAGATAAATCCGATTTCGGCGATAAATTCGTCGACTAACTCAGCAACCAGTAATAGCGGCAGTACAAATGCGACCTCAGAGCGCAATTTGTTTATGACACTGCTCGTGGCACAGCTCAAGAACCAGGATCCGCTTGCTCCGCAGGACGGAACGGCATTCGTGGCACAGTTGGCTCAGTTCAACTCGCTTGACCAATTGGTCGGTATTCGGCAGTCGATCGACGAACTAAATACAAGACTCACCTCAGCAACCTCTGCATAAAGCATAACTACGTAAGGAGAATTAAATATGTCATTTTCATTCAATACAGCCCTCTCTGGGTTAAATGCAAACAGTAACGCTCTCGGCGTCGTCGGCAACAATATCGCTAACGCGAACACCATCGGCTTTCGAAGCAGCCAGATAACTTTCATGGATGTATTCGCGAATCGGTTCGGTTCGAGAATGAATGGAGCGGGAAATTCGCTCGGTATCGGGAACGGTGTCAGGACTTCGGCCATCCATACAAACTTTTCTCAGGGTTCATTGAACGAATCGACCTCACCACTTCATTCGGCTATTTCCGGAAATGGGTTTTTTGTTGTTCAAGGCAGGGATGGCCGCTCAGGATACACGCGAGCCGGAGATTTTTCTGTGAATAATCAAGGAGTTTTAGTTTCGCCAACGGGCGGTGAAGTTCAGGGTTATCAGGCGGTCGATGGCGCAGTGGCAGCCGGAACGCCGCTTTCATCGCTTAAGCTTCCGATCGGGCAAATGTTTCCGCCGAAGATGTCGACCGAAGCAACAATTAAATTCAATCTCGATTCCAGAATGGGTACTGACGGAACGTTCAGCATACCGGTCGAAGTCTATGATTCGCTAGGCGGTCCTCATCAGCTTGTTATGGAGTTTACTAAGCAGGCAGACGGCTCGTTTTTAATGGAAGCTACGGTTGATGGCAATCCTGCTGAGATCGATGCCGACGGGGCCGGGCCAGCGATAACCCCGGTGAGCTTCACCTTTGACTCGAATGGCCAACTCCTCACGCCAGCTGAATCGCTCCAGATCATTCCCGATGCGGCCGAACTGGGGTTGGCGGAACTTCCATTCGTCGACATCAATCTGTATGAGATCGGACCGGACGGCGATCCCGGGGCATCACTAGTAACAGCGTATTCTTCAAAATCCGGGGCGAGCTCGACTGTCCAGGACGGTTATGAGCCAGGAAATTTGGATAATGTGGCGGTAGACGACGACGGCAACATTTTCGGACTCTACTCAAATGGACAGTCTCGAATCGTCGGGCAGTTTGCCATTGCTGTGTTCGACTCCAATGAAGGTCTTGGCCGTCTGGGCGGCAATATGTTTGGGGAAACGCCAGCATCGGGGCAGCCAACGATTGGTGCCGCAAACACCGGTACGAGAGGCTCGATTAGCGGCGGCTACCTTGAACAAAGCAACGTTAATATCACCAACGAATTTGTTGATCTCATCGAGGCTCAGCGTGGTTTTCAGGCCAATTCGAGAGTAATAACGACAGCCAATCAAACCTTCCAAGATTTGCTGCAAATGGTCTAAAGTTTATCGCCGGTTGTCCGATATGTGACATTGAGCCTCGAAAGGGCTTTACCGGGGAAAGGCTATCCTAAGTTAGCTCGAACTACAGGTAAACAAGGATTTTGAACTGCAAAATACCTATTTACCTGTAGTTGATTTAAAACCCGGAAAATCTCGAAATCCTTTCAAATCTATGTTATTAATTGTCGGCATTGTCATGGTCATGGCGTGCGTTATCATCGGATTCCTGATGATCAACGGCCCGTTAGGCGTTCTTATCCAGCCGTCAGAGTTTGTCGTGATCGGCGGAGCCGTGATCGGTGCAACGCTTGCGTCAAATCCCGGAAAGTATCTCGGGCGAATCCTCGCCGTGTTGCCGGTAGCCCTCAAGGGGTCACCCTACAATAAAAAGACATACACCGAGCTGCTGCAAGTTCAGTACGACATGTACGTGAATTCTAAGAAAGGCGGTCTGCTGTCCGTAGAAGAAGACGTCAACAATCCGCTTTCGTCGCCCATCTTTACTAAGTATCCGAGTTTTGTTGCAAATCATCATGCCGTCGATTTCTTTTGCGACGCGATGAAGATGTTGGTCAACGGAGCATGCACTCCAGAAGAACTTGAGATCATGCTCGAAGCCGAGGTCGAAACACACCACGAGGAAGGGGCGATCGTTCCCGCGTTGCTTCAGACAGCGTCTGATGCTCTTCCAGGCTTAGGGATCGTAGCAGCCGTTCTCGGTATCGTGGTTACAATGCAGCACCTCGACGGAACACCCGAAGAGCTAGGCCATCACATTGGGGCCGCTCTCGTTGGAACCTTTCTTGGCCTTTTACTTTCATACGGTTTTCTGGCCCCGGTTTCCAAGAATCTTGAGAATCTAGCGCACGATGAAAGCAGATATTTCCTCTGTATAAAATCAGGACTTGTTTCCTTTGCAAACGGAGCAGCTCCGATGACGGCTGTTGAATTTGCCCGAAAGACGATCTTCAGTTTTGATCGGCCTACGACAGCCGAGATCGAACCGCTACTGAGAGAGATCAAACCCAGGTAATCATGGCAATCGAAAAGAAACCTGAAGAGGCTCCAAAACCGCGGCGGCGGGTCAAGAAAGCCAGAGGCCATGGCGGGCACCACGGTGGTGCGTGGAAGGTTGCCTATGCTGACTTCGTTACGGCGATGATGGCGCTTTTTCTCGTGTTGTGGCTTGTTTCTCAGGCCGATGTTGAATTGAAACAGGCGATCGCTGCGTACTTCCGGTCACCCGGTGTCTTCGATACGCTGCAGGGCGGGATCTTACCGGGTAATAAGAAAACAAGCAAAGAGCCTGAGAAGATGGATTCGATGGTGAACGAGCAAGCTCTGATCGGGGTTGCCGAGGCGCTTCAAAAACAGTTTGAAACCAGGCCTGAGTTTAGCCGGTACAAAGACCAGGTCAAGATCGAGGTCACTGATGAGGGACTTAGGATCGAGCTGCTAGATAAAGCCGATCAGGTGTCGTTTGCTTCCGGAAGTGCGGATCTCAGCTCCGATGCTCAAGGCGTGCTAGCCGAGATCGCCGCGGGAATCTGCACGCTTCCCAACATGATCAACATTGGCGGCCATACGGATAGTCGCGTGTTCCCATCAACAAATGGATACACAAACTGGGAACTTTCCGCCGATCGAGCCAATGCTGCCCGGCGGACGCTCGAAGCGAACTGCGTAAAGCCGGAACAGATACGCAGGATCGTTGGTTTCGCTGATACCGAACTTCTCGTTCCCCGCGATCCATTTTCTCCTTCCAACAGACGTATCAGTATTACGGTCCTGCGACTTGAACAAAAGTCCGAGCCCGAAGGATCAAAATCCGAAACCAGATCAGACGAGAAGATCGCTGAGGTGAAAACAAAACCGAAACGATCACCGGAAACAGATGAAACAAAACTACAGAAAAAGAAACTCGAAACCGAAGGCACGGTAGTGGTCGGAGACCCAGACGAGGTGCCAGACAAGCCAAAGGTCAAGTAAAACAATCTTTTCCGACCCACCCCAAAATCCCCATCTACCATCATGAAAATAAATAAACTCCGCCCGACAGGCATACTTGTCATTTTTATTGCCTTATTTCTTAGTCTCACGATGATCTCGTCATGCAGTAAGGCTGACGCGACCACAAAAAAAGAAAAATCTAAGAAAACAAAAGAAGAACCGGAAACTGAGACTGCAGAGACTGAAGAATCCGATGAGAAGAACTCTGAAGCAGATCCCAAGACCGAGGATCATGATTCCGAATCGCAAAAAAGGGAAGGAGACGATACTAAGGCGTCAAATTCAAAAGAAACTAAGAGTACCGGCAAAAAGACTGATGAGCATGGCAGCAAGGTAGCTGGAAAGTCCCCTGAAAAGGACCCGAAGGCTCTGGCGGACGAGATTTGGAAAAAACTATCTCAGGGAAACAAGCGATTCATGGCTGGTAAGCACACAACTGTAAACTATGCGTCGGCGCGAAAAACACTTGTGAAAGAGCAGCATCCCGAGGTTATCGTTCTTGGGTGTGCAGACAGTCGAGTCCCGCCGGAGTTTGTGTTCGATAAGAATCTCGGTGAATTGTTCGTTGTTCGGGATGCTGGAAATATCCCAGACAAGTTGTCCCTTGGCAGTATCGAATACGCGGTAGAACACCTGCACGCAAAAGCCCTTTTGATCCTAGGACACGAAAGCTGCGGGGCGGTTGCGGCTGCCGTATCGGGAGACAAAATGCCGTCGGTAAACCTGACAGCGATCGTTGATAGTATAACGCCTGCGTTTGAGGGCTCTAAGACTTGCCTAATTGGTCAACCGAGTAATATGTCTTGCATAGAATTGAATGTCAGGCAGAGCTCTGATGACGTCGTTTCACAGAGTCCAATTCTGAAAAAGGCCGTGAAAGAAGGGCACCTGGCAATCATTCGAGCTGTTTATAAAATGGAAACGGGTGAAGTCGTGCGGCTAGACTAAATAGAACGACAAGAAACAAAAGCAGGCTGCGGGATAGTTTTCCCGCAGCCTTTTTATTTCGAGCGTCAGTTCGTTGACACTTCAAGTCAAAAAAGAGGCGAATGTAGGAGGTCAGTTCGGCCGCATTCTGTAAAAACCTGAGTGAAAAGGGTGTTTTGTCCGTGGCACGTATTTCGCAAAACAATAGCCCGGAGGGATATCCATGTCCGAGATTGAAAAAGAAAACGTTGTTGCATCCGCTGAGGCTCCGGCCGAAAAAAAGAAAGGCGGAAAGAAAATAATATTGATCGCTGTGATCGCTGTCCTCCTTCTAGGTGGCGGCGGGGCAGGCTTCTATTTTTGGAGGGTCGCTGGAGCAGAAGCTGCTGAGCCGGAAGCTGCAAAGAAGCCCGACAAGAAATCAAGTTCCAAAAAGGATGCGGAAGATTCGGATCCAGAAAAGGAATCGGACACCAAATCGAAGAAGAGTGGGCTTCTAGATAACTCGATTCCCGAGGACGAAGATGTCAAGAAAGTTGTCGAGCTGCCTCCTTTTATTGTAAATCTCGCCGATACCGATCAAGCGAGATACCTGAGAATGACGGTTAGTCTCGGGGTTGCCGGCGAGGGTGGTGAAAAAGAGAAACCGGACCAACTCTTCATGACGCGGGTTCGCAACGCTATGTTGGCGGTCCTCTCGGAGAAAAGCTCAGATCAGATACTAACCGTTGAAGGTAAAACAAAACTTAGAAAAGAGCTTCTACAGGCCGCGAAAGCCGCTTCAGAGGAGCCTGAGGTCGTGGCTATTTATATAACCGACTTTATTGTGCAGCTTTAAGGAAACGGCCAATGAAAGACGAGAACGAAAAAATACTAGCCTCATGGAGCGGGTTTCTTGATCTACCGCTTGCACTGTCCTTGGAACTTGGCCAAGCGAAGATGTCAGTACGCGAGATACTCGATCTCGGTCCATCAAGCATTGTAAAACTCTCTCGCTCAACAGGCGAGGGTGTGGATATTCGAGCAGACAACAAGCCACTCATGCGTGGCGAGATCGTTGTTATAGAAGATCGAGCCGGTGTGCGCATCAGCGAGATCCTCACAGACGCCAGCTAATGATCTGTACTAAATCCCCCAAATCGATCGCCGTTTTCATTGCGATCCTTGTATTTGCATTCGCTGTATTTGCTCAAGAATCAACGCCAAGCGCGCCGACTTCTTCTAGTGCCGACGTACTGGCCGAGGACGAACGATTACCATTCATGCTCAATGAAGAGTCCGCAGCACCACAGGAGCCAAGCTCGACAGGGCTTGTCCTGAAGTCGATCGGGGCTCTTATGCTGGTGATCGGTCTGCTGTTCTTTGGAACCTGGACACTCAAGAAGCTAGGCTTTGGCGGGCAGAAAGCAAAAGGTGATCCGGATGCGATCGCACTTAGCCTTCTGTCGACCTTGACGATCGGAAACGGTCGAACTATCTCAACGGTCCAGTTTGGCGAGCGGGTCCTTTTGGTAGGCGTGACACCGCAAAGTTTTACACTGCTTGCTGAAGATATGCCGATGACTGATCGCTCGGAAGAAAATCACCGATCAGTTGCCGAGATGCTTGCTGAAGAGGGACATTCATTTGATGACGAGTTCGAGATCGCAAATCGAAAGTTGAATATGTGGCGAGATCGTGGAGGTGAAGCATGAGACGGTCTGTACTCTTCATCCTGACTCTATCCGCGATCTTTTGCCTCGGAGCTCTAGGAGTTGAAGCTCAGGCTCCACTCGCGCAGGCGACTCCGGAAACATTCGATCTTGCGAAAACAGCAAATAGCTCGACGCCGCTCCAGATCGTTGTTCTGCTTACGCTGCTCAGCTTTCTTCCGGCGTTACTGATCTCAATGACGTGCTTTACACGTCTGATCGTTGTATTTCATTTCCTAAGGCAGGCATTGGGAACACAGGAGACGCCGAATAATCAGATACTCATCGGGCTGTCGCTTTTCATCACGCTTTTCGTAATGACGCCTACACTGCAGGAGGTGTATGACGTAGCTTATAAACCAATGACGGAGGGAACGATGTCGCAATCCGATGCATTGGAAAAAGGCCTCGTACCGCTCCGCAAGTATATGCTCAAGCATACGCGTGAAAAAGACCTATCCCTGTTTCTAAGACTCTCAAAAAGCGCGCGGCCAAATTCTGTTGACGATGTGCCCACGACGGCCCTCATTCCGGCGTTCATGATCTCGGAACTGAAAACAGCGTTTCAGATCGGCTTTGTTTTGTTCCTGCCGTTCCTGATCATAGATCTAGCTGTTTCTAGTGTTCTACTGTCGATGGGAATGATGCAGTTGCCCCCGGTTATCGTCTCCATGCCGCTGAAGATACTGCTGTTTGTGATGGTTGATGGCTGGTATCTGATCGTGACATCGCTCGTAAAGAGTGTTCTGTAGCTTATGAATGACGCTTTGGTAACATCGATGATGCAGAATGCCCTTACGACCTTAATGTGGATCGTTGGGCCAATGCTTGCGGTTGCGATCCTCGTTGGAGTCGTAGTTAGTTTGATTCAGACGTTAACCTCGATCCAGGATCAGACTTTCTCGTTTGCCCCACGCGTAATCGCCATCTTTGTCGTTTTTCTTGTAACGTTTCCATGGATCCTAAGAGTTTTGATCACGTTCACCTCATCAGTCCTGTCTGATTTCACGCCATTTATCAAGTAAAAGGCCGAATAACACCGTGGAAACCTTCGAAGTGCCGATCAAACCATTCCTGGTCTTTCTAGTTGTTTTAGCTAGAGTGGGCGGAATGGTTACCTTCGCACCGTTTTGGTCCAATCGGGTAACCAGTTCAAAGATCAGGGTCGTTCTCGCCATTGTCCTCGCATTAGCGTTAACGCCTGTCATACTAACGCGCATCGATGTTCCGCCATCTGATCCCGGGCCTCTTTTGATCGTTATGATCGGCGAGATTCTGATAGGGATGGCATTTGGTTTTGTTGGCAAGTTAGTTTTTAGCGGGCTCGAAATGGCAACCTACCTTGTAGGTTCGCAGATGGGCTTTTCGCTTGCGGGGACGATCGATCCGTCAACGCAGGCGCAGACCACCGCACTAGGGATCTTGGGTCAAATGCTCGGGTTAATGGTGCTGTTGGCGGCGGACGGACACCATTGGTTTCTAGCGGCGACGGTAAAAAGTTTTTCGACGACAGCCCCTGGTACTTTTGCTTTGTCTTCCGATCTCATCGAACTATTTATCAAGCTTTCGGCAAATGCCTTGGTGGTCGGCGTGACGCTTGCAGCTCCTGCGATAATCGTCTTACTCGCAGTCGAATTTGCTTTGGAACTTTTTGGCCGGACAGCCCCGCAGTTTCAGGTGTTCATTCTCGGTTTCCCCATAAAAATAGCCGTCGGTTTTGTCATGATCGGAGCCTCAATGTACTTCATCCCGGGAGCAATGCGAGATGTTCTTGGGAATATCTATCACGGCTTGGTGCAAGCAATTGGGGTGATGTGACATGGCGATGGAGCGTACAGAAAAAGCGACACCAAAACGTCGCGAAGACGCCCGGAAAAAGGGCCAGATCGCTCGCGGAGCCGAGCTTCCCGCCGCACTATCATTCCTCGGTGCTTTGATAATGCTTAAGTTCCTCGCCGAGGAAATGTTCAATAAGATAGGCTTTAGCATCAAGGATGCCGCCTACAATATTGCCAATTTTAGGCCCCTCACAGACGCCGATCTCGCGATCATATTCCTTGACGCAGGAAAGATCCTTGCCCTGCTGACCCTGCCGATAATCATGGTTGGTTTTGTTGGAGTGGTCGCCGGGAACTTTGCTCAGGGTGGTTTATCATTCTCAGGCGAGGCTCTGAAACCGAAGCCAGAGAAGTTTAGCCCGGCAAAGAATATCAAGCGCGTTTTTGGGCTGGATTCGGTCGTCAATCTTGGTAAATCGGTCGTGAAGTTAGTTTTTATGGGGATCGTCGCCTACGGTGTCCTGGCTCCAGTGATAGAGAGTGCCCCGACGTTCATTAATGCTCCGCTTGGAACTGTGGCGGTAAAGCTGGGAGAAACAATGTACACACTCGCTCTCAGGTGTGGGATCGTCTTGCTGATCCTTGCGGCGGCCGACTATGGCTATGCCTACTACAAGCATGAAAAGTCGATCAAGATGAGTAAGCAGGACATCCGCGACGAGTACAAGCAACAAGAGGGTGATCCGATGCTCAAAGGACAGCGTCGTCGAGCGGCCCGGGCCCTCGCCCAGAGCCGTTCGATCGCACAGGTGCCTACTGCATCGGTGATCATTACAAATCCGACTCACTTTGCCGTAGCCCTCCGCTATGATCGCGATCTGGATGCAGCACCGATCGTTGTTGCAAAAGGGGCGGACGCAATCGCGGCCAAGATCAGAGAAATTGCGAAGGCAAATAACATCCCGATGATCGAGAACCCGCCTCTGGCTAGAGCCCTTTTCAAGGCCGTTGAGCCGAAGCAGATGATACCCGTCGAGTTTTTTGCAGCAGTCGCGGAGATTCTTGCTTATGTATTTCGGCAGAAAGAGAGTTAGAATAGCGTTTTTTGGTGTGGAGATAGTCTTTTACCAATAAATGGAAGTAACGATCAACGACAAAACGCCTCTATCTAATGAGATCGATATTCTACTCCAATTTTCGCCATTGGCGGCGATCGTGTTGGATACCGATAAGCGGATCGTCGCATCCAATTCGGCCGCCAGCATTTTTTTCAAAAGCTCGCATGAATCTCTGCACTCAAGCAGAATCTCGGATTTTGTAAGAACAACGGACAGAACATTTCTCGCTACGCATCCTGATAACTCGGAAAGAAGCAGTAGAGGCGAGCAGTGTGAGATCAGCTTTCCGGATGGAACATCCATTCCTGCAGAACTTTTTATTAGCCCTTTGCCGGAAGATCACGTGCTGGTCTTAGCAAATGATCTGTCGGATCGTAAAAATGCCGAGCGAAAAACCCTCGCTTCTGAAAAGCAGCGTTGGAAGATGCAGAAGACCGAGTCCCTGGAGAAGCTTGCCGGAGGAATTGCCCACGATTTCAATAATTTTCTCGCGGTCATCCTGCTTCAGACCGACATGATCAATTTGCAGCTTCCTGATGATAGCCAGCTTCTTAACCGTGTAAATGAAATAAAGGCTGTTGCAAATGATGCGGCCTCGATAGTGAGGCAGCTATTGGCATTCGGCCGAAGGCAGGCAATGAACCCGGCTCCGGCAGTATTGAATAAGCTGATCGAAGCTGCGGGGCGTGACCTCAAAGCACTACTGGGAGAGAACATTGAGATGGCGTTGGAACTCGATCCCGCACTTGGGGTTACGTTTATTGACCAGCACCAGATTGCCCAAGCCGTCATGTATCTGATAATGAACGCGAGAGATGCCATGCCTAATGGCGGTCGACTGACGATCAGAACTTCCAACATCGACAAGGGGGGGCGACTTATCCACAAAACGCAGGCAAATGGTTCGTATGTTCAGATCGAGGTAGTTGACACCGGCATAGGCTTAGATCCAAAAATGGAAGAACATATCTTTGAACCATTTTACTCGACAAAAGGGAGGGATAAATCGGCAGGTCTCAGCCTCGCAACCGTTTACGGCATTGTTAAGCAGTCCGGCGGATACATCTGGGTCGACAGCGTTCCTAACAAGGGCTCGAGCTTTAGAATACAGTTCCCCAGGATCGACGAAGCAAGAGTTGGTGATCGTGACGCTAAGCCAACACGCGCGAAAAGTAAGCTGGAGACGATCTTGCTTGTAGATGATGAGATCTCGGTAAGAAAAGTGGCCGCAGAAGGATTGAGGCAGAGCGGCTACCGCGTCTTGGAGGCTGCAAATGCTGCAGACGCGTTAGAGATAGCCAGAACATTTCCCGACCCAATTGATCTGATCCTCGCCGATCTAATGATGCCCGGGATCGGCGGTGCCGAGGCTGCCAAAAGGATAAAGCAGTTCCAGGCAAATGCCCGCGTCCTTTTCATTTCCGGCGACCCTGGAAACAGGATCGACGAGGGCCTGGACGGAACAGAATTTTTAAGCAAGCCGTTTACTCTCGCTAATCTGACAAGCAAAGTCGTGGAGATACTAAGCACTGATCAAAAAGTCGAGACTGCATTTGAACGCATGATCGGCACTTCCACCCGAAATTTGTCCGAGACAATTCCAGTTTGAACCAGATTTGCCATACGAAGGATGAGTGAGGAGGTTATCTCCTGTCCTGCCGGCAACAGTGTAGAACCGCGCATCGAAATCAGGGCTGAGCTTAAAAACATACCCGATTTAAGATCTCTGACTGGCAGATCAAGCGTTTCCGACTCTACATGCGAAGCTTCTGCGGTTTCCTGCAATGAGCTTAGGATCCTCGGATCATACAGGTCACCTCTCTTCAAGAGTTCTTTGGCGGCATTTTGCGGTGCGAGCCCTTCTGAAACGAACCGGTCAAAATCAAGTGCGACCCTCAGTATCCCCGACTCAAATGAAAGAGTGTTAACAGATTGTGATTGATCCTCACCGATACGCCGATTCTGGCCAGCGATTATCTCGGCGACATTTTCCATTCTGGGAATCCGAGCTATCAAGTCACGGCCGACCAGAGGATGTTGGCTATAGAGCCCGGTTTCCTTGTTTGAAAGAGGCATGCGTGACGCTACTTTTTGAAGTATTTCTTCCGGGACCGCGACGCAGCCTATTTGGGATAGCATTGCGGCAAACTCGATCTCCCACACCTTCTCTACTCCAAGACGTTCGGCGAGATCTCGAACGATCTTTTTTACTCTTCCTGAACGACTGAAAGCAGTTGGATTAACGATGGAGAGAATGTCGAGTAGCACCTGAATGCTTTGATTCAGAGTTTCTTCGAGCAGTTGTTTTTCCGCCATGATCAAGCGGTACTGTTCGATGCCGTCATTCAATGTGGCAACCAGGGTCTCGGGTGGACACGGTTTTGTCAAAAATCTAAAAATACTGCCCTGATTAACGGCATCTATCGCGGTCTGCTGGTCCGAATTGCCGGTGAGCATCATACGTACTGTCTGAGGAGCAGCCTTTTTAACCTGCATTAGGAACTGAATGCCGTTCATGCCAGGCATTCGCATGTCGGAGAGCACGATAGCAAACGGCGAACTACCAGCGATCATTGCCAATGCCTGATCACCACCTTCCGCAACAGAAACATCAAAGTCTTTTCTTAGCGTTCGCCTGAAGGCGTCGAGGACATTTATCTCGTCGTCAACACATAAGATCCTGAAATTGTTACTGGTCATACATTTGGTGAGGGAGCGATCGATCCATAATTTTGTCGATCGAATATACACTCAACATATCGGCAAAGCGGGTAGTGACTTTAATAGACGGATTCGATTTGCAGCTGATCAATGGGCCACTCAGCGATCATAGAAAGATCGAAAGACTATACAAAAAATAAGCTTAGGGTATATTAATTCAATGACATTTAACCGATCGGTGGTCAGTTTCCTGATACTTCTCATCGCATTCAATTGTTTTGCGCGTCAGGGTAGTTTTGTGTCACGAGCGGGCGGGCAACTTCAAAGAAATGGCGTTCCCTATTATTTTGTGGGCACGAATTACTGGTACGGTGGTTTGCTGGGGCTCGAGGCCGATAAGAGGCGGGGCATTCTGCGATTGAGAAGAGAGCTTGATTTTCTTAAGGCGAACGGCGTAACTAACTTGCGGCTAATGGCCGGGGCCGAAGGCGAGGGGCTTCTTAACGGCGTGAACCGTGTCGGCCCGTCATTGCAGCCGATGCCCGGGGTTTTCAATGAGAAGGTGCTGGACGGGTTGGATCTTGTGCTATTTGAAATGGCAAAACGGAAAATGACCGCCGTTATTTTCTTTAGCAATAATTGGGAGTGGAGCGGCGGTTTTCAACAGTACCTCATCTGGAATGATGTGGTATCAAAACGATGGCTTATAGAAAAACCAAGTTGGGACGAACTTCGGGATATTGTAGCTAAATTCTATTTCTGCGAACCGTGTAAAAAGGGATACAACGATCAAGTCAAGCTTGTCATAGGTAGAAAAAATCGTTACAGCGGCAAAAAATACATTGATGACTCGACTATCATGGCATGGGAACTTGCGAACGAACCTCGTCCGATGAGGCCGAGTTCAAATGATAAATACCGAGGCTGGATCGTCGACACAGCAGCAATGATAAAGGCTATTGATAAAGATCATTTGGTCACGATAGGGCACGAAGGGTGGATCGGAACCCAGGATATCCAACTTTTTGAGGCCGTTCATGCCGACCAGAATATCGATTACGTGACAATTCACATATGGCCCAAAAATTGGGGCTGGTTTGCCGACAAGCGAATGGCTGAAGAGTATGAAAAGGCGGTGTCGATAACGAAAAAGTACATCGATGAAAATCTCGCCGTAGCCGTCAAACTGAATAAACCGATGGTAATTGAAGAGTTTGGTTTGCCTCGTGACCAACAGTCTTTTTCCGTCAAAGATCCAACCGTTTTACGCGACCGGTATTTTAAGACGGTCCTGTCATACATAGGGAATCAGCCGAACGGGAAAAAGAGTATCGCAGGGGCAAATTTTTGGGCTTTCGGCGGAACGGCGCGACCCATCCCTGGACAATTGTTTTGGAAAAGCGGGGATGAGTATATGGGGGATCCGCCGATGGAGGAACAAGGGCTGTACTCGGTCTTTACCTCAGACACCTCAACCTGGAATATTGTGAGATCGACGGCTATGACAGTCGCAAATAGACGGCGTTGATCAACTACAACGAACCCTCAAGTCTGGTTACCGCCGGATTCTGAGGATTGACCTTTTTGAGTTTCTCCACTGTAGCTTTCAGATTTTCCCTGTCATTCTTTTCGCTGTAAGCGAGGGCCAGGTTCTGGAGCGTTATTTCGTGTTGAGGATCGATGCCTAATGTCACATTGTATTCTTTGATAGCCCTATCGACGTCTCTGGGGGTTCTGAGAAAATAGGTTAGGCCAAGGTCGGTACGAACGTTGATATTCCGTGGCTCTTTTTCCAGTGCCATTAGATACCATTTCTCAGCGACCTCATACTTCTCAGCGTCGAAGTGGGCGTTCCCGGCCTTGATCATCGGTTCCGCTTCATTCGGCTTTAGCTTATTAGCCGCCTCATATAAGTTCGCTGCATCCTCAAATCGCTGTATCTGGTAATAGAGATCGGCAGCCGTCATTTGCGCCTCATAATTTTGCGGCTGTTGTTTTGCTTTGTCTATCGACTCCATTACCTGCGGGATCGGAGCGGTCTGTGTGGCATCGCCTGTCTGACCGCCAAGCGGCGGGTGGTCGGGTGGGATAGCGGGATTTGCCGGGCCGGCGACATTGGCCATCGCGGGGGATGAACACGGTACCGTCTTATTTACGCTATTTGCGAAAACAAAGCCTACAACCAGGCCGAGGATAAGGCCGAAAACGCCGAACATGATATTTTCTTTTCTCATTATTACTTAATAGTAATACCTATTGATTCTAAAAATCTATTTGGCCGCTCGCCGCCTATGAGTGCGAACACAAAGTCGTTCTTGATCGTCCCGACTTCCTCCTTGGTGACGACGTTTTCGAGAACTAGTTCATTCTCACGCATTTCCTTGATCCCGACACCAAAACGCAGGTCGAGAAGACCGTCTTCGTCGCACCGATAGAGCTGAAGCTTATTTCCAAACTTAACGGTTGGAGCTAGATAATCGCGTACCAGAACGGTCACTTTATTAATATCCTCCGGCTTCCTAGGGCTTATCTCAGCTCCGTCTCTGACCGCTACCAGATCGACGGCCGCTTCCACAGCTACATTACCGCCGCCAACCACTACCAAATGCTTTCCACGAAAATCCATCGGGTTTGAAAGCCCGTAAATGACCTTTTGCTGCTCTCGCCCGTCAATGGTTACCTTAAGGTCTTCATTTGAAAGTCGTAATTTATTTGGAGCTCCGCGCAAACCGATGGCGATAACGACGCGGCGTGATCTGTAGGTCTGTACAGATTTTTCGGCCCCTCGTTCGGTAGAAATTATGAAGTAATCGCCATCCTCTGCTTTTAATACACTTTTGCAGCTTTCATTCTCATTTATGTTAATACCTTTCTCGGCCAGGCTTCCGAGCCAAACGCTAAGAATATTCTCGCGCTGGTCGCCCGGGATCTTGGTCTGAAGTTGGTCGATTATCTCAGCATTGGCTCGGCTGCAAAACGTGTTCTGGTTAGCAACAAAATCACTCTCATAGATCGTCCGCCAATCTGAAGTGCCTTTCGATCGTAAATATCCGATAACCTGATTCTTTAGTTCTTTCCTGATCTTATCCGTAAGCAGGGTTGATAGTTCGCCGTGAAGAGCTTTGGGTATACGTCCTATTAAGTCACCATAGACCAGCGGGGTATTTTGCTCAATGATTTGTTCTATCTCCCGACCAAGAACCTGTAAGATGTCCTCGTCGTTCTGCGAATCAGTCGATCCGTACTTGGCTTTTGCCAGGCCCAGGCCGGCTACCGGTATCCCTCCAAACCAGTCCTTCGTGTCAGGCTTAAAGAAAATGTATTTTCCTTTTGGATACAGCTCGATGGTAGAAAGCGTTTTATCCTGCTCGATGCCAACATAGCGAAGGTTTGCATCACTGGCCGCAACAGCAGCCGACGCTCCGCCGGGGCCGACTCCGATAATCGCGACATCATAGTCTGCGTTTGGCTCCGGCGGGGCTGATGACAGGTCTGCAGATATGTGCGTAATGACGTCGGCACCCTCCTTAACTGCATTTTTGATCAAAGGCACACCCGAGACGTCACCAATAATAAAACAACCGGGAACGTTGGTCTGGAAGCTAGCCCCGTCACGTGTAGGTGTTGGAAGTGAGCGAACTTCCTTTGCGGTATTCATGACGATGCATGCCTTTGGATTAACGGGGCACTCAGCCTGGCAAGCGGTGTCTTCCATACACAGATCAGGAGCCACCGCAGCTGCCGTACCATCAACGATCGCCAGAACGTCATGCGGGCAAGCGTCAACGCATGCCTGACACCCAATGCAGCGTTCCGGAAAAATCACTGGATGTGGATAACTGGGTCCTCGATACTTATCGAGGCCAAGATCCATGAGCTCATTGCGATCTAAAACTCGTATCTGCGGGGGTGGAATTGCTTTTTCATCCCTTGTTCGGAAAAAGCCGAATGATCGCGCCGAATCGGTTATGATCACGAATAGTCCCGATACGACACCTACCAACAAAATACTCGTCCAACCTATCCAGGTTAATCCGCCGTAACGAGGTTCATCGTTGAATACAACCATCTGGTTCAGCCATATTAAAAGGCCGATCACCGTGAGGCATGAGATTATATGAAATAACTTCATTTTGCTGACAGCTTAGAGATCTTATCGGCAATGGCGGCTTTTCGTCTCTGGTTGGCATCGTCCGTCAGAAACTCGCTCCAACGTCCGGAACTGTAGGGATGCTGAACATGACAAGATATACAGTTTGCCGGCACCGAGCCAAACCGCTGATCCCGATCATTCGCCTCCGCCGGAGTTGTGTGACACACCGCACAGGTCTGACGAGGCGTAACCCTATCGATGGGGTCAAAGCTGTTATGGCACGTCGAACAGGAAACCAACCCTTTCGAATCTCCTTTGAGGCCGGAAGGCGTTTTTAGTCTTGCGACATGGATAGTGTGAAATTGTCGACTCAGCCTTGCCTGCTCGTCTTTGTCGCCTGTTGCCGAGCTGCCAATCTCAGGTATTGCAGCGGCTACTTCCTTGTATACGCCCTTCCATTTCCATTCTCCATTTATGATCGGGTAGCCATACGTCCCGTCGTGTGCCGTTCGAACAGCTTTTCCGTTATATGTTTTCTTATTATTATCGTTATGACATTCTGAACAACTCTGGATCGCTGATGCGGTAATTTGAAAGTCAGAGCCTCTATGTTCGTTGTGGCAAACGGTGCAGGTAATGCCTGCTTCTTCGTGAGCCTTAGTATTGGATGCGTGGAATTCGGTAGCCTGATGACACTTGATGCATGAGTTCTCCATCGGCTCGTTAGAGGTGTGACATGTCGTGCAGGAATTACCATTGGACCTTACGGCTATGGTACTTTCCTCAAAAATTCCTGCGTGCGGATTTGATAGGGGTTTTGAGGCGTACGTATTCGGGTAGCGGAAGAACGCAAAAGCCCCGACGGCTGCGACGACCAAAAACGCCCACGTGAATAGCCCGAATCGCCAAGGGCGACGTAGATCGCCGGTCGGCCTCCAGTTGAACATCGCCTTTCCGGGCCTAGGCAATTGAGTCGGACGCAAACGGGTTCCCCAATCTTCCTTTTCACGGTTGCGCTTTTCCCAAAAGACCTTCAAAACACCCTCTGAAGAGGCTGCATTCGGTCTGGTCGGAATTGGTTTACCTGTTAGACCGCCCGTGCTTTTTGGCAGGTTCTCTTTGAACTGAGATTCGACGACAAGGACGATCTCATCAACTAGGCGGCCCACCGTAAGCGTATATGGCCCGATCTGTATAGTGTCACCATCAGCGAGAACGTCATCCTTTTTGGGGCCGAGCCGCCTGCCGTTGATAGTAATTACATTTGAAGAGGAAAGATTGTCGAGCAAGTACTTGCCGTCACGAAAACTGATGCCGGCATGAATTCTTGAAACGGTCTTGTGGTCGAGCACGATCTCGCAGGTGTCGAGCCGGCCGATGAAAATACCGTCCTTAGCGACACTGATCGTTGGTTTATCCATATCGGAAAACGCGATCGTGAATTTTCCTGTTTCCTGACTCATTGCAAACTAGCGAACATTAAAATAAACCACCTGAACAATGTGGATCAACATCAAGACCAGCATTAACGAGGTAAAAAGTACGTGAGGAGCGACCCAGATCTTTAATAGTTTATGCAGCAGCACCAGAGCGTCCACCCGGCGCAGCGTGGCTGCGTTCTCGACCGCATCTATCAGGCGGGCATCGTCCGAGCGTGACATTCCTGTCGCCGCATCTCTGAATTCCGCACGCGCCGACGCAAGCATCGTCTGTAGATCCTCTTGTTTCCAATACTGGCGAAGTAGATATCTAAGACCGAGAAAGCGACGCCTAACCTTCCGCTGGATCAAGCTTTTTAACTCCGGATTTGTGGTTGCGTCGGTTGTTCGGACCAGTTCTGCTCGCAGTTCCTCTCTTCGAGCCTGAAGATCTTCGATGAGAAGTGGTTCGCGCTCGATCCTGGTCATAAATCGTGGAACAATAAAATAACAAGCGGCTCCGAAGATCCCGGACACAATGACCATATCGAATGTGATCATCAAAAGAGTGGTCATCAAACCACCCGAATTTGTACCGCCATGGATCAGTAAAAGAACGCCGGCAAGCAAGCCAAGATACATGTGCGACAGCATCCAGTATCGCAGAGCACCAGCCCGCCGCCGATAGACCAGCTTTCTGGCTGGGTACGCCATTGCCCAAGCAATGCCGGCGAGCCCCGCTAAACCGGTGATCCAACGCATTGTGACCCATGTGCCTGGGCTTAGGCCAATGTCCTGGCTAAATTTCTGTGTTGCCCATATCGCGGCTCCACCCCCGCCGAGGACGATCGCGATGCCCAACGCATGCCAGATCGTCGTCCACAGATCGAACTTGTGAATATTGACACCGATCGCGTGGGTCTTGCTTCGCTGGATGATTCCGATCGTTTGATTTACTTCGTCAAAATACTCGCGCGGATTGACCCGTACAAGAGCACCCGTTGGGCAGTTCTCCTCGCACGAATACGCAGGTTTTTTGGCGCCCGGCTTGTTAAGCCCAGTGTCCTTACACAAATTGCATTTAACTGCGAGAAGATTTTCGGTTTGCTCGACCGGTTCAGGCAATTTGGCTCGGCTTAGAGAGAATGGCGATAGTACTTTATGTAGAAAACTGCCAGAGCTATTTGCCTTTGGATTCGGCTTGGCGATCATCGAGATCGCATTATAGGGGCACTGTGTGGCGCAGTCGCCGCAGCCAATACAAGTCTTGGCGTTAATATCGATCTCACCGTCGGGGAAGCGTGCGATCGCGCCCGTAGGACATCCCGTTAGACACTCGGGATCCTGACAATGCATGCAGACCGAGGGAGCGAGTACGCTTTGTATAGTTGGGCTATTTGGCTTAACGGGGCGTTCAATATGGATACCCCTTCGAACAAGTCGAGAGTTTCCATGCACTTTGTGACAGGCGAGTGAGCAATTTCCGCATCTGATGCACTTAGCCATGTCCATCACCAGCAGATTTACCCCATCCACAACGCCCGTTTCTATCTCGCGGCTGGCCGCTGCCAAAACTCGTGTATCGGTCGGGTGCGTCGGTACATCATCTTTTGCAGATGTTCGAAGAAAAGGCATCACGGCAGAACTCAGGCCCGTGTCCTCACGAAGTCTTGAAATAGCTACCTCGATCACCTCTGTCCGCCCCCGGACTGTGGCGGTATATTTCCATTCCTCCGGTTTGTCGACGCCTTCTAGTCCGAGACATGTGCCCGCACCAAGAAAGTCCAGACCGACTGACTCGTCAGTTTCGATCATCAGATCGGCCGCTTTGGGGTTGAACTCGACACCGGAGACACGTTGTATCCAACCATTACGAACGAAGACGACACGATTTATCGGGTCGCCTTCTCTAAAGAGAACGTGGTCTTTTTCATACACGGCGAACCTGGCAGAATCATTTAAGCGTTTCAGTACGTCGCGGTCGATCGCTGAATGAGAAAAATCCTGAAGTTCGTTGAGCGTGAGAGTAAGTCCGTAATTTCTGTAGTTTCGATCGAGGGCTCGACCAAATTTGGGAAGTTTGCGCAGCAAGCGAATTGCAGGGCGTGTAAATTCGAGCACTAGAGCCGAGTCGCTTTCATTTGCGACTGAAACAGTTGCTGTGCGGGGCGTTCCGGAAAGCAGTGCCATTTCACCAAAAGAATTCCCTTTTGGTATCTCGCCTACCTTTTTTCTGTTACCGTTCGGCTCGGTTACGGACGCATCCAGTTTCCCGTCGACGAGGATATAAAAAATGCTGCTTTCCCAGGTGTTTTCCTGAACTATTGTTTCGCCGGGACCAAACTCCAAAAGGCGGGTGTACGGACCGACCTGTTTGCCGCGATAGCTGCGGCCGAACAGGATAATATCCATGTCGAGTTCATTGCGAAACTCACCGTTGGGAAGCTTTTCTACTAATTCGGAAACAATATCAACACTGCGAAATGCTTCGATGATCTGCTCGTGCTTTTCAATTTCACGTGGCATTTGATTGTTGATCGATGATATGAGGTCGGACTATTGAAAGCGATAAAAATAAACAAATACGCCTACGGCGATCACAAACAAAGCAATCGCCAAAAGCACTGTAAGGGTCAAGGCGATATACAGCCACTTTCGGCTATTCATCGACCGACCAGTCTCTTTCGGCAAATCTTCTGCCTTGGGCTGACCCGATGTTCCAACGGGGGCAAGTGTTTCGACCTTTTGTTCGGCAACATCTGGGGTCTTTGAAATATTCAGACCCATATCAGAAAGCATCTGATTGTACATCGTCTGCCCAAACTGAACAGTGTTATCCATCGCATCAAAGTTTGAAGATTGAGTTCGTTCTAACTCTTCAACAAATGCCTGTCCACAGCCAGGGCAAAATGCTTTGGCTTCATCTGCAAATTCACTGCAATTTTCGCACTGCCGCAATCCCATTGATCAGTTTTTCACATGACAGATCAAGCAGTCTTTTGAGGTCGCAAATCCTTTTTTACCCTTTAATTCCGGCCTTGCTTTGAAAGCGGCATCATGACACGTGTTGCAGTTAACGTGATACGAGTACTCGTTATTCAGCACCTTTCCGGCCAGTTCGGGCATTTCCTTACCTTCTGGGACGTTCCCCTCCTGGAAATGGCATGTCCTGCATTCGCTGACCTTTTTACTCGATGCCCGCCACGTTTCCATTGTCAGGATAACGTCTCGCTCCGATGTGACAAGAGGAGCCTTTAGAGCTGATTTCGGTTGGTCGGTGTGATGACATTCAACGCAACCGACGACGGATTTACCGTCAGGGCTGTACTTTCCTTCCGCGTGAGTTTCATGGTCAAACGGAACCTCGCCATACTCTGACAAGCTATCTTTACCAAGCGTAAAACTCTTTTGGATCTTTTTGTCGCTCCCAGATGTGGGGGGCTTTGTTGTGTTAGCTGAGGTGTTAGCAACATTAGCCGCAGGCGGCGTTGGTGATGCGGTCACCTGGGCAAGAACTGAGCCAAAACCCGACCCATCGGCACTATTTAATAGAACAAAAAGCGACCCCGAAGCAAAAACAAGGACGACGAGCAATTTGGCCAAATTTTTCATAATGCGTTGAGACATTAAAAACCGTTTACGGTTCAAAGTCAATAAAATTTCCGGTGCCGTCGAAGAATGTGCCTTTTAATGCGGGTCAAACAACTTCAATTGGAACCCGGCGAACCAGGCAGCATATCGAAGCCCGATCCCTTATGACAACGAGCGCAGTTGGCAAAATCATTTGCCCCATTGCCGCCAAACGCGCGTGATCCGTTATGGCAATCGGCGCAATTATTTCCGGGGCCATCGTGTTCCCTCGCAACGATGTTGGTTACCTGGCGGCCCTGGGGAGCTCCTGATCTGATCGAGTGGCATTCGCTACAGCTGACACCTTGTCGTTCAGAGTGGTCGTCATGCCTGAATACTGCGCGAAAGACATATCGTGATTGAGGTGTCCGCTGGTAGGGAGCAAGCTCGTGACAGACATTGCACGATCCGATCTTGCTCTCAGCCGTGTGGCATGTGTAGCAATTATTGTGGGCTTGAAAACCCGACGGGATCGTTTTTCCTGCTCCGGCAGACTGATGACAGGATGCGCAGCCCGCTGGCGGTCGGCCAGCACCACTGTCGTGGTCGCCGTGGTCAAACTTCATATTAAATCCTTCACGAAATTTGACCGGGAATGCTTTCATTGTAGGCGGATTAGACTGCAGGTCTTTGTGACAGATCGAGCACATTACCTTATCCCGATCCATTAGATCACGGTCTGTGAACTGATTGAGATGGCATCCTATGCAGGAGTCGTGAGCGGCAAATTCCATGTCAAGCGACCTGCCTTCGCGCTGATGGCAGGAAGCACATTCGAACTGTTTATGCTCAGGTATCTTGTGCGAGAAAACTTCGAAATCTTTAGTCGAGGATATCGCAGCGATCGGCTCTGGCGTCTCTGAGGCGGTTAGCGGTACGGGGGTTTTTGCAGACTGCTGTATGCAGCCGGCGGCGAATACAAGACTGGCAAAAAAGACAATCCAGGATTTAAGCCTTTTTTTGGGGGACGGGCCGTCTTGCATGATTCCAAAATCCTACTTGTTTTCGTGACTAGCCGGTATCGGAAATCTTCCGATATCGGGCGTGTGGCAATAAATACATTGAAAAGCCGGCTTTTGATCCTTAACACTCTCAGCCCTTTTCGTTATTTCTTCCGTGATCTTATCACTGTGACAGGAAACACAGGTCATAAATGGGACGTCAGCGTCCTTAAGCATTCTCACATCCGCGTTTTGTGATATTCGCACATGACAGGTCATGCAGTCCCTGACGGAGTGTTCTTTTTGCTGATGATCAAACTTGAAAGAGTATCTTTTAACATTATCAGATCGGGAGTACGGTTTTGTAAGGCTATGGCATCCGGCACAATTTGTTCCGATCGGCTGTACATTTTGAAAGTGGCAGGTAAAACACGTTGCATGGCCACTCGGCATATCCTTAAAAAAGGCAGGCTTTGGTATAAATCCGTCCGTAACAGCATTGCCCAAAGGTTGGATCGTTGATGGAGTACGAGCTATAAGCTTGGGTAATTTCGAGCTCGTTTGATGGCAAATTGCGCAGTTATTGAACTGAGGTTTATCATCGACGAATCCTGGTGACCGATAGTTTGCATTAACAAAGTGAGCAACGGCAACATCGCTCTTTTTAATGGTCGTTGCAATGATGTCCTGGTGAACATTGTGCGGGAAAATTGTTGTAAATTGCTGAGATCGGCTTTTTACCGGGAACGAGAACCTCGCCGCTCCACGCGGACCCGGACTGACGTGGCATCCGGCACAGATCGCGGGCCTATTGCCTGCGAAAAAATCTGCACGATGACAATTGATGCATGATGCATGTCCTGGAAAATCCGCGACGTCCGGGTATCCACGGGTTGATGCCCAATTGGCTGTCGGATTTTTATGACAAGAGCTGCAATCTAGTTTTTTGTGAGCAATAGTGCTGTGCTGAAATGAGTCTCGTTTCTGAGCCTCCGCCGTAAACAGCAAATCAGCAGCGAACAGTGTCGCAGCAGACGCTAAAAATAAAACTAGTGCAACCTTTCTCATTTGGCAGGACAAACTCCGGTCGTGCATACCGGCAGGTCTTTAACAACGACCTCACATCTTCTGACAGTTTTACCAGGCTCGGGAACCTGAAGAGCAAGCGTCACCTTCTTCGAAGGACCAATCTCTACTTCACATGCCCACAAATAACTCTTACCTGCAAATTCAAGCGGGATCACATTCGAGATCAAAAATGTCTCGGTCGTCTTTCCACCAGTAGCCGCACCCAATATCGGAATGTCGATAAAAATAGCCCGTACGGAAACACTGTCCGTCATTGATGACTGGAGTGGTTTGGTATTGGCTAGAGCTAGGTCGACCGACGTTTTGCGTTGGCGGTAAAATCCATCGCGGAGGCTTGGAGCCAACAGGGTCGTCAGCCATTGCTGGGCGACCGCAGTCTTGTTTCTGAACTGACGCATCCCTTTTTGATATGCGGCCTGAAACTCGGGCACATTTTTGGCATCGTCCGCTGTAATGCTTCGACAATACGGCGATTCGCAATCTTCGGCCCTCAGCCAGGCCATGAACTCAGAACTCGCCTTTTGCTCGCAGTAAAAACAATCTCGCGAAACAACGACCGCCGATTTGATCTTCTCTATAAACGCCTTATTCGTTTCAAGACCGCCTCGAAATAGGTAAAAACGCTTTCGGGTCAACTTTTCCACCTTACCCCCGATCTTGACTCTGCCGGAGACCTCAAGGGATCCCGCCGATTGGGAACTCACTGCCACCGAAAATGTCGGTAGTGCAAGTAATATCAATATTATCCCGCGAATAAAGGACATTGTTTGTTAGTCGATAAAAGGTCGGGCAGGGAACTTGAGAAAAGGCAACCGCACACCACGAACGAAAGTCCGGTCAGACCTCAGAGTCGCTGGGGGCGGAAAAAGATTTGCACCGCCAGCGGAGATCATGTCATCCTGGTCGATCCCGTCACCGCTGACGCCTATCGCACCAATATGCGTTGATCCACGATAAATCGGCAGCCCCCCGGCGAATATCTGCAATCCGTTTCTGATCTCGTTTATTGGCGTGCACGGACACGGGGCGAGCATGAAATCTTTTTTCTTAAACTCCGCCCCTCGACACATCGCCGGCGGCGATGTTAAGGCCGTTTTCACGATATCCAACTGAAGGCCAACGTTAAAGGGGCTCCAGTCAATAAGTGGCGTGCTGAATGGCCCTGGCTGCGTGTCGTTGATACCATCGGGAAAGAGAGGCCGGTGAAGGAATCCTACTGCCCGATCACTGAATGCCACCGAGCCGTTGAGGCTGATGCCATCGGCCGACGCCCGTGTGACGTAAGATCCAAATCCAGCAGCAGTCAATTTAGAGCCAGCATCAGAGCGGGCGAAGAAGTTTGAAGTGCGAGCTTTTTGAACGGAGACGTCCAGTCCAAAAACCGGGGCGTCAAGCTGGCGAAAGATGCCAAGGACCTTACCGTCAACGTCAACTACGGAGATCGTCACCCTGGCATTTGTACCGATCGGTTGTCGGATGCCTGCTCGGGTTCTGTTAGCCGTTTCTGCGGCAGCCCCCAAAATCTGATTGACTTCAGCAACTGTTAGAGCAGAACCCGCAATTGTCGGGAATCGTGAACTGTACTGCCCGCTGACAGAGTTTAATGTGCCTGGAACAAAATCGGTCGCCGGCGCCGCACGTATCACTGACGTAACTATGCCAGGCAAAGAAGCGAAGGCTATTAAACTGACATTACCAGCATCGACGATGTTGGCGAATGGAAATCTGACACCCTCGACGAGAATATTATCACCCCGTATTAGCGGCGGAGCCTCGAAACCTTTCGTTGAATAGACAGCAATGACCTCTTCGAAGCTCTGATCGTTGTCAGTTGCGTCGCGGTCGACGGTATAGAGTCCGTCTCCTTCAATTCCGACGCCACCGACGGCTGCTCCGTTCTTGTAGAGGGGCAAACCACCCGGGTCTCCGGAAAGCCCCAGCGGTAGTGATGCGATCGCAATGTCGGAGCAAGGCAAGGTGGAGAATTGTACGCCGTAAAGAGGCCCGCCCGGTCGATTGTCGTCTTTTGGCGGAAAATGTTCCTGAATAATGAATGAAGCCGTTCGTGTCGTGAAGGCATTTCCGGCAGTTGAAAAGATTCCAGCGGTACCCGCTTTTGAATTTGCCGCAGCCGTAGATGGAACCGAGAGATTCTCAAGTCCCTGACCCGCTCGTCCAACGCTTCTGATCAAAGTGTTTGCCGGCGCTCCAGTCATTTGGAAGGTGCCCAAAAGATTGCCCTCTTTATCCGTAACTGAAACGGTAATTTTTTGATTGAGGGCTACAGCCTTGGAGACCGCCTGAGAAATGATGGTCTGAACATCTGAAACTGTAAGGCTTTGAGCATGTACAGTGGCTGCGGCAAGAATGACAAAGAAACAACCGGCAAAAAACTCAAATTTTTTTACCAGCTTTTTTGATTCCATGATGGATAAAGAATATTATACAAAGTCACTTGATAGTCAAGTTTTTTCCGGGAAAATGTTTGTGATTGTGCCAAATATATGCTACAAGCACTGACAGTAGGTTTTTATCACTCCTTGCACAAGGCTACCTTATGGCGTCGAGTTTAATAAAACTCACAATCTCACTCACCTTCCTTCTCATTGGAACCTCCTCTTACTTTGCTCAGAATTCAGATGGAAAGATCTTGGGAAAAGTCACTGATCCCGATGGCAAACCTATCGCCGGTGTTGTTGTGATCGTAACGAATCAGACTTCCGCATCGTCAACAACACAACGAAGCAAAAGTGACGGCAGCTATTCGATCAAACTCCGAAACGGTGCTTATCGCATCTCGGTTGCCAGTCCGTATGCAGCTCGCTTTGATCGCGGCCGATCAGTCGAGTTTGGCGTTTTTTCAAACATCATCTGTGACGAAACCAAGAAAAAATGTCCTATCCTTGAAAACGTAATAGTAGAGGGACAGGAAAGAAAGATCGACTTTATTGCGGCTTTGCCTGAAAAGGAAGCAACACCTGCTGGCCAGCCTCCAACGATCACGCAGGGACGTCCTGACCGCCGCGAAGTTCGTGACAGATGGCGGATCGGTTTTCCAGAATACGACCGTTACGGAGATGCCGGAGCCCGTGGTCGAGATATCCCGTTCAAACGCGGCGCCTGGTATAACCCATACGATCAAAACGTCTTAAAAGGCGATATACCCGTCATCGGTGACGATTACTTCGTGATCCTCTCAGGAGCGAGCACGACGGGCGTCGAGATACGACGGACACCGTCGAGCACCAACGTAAGCTCAGCGGATCCTGACAGTAACAATTTTTTTGGAAGGCCAGAGAGTTTCTCATTTAACCAAACCCTTCAGGTTTCATTTGAGTTCTTTAAGGGACAGACCGTTTTCAGGCCGCGAACATGGGCGATAAAGTTCTCGCCAACTTTTAGCATTCCGAATTACCTGAACGCGCGTGAGAACGGGATCGTTAATATCGATGTCCGCCGTGGCACATCACGAACCGATTTTCAGGTCTCTCTCGAGGAAGCTTTTGCTGAGGTCAAGCTTTTTGATACGAATGACAACTATGATTCTGTTTCGGTCCGGGCTGGTATTCAGCCCTTCAATGCCGATTTCCGCGGGTTCCTGTTCTCAGATAACAATCTTGGAGCGAGGGTGTTCGGAGCTTTCTCAAATAATAAAACCCAATTCAACATCGCCTATTTTCGCCAGATAGAAAAGGATACTAATAGCGGGCTCAACTCTATGCGGTCGCTTAGGCCTCAGGATGTTTTCATTGCCAACCTATTTCGCCAGGACTTTCTTACAAAGGGCTATACGATCCAGCTGGTAGGTGCTTACAACTACGACAGGGCGGATACGCACTATGACCAGAACGGCTTTCTGGTGAGGCCCGCTGTCGTCGGAAGTGCCCGTCGTCACAGCGTAAAGGCCGGCTACGTTGGGCTCAACGGGGATGGCCACATTGGGATCCTTAACCTTACAAACTCATACTATTTTGCTTTTGGTAAAGACGACCTCAATCCCATCGCGGGACGCAGCACCAACATTCGGGCCCACATGGCTGCAGCCGAGGCCTCAATTGATCGCAATTGGCTGCGATTTCGCGGTTCGGTTTTCTTCGCTTCCGGCGATAAAGACCCGACTGACGATAGAGCGACGGGATTTGACGCGATCTTGGATGATCCCAACTTCGTTGGTGGGCAATTTTCATATTGGAGCCGTCAGGGCATTAAGCTCGTATCGACCGACATCGGCCTAACGCAGCCGAATAGCCTATTACCGTCGCTCAGGTCGAGCAAGATCGAGGGACAGGCAAACTTCGTAAATCCCGGGATCTTTATATTCAATGCAGGTGTCGATGCTGAGGTCACACAGACCGTTAAGGCGATCTTTAATGCAAACTACCTGCGTTTTCACAGAACTCAGTCATTGGAATACACTCTTTTTCAACCGAACGTGCGACGTGAGATCGGCTATGATCTCAGTCTTGGGGTTGTTTATCGACCCTTGCTTATTAATAACCTAACGTTTACCTTCGGTGGCAATGTGTTCTTCGCCGGAAAAGGATTTAAGGATATTTTTACGGATGGCCCGCGCAACTGTCCGATACCTAATTTTTGTACTGCCGATGTTCCAAACCCGAGCAAGCCGCAGTACACGCTATTTAGTCAAATGAAGCTTATTTTCTAGCTACAGGGAGTCTTCTGACGGAAATGACTGCTAAATCCAACAAAGTCGTGCGTGTGAAGTTGCTGATCTTATCGGCGTTTGTCTGCATTCTCGTGACGGCAGTTTGGAAGGTGAATTCGTTCTCTGAACAGAAAGTCGGTGCTCAAACCGCTCCGCCATCCGCCAACGCGAACGTTTCCAGTGCCCCTGTATCTGCGGCGACGCCTGCCCCCGAAGCAGGGCCTCGTCCGGAAGGCTGTTTGAAATGTCACAACAATATAGAGCCGATGCATCGCTACAGTGCGACGGGAGAGGTTTTTGAGACAATTAAAGAAGGGAAAGATGCACAGGGCCTTAATTGTACGGCGTGTCATGGTGGCAATCCGGCAGCGATCACGCAAAAAGAAGCTCACGTTCAGCCGCGATTCCCAAAAGAATGGGGATGCAAAGACGGAAACTGTTCAAGCCGGAATCCTGAGCGATCTAACACGCTGATCGCGAAGGAAAGCAAGGAATTTGTTAGGTTCGTGAATCCCGGTGACTTCCGTGTCATCCAGCAATCATGCGGCGAATGTCATGCCGATGAAAACCGAAATGTATCGCAAGGGATGATGGCCCATGGCTCGATGCTTTGGGGAGCGGCTTTGTATAACAACGGTGGTATTCATATCAAAGACGCCCAGTATGGCGAGAGCTACAACGAGGATGGCAAGCCGCAAGCTCTGTTTCAGAATCCAAAACCGACACGCGAGCAGCAGGCAAAGAAAGGGTTTCTAGAGTCGCTGCAGCCATTGCCGCGATGGGAATTGTCGCAGCCAGGTAATGTCTTAAGAGTCTTTGAGAGAGGCGGTAAACGCAGACTCGAGGTTGGAAACCCCGACAAAGAAGAAGAACCTGGAAAACCGGATAAAGGGCTGAGTCCGCGCGGCCTCGGTACTAACAATCGCACGGATCCTGTTTATTTAGGCCTACAGAAAACGCGTTTGCTTGATCCAACCCTGAATTTCATGGGTACAAATGATCATGCGGGTGACTATCGGGCGGCAGGTTGCAGTGCATGTCACGTGGTTTACGCAAATGACACAAGCATGGCGGCATCTGCCCAGTACGCCCGCGCCGGGAACAAAGGGTTTACTCAATCGGCCGACACCAGCATTCCACGTCGCGAGTCAGGACATCCGATCAAACATCAATTTACTTCGCAGATACCGACGGCCCAGTGCATGACCTGTCACATGCATCCGGGCACGAACATGGTTGCCACCTACCTCGGGCGTACGTGGTGGGACAACGAATCTGACGGTAAGATGATGTATCCGCAGGACAAACAGATCAATCCGAGCCAGTCAGAGGAGATAAATAAACTCGACAAGAATCCGGAAGGGTCATCCGTTAGGGGGCTTTGGTCCGATTCGGTTTTTCTTGAGAAGACGGGAACCGCTGACTTCAACAGCAAGCTGAAGAATGTGCAGTTTGCAGATTCACATGGCCATGGCTGGATCTACAAGAATGTTTATAAAAAAGACAGAAAAGGAAATCTTTTGGATGTTGACGACAAGATAGTCGCTCCGGATGATCCGGAAAAATTCAAAAAAGCCGTCCACCTTCAGGACATTCATCTTGAGAGGGGAATGCACTGTGCAGATTGTCATTTCCGGCAAGATAGTCACGGGACCGGCATTCTCTACAACGAGCCGAGAGCTGCGGTTGAGATAGGTTGCGTTGATTGTCACGGAACATCCAAAGATAAAGCGAATACCCTCACGAGCGGCCCCGCAGCGATGCCCGTCACCAATCGCGGCGAGATCACGCTGCGTGAACGAGCTAAGAAACCTTTGATCGGGCGAGATCTTACGCGTCTGCAATTTCGAGGTACTGATGGTCGAAGGATGCCGATCTTACAGGTTTTGGCAACCGCCGCCCAGGCGACAGCTAAGAAGTGTAAGGACGAGAAAGGGGAGCCGATCGTCTTAAAGCAGGGTGATATCGTTCAAAACTCCATTGTCGAACCAGGAAAATGCTGGAAGGTCACGCAAACCGCTGACACCGTTACACCAGGCAACTCCGACTACAACGAAAAGAGTTCGTATGCGAAGACCATGCAGAGAGATAATTCGACATGGGGCGATCCAAAAGCAACGGAAGAGATGCTTGCTCATCGTGAGAGCAGCATGACGTGCTATGCGTGTCATACGTCGTGGGTGACGAGTTGTTTCGGCTGTCATCTCAGCATGGAAGCAAACCGCAAGATGCCTAATCGGCATAATGAAGGCGGAGATTCGCGAAATTTTACATCCTACAATTTCCAGGTGCTTCGGGATGACGTCTTTATGCTTGGTAAGGACGGAACAGTGACCGGACATATGGTTGCTCCTGTTCGGTCGAGCTCGGCTGTTTTGGTCAGTTCGCGAAATCAGAATCGTGAATGGATCTATTCGCAGCAGCAAACCGTGTCGGCTGAGGGTTTCTCGGGGCAGGCATTTAACACTCACGTACCGCACACAGTTCGCGGCAAGGAAACTCAGACATGTTCCGATTGTCACGTGTCGAAGGAAAAGAATAACAATGCGTGGCTCGCACAGGTTCTTCTTCAGGGCACGAATTTTGTTAACTTCATGGGCCGCTATATCTATGTGGCGGGAACCGATGCCCTTGAGGCTGTTGCGGTTACCGAGCACTCGGAACCTCAAGCTGTCTATGGCAGTAATCTGCATAAACTCGCGTATAAGGATAACTTCGAGAAATTCGTAAACAGTGGCCGCGAGTTGAAAGAGGTCTATGAAAACAAGGGCAAACCTGAAGTGTTGCAGGTTCAGGTTCGCGGCGAATATGCCTACGTTGCTGCCGGAAAGGGAGGCTTGCGCGTTTATGACATCGCTCAGATCGATCATAAGGGTTTTTCAGAACGAGTTGTAACGGCTCCTGTATCTCCACTGGGACAAAAGTTTTACGTTCCCTCAAAATATGCGACGGCGGTCGCAGCTCCTTCGACACTTGCAGTTGATCCGGCGAGGTGGCGAACAGTATTAAAAGATGACGGCACCTATACGCAGGTACCGCCAGATGAGGCCCTTAAACTAAATGCAGAGGCGGCTAAAGCAGGAAAGCCTGCCCCCGCGATCAACGAAGAAGGCCCGATCCATCCTGTCTATGCCTATCTGTATGTCGTAGATAAATTTGAAGGATTGATACTTGTTAACGCGGCGACGCTATTGGACGGCGATCCGCAGAATAATTTTCTCAATCGTTCCTTAACCTACAACCCGAACGGTGTGTTGAACGGCGCCAACAACATTACACTGGCTGGGAATTATGCGTACATAACAACCGACCGCGACCTTGTTATCGCAGACCTTTCCATACCGCTTCAGCCGAAAATCGTAAAGCAAATACCTTTTGAAAGCCCGAAAGCGGTCGCTGTTCAGTTTTTATACGCGTTTGTCGTCGATAGTCTTGGAATGCACGCTATTGACATAAAAGAACTGCAGACAAAGGGTGAGGCGACTAAGGTCGATGGTGCGACCATTCCCTTGAAACATGCAAAAAGCATTTACCTCGCGAGAACTTACGCGTATATCGCCGATGGTGAAAATGGTATTGCCGTGATCGACGTCGAAATGCCGGAACAGCCAAAGCTCGATCAAGTTTTCACTGCGGGTGGAACGATCAACGATGCTCACGATGTTAAAGTCGCCATGACAAATGCGAGTTTGTACGCATACGTTGCGGATGGTAAGAATGGCCTTAAGGTGCTGCAGTTGACCGACCCTGAGACGATGCCAAACTACGCAGGGTTCAGCCCGCGGCCCGAGCCGCGGCTTATCGCCACATTTAGAACCAAGGGCGAGGCTCTAGCCGTATCAAAAGGTCTCGATAGAGACCGTGCGGTTGATGAAAGCGGTAATCAGATCGCGGTTTTTGGCCGTCGAGGAGCAAAACCTTTCGGGTTTGAGGACGTCATGCGTATGCTGCGGACCAACAGCGGCACCGGCGACTTCTTTACGGTCTCGGACAAGCCTACACGCTAGTTCGACAGACTAGGTTTTAGCGAGAGGGGGCACTGTATTCACGGGGCTCCTTTTTCATTTCTGCAGTTTGATAGCCAGTGTAAATTGGTAAAACCCATTCATCTTTTACCGTCAATTGGTCAAAACACCTTGACAGCCTTTTGCGGACCACTGCATAATGTTTACGCACCCTTTTGTCGTACAATTAGCATAAATATCTGAGCGGGAGATGTTGAAAACATCCGAGCAGTTGGGTTTTTGCGATAATTGGTTTTACCAATTAGGGATCAAGGCTGGATGTCCTAAGAATTGATGATCTTTTTATAGTTATAATGAGAAGAATTCGTTTTTATAGGATGAGCTTTTTATAGGCTCTAGTGTTGATACATTGCGACTGATACGGTACACGCTTGATAATTTGAAAAATCAGACCTTTCAGAAATTTGATCTCGGCCTGACCAAAAATTCCGACTGGGTGAACAGGCACGGCTTCAGGTCAGGGTCGAGGCGATAAATGCGTTGAACTGGGTATATTTCTCCGGGATTCAGCTTGCGGCCTCAAATGCAGCATTTGGATTGGTCGCAAAGAAACCTTCCGCGCGATATATAGCTCGGGGCACGTTTCACTTTCTAGTAAACCGCATAATCCGATATAGCGTCACATAACAGTTTTATTTCGTTGTGCGACGCACTTCTATCAATATGAGATTTATGTCCTATCGTTCATTATTCGGGGCTCTTATGGCTACCGTTCTTATTGCGGCGGCCGGCTTTGCTGCCGATATAACGGTTGCCAAAGACGGAACAGGCGACGTAAAGAACATTAAGGACGCGATCGAAAAGGTGCCGGCGAACAATTCAAAGCGATTTGTGATCTCGATCAAGCCGGGTACCTACGATGAACAGATCCGGATACCCGCGAAGAAGCCGTACATTTCTTTTGTTGGAACCGATGCTGCTACGACGATCTTGACCTTTAAAATATCCAATAAAGAGGCAGGTTCAACTTCTGCAGCTTATGCTACATATATTGCCGGGCATGATTTTTACGCCGAGAATGTGACCTTCGAGAATTCGTTCGGCCAAGGCTCACAGGCCGTTGCGGTTCTCGTTGAGGCCGATAGGGCAGTCTTTAAGAAATGCAGATTTCTCGGCTGGCAGGACACGTTGTACGCGAAGAACGGTCGCCAGTACTATTTGGACAGCTACATCGAAGGACACGTAGATTTTATATTCGGACAAGCGGCAGCGGTTTTTGAGAACAGCGTGATCCACAGCAAGGGTGATGGATATCTTACTGCTCCGATGCGGTTCGCTGCGAGCGAACCAGCGGGCTTTGTGTTTGAGAAGTGTCGTTTGACCGGAGCAAATACCTCTAAGGGAGTTTTTCTCGGCCGGCCGTGGCGTGATTATGGTCGAACTGTCTTTCGCAACACGGAAATGGGGGGACATATTCGCCCTGAGGGCTGGCATCATTGGGTTCCGGAGCGTGAAAAGACCGCATACATGGCTGAATACCGTTCTACCGGCCCAGGAGCGGCAGCCGCAGCCCGAGTTAAATGGTCCCATCAGCTTACTGACAAAGATGCCGAAGCTTTTACAGTTGAGAACTTTCTAAAAGGGCGTGATGGTTGGAATCCACGTACTGCCAACGATAAGTGGCTTCAGGCGATAAAGCCGGACTGGAAAGTGGTCGCCTGGAGCGAAGTTTTCCGTCAGCAGCCACTTTGGTATCAAACGGACGAGGCGGCGCGTATCGGTGATCAGCTTCTGCTCTTTCAGAAAGAGAACGGCGGTTTTGAAAAGAATGTCGACATGGCTCTGATGCTTACGCAAAAAGAACGCGTAAAGCTAACGGAAACGCGATCAGATGTCTCAGAAACGACCATAGATAACCGCACAACATATCCGCAGATCGCTTATTTAGGACGTCTCATAACAGCGAGCCTTTTAAAATCTGCCCCTCCGAACAATTTCCCGAAATACAAAGACGCCTTTAATAAAGGCCTGGACTACCTGCTTGCTTCACAGTACGACAATGGAGGCTTTCCACAGTTTTTTCCATTGAAAAAAGGATATTACAGTCACATAACCTTCAATGACGACGCCATGGTCGGGGTGCTCAAATTTCTGCGCGAGGTAGCGAAAAAGGATGAAGACTATAGGTTTGTGGATGAGGCGCGTCGCCTGCTTGCAGAAAAAGCGGTCGAGAAAGGAAAGGCTCTCATTCTGAAACTTCAGGTCGAGGTGAATGGAAAGAAGACTGTCTGGGCCGCTCAATACGATCAATTCTCCCTGAAACCCGCAAAGGCAAGAGCGTTTGAACCCGTTTCTCTGACCTCAGGAGAAAGCGTCGGGGTAGTAAGATTTCTAATGCTTGATGGCAAACCGACCGCAGAAGTCGCCGATGCGATCGAGCATGCGATAACGTGGTTTCGTGCGAATCAAATAAATGGCATTCGTTGGGAAAGAAAGAACGCTGATACCGTCGTCATAAAAGATGTGAATGCACGTCCATTGTGGGCCCGGTTTTATGAAATGCCGGCGATGAAACCCATATTTGTCGGTCGCGACGCTGTCATCAAATACGACGTGTCTAAGATCGAGGCAGAACGCCGGAATGGCTATGCGTGGTACGTTTCATCACCCGGCGATCTGCTCGAAAAAGACTATCCACGCTGGAAAGAGAAGATAAAATAGAATATGCAAAACAGACGTGACTTTGTAAGGAACTTTACTATAGGTGCGGCGGGCCTCGCTGTATTTCCGACCCTCGCTTTTGGTCAGGCAGATCCGTGGAAGACCGAGTATCCCAAGATCCTTGCCCGCATTAAGCCGCCGAAGTTTAAGAAAAAGGACTACAGCATTCTAAGCTTTGGTGCGAAGGCAGGCGGCGAAATGGATTGCCGAACAGCGATCAACAATGCGATCGACGCTTGCAGCAAGGCTGGCGGCGGACGCGTGGTCGTCCCTGCTGGAGTATTTTTGTCCGGGGCCATAAGGCTCAGATCGAACGTAAATCTTCACGTCTCAAAAGGAGCAACGCTTAAGTTTGCTACTAATGCCCAAGCGTATTTACCGGTCGTTCATACCCGTTGGGAAGGCATGGAGCTGATGCACCTATCGCCGCTGATCTATGCTTACGAGGAGACAAACGTAGCCATCACGGGCGAAGGAACGCTTGATGGCCAGGGCAAGGCATTCTTCTGGAAGTGGCACGGCAACCCGCGCTATGGCGGCAATCCTGAGGTGATGAGCCAGCGGGCCGCCCGTTCGAGACTCTATGAATTCATGGATCGAAACGCCCCGGTCGAGGAACGCGTCTTCGGCGATGGACATTGGCTAAGGCCGCAATTCGTCCAACCGTATAAATGCAAGAATGTGCTGATCGAGGGTGTCAAGATCATCGATTCGCCAATGTGGGAGGTTCATCCGGTACTGTGCGAAAACGTCATCGTCCGCAATCTGCACATTGCGACACACGGTCCGAACAACGACGGCTGCGATCCGGAATCTTGCAAAGACGTACTGATCGACAACTGCTTCTTCGATACTGGCGACGATTGTATAGCCATCAAATCGGGTCGCAATAACGATGGCCGTCGGCTGAACACCCCGACCGAAAACATCATCGTCCGAAACTGCACGATGCGCGACGGCCATGGCGGTATAACTGTGGGCAGCGAAATATCCGGCGGCGTGCGAAATCTGTTTGCACACGATTGCAAGATGGACAGTGCAGATCTCTGGACGGCGCTTCGCGTCAAAAACAATGCATCCCGTGGCGGGAAACTGGAGAATTTTTACTTTAAGAACATTCAGATTGGCCAGGTTTCGCGAGCGGTAGTCGAGATCGATTTTAACTACGAGGAAGGAGCAAAAGGCGAGCACCTTCCGGTAATGAGGAACTACGTCGTTGAGAACCTGACCTGTACGACCGGCAATAGGGCCGTCGATCTGCAAGGGCTCGACAAAGCACCGATCTACAACGTAACGATGAATAACTGTACGTTCGGCACGCTCAAAAATCCCAGTGTTTTGAAAAATGTACAGGGCTTGAAACTCAATAATGTAAAGATAGACGGCAAGATCGTTGATAAACTCGGTTAGAAAAAATATGTCTGAAAAAAACTCAATCAATCGTCGTGATTTTGTAAAAGTAGGCGGAGCGGCAGTCGCCTCTATGCTGGTCGCCGGTTCGGTGGCCGCGACCGTCACGCCGCTTGCGCGGAAACGATACGCTCTGATCGGAACCGGTCATCGCGGAACCGGTATGTGGGGCAAGGATATCTTCGAAAAATACGCGAATGAGGTCGAGTTTGTAGCTCTTTGTGACAAGAATATTAAGCGCGCCGAGGCTGGCAAGAAACTCATCGGTACAGGCTGCCCGATCTTTTCAAGTTTTGAAGAGATGGTCGCCAAGACGAAGCCGGATCTGCTGATGGTGACCACCGTTGATTCGACCCATTCCGATATTATCGTCAAGGCTCTCGCCAAGGGCATCGACGTGATAACTGAAAAGCCGATGGTTACCGAGGCCGATCAGGCTCAGGCGATCATCGATGCCGAAAAGCGACATAAAAGAAATATCACGGTCGCTTTCAATTACCGTTACTCGCCTAAACATCAGAAGATGAAGGAGATCCTTGATTCAGGTGAGATCGGTAAGATCACATCCGTAGATTTTAGCTGGTACCTCGATGTCAGGCACGGCGCCGATTATTTCCGTCGCTGGCATCGTTTGAAATCAAGTGGCGGCAGTCTATGGGTACACAAGGCGACTCATCATTTTGACCTCGTAAACTGGTGGATCAATGCCGACCCCGTCGAGGTTTCGGCATACGGAGCCTTGAATGTTTACGGAAAGAGCGGCCCGTTCCGCGGTAAAAACTGCCGTACCTGCGACCATAAAACACGATGTCCATTTTACTGGGATATCAATCGCGACCAACGACTGGTCAAGCTTTATCCGGAGTGTGAGGACGTTGACGGTTATTACCGCGACGGTTGCGTTTTTCGCGAGGATTGCGATATATACGACACCATGTCGGCGATCGTTAAATATTCGAACGGCGTCAATATGACATACTCGCTTAATGCTCACGAGCCTTTCGAGGGTTATCGAATCGCTTTTAACGGAACAAAAGGCCGAATGGAGGTTCGTGATTACGAACGTCAGTCGTGGGATTCAGAGGAGCGAACCGATATGTCGGTTTCGATAAACTTTGGTGTAAGACGCAAGGTTGAGATTCCGACGGCTACCGGCGGACATGGCGGCGGTGACGACAGGCTTCGCGACGCGATCTTTAAGAATGCGACGATGCCGGATGTCTTGAAACTGCCAGGCTCGCGTGCCGGAGCGATGTCTTGTCTCACGGGGATCGCGGCCCGCACCAGCATTGAGCAGAAACGGCCTATCAAGATCGGGGATCTGATAAAATTATGAGATCAGTGACAGCAGCCGTCTATACCGTTGCTATTGCAGTACTTTTGTCCATAAACGTCTCAGCTCAGTTAACCGTTTATCTTGCCGGTGACTCGACCGCCGCAAACAAAAACGCGGACAAACGGCCTGAAACCGGATGGGGCGAGATGCTCCAGCAGCATTTTGACCCCGCGAAGGTCGTGATCGACAACCGGGCATTGAACGGTCGAAGTACGAAATCCTTTATCGATGAGGGCAAGTGGAAAGCTTTGATCGACGCGGTCAAGAAAGGTGATTTTGTCTTCGTGCAGTTTGGCCACAATGATCAAAAGAAAGCGAGCGACCGCTATGCGGGCGGCGAAGATTTTAAAAAGAACTTGGTCAGATTTATCGACGAGGTCCGAGCGAAAGGTGCAAACCCCGTTCTGATGACACCGGTCATGCGTCGCAGGTTCGATGCAAAGGGTAAATTTTACGACACGCACGGCGACTACCCCGGTTACACCCGAACTGTCGCACATGAACACAAAGTCCCGCTCATTGACATGCATCAAAAAAGCGAGGCTGTGATCATAAAATACGGTGCCGAAGGCTCGAAAAAGCTGTTTTTACAATTAGCACCGGGCGAGAATCCAAATTACCCAAAAGGCGTCGAGGATAACACTCATTTTTCGCCACTAGGGGCTGAAGAAATGGCCAAGGCGGCGGTGGAAGGTATCAAGGAACAGAAGCTCAAGCTCAGTAAATATTTCAAGAAATAATGATGCGCAAAGTTTTTCAGATCTGTTTGTTCCTCGTCGTGTCAAACAGCTCGTTGCGGCTTTTATCTGGGTTGAGAAGGGTAAGTTCAAGGCTCTGATGCTCGATCATGAGCGAAAATATTCGCCGGACAAAGAGATCTTTTACGCAACGTCGGATGACGGGTTAAAATGGAAAGTACCGACAAACGGGATCGCGGTCTCACGAAATGTGAAAATGTCGGACGGAACCGTCCAGCGTATGGGTAAAACAGAACGGCCGCATGTCCTGATAGAGAACGGAAAGCCGACGCACGTCTTCTTTGCAGTAAGCGGTACATTAAACGGCCAGGGTGCCTCGTGGAACATGGCAGTTCCCCTTAAGAAATAGAATTATGAAATTTTTGACTATCGTTTTTCTTACTTTGTTGTTCGTTACTTCCTCGTTCACCCAAGCCAAGCCCGATTCTGAGCGTCTTGCGGAAATTGCTCTCGAACGTCTGTGGCTCGATGACCGGAAACTGCCGGGCATTCCCAGGAACTGGACTTACGAACAGGGTGTCGTTCACAAGGGCGTCGAGGCAATGTGGTACGCGACCGGTGATGCAAAGTATTTTAACCATATCAAAAAGGGCATGGACCATTGGTTCGATGAAAAAGGTGAGGTCAAAGCATATGACCTGGACGAATACAACATCGATCACGTAACGCCCGGCACCTCGATGATGCTGCTCTGGCGTGCGACCGGCGATCTGAAGTACCACAAGATGGTCGAAAAGATACGCTCACAGTTGAAAACCCATCCGCGAACGAACGAGGGCGGTTTTTGGCATAAAAAGATATATCCATATCAGATGTGGCTCGATGGTCTCTACATGGGGCAGCCGTTTTACGCGGAGTATTCGAGTCTTTTCAACGAAGATAATTGGAACGACATCGCTAACCAGTTCGTCTGGATGGAAAAGCACAGCCGTGATGCTAAAACCGGCCTTTTATACCACGGCTGGGATGAGTCAAAACAGCAGCGTTGGGCAGACAAGGTAACGGGCAAATCGCCGCATTTCTGGGGCCGGGCAATGGGCTGGTACGCGATGGGTATCGTAGATACCCTCGAGCATTTTCCAAAAGACCACCCGCGTCGTCCTGAGCTGATCGCCATCCTCAACCGCCTCGCAGCATCTGTCGAGAAAGTTCAGGACAAGAAAAGCGGCGTCTGGTGGGATATCCTCGATCTGCCGGGCAAAGAAAAGAATTATCTCGAATCGTCTGCGTCCGCGATGTTCGTCTATTCGATCGCAAGAGGCGTTCGCGAGGGCTATCTTCCAGAGCGGTATATGAAGGTGGCGACGACCGGCTGGACTGGAATTCAGAAAGAGTTCATCAAGGTGGATGCAAAAGGCCAGACCACCTGGGAGGGAACCGTTTCCGTATCCGGCCTCGGCGGCAACCCGTATCGTGATGGCAGCTACGAATATTACATGAGCGAAAAGCTCCGCACGAACGATGCCAAGGGCCTCGGGCCGGCGATCCGTGCAGCCGTTGAGATCGAAGCCTATCAGAGAGGTTGGTTGGGACGCGGCAAGGATGTTCTCATTGACGATTTCTTCAATCACGAGATAAGGAAAAGCAAGCTCGGGAAGGATGAGGTTTGGCATTACAAGGTCGGAGAAAGACTCGATTCGGGCTACTATGCGTGGGAAATGATCTTTCGATCGATGGGATCGAAAGTTGGGCACCTCTCAGCCGCTCCAACCGCAGCAAATCTTGCAAAGGCGAGTGTTTACATTATTGTTGACCCTGACACGGCAAAGGAGACAGCAAATCCGAATTTCATCCAGCCTCAGCATGTAAAAGCGATCGCTGATTGGGTGAAAAAAGGCGGAGTTCTCGTAATGTTCGGAAATGACGGGGCAAATTCGGAACTCGACAAGTTCAACGATCTCGGACGTGAGTTCGGCATTCAGTTCGATAAAAACCTCAAGTTCCCGGTCCTCAACAACGATTACAAAATGGGCAAAGCTATGATCAGCCCGGGTAATCCAGTGTTCAAAACGGCGAAAGCGATCTTCCTGAAAGAGGTTTCTACGCTTACCCTTTCAAAGAATGCTAAGCCGGTCCTGACCGCCAATGGCGACAACATCATGGCGATGGCCAAGCACGGCAAGGGGACGGTGTTCGTCCTGGGTGATCCATGGCTCTACAACGAATATCTAGACGGCCGACGGTTGCCGCCTGATTTTGAAAATTTTGAGGCAGCCGAAGACCTGAGTAAATGGCTTCTGATCCAGGCGAGTAAAAGGTGAAATTTATGAAAAAACCATTAATTATTCTCGGCGTTATGATGTTCGCGTCCTCATATGCGGCCACGGCCCAAACACGCACGCCGTCGTCGCCCCAAACGCCATTTGTCGTGAAATCGAAGCAGCAGGTCGCCGATATCACGGCGATGCTCCAGAAAAAAACTGGGAACGTCGTAGAAGAGGTTGTTCCGCAATCTGGACTTCAGACCCGCGTCGCGATATTTCAGGACAAGGACCGTGTCAACGACCTGCATGAGGTTCACGATGGCTCGGACGATATCTATTACGTGACCAACGGAACCGCAACACTTATGCTGGGCGGCTCACTCGTCGAGCCAAATGAGATCTCGCCTGGCGAATGGCGTGCAAAATCGAGTGCCGGCGGCCAGAAAGTGGTTATAAAAAAGGGCGATGTGATCTTTGTCCCACGCGGTACACCACATCAGCGAACCGTTACGGACAAGAAATTTTCCATGATCCTGATCAAGATCTTTTCGCAGAACCAGCCTGTAAAATAGGTCGTATACTCGCGTTTAGACAATGATTGTCAGTTGCGATAGAGTGATATCCATAACAGAATGGCTAAAAAAACACCGGCAGTTTTTCAGAATCTGAATTCCGAAAAGAACGGCACCACCGCCGAAGAGGTCGTCGTGCGTCTTCGCGATATGATCCACAACGGAGAATTATCGCCCGGTGACCGTCTGCCGCCGGAGCGCGATCTGGCGAAATTGCTGGGTGTCAGTCGCCCAACCTTGCGTGCGGGAATTCGTTCGCTGGCCACTGTCGGGATCCTGCAATCCCGTCAGGGTGCCGGAACTTTCGTTGCTGAACGCCACGAGTCTCCAACCCTCGACGGCAGCCCCTTAAGGATGCTGTCGGCCCTGCATGGATTTACGTCGGATGAGATGTTTGAGGCAAGGCTCGCCCTTGAAATGAGCATCGCCGGAATGGCGGCGGAACGTGCGACCAGCGAACAGATGACGCTGATGGCTGAGGAAATTACAGGCATGTACGCATCGATGGGCGATCCTGAGCAGTACCTCATTCACGATATGAAATTTCATCAGACGATCGCGGCGGCTTCGAATAACCGCATTCTCACATCGCTGATGAACATGGTCGCGACGATCCTCTTTGATTCGCGTTCCAAAACCGTTACGCGGGCACGCGACCTGAAAGAGTCGGCCGAACAGCACCACAACATCTATCGTGCCTTGCGAGAACGCGACCCGGAAGGTGCGAGCAGGGCGATGTACGACCACTTGATCGAAACACAAAAGGCCCAGCGGCTCGAAGAACAAGAAGCTGCCGCAGCGGAAAACGCCTTAAAACCTTAATAAGGAAATCATAACTATGCGATCTTTGTCGAAATCATTATTGATCTCGCTCGTTTTCCTGTTTGTGACCGGTGCTCAAGCCCAGGTTTCAAAGGTGTGGGTCGCGGACAACGGTGACGGTACATACAAAAATCCGATCATCAATGCCGACTACTCGGATCCCGACGCGGTCCGTGTCGGGGACGACTATTACATGACGGCATCTAGCTTTAACGCCGTTCCGGGGCTGCCGATCTTGCATTCGAAAGACCTCGTCAACTGGCGGCTGATAAATCACGTATTTCGCGAACAGGAGCCGAAAGAGGTCTTTAAAAAGCCGCAGCACGGCGGCGGCGTCTGGGCTCCCGCGATCCGCTTTCATGCTGGTGAATATTATATTTTCTTTCCGGATCCTGATTTTGGGATCTATATGACCAAAACAAAAGATCCAGCCGGAGAATGGTCGAAGCCGCTACTGATCGCGGAGGGAAAAGGCTGGATAGACCCGTGCCCGCTATGGGATGATGATGGCAATGCATATTTGGTTCATGCCTTCGCCGGCAGCCGCGCCGGGATCAAGAGCCTGATCGTCATCAAGAAAATGAGCAAGGACGGCACGAAGCTGCTCGATGACGGCGTTATGGTCTTTGACGGGCATGATGCTGACCCGACGGTAGAGGGACCAAAATTCCTTAAAAAAGATGGCTATTACTACATCCTCGCACCTGCGGGCGGCGTTGCAACCGGATGGCAGCTCGTACTGCGTTCAAAGAATATCTATGGTCCATACGAGCGCAAAGTTGTTCTAGCCCAAGGCAAAACCGCTGTAAATGGCCCCCATCAAGGAGCACTCGTCGACACGCAGAACGGCGAATGGTGGTTTTTGCACTTTCAGGACAAAGGCCCTTACGGACGAGTCGTCCATTTGCAGCCAGCGGTATGGAAAGACGGCTTTCCTGTCATCGGAGCTGACCCTGACGGGGACGGAAGCGGTGACCCTGTGATGCGGCATAAAAAGCCGAACGTGGGGAAAACCTACCCTATCCAAACGCCACCGGACTCGGACGAATTCGACGGGGCCACGATCGGCCGCCAATGGCAATGGCACGCAAACACCGAGGCCCGCTGGGCATTTCCATTTCCTGAGAAAAGCATTCTGCGGATGTATTCCGTCCAGCAGCCGGATGGTTACAAGAATCTCTGGGATCTGCCGAACCTACTGTTGCAGAAAACGCCCGCAGATAAATTTACAGCGACTGCGAAAGTTAAGCTTACGCCTCGTTTTGAGGGCGAACGGTTCGCGCTTGTCGTGATGGGAATCGACTATTCGCTGATCGGCGTCACAAATCGAGGCGGCAAAATGTACATCGCCCAAGCCACCGTAAAAGACGCTGATAAAGGAACGGCCGAGACCGAATCGACACCGCAACTGCTTGCAGCTAACGATTTCTATCTGCGTGTTGCGGTCACGGCGGGTGCAATGTGCAGATTTAGTTACAGCCTGGACGGGAAAACATTCACAGATGTCGGAGATGCATTCAAGGCTCGTGAAGGACGGTGGATAGGGGCTAAGATCGGGTTCGTATTCAATCGGCCTGCCAGGTTTAACGACGCAGGTTCTGCGGACATCGATTGGTTTCGTGTAATTTTATGATGAAGACCGTATTACTCCGACCTTCCATATTCTTTATTCTCATCCTTATTGGAGTCGACGTATTCTCCCAATCCATCCGCGACGATTTTTCCGCGCCGCAGATCGATCCATCCTGGATCACATTCAAAGAGCCGGACCGATCCCGTTTCTCGCTGTCTCAGATTCCCGGCAAAATGAGATTAAAAGGTTCGACCGTCACGCTCGACGACGCCGAGGTCGGCCCGGTTATGCTGGCAAGATCGGTAAAACAAAACAATTTTGAGGCGACCACAGAAGTCGATTTCGAACCGGTAAGAGCGGGCGATTCAGCAGGTCTGGATCTTAGAGTAAATGAGCGCCGCCATTATGAGTTCGGCATAAAAGGGTCAGGGAAAGGGCGGGAGATCTATCTGCGTTATGTGATCGGCAGCGTAAAGACGTTCGTTTCAACTCAGCCGATAGGTAGCGGCGCGATTAAGCTGCGCATACGCAGCTATCCGAAGTATGTCCGATTCGCCTACGCAGTGGGCTCGGGTGAATTCCATGAGATCGGTGGGGTCGAGACATTGGGTGTGCCCGAGATTTTTGTTGGGATCTTCGCCAGTGGGAACGGTGTTGAAAGTAAGACAAACGCCGACTTCGATTGGTTTGAGCTTAACTTAACACCCAAAGAGCGATACGCCGATCTGGTCGTAAATGATCCAAATCTTCCGAAAGGCTATACGATATTTTCGGTCAGGACCGCTGAGAAAGGCATCATTGAAAAGTACCCGTTCATCACTCTTCCGAGTTCCGTTGTTCCGGCGAATATTGAAGAGCAAAAGAAGCTGGTCTATGCGAAATACGGTGACCGCGAGATGCACGCCGATCTCTTTAAGCCGAAAGCCCGTGGAAAATATCCCGCAGTGATAATTGTTCATGGCGGTGCGTGGATCACGGGGCACTACACGATGGAAAATCCGCTCGCAATTGCTCTTGCGCAACGTGGGTATGTCGCGGTCACGGTCGAACATCGCTTGTCGAATGAGAAAAAATACCCGGCACTGATACATGATTTGAAAGCGTCCGTTAGATGGCTTAGAGCAAACGCCGTGCGATTTGGAATCGATGAAAAACGTATCGGAGCGGTCGGAGGTTCATCGGGCGGACACCTTGTTGCACTGCTTGGCGTCACAAACGGCATCAGTTTATTTGAGGGTGATGGCGGCAACGCAAAATTTTCAAGCTCTGTTCAATCTGTCGTTGATATCGATGGCACAGCGACTTTTGTCGATCCCGGCAACGTTGCTAAGGAGATCAAGGGGCCGTATGACACGAACACGCGTCTGACCGGATTCACCTATGCTGAAAACCCTGAGATTTGGAAAGAAGCATCACCTATCACGCACGTCAACAGAATGAGTGCTCCGACGCTGTTTCTTAACAGCAGTTCGTTCCGGCCATTTCAGCAGCGTGAGGAAATGTCCTCAAAGCTAAAGAATCTAGACATAGAGTCGGATATTATCGTCGTTCCGGACACTCCGCATCCATTCTGGCTCTTCAGGCCGTGGTTCGATGTGACGGTCGAGAATATCGACCTGTTCTTCAGAAAAACAATGAACCGGCACTAGGGTTAACCTATTGCCGGTTCACTGGAGTGCAAGATGACCTAGTCGATATTTGCAGGTTCCAACCTAGGAGCCAGAAGGTGAATAACCAGCAACGCAATAACGTAGGCTGAAGCCGCAATTATAAAGATCGGCACGTAGCTGCCTGTCGATGCCAGAATGTAACCTACGAGCGGTGCGATGATCATACCGCCGATCGCTCCGAACATTCCGCCGATACCGACCACGGAACCAACGGCCTGTTTCGGGAAAGTGTCCGAAGTCAACGTAAAGAGGTTAGCTGACCAGCCTTGGTGTGCTGCCGCTGCGATACCGATGAGGATCACTGAAAGCCACAGGCTTGAGGTCCATGATGCGATAACGATCGGCAGAACTGCGAGGGCACAGATCAACATGGCCGTTTTACGCGAGCGGTTGATCGTGTAGCCTTTCTTGATCAGCTGCGAAGATACCCATCCGCCGCCGACGCTGCCGACATCCGCGATGATGTAGATGACGGCGATCGGCAATCCAAAGCTTTTGAGATCGAGGCCGTGCTGACGTTGTAGAAAATCGGGCACCCAGAAAAGATAGATCCACCAGATCGGGTCTGTCAGGAATTTCCCAACCGCAAATGCCCAGGTTTGACGATATCGGATCAGGCGACTCCACGGGATCTTTGTCTGCGGCTCTGGCGGATCGCTTTGAATGTACGCGAGCTCTTCTTTTGAGAGACGCGGGTGTTCCTCGGGGCGGCGGTACATGACGACCCAGAAGGCGAGCCAGATGAAGCCGAGAATACCGGTGACGATAAACGCCTCAAACCAGCCCCAATAGAAGACGAGAAGCGGCACAACCAGCGGCGTTACGAGTGCTCCAACGTTGGTTCCGGCATTGAAAATACCGGTCGAAAGTGCTCGTTCTTTTTTCGGGAACCATTCCGCAGTGGTTTTGATCGCAGCGGGAAAGTTACCGGATTCGCCGAGTCCAAGTACGAAACGGGCAACGATAAAACCGGCGACTGAAACTGAAAGTACGATCGACCAAGGTGCAAAACCGAGCGGCGTAATTATGGCATTAACTACCGACAGCAGACCATTGATCACCGGCGTAATTATCGGCAGAGCGATCTCACCAATAGCGACCGCCCATGCGTGCATCAGTGCTCCGATGCTCCATAAAACGATCGCAACGACAAAGCCGATCCGCGTTCCGACCTTATCCATAAAGCGGCCGGCGAAAATAAACCCGAGAGCGTATGCGGTTGAGAACCCGAAAATGATCCAGCCATAGTCGATATCGGTCCAGCCAAACTCTGCCTGGAGCGTCGGCTTCAGGATGGCGATCACCTGGCGGTCGACGTAGTTGATCGCGGCGGCAGCAAACAAAAGGCCGCAGATCACCCAGCGATAATAGCCTACGCGTTTGGTAGGGTCGCCGATGCCCGCGATCGCTGCACCTGTGCCTGAGCTGCCCGATTCTTCGGGAGCGGCCAGGAATTCGCCATCATCTTGCTTCTTTTGACTCTCAATGATCTCCGACTGATCGTTCATTAAAAATACCTCTTACTAAATTGATAAAACTCCGGGAGACAAATATTGACGGCCGCCGATTCTCGTTTCAATCTGCGGAAAGCCAGGCGATGTCGTTATTACTTCTGGAACATCGCTGTGTAATATAAAAGTTTCCTCTACCTTTGATCCCGTTATCGACGGGTTCCAAGCAAAGGCTTGATCCTGTTTCACTATCTCGCTGCTTTGCGGATGGGCGACCCACTCGCGGGTTTTATATCCAGCCGCTCCGCCCTGATGGTGCAAACCGATCTCATCTGCAAAGCCCTGTTCCTCATATGCCTTTGTCGCTACGGCGTAGATCTCGGAACCAGTCGCACCGGGACGTTTCGCGTCGTAGATCGCAGCATTTACGCAGGCAGTTGCTTCGGTTCGACGTCTCAGTTCATCGGGAATTTCTCCTCCACAAATAATGCGGCTCAAACTCGCGATCAGACCAAATCGTTTCGCACACGTTACCATCAAAAGGGTCTTATTCCAAATCTTTTCTGTCGGTATAGGATGTCGAAACTGAGCGATGCGGTCATCGGCTGCCACCAGCGTTACGACCGAAGTTATATTCGCGGCTGCGAGCTCGGCACGCATTTTTGCCGCGACCGACAATTCGCTCTCGCCTGGTTTTAGCGTTTCGATCACCCGCATCATCACCGCACCTGCGTCGCGGCCTAGCTCCCGGTAGCGGCCTATCTCTAGTTCGGTCAATTGATGCCGGCATTGTGCCAGCTTGCCCTCGATCGCCGGCACATTTGCAAAGAGCGGGATATCCGTCGCGATCTCACCGTTTGGGACGATCTGTCTGCACAGTTCCAGTGGCAGATCTCCATTCGCCTTTTCCTCTTGCCATGCGAAAGCTACGGGTTCGAAGTCCTCGGACGACAGTTCCTCCGCCAACATGCGCGGGGTCTCGATGTTGTTTGCCAGGACGTAACGTTTCCCCGTTGAAGTCACGAGAAGTGACGCAGCACCATTCTCACGACTCAGATCGATACCGTTCGAACCGCCGGACGTTAGCCAGGCGAAATTATGCTGTGCATTGAGCAGTACGCCGCCGAGGTGTTCACGCTCGAGCAGTTCGACAATTCGGGCTGTTTTGATCTCAAGATCTTGCGATGTCATCGATGAAAGCTTTACTGATTTACGCCGCTTGCCAAAAATCCGCCATCGACGACAAGCACTTCGCCCGTGACGAAGCTTGCGGCATCGGACGCTAAAAATACTGCGGCTCCGGCCAATTCTTCGACGTTCCCAAACCGGCCCATCGGCGTTCTGGTCAAAAATTCACGTCCGCGGTCGCTTTCGTCAAGCAGTTTCTGGTTAAGTGCGGTGCGGAAAACTCCGGGTGCGATCGCGTTTACATTCACACCCTTTTTCGCCCACTCGATCGCGAGTGATTTGGTGAGCGACGCCACCGCGGCCTTACTTGCCGAATATGCGGCGACCTCGAATAGCGACACAAAAGTCGATAGCGAGGCGATGTTAATTATGCGGCCGTAACCATTCTCGATCATGTGTCCGCCGAAAACCTGACACGCTCGCAGCGTTCCCGTCAGATTTGTCTCCAGAATGCCGTTCCAGGTTTCCTCGTCGAGATCGAGTGTTGGTTCGCGTTTTGTTCTGCCGGCAGAATTAACGAGAATATCCACCTTGCCGAAAACGCTTACGCATTCCGACAAGAGGTTTTCGAGCGAGGCTTTGTCCGAAACATCTGAGGCTATTCTGAGTGAACGGCGGCCTTTTGATTCTATTTCTGCTGCGGCTGCGTCAACCTGCTCCTGCCGCCGTGAGGTGCAGACGACATCTGCTCCTGCTTCGGCAAATCCATGGGCGATGGCACGCCCGATACCCGATGTTCCGCCGATCACTACGGCGGTTTTGCCAGTTAGATCTAGTTTTGAGTAACTCATAAATTCAACAATACCTAAATTGGGTAAAACCTATTTGACCAAAGGTATGACCATTTGCAGCTATTACTGTTTTGTTACAGCTCGATAGGTAATAATCACCGGTTCTGTAAGGGCTCGTCATTTCCTATACTTATGTCGTTATAACAATCCTGCTAAGGCTGAGCTGCTGCATTTGATAGATAGCACTTGATTTTAATTGGTTTAACCAATTAGAATATAAATCTAATAGGTATATAAGTGCAAACCTCAACAAAAAAAACAGTAGAACGGCGTGTTGCCGGCAGCAACACATGGCTGGGATACGCTAGTGACGGCCGAATGCCTGTAGCCATTGGCCAGAACTACAATTTTACCGTTCTCGATTCTGAAGAAGCGGTTGGACAGGCGATGTTCGCCGAGCTCGTCGATTACGCTAAGCAAACTGATGCCGATATCACGATCGTACTGCTTGGCGGCCGCGGTGCTCAGGCAATGTACCGGATCATCAGCCCTTTAGCTGAGACGGGTGAGATTGATGACCTGCTTGGCAGATTGAATGTTTTTACGCAGGATGCACTGGCACCAATGCGTATGAATAACGGGCTGAGCTTTGTCCGTGATTTCGAACGTCTGCTCGGCCCTAGTTTTTTTGCAAAGATCAAAAGCTTCACGCCGATGCTGACCGAGACCGATGATCTTGAGGGGGCATTGACCAGCTATCTCGAAAAGTTGGAATCGCTCGGCGGTATCGATATCTTCTTTATGGGATTTGGCCCGGAGGCCGAAGCCGCCTCGCATCTCTGCTATATAAAGCCCGGATGCGGTGCAAAGTTCGGCGATCACGTCGGTATTATTCCGATCTCGCCATCGATCCTCGAGCACCATATTTCAAAATTCAAGGTCGGCGGCAGCGTCATATCCGAGGCTGACGAGACGGAATGCCGAAACGCGTCATATATCTTGACGCTCGGGCCGGACGCCATCCTTAGTTCAAAACTGATCGTTCAATCGATAGTAGATGCCGCAACGGCACCTGGTAAGATACCCAGCTTCAAACGATTTCTGGAAACCGAACTTTCAAATGACAGCGTTGAATTGCAGAGGCAATGCGACGAAAATCCGGGGTTGCTCCTCCGCCTGCACCCGAACGTGAAGTCTTACGTTCTGCCGGATCTTTTGTCGTGACATCATATGTTGGATTCTTTAGTAGAAAAACCGGTTGCTATAAGCGAATACGCGATCATCGTCAGTCCTGACGACAATGTGGCCGTTGTTAAAAACGAAACCCGTGACGGGCTTTCGGTATTCTTGCCTAATGGTGAGGCCGTTACGCTCGCCACGGCTGTTCCGCCCGGCCATCGCTTTGCGACCATGGAAATTCCGGCCGGCGACTTTGTCATTCAATACGGCCAGCCGATCGGCACATCGCTCGGCATTGCCAAAGGCGACTGGGTGACACACGACAATATGTCCGATGACGTGCCGGTCGTCCGAAATCTGCCTGAGGATCTGCACACGCCCGCACCTGATTATTTTCCGGCAGACGAGATCCAGACATTCATGGGGTTCAAGCGGGCCGACGGCAGGGTCGGTACCCGAAATTTTCTTCTGATCGTGCCAACATCGATGTGTGCGAGCCACGAGGCGACGCAGATATCGATGATGTCTGAGTTCATCCACTACAACCGCGAGAAATATCCGAATGTTGATGGTGTCGTAGCCATTCCGCATAATAAGGGATGCGGATGTCAGGACGGATCGAATCTCGATCTGATGATGCGTACGCTCTCGAATTACGCCGATCATCCAAACGTCGGCGGCGTGATCCTGATAGATCTGGGCTGTGAAAAAACCAATCTTGCCTACGTGGAAAAATATCTGACCAACCGCGAAAAGCCGATCGAAAAACCGGTTTTCAAGATCGGTATTCAGGACGTTGGCGGCACGCAGTCGGCTATCGAACTGGGACTAAAGACGGTTTCTGAAATGCTTCCGGAAGTTAACCGATTCACCCGTGAAGAATTCCCGGTGAGCGAACTGGTTCTTGGCGTTAAGTGTGGAAGTTCAGATGGATTTTCCGGGATCTCGGCAAATCCGGCTCTCGGATTTGCTTCCGATCAGTTGGTTCGCAGCGGCGGGACCGTTTTGCTTACCGAGGTGCCGGAGTTTTGCGGAGCTGAGCACATCCTCGCAAATCGGGCCAAAGATTCCGAGACCGGCCGCAGGGTTTACGCTCTCGTTGACTGGTATAAGGAATACGCCTCTAAATTTGGCGGCGTTCTCGGCCAGAATCCGAGCACCGGCAACAAAGCCGGCGGATTGCTCAACATCACGATCAAATCGCTCGGTGCCATCGTGAAAGCAGGAACGACCCGAGTAGAAGATTGCATCGAGTATGCTGAGACCCCTAAAGTTCGCGGGCTGAACCTGATGCAGGGGCCGGGCTACGATCAGGAATCGACGCCCGGATTGGTTGCCTCAGGTGCGACCGTTGTCGTATTTACCACGGGAAATGGAACGACGATCGGGAATGCTATAACGCCGGTCATCAAGCTTGCTTCGAACAATCGTGTATTCGAAAAGATGTCGCAGGACCTCGATATCTCGGCAGGGAACGTGATCGACGGAACCGAGAGTATCGCAGAGGTCGGAACCCGACTCTTCGAGCATATTAGGCAGACGGCGAGCGGCGATATTCAGGCAAAAGCTGAAATTTTAAAGCACCGAGAGTTTCAGTTCTGGGCAGAACAGACCGTTTCGTTGTAAGATATTATAATAACGGAAAATGAATAACGGTCAGTTATATCAATCTGAACTGCTGGGGAACTCTCGAACGCCCGCTCCGGCATCGCGTAAAAGCAATCAGCTGTTGCGGCTGATAAGAGCTGCGCAGCCGATCACGCGTACCGAGATCGCCGAGAGATTGTCGATCGACAAGAGCACCGTTACCGAAAATGTTAAGCCGCTGATCGCAGCGGGAATTATCAGAGAGGAATCTCTGGCCGCCGATGGCGTTAAGCGCCGTTCGCGGGTTTTGTCGTTTGCCGATGACCAGCTTTATTTTATCGGCGTGAATTTGGGTGTTCGGCGTTCTCAGGTCGGGCTCACGACCCTGCGTGGTGAGATCATCGACGAAAGCGAGTTTGAGACGCCCAAAAGCGCGAGTTACGCCCTGAGGCTCGCCCGCGAACGGGTTGATATCCTCGTTCGCAAACACGCCGAGAAGGAATTAGCTGTCATAGGAGTAAGCGTGCCGGGAATGGCAGATCCCGGAAGAGAAAAGCTTATCTTCGCCCCAAATCTTGGCTGGAAGAACGTTGACGTAGCCAAGGCACTCCGTGTACACGAAGGCACGCGCGTCGTGGTCGAAAATGATTCCACCGCCGCCGCAATGTATGAGGCCAGGCTGAAGATCCGTAATTCCGAGGACGGATTGATGACCAATTTCATCCTCGTCAGATCGGGAACCGGCATCGGTGTTGGTCTGGTCATCGGCAGCGAAGTTTATCGAGGCAGCGGGTCTGGACGAGGCATCGCCGGCGAATTTGGCCACATGACCATCGTGGCAAACGGTAAGCAGTGCGTTTGCGGTAATCGCGGATGCTGGGAAAAATATGGTTCTGCTGCCGCTGCGGCGAATTTATATTTAGGCGACCGCCCGCCCGGTCCCGGCGAGACGGTACCGCGATTCGTAGAGATCGTCGGCAAGGCCGAGGTTGGGGACGTTCGCTCAAAAAAGACGCTCGAACGGATCGGTGACTATCTGGGCATCGGTATCGCCAACGTCATCATGGGCATCGGCATATCAAGGGTCATTATCAGTGGCCGCCTCGTATATGGCTGGAAATTTATCGAAGAACCGCTCAGAGCGGCGATAGAGCGTAGTATCATCGGAAAAATAGACGGCTGGTCCGTCGAAGCCGGAGAACCCGTAGGCTCAGCCATCGGCGGCGCCCTCGAGGTCGCGGTCGAAGAATATTTAAGCTCGTTGTAACTCTCTAAGTGAGACGATTATGCCGATAACTGGATTATTTACAACAAATACGTAGGAAATATGTAATTGTCGGACAAAAATGCGGAGAGTTTTACTAAGTGAGACGATTTTTACCGCTAAGTATCATCGTTCACAACATTTAGATCGTCTCACTTTGTCCACGTAAGTGAGACGGTAGCGAGCCGCCGAGTAGGAGAAATAAAATATGCAAGCACAGATCAAACTCGAGAATATTGACCCCGCGACCTGCGTTGTTAAAGGAACAAATAAGGCCAAAGGCCGCACGAATTCGGTCGCACCCGGTGTAACAGCGTCCCGCAATCTTTTCTACGGGAGGATCATTATGACGGCAGGTGACGAACCGATCGATTTTGATACGGCAACGCATGAAACGGGCCTGATATGCCTGAATGGATCCGGAAAGATCACCACCGCCGGACAGACTTTCGCGATGACCCAATATGACGCACTCTATGTTCCGCGGGACTCGAAAGTAAGGGTCGAAAGCGAAAATGGGATAGACCTCGCCGAGTTGTCATCGCCCGTAGAGAATCAGTATCCGCTCCAGTTTGTGTCGTTCCAGGATATCCGTCAGGATCCTGCTCTGCATTTCATCGCCGGAAAACCGCCGACCGAGCGCGACCTGAATATACTGCTCGGTAAGAACATTCAGGCTGGAAGAATTATGGCTGGCGTTACGTTTTCATCCGACGGGAACTGGACCTCATGGCCGCCGCATGAGCACGAAAATATGCTCGAAGAGGCATATCTCTATATCGATATGCCGGCTCCGCAATGGGGAGTTCAGTTCGTATATACTAATGCTCAGGAACCGGAGCTCGTACAGGTTGTTCGCGAGGGCGATGTAGTTTTGATGCCGCAAGGGTATCATCCAAATGTGGCTGCGCCGGGGGGATCTATTAACTTTTTGTGGATGATGGCCGCAAATCGCGAGGGCGACGACCGACAGTTCGGTGTTGTAAATGTTCAGCCGGAATACGCCACGGCCGGCAGCGGGCTTGAGGCTTCGCAGAAATAGCAAATGATACTAGATAAATTCAAACTTGATGGAAAAGTCGCGCTCGTCACCGGCTCGGCAACTGGAATCGGCCGTGCAATTGCAGTCGGATTGGCTGAAGCCGGAGCAGACGTAGCTTGCCATTGCCGAAAACCCGGAGATGCCGCCGAGACCGTCGCCGCGATCGAAAACCTGGGCCGGAAAGCGACCGAGGTCTCTGGCGATATGTCTGACAAGCAGGTTCCAAAGGCAGTTATCAAGGATGTCGTAGAGGCTTTTGGCCGGATCGATATTCTGATAAATAACGCCGGGATGATCAGACGTTCGCCGGCAGTGGATTTCACGGAGGACGATTGGTCCACCGTGATCGAGGTTAATCTGTCCAGTGTTTTCAGGCTCGCCCAAGCTGCCGGACGGCACATGATCGATCAGGGCGGTGGAAAGATAGTCAATATTGCCTCGCTGCTTTCGTTTCAAGGCGGCATCAATGTTCCGGCTTATACCGCGTCGAAATCAGGTGTCGCCGGACTGACAAAAGCTCTGGCGAATGAGTGGGCGAAGAGCAACATTACGGTGAACGCAATAGCTCCGGGATATATCGCGACAAACAATACCGCCGCCTTGCAGGCTGATGAGACCCGGAATCGCCAGATACTAGAACGCATTCCGGCAGGCCGTTGGGGAGCCTCTGACGATCTCGTTGGGGCCGCTGTTTATCTATCGTCGCCCGCGAGTGACTATATGCAGGGACATGTTCTCGTGGTCGATGGCGGCTGGATGGGACGGTAAGAGCCGCTGAGAAAAGTTTTTAAAAAAAGTCGAAAAAAGGGGCATTTTTTAAGCTCTAACCTGTTGAAAACACACGTATTTATTTGTCCCACGAGAGGCGTGGGACAAGAGTGGGACAAATCTGCGCAGGAATCGACCTAAAGTATTGTTCTAGTTACAGATAGCGAGATATTTGGGATTATGGAAATCAAACCGAAAAGTGAATGCAAATGGGACATAGTTTCCCTTGGTGAAGTGATGCTGCGGCTCGATCCCGGCGATAAGCGAATACACACGACGCGATCGTTCGAGGTGTGGGAAGGCGGCGGTGAGTATAACGTCGCTCGCGGCTTGAAGCGTTGCTTTGGTCTGGAAGCGGCAGTTGTAACGGCTCTTGCCGACAACCCGATCGGCCGTTTGGTCCAGGATCTGATGTACCAGGGCGGAGTCGATCAGTCGCACGTCAAATGGGTCAAATACGACGGCGTCGGGCGAACCGTACGCAACGGTATGAACTTCACCGAACGCGGATTCGGAGTTCGTGCCGCTCTTGGCTGTTCAGATCGCGGCAATACCGCAGTTTCACAGCTTAAGAAAGGCGACATCGATTGGGAAAAGATCTTTGGTGAGGAAGGTGCTCGCTGGCTACATACCGGCGGCATTTTCTGTGCTCTCTCTGAAACCACTCCCGAAGTCGCAAAAGAAGCGATGGCCTGTGCGAAAAAGCACGGGACAATAATCTCATACGATCTCAACTACCGCGACTCGCTCTGGAAAGCCATCGGCGGCCAGGCCAAGGCTCAGGAAGTTAACCGCGATCTCGCCCAGTACGTCGATGTAATGATCGGCAACGAAGAGGATTTCACCGCCTGCCTTGGCTACGAGGTCGAAGGGCAGGACGAAAACCATTCGAAGCTGGACATCGTAAATTTCGAGAAAATGATCCGAAAAGCTGTTGCGGATTTCCCGAATTTCGCAGTTGCGGCAACGACACTGCGAAATGCCAAGACGGCCTCGGTAAACGATTGGGGAGCGGTTTGCTTTACCGAAGGACAGCTTTTCCAGGCCAGCATGCGTCCAGATCTCGACATTTTCGACCGAGTCGGCGGCGGAGATTCGTTCGCATCGGGTTTGATCTATGGATTTCTCACCGGCGAATCGCCAGAATGGGCAGTCAACTGCGGGGCCGCACACGGTGCACTCGCAATGACAACGCCTGGTGATACGACAACCGTCGGACTGTCAGATGTCCTAAGAGTAATGAAAGGCGGCGGTGCCCGCGTAGCAAGATAAGAATTGTGGCCGCGAAATACGCGAAAGGACACGAAATATAAGAAATTCTTTTTAGCGTTTTTTTCGCGTATTTCGCGGTCAAGAATAAATCTATGACTAAAGCAGAAATTGTAAAACAGATCGAAGATGTCGGCCTCGTACCGGTAGTGCGGGCTTCGTCAGCGGATGAGGCGATGCAGGTGATCGAAGCGATCAAGGCCGGTGGCGTGAATGTGCTCGAGATCACAATGACCGTTCCCGGTGCGATTCGCGTGATCGAAAAGGTAGCTGATAAATACGGCAGCGAAGTGTTGGTCGGCGCCGGAACAGTACTCGACCCTGAAACGGCGCGTGCGTGTTTGCTCGCCGGTGCTCAGTTCATCGTCAGTCCGGCATTGAATCTGGACACGATCGCTCTTTGCCATCGCTACAGTGCTCCGATCTGTCCGGGCGTTCTGACCCCGACCGAGGTCATTACTGCCTGGAGCGCGGGTGTGGATTTTGTAAAAGTTTTTCCGTGCGGTTCGGTCGGCGGAGCAAGCTATGTCAAAAACTTGAAAGGTCCGTTCCCGCAGGTCAAGATCATCCCGACGGGAGGGGTTTCGCTCAAAACTGCGGCAGATTTTATCAAAGCCGGAGCTTCGGCTCTCGGTGTTGGAACTGATCTCGTGGATGTGAAAGCCATCCGCGAGGGCAATGCCCATATAGTCACCGAACGTGCACAGCAGTTCATCGAGATCGTCCGCGAGGCCCGGGCAGGTTAACGAAATTGCATCATTCTCTCGATATACTTAGCGATGACGTCGACCTCTAGGTTGACGTCATCGTTTGGTTTTAGGGATGAGAGGTTGGTCATTTCCCATGTTTTAGGGATGATGGCGAGGTCAACATGTGAATCGCCGAGAGCAGCGATCGTGAGTGAAATGCCTTCGACCGTGACCGAGCCTTTGTGAACCAGGTAGCGGGCAAGCTCAACGGGAAATCCGATGCGAACGGTCCAAAAATCGCCTTCAGGTGTGGCTGAAATGAATGTTCCACGTCCGTCAACATGGCCCTGAACGATGTGGCCGCCTAGTCGAGTTGCAGGTGTTACTGAGCGTTCTAGGTTAACCGGCGAACCGACTCCTAACGTGCCGAGCGTGGTTTTATCGAGTGTTTCAGGCGAAACGTCAGCAGAAAAGCCGCCGGAGTTTGTCTCGAGAGCGGTCAAACAAACGCCGTTGACCGCGATGGAATCGCCGTTGCCGAGGTCTGTCGCGACTAGATCAGCCGCGATTCGGAGTTTTACGCCGCCAACGATCTGTTCGACTGCGGCAATGCTTCCTAGTTCTTCGATCAGTCCTGTAAACACCGTTTAGAACCAACCCTTTTTGCCGGTGATGTAGGTAGCGGAAAATTCCTCGTCCGATTTGGTCAGGTACATGATGCCCTCGACGATGCTGATCACGGTCATCACGATGGATGGGATCCCGCAGAGAAAGATCGCCCCGAGGATCGTAGTGGCCAGCATTATTATCCCCTCGGTCGTGTAGCCGAGAATAAATTTATGGACGCCGAGACCACCCAAGAGAATACCGCAAACGCCGGCGACGATCTTTTTATCCGCACCGACGGGCTTCCCCGACGAATCATAACGCGGCATATGCTGCATCGGCATCGGAGCGATGGGCAGGATGGTGCCACAATTTGAGCAGCGGCCGCCTTGGTAATTTTGGGTCTGACAGGTTGGACAGGTTTGTACTTGTGTCTGCATGTTTGCCTCGTGTGTGATGTCGATCTACCGGACATCTGAATTATAGCTATGGGTACGACGCTTGTAAAAGGTTTGTTCGGATGAAATAATCTCACATCCGGCCATAAATCATGTCAAAAACGACCGCAGCACAAAATGAACCGCCCAAACCGATCCGTGACGCAAACGGAGAGGTTTTAACTTCGTCCCTAGCCGATTCGCTCGAGTGGTTTCTGATGTATGACGAACGAACCGCGCGCATTCGCCACCCGAATACCGAAGAGCTATTTAAGTGGAAACAGCAGGAAGACAAAGTTAATGGTGTGGCCATCTATCCTTTCGAGAATGCCGAGGCGAGATTGGCATTAGGCGCATTCCAGGCGTTGGCCGAAAACAATACGGAAGAATTGCTTTATGACTGGATCGCGGGCTTGCTCGATGCCATTCAGGAATCGCACGAAACTAAAACCGAGATCACCGAATCGTATGGGCTCGATGCCGATCTCGACTCATCTGCCATCCAAAAGGCGGAAATGCTAACGACCAACGCCGAAAAGCGAATCTACCTGACAAGCTGTTGGATCGAAGCCCTCTGCACGTCGGAAGTAAGATTCCTCGGCTGGGTCTTTCAGGAATTGTACGGAAAACCTTTCGCGGCGTAAGCTCTACCTAATAGTCTCACACTGACGCATGTCGCCCGACTGCATACCCTTGGCAAACCACTGCATTCGTTGCTGTGATGAGCCGTGGGTAAACGAGTCGGGAACGACGTAGCCCTGCGTACGTTTCTGGATCATGTCGTCGCCCACAGCGGCGGCAGCTCGTACGGCTTCCTCAGCATCACCGGTTTCGACACGGCCTTGTTTTGCCGCAAAGTTCGCCCAGACGCCCGCATAGCAGTCGGCTTGCAGTTCCAGAGCGACTGAAAGACGATTGTTCTCGCCCGCCCGCTGCACCTTGTCCATCATCCCCGTAAGGTTTTGGATATGGTGGCCAAATTCGTGAGCGATCACATAAGCCTGAGCGAAATCACCGGGAGCTTTGAATTCGCGCCTTAGCTCGTCAAAGAAGGCGAAGTCGAGATAAAGCTTCTGATCGCCCGGACAATAGAACGGGCCGGTCGCGGCACTCGCATAGCCGCAGGCGGACGAAACTTGTCCGGTAAACAGAACCAACTTGGGATCCTGATAGCGAACACGCCCTTGTGAGGGCAGGATCTGTCGCCATGCGTCCTCGAGATTGCCCATGATGGCACGGGCGAATTGCTCGTTATCGTCTTTTGGAGCAGCCTTATTGGCAGCGGTTCCCGGTTGAGGAACCTGACTCTCGGCTGGTCCGGTTTGTAGCAGTTGGCTCGGGTCGCCGCCGCATAGATAAATAGCGATCGCAAGTACGACTACGCCCAAACCGCCGCCGCCAATCGCCACACCGCGTCCGCCCATCCCGCGACGGTCCTCGACGTTATCGCTCTGCCTTTGATCTCTCCAACGCATAAAATCAGTCCCTCAGACAATGTCTTAATCAAGAAAATGTGCCCTGATTTTAGCATTTTAAGTCCCATCGGCGAAGCAAAATCCGCGTGCTTTCGGTGGACGATAACTGTCGCTTATCGAAGAGTTGAAATAGTTCAAAAAATAACGTAGTAAATTCTCCGCAAAATCTTGACAGATGTAGACTTACAGGACTATGATTCAAAAACGATTTAGATAGATTCATCTCTCACTCGCGTTTTTTCCATTTCAAAAGGAGGAAATAATGATCAAGCTTGACATCGTTAATCTCGTTGCTGACCGTACGGGCGTGCCTAAGCAAAAAGCGGAACAAGTGGTAGATTCACTTTTCGAAGCAATGAAAGACGCTCTGGCTCAGGGAAAACGAATTGAGCTTCGCGGCTTCGGTGTTTTTGTCGTCAAGGCCCGGAAGCGTGGTGTTGGTCGAAATCCTCGTACAGGAAAGGAAGTGCCGATCCCTGCGGGCAAGACCATCAGATTCAAGCCGGGCAAAGAGCTTTCAGCAAAAGCAGTCGATTAGTCCAGGCGATTTTAGTATTATCTTGTTAGGTTTCCGATCGTAGAATGTGAAGCCACGCGTTAAGCGTAGGATCAGCGTTTCTACGATCTTTTTTGTTCCTAATGACCGATACAGAACGCCTAGAACAGATGCATTTGCCGCCGCGGCCATCGTTTCGCCCGACGATGCGTACCTGGATAAAGCACTTGCTTCTCCTACTGCTTACCTTTTGCACCGTTACAATAGCAGGGACTATTTTTCCTTTTGGCCCTTTCGACACACTTCCAGGGGATGACCCTCAGAATTTACAAGAGTTTTTACAGTTCCTATTCTCGTTACCCTCTAAGTACGCGGTACTTGTCGGGACGGCGGTCGGTGAGATCTTCAGCGTGGCCGGTAGATTTTACTATGGGTTAAGCTTTTCGCTGTCGCTTTTGTTCATATTGATCTGCCACGAAATGGGACATTACATCGCCTGTCGCATCTACCGTGTCGATGCAACGCTACCATTCTTTCTGCCGACGCCACCGATGATAGGGCCGGCGGGAACCTTCGGGGCGTTTATTAAGATCCTTTCACCGATGCCGTCACGCCGGGCGGTTTTTGACATCGGCGTCGCAGGCCCGATCGCAGGATTCCTCGCTCTCTTACCAATTACCTTTCTTGCGTTCGCAACAATGACCTTTGGAACGCTGAACGATATAAATGCGGGTCTAGTATCGCCAATTTCGTTTTCTGAACCGCTACTTTTCAAGCTATTTGGTTGGTTTTGGGCGGTAGATACGGCTCTTCCGATGGATCCGAATCCGTTTTACTTCGCCGCATGGGTTGGCCTTCTCGTAACCGCGCTTAACCTTATCCCGTCTGGACAATTGGATGGCGGGCATGCTGTTTATGCGGTATTTGGCGAGAAGGTACATTACTGGACAGGCAGGATAGCCTTTCCAGTGATGGCTGGTTTATCGGTTTTTGGAATGTACTATTACGGCAGTCCTAGTGGTTTTCTGATAGCTATAATCTTGGGGATAATGATGAGGATCAAACATCCACGGCCATATGATCAGACATCTCTGGATCTGAAGCGACGGATCATTGCTCTCATTTCCCTTATTATATTCGTCCTCTGTTTCGTGCCCTTTCCGATCCAGATCAATTAGTTGGTACGGCTTGCGGTAAAAGTCCTTTGATCTCCTTTACCATTTTCTCAACGTCCTCCTGACCATCGAGTGCGATCATGAAGAAATCGAAACTCGTCTTAAAGCAGACCATCCCGTTGCCGAAGAACCAGACGCCTTCGAGAAGGGGGTTGCCGCCGATGATGTTACCGAGCGGGAAGCCAGTGACCGCGGCGGGATTGAGTACGTTGCTCATCATCACAGCACCGGAGGCGAATGAGAATGCTCCAAGAAGTGGGGCACCGATGCGTTTTGCGATGTCGCGTTCGAATGCGATGCGTTCGGCGTCCGCGTCAGAGAGCTGCCCTCTCGCGATCATGTCTTCGCGACGTTGAAGGTAGCCGTCGAATTCCTGAGCTATCTTCTTCACCGAATAAGTCGGGATCGCTGAATTCAGAAGCCAATGTGAGCTGATGCCGGTGAAAACGATCCCGAGTCCCGCCCCGATGGCCATCGACGCGCCTGTCGTTGCCGCGCGAAGGGGATCTGCCTGAACCCAATCAGATGCCTTTTTTGCCGATTTGAGTGCGGAATCGAGAGTGGAGGACAGACCTGCTCCAAACCCGACGACTTTCGAAACACGTTTAGCATTCGTACCGACAGAGTCAACTGCGTCATCAAAAAGATCACCCGCCTTGCCAGCCGCATCAACGACGGCACCGCCGGCCTTCGATCCGGCGTCTGCGGCGACATCTCGGAGCGGTTCGCTGACATTCCAGGCAGTCTTTGCGGTTCCTGCTGCTGTTTCAACAACATCTTCTGCAACCCTGACCGCTCGCTTGCCGACATCTGTTTTCTCGGCTTCGGTCTTGATGCGTTCGGCTCCCGTTCGTGCCGTCTCAACAACTACGCGGGCCCCGCCCTCTATCTTATCCTTTAGCCCGAGTTGAGCATCGATCTCCTCAAACTTATCAGTCGCCTTTTTCTGCCAACGTTCGAATCTCTCTTTGTAATCGCTCATATTCTTATACCTTTGATGCAAAATCCTCTTATCAAATACGTTCACAAAAACATGATTGTTCGCCAAATGTTGCGGCCGTTCGGTGCATGTAACCAACTTTTGGTATCCTAACCTTTCTTATGCCTATCGTGAAGTGCCCGCACTGCGGACGAGAAACAGAGTTTACTGGTAACGAGTTCAGACCGTTCTGTTCGGAGCGGTGCAAATTGCTTGATTTCGGAGCCTGGGCGGATGAGGAGTTCGCGATCCCCAGCGAAACGGAAACCTTAACGGACGAGGATATCGACGCGCTCGAAGCGGCGTCCAAAAAGCAGTAACGAACCAATACGTATGGTCATTTTACTAGATGTAGCTCCAGTCGCCGGAGGAGTCGGTATTTTCGCCGCAGTCTCCTTTTTTCTGATTTTTCTTGCGGTTGCGTTCGTCGCATTCAAAGCATTGAAAAAAACGGTGAAAATGGCATTTAGAATGGTGATCGTCGGAATCATCCTGGCGGTTGCCGTCGCAGGAAGTATTGCGTTGTGGGCGTTTAGCGGTAAGACGAATCCCGACCGCCCGCGTTCGACGCGTAGCAAGTAGTATAGCCGAATGGCCTCAGCAAACGCCTCAAACTCTGGTAGCCGATTGGGGCGGTATCGCACTTTGCCGCGGAATGTGCTTGCTCTCAGTTTTGTCAGTCTCCTCAACGACACGTCGAGCGAAATAATCTATCCACTACTGCCTGCCTTCCTTGCATTGAGTCTTGGAGCTTCGCCGTTTGCGATCGGCCTGATCGAAGGCTTTGCAGAGTCAGTCGCGAGCCTTCTTAAACTTGGTTCCGGCTATTTAAGTGATAAATTCGGATCGCGAAAGCTTCCTGTATTTCTTGGCTATTCATTGGCAGCGATAATGCGGCCAATTCTCGCATTCGTTACAACTTGGCCGCAGGTTCTCGTTGTACGGATGGGCGACAGGATCGGTAAAGGCATTCGAGGAGCTCCGCGCGATGCCCTGATCGCTGAGAGCGTCTCAAAGGAAAAGAGAGGTTTCGCTTTTGGTTTCAACCGAGCGGCCGATCATCTCGGAGCAGTGTTTGGACCGATTGCGGGTGTTCTGCTCCTCTTGATATTTGCTGCAGATACCCAAAATCCAACGATTCTTGAGTATCAACAGGTTTTCCTGTTCGCCTCTGTTCCCGTTGTCCTCGGTCTTCTGGTTATCGCGTTCGTCGTGAAAGAGGACGCGAGGCCTGTTAAGCATTCGGCTACGCCAAATCTTTCATTAAGAGGTTTCGACGTAAACTTCAAACGCCTTTTGGTTGTTGTAGCTGTTTTCACCCTTTCAAATTCTACGGATGCGTTTCTACTACTTAGGGCTTCAGAGGCAGGAATCTCACCGGTTATCTTACCGCTGTTATGGATGACGCTTCACTTTAGTAAGGTTATCAGTTCCCTGATCGGCGGCGACCTATCAGATCGATTTGGACGAAAGGCAATAATAGTAAGCGGGTGGATCGTCTATGCTCTTGTTTACATCGGTTTTGCTTTTGTTAGCTCGCCCTGGCAATGCTGGATGCTCTTCATTGTATATGGCATCTATTTTGGCCTCACAGAAGGAGTCGAGAAGGCTCTCGTAGCTGATATGGTCCCGGAAGAAAAGTGCGGAACTGCCTATGGCCTTTACAATCTCGCGTTTGGAATAACCGTTTTCCCTGCTTCTCTGATATTCGGATTGGTTTGGAATCAGTTCGGGGCATCCGTCGCATTCGTTGCCAGTTCGTGTATATCCGTTATCGCTATTTTTTTGCTGTTATCGGTAAGGGTTGATGGCCGCGTTGAAAACCCGTGAAGGTCAGTAGAAGGCTCGAAAGTAGCAACTATTTTGTTTAACCGATTTTTACTTTTTCAACTTCTGATAAAAAGATTGACCTTTAATGGGGTTTGCGAATATAATTTAGAAACCTTTGTGCCCTGCTTTAAAGGCTTTTGATAATAACGTAGGACGAGAGTTTATTGTCGCCGCGTAACGGGCGAGAACTTTATCAACATGCCACCCGCCGTGGAGGCGATATTTTATCTGCGAGCGGAACTGTGATTCCCAGAAGACTATCAGAAAAACAGATACTGGAAATCTTTTAACTATGTTGCCGTGACGGCATTATTATTAAGGGGAGTTTCGAATAATAATCATGAGAAAATTTAACGGGTCGATCATTGCTTTAAACCGTAAAGCATTTTTGTTGCTCAGCGTAATGTTGAGTCTGGCTGTATTTGGCATTTTGTCTTGGCGGATTAACGCGCAACGTGTGACGAGGGGTGAAACAAAGCGAGAAGCTAATCGAGACCTTTCGGGTCTTTCACCAGCCAAGCTTGAACGATATTTACTGGATCAGCAGAACGCTGCACAGTTTGGGCCAACGATTGAATCAGTTTCCCCATCTGCTCCCGAAGCGATCCAGGCTAACCCTGTCATTTTCGCATATGACTTCTTTTCAGATAGTTTGGTGAGTTTTAATGCGAGCACGCCCGGAACTATCATTAATAATGTTCCCCTTACTGGTCTCGACGTTGATAACGGCGAATTTATCACTAGTATTGATTTTCGTCCGAATGGCGGCCTCCTCTATGGTACGGCGGCCTTTCCTTTTCCAGGCACGGAACGCGTTGTAACGATCAACACCACGACTGGTGCGGTCGCACCTGTTTCAGCCAATACCGTAACGACTCTGATCGACAGTTTCTTCGGGTTGGATTTTAATCCAACGGTTGACCGCATTCGCCAGTTGGGCGATCAGGACAACAACCGTCGCTTGAACCCGATCGACGGAACCCTGTCCGGAACCGACACGAATCTTGTGTATGCTGCCGGTGACCCGGGATTTGGCACTAGCCCGAATATCGTTCACACCGCCTATACAAACAACACGCCTACCGCAACGAGCACGACCCTTTACGGTATCGATTCGACCAGGAACACGCTTGTCCGCATCGGCGGCGTCGGCGGTACTCCATCGCCAAACGGTGGTGTTGTTACAACCGTCGGTCCTCTTGGCATCGATCCAACCAATTTCGGTGGTTTCGATATCCAGCAGGGAACTGATCTTGCGTTCGCATCGCTCTTTATCAGCAGTGAACCAACGCTGGTGAGCATCAATTTGAATACTGGTGCAGCTACTGTTATCGGCCTTATCGGTGATGGTACGACCGGTATCGATGGTTTGTCGATCGCTTTCGGAGCAACCGGAGCTTCGGCTAACCTTGGTATCACCAAGACTGACGGTGTCGCATCGGTTACCCCAGGTGGCACGACGACGTACACGATCACGGCTTCAAATGCTGGACCTGACCCAGTTGTTGGTGCGACTGTTGCCGACACATTCCCTGCAGCTATCACGGCAGTTTCGTGGACCTGCGTAGGAGCGGGCGGCGGCGTATGTTCGGCTGCTAGCGGAACTGGAAATATCAATGCTCTGGTCAATCTTCCGTCCGGCGGTTCGGTAACCTATACTGCAGTCGCGACGATCTCTGCGAGTGCAACCGGTACCTTGGCGAATACGGCAACCGTTGCCGTTCCTGCGGGAGTGACCGATCCAACTCCGGCAAATAATACCGCTACGGATACAAACACCGTTGCTGGTGTTGTTCCAACGCCGACCCCGACGCCAACCCCGGCGCCGAGCCCGACACCGACGCCGACCCCAACTCCAACACCGACCCCAACACCGACCCCGACCCCGACGCCGACCCCGACGCCGACGCCTGTTCCGTCGCCATCGCCTTCGGCATCTCCAACGCCGTCACCGACGCCGACCACATTTTTTGCGTTCAGTTCGGCGACCTATAGGGATGATGAATCGCAGTCGGCTACGATCACGATCAATCGTACTGGTGTAACCACTGGTGCCTCGACCGTTACATTCAGCACAGTTGCTGGTGGAACCGCGACTGGCGGTGCTGCTTGTGCTACGGGTGTTGACTACCAGATAACGACGCAGACGGTAACATTTGCGGCGGCATCGACCTCACAGCAGGTATCAGTTCCTCTGTGCGGCGATCTGACGGCTGATACAAATGAGACGGTAAATCTGTCATTGACCAGCCCTAGCGGTGCTGGCGTGATCGCTCCGTCAACGGCTGTTCTTACGATCAACGACACGGCAAATCAGTTCCGCAACACTAACGGCATCTCGATCTTCAGTGGCACAACGGCTAATCCGTATCCATCGTCGATCACGGTTGCCGGTGCAACTGCAAACACATTCCGTGTACGGGTAACGCTTTATGATTTTTATCATGAGCTGCCAGATCACGTTGACGTCCTGTTAGTTGGTCCAAATGGTGCTAAGTATGTCCTCATGGGTGATGTTGGAGGTCCAACGGCCATAACGCCTGACGGAAACGTAACACTCACTTTTGCAGACTACCCGAATGCCGTTGTTCCTGACGCTGGACCGCTCGTCACAGGCATCTTTAAGCCAACGTCGTGCGAAACGCCTGTCTCGAACTTCGCGGCTCCTGCTCCTGTTGGACCATATGCAGAACCGGGTTGCGTGGTTACACGTCCAAATGCTTCGACCCTTTACGGCAACTTTGCCGGTTCGACGGCGAATGGAACTTGGAACTTGTTCATTCGTGATGACAACGGACTTGCTAGACCGCTGGCACCAGAGGTTCTTCGCGGTGAAGTTCGCGGCGGTTGGGGCATCGAGCTCCTGCCTGCGACTGCAGCCGGTGTCGAGGTTTCGGGACGCGTAGTTACCGCAGACGGACGTGGTGTTAGAAACGCCGTGGTTGTCATGACCGATTTGTTTGGAAACTCGAAAACAGCAACGACGGGCTCATTCGGTTACTATCGATTTGAGAACGTTGAGGTTGGATCGACCCTTATCATGGGCATCAAATCGAGACGGTACCTCTACAATTCGAGGGTTGTTCAGGTCTTTGATACCTTGAGTGATGTTGATTTCGCTCCGCTCCAATAGGACCGAAGCTTAACTAGACTGAAAAGGCGGCTCTCGGGCCGCCTTTCTTTTTGTGCTCATAAACAAGGTTTTTCTTGACACACGTTCACATTTTTCTATACTCAGCACTATGCTATCTGCAAAATTTAGGCTGCGTGGCAACGAGCGGCTCTCGGATGCTGTTCTCGATTCGCTCGGCGAGCTCGAACGCAAGGTTCTAGTGGAAGTTACAAGGCGTGCGGAAGCGAACGTCAATCAGGTAAACGCGGCTCTCGGAGATGCGTACGCATATACCACCGTCATGACCACGCTCGACAGGCTCTATAAAAAAGGGCTTCTGGTTCGTCGAAAGGACGGACGGGCCTTCCTTTATTCTGTGAAGTACTCGCTCGAAGAAATGGAACGCGGCATGGCTCAGGATATTATCGGGAGATTGTTCGAGGCCAGTACGGGTAAAGCTGAACCTGTCCTTGCTTGTATCGTCGATTCAGTTAGCGAACGCGATGTTGAACTGCTCGATGAACTTGAACGGCTTGTAAAAGAAAAAAGACTTGAATTGGGGCGGGAGGAGTAAGGCACGTGTATTTCCTGCTCGGCGTCTCGCTCAAATTGGCATTTCTACTGATCGTGAATATGGCTGCGGCTCTACTGGCTTCGGGTATTTGGAGTGTTGCCCAAGGCCCGATCCGGACTCTCTCAGCTCGCACTCAGGCTTCGATAATCTTTTTTCTCCGCGTGTCTCCTGTCGCCGCGGCACTCATTTTTGTATTCGCTTTCGTTGTACCCGCTTACATACTATACGAACCCGAGGATTCGGGTGAGGTTGTTAGCTTCAAGCTAGCGATTATCGCCGGCCTGTCCACGATCGCCGTAGTTGTTGCATCTTATCGTGTTCTGCGAACCTGGATCGCGACCAACGATCTCGCAAGATCCTGGATGGCCGGATCGGAGAGAATCGAGATAAACGGGGTTAATGTCCCCGTATTTAAGATGACCCATCCTTTCCCGGTGATCGCTGTTGTCGGAATATTCCGTCCGAGGCTCTTTGTGGCAGAGCAAGTTCTGCAAGCTCTTAATGGCGATGAACTTGCTGCAGCGATGGCTCATGAGTATGGCCACATGAGATCTCAGGATAACTTGAAACGGTCTATCCTTCGCGTCTGTCGTGACCTGCTAGTTTTGCCCTTAGGAGCAGATCTTGACCGTGCATGGGCACGGAATGCGGAAACGGCGGCGGACGACTTCGCGGTTACATCCAGCCCTTCAAAAGCACTTGATCTTGCCTCTGCACTATTAAAGCTTGCCCGACTTGCCCCGGCTCAGCTTCCTAGAAACGCATTTGCAGCTTCATTCCTGTTTGACGAACAGCATATTGACGTTACGGATCGAGTAAGGCGCCTGTTGAAATTTGCGGAGTATGGACCGACCAGCAGGAGCAGCCCGCGATTCTTTCCATCCTGGATGTGGACAGCGGCACTGCTTGGCCTGCTTCTGATCCATTTTTCCGACCGGCGGCTTTTACTTCCAACGCATGAGGCGATCGAGCATTTTGTTTGGTTGATCAGTTAACGCTACAACGTAAGGAGGGCGTTTTTCATCAAAACGGCCGAGGTGATCTGATGAACAAACATAATCTACTCATCGCTACAGTAACAGTTTCTTTCTCGATCGTTGGAACCTTCGCATTCACAGGTAGCTATAAGATGACATCATTGCAAAGCCAAGTTCCTACTCCGACCCCTGTTGAAGAAAAACTAAAGGTTGAGAATGACGCTGCAAATATTGGTTCGCCCAGCGTTCCGGTCTCCGGACAGGCTTCAGGATTTGGGGTTTCGCTGCCGGCAAATCAGCTTCCTGAACCAAGAATTCAAAAAGAGATGCCGCCGCGGGAGATAAATCCGCAGAATACTATTCCCATCAAAACAGTAAAGTCCTCCAAAGTACCCGCCAAGACGAAGAGTAAGTTGAAAAAGAAGCGTAGCGGCTCGTAGTCCAACCTTCTAATCGGCCTTAAAGCGGACGAACAGACCCTACTATTTCGTAACATTTTATTCACCGAGTTTCTGCGATTTCCTCGCAATCTCCGGTTTACATTGCTGTTCAGATACGTCTGTTTCTTGAATTCAAAAACAGCCTTCATTGAACCATCCTCAGACCTGATTTTCCATCTTGACATTTCTTTACAAGTCGATTAATTTTGGGGCAACTATTTCGTACAAATATTTGCACAATTAATTTGCCCTAAGTTCACGTAATAGCTTACTAGCGACTACGAAGGATGATAGTAAACACTGTCATCCATCTAGCCTGGCTCACTACCTCGATGAGGTTAGGGCTCGGTATCTCGTCGTACCAGTAGGTTTTATTCCGCAACCCACGGGAATATCAAAAAGGAGATCGGTGATGAGGAAACTATTATCAGGCGGAGGAACTCGTATCCTGCTGTCTTTGTTCGTATTGTTCTTAACGGTCGGAGTGTTTCTGAAGAATTCAGAAAAGGCTTCGTCTCAGGAGTCTGACTCCATCGAAAACACAAAGGGCCCGGCTCCCGTCGTTAGCCGCGCCGTTGGATTCGGAGTTTCCAGAGCAGTACGCGAGCTTCCCGAAGTCGTCGACCCCGATTGGCAGATCGATGGTATCCGCTCGGCTAAAGCAGCGGCCCGACGAGAGAAGCAGGAAGAAAGGATCAAGAATCCTTTTAACGCCAAAACCATCAAAAACATCGTTCCGGGAGCCGGAGCCGGAGCGACCAACTTTAACTTCCGAGACGAAGCTTTACCCGAGGCCCCAGCAGCGCCGAGCGTTGTACCGACTCCGGGTGTGAGCTTTGATGGCTTGAGCAGCCAGGACAACCAGTCCGTATTTGGTTCTACTTTTGCTCCGCCGGACACGGTTGGTGACGTAGGGCCAAACCATTACGTACAGATGACCAACACGCTGGTGCGGATCTTCAATAAGAATGGAACGCCGGCAACTGCTCCTTTCCTGCTTAGCAGCATCACCAACGTGGCCGGTGGCCCGTGTGTCGATACGGACGATGGTGACCCGATCGTAAATTATGATCCGCTGGCGAATCGCTGGATCCTTTCACAGTTCTGCGCCGGACCGGTTCCGGGGCATCAAATGTTTGCCGTCTCAACCACGCCTGATCCAACGGGATCGTACTATGTTTACGATTTTATCAATCCGACCGGATCCTTCTTTGATTACCCTAAAGTAGCTGTGTGGCCAGATGCCTATTACATGTCTGTCAACCAGTTCAACCAGGCTGGTACAGCATTCCTCGGCTCGGGCGCTTTTGCATATGATCGAGTCAAGATGCTGCAGGGAGATCCAACTGCATCTTTTGTTTATTTTGATCTGTTTTCAACCTGCCCCAGCTGTTCGGGCCAACTGCCTACCGATCTCGACGGTACTGTAACGCCTCCAGCGGGAATGGGGAATATCTTTGTTGACTACACGGCCGATGAATTTGGCGACCCTAGCGATGGGCTGAGGATGTTTGAATTTAAGCCAAACTTCGCAAATCCGGCATCTTCGACATTAACGTTGATTGGAGCAGCACTTCCGCTCGCATCTTTTGACGCTCGTAATCCTACGGGCCGCACAGATATCGAACAACCCGGAACGGCGACTAACCTCGATAGTATCGGCGATCGTGTAATGCATCGTTTTGGTTATCGAAACTTAGGTACGACGGACTCTCCGATCAATTCGTGGGTAGTTAATTTTACCGTCAACGTTAGCGGAGTTACACCAAGCTCCGCCGCCGCTTATCAGGCAGGTATCAGGTGGGCCGAGATCAGACGAGCTGGCACTAACGGTGCTTTCACTGTGCAGAATCAAGGCACGCAGGCTACGAACCCTGCTACGCCAGCCGGAGGAACGAATTCCTGGATGGGTAGTATCGCTCAGGACAAGGACGGAAACGTATTGCTCGGATACAGCACTTCCGGTTCAGCATCGGCCACGGATTTCCCAAGCCTTCGTTATGCTGGACGTGCAACATCCGATCCGGCGAACACCCTTCAGGCTCAGACCGATGGATTTCTCGGCACCGGCTTCCAGGCTGGAGCCGGCAGCCGTTGGGGCGATTATAGTGCGATGAGCGTCGATCCTGTTGACGAATGTTCATTCTGGTACACGCAAGAGTATCGAGCGGCGGCGAGCAACGGTAATGCCTTCCTTTGGAGCACACGCGTTCTCGGCAATATAAAATTCCCAACGTGTACCGCCCCGTCACGCGGAACCGTTAGCGGTACCATCACGGCTTGTTCGAGCAGCCTACCTGTTGCCAATGCCGTAGTGACACTGCCCGGCGGATTTCTCGCGACCACAAATGCGAGTGGACAATACACGATCATCAATGTTCCCCCGGGGTCTACGAGCGTGTCTGCTACCAAATCCGGCGGTTTCAATGTTGCTACAAGTCCTGTAAGTGTTACCGGCGGAGCATCTACAACCGCGAATCTGTGTCTCACCGGAGTTCCAGTATTGGCCGCGGGGGCAGTTACGATTGTCGCTGAGAGCTGTTTGCCTGGTAACGGAGTTGTTGATCCGGGCGAGACAGTAACTGTTTCGCTGCCGGTTACAAACACAGGTGGAGCAAATACCACCGCGGATGTTGGTACGTTGCAGGCTACTGGCGGCGTCACGAGCCCAAGTGCGGCTCAGACCTATGGAGCGATCGCGGCCGGTGGTGCTGCGGTCAGCCGAAACTTCACGTTTACCGCGAATCCGCTGATGACATGCGGCACAAATATTACCGCTACGGTTGCTCACCAGGATGGTGCGGCAAACCTCGGCAACGTAGTCTATACGATCCCGACTGGAGCACTCGGAGCAGCATCGGCCAGAAGCTATACCGGCCCAGCTGTCGTCGTTCCGGATAACGTCGCCGCTGGTGTTAATATCCCGCTGGCCGTGACCGGGTTCCAGGGATCGATCGCAGACCTTAACTTCCGTTTTGACGCTGATCCTGCCGGAACCTGTAGCGCTGCTGTTGGAAATACGGCTGCCGCTATGGACCACACGTTCATTGGCGATCTTGTATTCAAGCTGACTTCGCCTGCTGGAACTACGGTAACCCTTTCGAATCAACGCGGTGGTACACGTGAAAACATTTGTACGACAACGCTTGACGATGACGGCGGTTTCCCGGCTCTTTCGACGGTGTCGAGCACGGCCGGTCAGTTCCTGAGCGGGAACTTTGCTCCGGACAATCCGCTGTCGGCATTCGACGGACAAAGCCCGAACGGAACCTGGACGCTGAATGTTAGCGACGTCGCAGGCGTCGACACGGGATCGATGCGTCGATTCTCTCTGGTTATCACACCGAAAACATGTGTCTTGTGCCCCGGCGTACCAACGCCGAGCCCAACTCCTGTCGTCACGCCTTCACCGACGCCGACCGTTTCGCCAACCACAACCCCATCCCCTGTGGCAACTCCGTCACCCACACCAACTCCAGGTTCGGGTACGACGGTTTCATACACGGGGCCGGCGGTGACGATCACGGATAACAATCCTGCCGGAGTCAATATAACTCTGCCGGTTGCAACTGTTTGTACCATTCAGGATCTGAACGTTCGATTTGACGGAACTCCAAGCGGTACGATTGGCGATACGGGGGTTGGCGTGACCCATACATGGGTTGGTGACCTTATCTTCAAGCTAACATCACCGGCTGGAACGTCGGTAACGTTCTATGATCGGCCAGGTGTACCAGCTACTGCTGCGGGTTGTAATAACAATAACCTCGCCCAGGTAATACTTGACGACGATGGCGGTTTGCCAGCCGTTGAGGGACAGTGCGTTGCGGCCAATTCTGCGGCAGCTTTCCCCGCTGGTTCCTTCTCACCGAATAATCCACTCTCTGCCTTTGACGGCCAGAGCGCAACAGGAAACTGGACGTTGAATGTAAGTGATAATGCTGGTCTTGACACTGGTGTTGTGCGAGCATTCTCACTGGTCTTCACATGCCCGGGCGGCACACCAGTACCAACCGTATCGCCAACGCCAACCCCAACGCCGGCAGCGACCCCAACCCCGACCCCGGGAGCGGGAACGACGGTTAGCTACACGGGAGCAGCGGTAACGATCCCGGATAACACGGCAGCAGGAGTGAACATCCCGCTGGCAGTGGGAACGGCATGTACGATCACTGATCTCAACTTCCGCTTTGACGGAACGCCGAGTGCAGTGGTTGGAAATACGGCAGTCGGCGTGACACACAGCTGGGTGGGCGACCTTGCCTTTAGACTGACATCGCCG
>JBGSQW010000100.1:0-9701 GCA_041737885.1 Pyrinomonadaceae bacterium | reverse complement strand
TTAACGATAATATCCTCGTCGTTCATTCGGACCCTAAACCCGTCTCGAGCGGATTTCCTCAGCAGATCTACGGGAACCAGGATCAACGGAGCCTTAAAAATGATGCTGGAGTCTTTGCTCTCGACGTAATGCAGCATCCCGAGTGCCAAGAACAAGGCATTTACGCCTTGTTCTTCAAGTATTGTTCGGGCTTGTTCGTCGATCCGTCGCAGAGAATGGTCTAGGTTCTCTGCAGATGCATTCGTTTGGAGTGCATCGTCAACAAAATTCGCAGACAGAGTTTCGGTGACGTATGGACGAAAAAGCGGAGTTTGCTCATCGCTATTGGTCATCGAAGACGACGGCCCTTCAAATAGTTCATCCGATTCTGATTCGTCCAAAAGAGGTCCCGTCACGGCATCATCGCTAGGACAGAAACTTAGTGAGCGTTTCTCCACACAAAGTAAGCGGAATATTTCGGAAGGGAGTTCGTCCACGACTGTGACGGTAGAAACTTTGTTGATCTTGAAGCTCAAGGCGCGATTCCGTTTTGACAGATCTAGCAGCTTACTTTTCCACGCGGAAATTGTTGCTAATACACGTTCACTGATTGGGACGGGAATCACGGACACATTTTCTCCAACAAAAAAAACCGGCCGAGGACGGGAACGTATCCGGCTATTTATATTTAGTGAGATTCAAAATAGACTTTCAGTGGCGAAAAATCAATCGCTCACGTAGTGAAATTCCCGAGACAAAAAAATACCAAACGCTAATTAATCTCTATTCCTCGTTCTTTGCGATTCCATGCCCAGATTTATTATTGCGGCCGGTCCAATGGCGGGACCTGCTTCCGGAAGTCGAAAGTAGATCCGAGCGAGCTCTTGCACTGATCGGTGAACCGAATAAGGTACGCGCTCTTCAAGATATTTGGTCTGTTGTGCGAGCACCGCAATCTCGACCGAAAATCCGGCGCTGTACGTGAAAGCACCTCCTGAGTCGCCGCCACTTGTGCGCGCAAAATCCTCATCGGTGATCGTCGCACCTACACAAGATCGAATTGCTCACACCAGAAAACCAAGACGACAGAACTTATGACGGCGATAGCTCGTTAGGGTGCCTTGCATTTCGCAGCGAAGGCATCTATATCTTCCAAATCCTTCTTTGCCCGGGCAGTGTCCGGAAGTTTGGGATTCAGACCGGCTGCGGCATCATGAAGCCACTGTGAAGAATTCGTCATTCCCTGTTCAATGTGCAAAAGCAGATCCGGGGTGATATCCAAACTTTTCAGCTTTTGCGTCTGAATGCCGGGAGCAAAGCGTTCGACGACGCCCTTCAACAACCTCTCTTCCACGGCCCGTTCCCATGTGTCGCGAAGTCTGCCGTACCAGCTCTTTACGTCACGCTCGTATCGGTCCGGGTCATTCGCCTTTTCTGTCTTCATCAGGGCATCGAGGTCTTTTCTCAAAGAGCCGATCCGCGCTTTCACGCGTTGCGCGATCCACGGTAACTCGGAATAGACCATCCCGGGCGAGCCGCCGTTGCTAAGCATGTAGTTCTGATCGACCGTCACCTGCTCGTTTTCTGCCAGATTGAGCAGGCGAAGAAAGAAAGCGATGTCGTGCGTGAAGATGATCACCTGCCGACTCTTTGCGATCTCGACAAGACGTCCGGCGATGAGCTCACGGCGTTCGTGATCCTGAGATGAAACGGGATCGTCGAAGAACAGCCCGCGGTTGTGGGGATCCAAACGAGCTTCGGTGATGAAGTCGGCGAGTGCGATCGCACGCTGCTCGCCCTCACTCAAAACCTTCATCGCGCTTTTACCTTCGATCTTGAGACTCCGAACGGTATTGCCTTTGGTGTTTCGCTGGGAGATCTTTACGAACTTAGGTGAGTCTAGCTGTGCGCATTCTTCATTAAATACCGCGAGGTATTCTTCGGTTACATGCGTATCGTAGAGTGTTCCAAAGATCTTCGTGATTTTGGTAGGGGTGAACGCCGATGTGCCAAGTCGGGCCTTCGCAGCCCATTTGACCCGGACGACGTACGTCTCAACCTGGTCCTTTACTTTCCCAAGCAAGATCCGGTCATCGAAGAGGGCTATTTGGCTTTGAACCTTTGCCTTTTCTTCGTCGGGATTCGATTCGATCAGCGCGGCCTTGTCAGCGTCTAGTTTTTCTATGCAGGCGTCAAAATCGGTTACGGAACCCTCCAGGGCCTGAGGGAGTTTCGTCGCGGCGCGGTCGCCTATCGCCGAGAGGGCTGCAAGTCGTGTTTCGTTGTAGCGGCCAATTATCTCTTGCCAGTTTGCGGCGAGAGGCGTATCGAACTTCTTAACCGTTATGAATACCGAGCTTGTTTCATCGAAGATGAGTTCGGGAAGAGTGCCCAACTTCTGATGTATTTCTCCGAGAGCGAGTGTAGCCTTTTTCAATTCCGCCTGGGCACTGCCCTTCAGCAAGTCCCAATAAGCCTCGATAAGAGCTTTCTGCTCGTCGCCTAACGACTGACGGCAGAATAGGCAGTTATCGTCTTCCAACGGATACTCGACATCGCTTCGCATCTCTTCGATCGTGTCGGCGTAGAGCCGTCCGGCCTGAACGAAATTGCGCCAAGCCGGCGAGCCGATCCCGGCGATGTCATATTTGGCAAGGCTTTGTATGCCCTCGGCATTTGCCAGTTCGTCAAACTCTTTTACCGCATCGATCGCCGTTCCGTAACGGGTTATCTCCTCTTTCCCAAGTACACCAAACGTCGATTTCACTTTCCCTATGAAGTCGGCAAGGTTCTTAAGCTCCGTTGCCAACTCTTCCACGTGTGTGGTCTTATCGGCGGCCTGCAGTGTGGCAAGCCGCCCCTTGAGTTCGTCCAGGTGAGTAGTTTCTTTGTCACTCAGAGAGCCCAATGTGTTCAGTTCAGCTAAGTCAGTTTCCGCACTTAGTTCTTCGATGAACGTGCTGACATCATTGCCGTTCACAAACATCGGCCCGAGCTCGTGCATGTTTGAGTTCGCGTCGATCTCCGCAGTGAGACGGTCACGGATCACATTCTGCGCCGCCATGAGTTTATCGAAAAAATCGAATCCACTTGGGACGAACGAGAGTTGATTCTCTTTTTCGAGATGCTCCCTGACACTCTTTGTGTCGAAAACGGCGAACTGAGCGAACTCGTAACAGCTGCGATCCGCCGGAAAAGCGAGATCGTACGATTCCTCAGTCCGCGTGAAAGTGAACTTACATTCGGGTTCGCCTGACACGGGTTTGAATACGTTCGGCAGAATTTCCTTGTCGCCGCGGGATGAGAACACGTTGTTGAGCAGGCGAACGTAACCGGATTTGCCTGTGCCGTTGTTTCCGTAAATGAGCGTCAGCCGTGGACCGATCTTTATTTCTTGGCCCTCTGCGAGAGCATTGACGTTGTTAATATCCTTGATGGACTGAAGTACTAAGGTCAGGTCTGTGTCCGCACCTTCCGCGACGATCTTGTTGAAGGTGACAGCGGGGTTATTTCCTTGCGCTTCCAGCCCGGCGTCCTCTTTATAGAGCCGATAAACTATCGCGGCAACCTCGTCGTTCATCTCGCCGCCTTCGAGTATGTAGTTTCCGAGATACTGCATCCAATAGGGCTGCTTTAGCAGCCACTCGATTATCTGGTTTTTCAAATCCTGATTCGACATCGTTTTATGGGGTCCAAACTATTCAACGCACCAATTCAGATGAAACGCTATCGTGAAATTCAGTTCGTGCCTTAATTTAAGAAACACGAAGAAACTTCGGAAACTACATTGCGACCTTATCCCGTAGATTAGCCGGGGTGGAGAGCCGATAAGTTCCGTAGCCTGAAGCCGGTTATTTGAGCTGGATTTTCAGGTGTTAATATTATACACGCCGACGCAATAGGCGGGTGTGGCGAGTCGGATCAGGTCGTGGATTTGATCATCTCCCAGGTGAGGCCATTCTTCTCCAAATACTTTCGCAGCCGGTCGCTGTCATTCTTCGAGGCTTTTTGTGCGATCGAGGCATTATAAAGCTTGCGTCCGGCGTGGGCCTGGTTCCGGGAACTGAGACAGGTACCAATCACGACTTCCATCTCAACGAGATCGACGAGGTCGTTACGTTTGATACCTTCCTCCCCGAGAAATCTGTGCACCAGCGGAAACCGTTCCAGATCCGGCGAAGTTCGGCTCCACCTTTCCCGCAGACATTCGATTTCTTCTTCAGCAATTTTCAGCGTGATGCGGCCGTTCTCGGCGTACGCACCCATGCGGATCACCGAAGCCGTCAGATCGCGGAAGTTGTTGTTCCAAGTCGCCTTCGGTGACACTGCAAATCCAAGGTAGCGGGCTCTCGCCTTGTCGTTTATCGTGAGATTGATATTGTTTTTAGCCGCGAACTTCTGAATCTCGCGATTGAGGTTCGGTTCAATATCTTCCGGACGTGACTTGAGATCCGGGAGAGGAAAGTGAAAGGCGTCGATGCGTGCAAGAAGGTCTTCCCGAAATTCGTTCTTATTAACTTTCTCCGTGAGGTCGCTATTCGTTCCCGCGATAAAGTAGAAGTCGCTTGTAATTTCCTTATTTCCGACGCTCCGGAACTTTTTGTCTTCGATTGCTGTTAGAAGCATTTTTTGGACGTCCAGACTAAGTTCGCCGATCTCGTCAAGAAATAGCGTTCCATCAGTCGCCCTTTCAAGCAGTCCTTTCTGATCCGTAACGGCACCAGTAAAGGAGCCTTTCGTATGTCCGAATAATTCCGATCGGACAACCTCACCGCCGAGGGTGCCGCAATTGACCGCGACGAACTCGCCGTTGCGTGCATTCTTTCGGGCTCGGAGTTCATGGATCTTTTTTGCAAGCGTCGTCTTTCCGACCCCCGTGCTTCCGGTCAGGAGTATCGGGTAGTCATAGTTTGTGGCAACGGCGAGAATCCTCATGATCTGTTTTTCATAGTCGGCGTTTTTCGTCTCAATGTCATCCTTGAGAAATGCGACATCGTCTACTTCCTGTTTGCGAAATCTCTGAGCAATGAGATCGAACCTTTCAAGCCGCAGGTCGATCTCCACTCTTTTCCGGTCACCAGTCGACTGAACGAGTCTCGCCGGGACGAATTTCGCCTCTGCGAGTAGGAAAAGGCAGATCTGCATCACGTGCGTTCCGGTACTGATGCTCACGAAATATTCCACATTCTCGTGATCAAACTGGTACTTATGGAAAAAATCGAAAAATGCTACATACACGGATTCGAAGTTCCAGGGGCCGCCTTTGAATTCGACGAGGTGAAGCCGAACCTTGGTCTTTGACCGTTCCTCAATGTCGGCTTTTACCCGCTGTGCAAGCTCGGAATATTCTTTCTGATAGAACAGTTCGTAGGTTGAAACGGGGAAGTCCGTGTTCAGGCACAAGTCCACGGTCGGCCGCCACTGGTCCCACCGGTCTTCGTTAGTGCCGCGATTATCCTTCTGAGTTCCCAACGCTCCAAAAACTACCGTGTTAGTTATCATGCTCTTTATCTCAATAGATAGTATTTATACCACACGATATACAAAGGGCATAGGGTCTTATTGCCCGAATTGTCTAAACTACTGCAACTGCTGACTTTGCTGGCTCTGAATCGGATGGCACGTAAATCGCATAGTAAAGGATGAGCTTTGCTAAGAATTTTAGAAAAGGAGGCAATATGCAAGGTAAAACTGGTGAATCATGTCAGGTCAGCGGCGTTTACAAATGTAGCACGCACCCGTCGAACACGATTCCGCTTGCGGTCGGCAATCGGTTTCCACCGTGCTCGATCGGGACCGGTCATGCGACGACATGGGTGCTCGTTCGACGGGCGTAACAATAGACCGCTGAGCCTGACGGTCCTTTCGAAGGACGGCGGGCTCGGCGGATAGACAGCAGGATATTTATCAAGGGCAACTGGTGATTGTTATGAAAGATGAAAATGAAAAGGAACAGATGGAAGAAGAGGTGATTGATGTCGAGGCGTTCGCGAAGGCCGGGAAGAAGGTTCCGCCGGCCCAGAGGTATCAGATACGCGTCGACAAGGAAAAGGTCATCGTGGACACGGCGACGATCAAGGGCAAGGAAATCCTTGGCCGGGTCGGCAAGACGCCGGAACAGTACAACCTGTACCAGCACGTTCGCGGCGGACAGACGAAGCCGATCGGAGCGGAAGATACAGTCGATCTTACCAAGCCCGGTGTGGAGCGATTCACGACGATGAAGATCGAAAACCAGGAGGGCGAGGGGGAGCGTGCACTGCGACGCTCCTTCAAACTATTGCCTGAAGAAGAGACCTTTCTCAACGAGCGGTTCGGTTCGTGGGAGAGCATCGTGGAGACGGAAACGCAGTGGGTGATCTTCGACGGCTTTCATGTACCGGACGGCTACAGCGTCTCGGAAGCAGGGGTCGCACTACGGATCCCACCTGCGTACCCGGACGTTCAGATCGATATGGCGTACTTTTTCCCGCATCTTTCGAGAGCTGACGGCAAACCGATCAACAATCTGTCCGGCCTCAATATCGACGGAAGGAACTGGCAGCAGTGGTCACGGCATCGCGGAGCCGGTCAATGGCGTCCGGACATCGACAACATTGAGACTCACCTGCTGTACGTTACGGAATTTCTTGAGGGGGAGCTGAAAAAGTAATGAGCTACACCTTAAAGATCTCCGGGACACACCAGGAAACCCTTCGTGCGCATTTGTTTCCGGGTGATGGTCTTGAGGCTGTCGCGTTCGCACTTTGCGGCCGCAATCGAACTGAGGACGGCCAAATCATGACGGTTCACAAGATCGTGAGAGTGCCGTACCATCTTTGCGACCGTACGCCTGTAAGCGTCACTTGGCGATCAGAAGCGTTGGCAGCGGTTCTGGACGACGCATGTCATGCCGGGTTCGCCGTCGTTAAGTTTCACTCGCATCCGACTTCTTACGAGCAGTTCTCGAAGCTCGACGACGAATCGGACGCGGAGTGTTTCGCAGCGATTTCGTCGTGGCTGGATGACGACGAGCCGCACGGAAGTGTCGTAATGCTTCCCGACAGCCGCATGTTTGGACGGGTGAGCGATGACGCATGGGAACCGTTCTCAATGATCGCGGTCGCCGGCGATGGACTTTCCTTCTGGCACTCGACTCCGGATGGGCCGGTCGACAAAACCGAGGAACTAGAAGCACAGATCCAACTGTTTGGATCAGGGACAACTTCAAGGCTTCGCCGAATGACTATCGGAGTGGTTGGCTGCTCCGGTACCGGGAGTTTTGTGATCGAGCTGCTGGCCCGACTCGGTGTAGGCAAGCTTGTTCTTGTCGATCACGACCGGGTCGAGAAGCGGAACCTGAATCGTATCGTTAACTCACGTCTCGGGGATGTGGGCGAGTACAAGGCAAAAATGCTTAAACGGGAGATCGAATCGTTCGGCTTGGGAACGATCGTCGAGGCAGTCACCAAGAATCTTTATTCTCACAAGGCTGTCATCGAGATTTCTCGGTGCGACGTTGTCTTCGGATGCATGGACACGGCGGAAGGGCGACACATGCTGAATAAGATCGCGGCGTTCTACGTCCTTCCGTATTTCGATCTCGGCGTACATCTAGCGGCCGACGGCAAGGGCGGTATCGACGAGGCGAGCGGAGTGGTACATTACCTCCAACCGGGCGGATCGAGCCTCCTCAGCCGGACGGCTTACAATATGAAGCAGGTCCAAGTTGAGGGACTCTGTCGAACGGATCCGGAGCAGTACAAGAAGGAGGTGAAGGCTGGTTACATCGAAGGTGTGGAAGTAAGATCTCCCGCGGTCGCTAGTCTCAATTCCGCGATCGCCGGGATCGCTGTGAACGAATTTCTCTCCAGGCTGCATCCGTTCCGCTCCTGTGACAACCGCGAATGCGACGTGATCCGCTTCAATTTCATGGAGACTTTGATCATGAAAGAATCGGCTCCGGATCCGTGTACTGCCTTGGCTTCGTATGTCGGGATGGGCGAGATGGACCCGCCACTACGAATGCCGGTGCTAAGCCCACAGGTATCGGAATGAACATCTTTTTCACCATCCGAAGACTGATCTGCTGGTTCCGCGGCGAGCCGGTACCCTTTTTTACGGTCGTCGTCGAGGAGACGCCCGATAACGCCGTAGGTGGCATCCTCTACCTATTTCGAACAAGCGGCGAGCCGTGGGGGCTCGGCTTCGTTTGTCCGTGCGGCTGCGGAGAGCTAATAGAGCTGAATCTGATGCCGGAAGTCCGGCCTTGCTGGAAAGTCAAGATGCACTGGGACTCGACGCCGTCATTACATCCTTCGGTATGGCGAAAGGTTGGTTGTCGGAGCCACTTCTGGCTGAGAGAAGGTAAGGTCAGATGGGTCCGTTAAGAGAAAGTTGATTGACTATCCATCAGGCTCTCTGAAAATTTGTTTCGGACGCTTCGACCTAAAGCCAGTAATTTCATACGCATGGATATTTCATTCCTCCTTAGAATTTTGACTACGGCGGCAATAAGCATTCACCACGGAATTCTAAAAGTCGAAAACGAGGATATGTTCCAGGCCTTTATCTTCTAGGACTTCTCTTAATCGTCCAATCTTACTTGGAGGAGAGCCAACTATGACCATCCACGTGATCCATGCGCGCGAATAATGGGCACACTGTCCTATGCACCTATTTCGTTCATTTTTATTTGGTCTTATCTTCAGTTCAAGAGCAATAAGATCACCAATTAAGATATCGGGGTTTCCTTCGGGCGTATTAGGAAATACTTCAATTTCCCATTCCGAATTCTGATCTAAATAATCTGCAAGGTCGTGCGTGTAATCGATTTCATTTTCGCATTCATGACCAGGGTACCAATCATCTAAGAGCCGCGAAATTTCGGTGAAGGCCTCTTCGGATTCGTCCGGATTATCTAATTCCGCTCGGCTCTTTTTTGCGTCTTCAAGTTCTTTCCTTGCGGCCCAGGTCGCAAATACAAGTCCACTGAATAACGCAACAAGATGCGACCAGCCTGAGTTACTAGGATTTTTACTCATACTAACATTCTACATCCGTACTTCATCTCAATGGATGAATTAGAAATTGTTTTCTAGAAAGTCAAAACGCTGCACGGAGGCCAAAGACGTATGCATTGTGCTTGTGGCTTATTGATAGACAATTCGAGATAAGTTCCTTGATTCAAACGTCGAAGTCTATGCATTTGCTTTCGGCTGAGGTGAAGATCATTTCGAGCTTAAGTCCATTCGCCCGTCTTTATTCGCCAAAGTCGCAGGTGCCCAGTCTGCAACTTTTTGGTGTATTAATTAACCATTTGGAAGCAATTATTATGGTTGTTTTGTGACATTCGCGTCAGTACTTCTAGTACTTGTTAAGTTCTGTTCTGCCGGTTTCGAGGGCAATAAAATACCACTGGAAGGTTCAGCAACTGAAGCTTGTGCGACCGCCGCCCTGTGGGCTTCACAATTATTCATTTTCGCTCAGGCGGGCGACACTTGAAGTATGGCGTGAGTTCATTTTAGTAGGTTTTGAGAGGCTCAATTGAGCAATTGATTGGTTATCGTTATCAAGCAGTGCTTTCGCTTGCAAGGCGGCCGCTTGCGGTGCTCTTCGAATCAGGCTTGCGGGCCGGTGAACTCTGTCGCCTCGATACAGGCTGTTTGCTCGCAGCAATCGACCCGAAAACGGGTGAGCAGACACACTGGCTTCGGGTCCCGGTAGGCAAACTCCACAATGAT
>JBGSQW010000154.1:0-50498 GCA_041737885.1 Pyrinomonadaceae bacterium | reverse complement strand
ACGCCAACTCCAACGCCAACGCCGACGCCGACGCCGACTCCAACGCCGACGCCAACGCCGACTCCAACGCCGACGCCAACGCCAACGCCAACTCCGAGTGTCCCGATCGTTAGGATCGGTTCCGTGACGCGGAACGAAACTGACACAGGAACCACAACCTTCGGGTTTGACGTCAGTGTTTCGGTGCTTCCGGGGCTTGGGGCATCACCGATCACCGTCAATTACACAACGGTGGACGGCACCGCGACGGTGACGGACAGTGACTACGTAGCGGCGGCGGGAACTCTGACATTTAACGCGGGCACATCATCGGTACAGCGTGTGAACATAACCGTCAACGGCGATACGAAATTCGAGCCGAACGAGGTGTTTATTGTCCGGCTTTCGAATCCAAGCAACGCCAGCATAATCGAGTTTGATGGCATCGGAACGATCTTCAACGATGATGTCGAACCACGGTTCTCGGTGGGAAGTGTTGCTGCAAATGAAGGCAACGCCGGAACGACCCCGTTCGTGTTCACCTTGACACGGACCGGTAACCCGACCGCCTTTAGCTCGGTTGTCGCGTACGCGACGGCAAACGGAACTGCAACAGCACCAGGCGACTACGCTGCGGCGACTGGAACAGTGACATTCGCACCGGGTGAGACGGCCAAGACGGTGACGGTCAACGTTGTAGGCGACACGGTCGAAGAACCGAACGAGACGTTTACGATGACGATCACGAGCGTCACGAACGGCGTGGTCGGCACAGCGACAGGAACAGCGACGATCATCAATGATGAAGGAGTTCCGATGGTCGGTGTCGAAGGCGACGTGGTTGACGGCAGCGGCGGTGCGGCCGGTGACGGACTGGTCCAGGCCAATGACGTCACGGCGGTCAGGAACTTCATTCTCGGATCTGCGACACCGGTAACCAGCCCGAACCAGTACCAGAGATCTGACGTCAACCTGCCGTGCGGTAACGGCCAGATCGATTCCGGTGACGTCACAGTGATCCGTAACATGATCCTCGGCACCGTTCCGAATAACACCCAGGCATGCGGCCCGACCGGGCCGAGCGGAGGAAACGCCCCGCTTTCGCTCGATCCATCTGAACCGAGCCCCCGATTCGTTCGGATTGGCGACGTAAAGGGAGCACGTCCCGGGCAGACAGTAACGGTTCCTATTGTGCTTGATTCCCGCGGAGACGAGGCGTCGCTCAGCTTTGCCGCCAGTTGGGATCCGAAGATCCTGACTTATGTGAGTGCGGCCATAGGAAATGGTGTGCCGGCCGGAACGAACTTCGCTACCAACACGTCTCGTACCAAGGAAGGTAGCCTGGGCGTATTGCTTGACTCGACCACCACATACGGACCGGGCCCAAGACAGATAATGACCATCACGTTTGTCGTTGCTGCTGACAGCAGTATCGGGACGTATCCGATCTCGTTCTCCCCAACCGTGACCAGTCGGAGCGTGGCGAACGCTCAAGGAGCACTCCTTACAGCGACCTACGAGCAGGGAAACATAGTCGTCGGGCCAACTGCCGCCGGCATATCGGTATCAGGCCGCGTTTTGAATACAAGCGGCAAGGGCCTGAGGAACGCCACGGTCGTAATCACAGATCGAATTGGTAACCGCCGCACTGCTTCCACCGGTAGCTTTGGTTATTATTTGTTCGAGGGCCTGGACGCGGGGCAAAGCTATGTCCTTGGGGTTACGGCAAGGCGATATCGAGCCGCAACCCGATCGATCAACCTTTCCGAGTCGCTGGACGGACTAAATTTCTTCCTGCTGGAGTAGCTCTGGAACGTCGGGTGGGTATAAAAAGGCTATCAGCTGGATGCCGACAGCCTAGGATGACCGTAGCGGTCTTCCTACCCACGCCGGGCAGCGTCAACATCTCTTTATTCGTCGACGGCACCCTCGCGGTTAAAATAGCGACCTTTGTATAAACACCCGTCCTCTTAAACGAGTGGATCAGTCAATGGGAACTGGGATTCGAACAAAGATGGACGTACCTTTACCAATTGCGGACTCGATTTCGACAACGCCGCATACAAGAGCCGCTCGCTCGCTCATTCCCAGTAACCCAAAGCCTTTTCTCGGGTCATTATTGTGAGATAGCTCAAAGCCTTTGCCGTCATCTTCTACAATAAGAGTGATGTCTTGCCCCCGTTTATCCAAGATGACGCCTACCGTCTGTGCCTCGGCATACTTGTGTATGTTATTTAGGGCCTCTTGTGTGATCCGGTACAGAACCGTCTGGATCTCGGCAGAAAGCGATGAATCGTCAAACTTCGCGGACTGGAACTCAACCTTTATGTTAAAAATTGTCGACCATTTATTGACGTAGTCCTCAAGTGCCGATCTCACACCGACGTCGTCGAGTGCGGCAGGACGCAGCCGCCAGACGATCGAGCTTAGGTCCGAATCAAGTTCCTTTGCGATGCCCCTTATTTCCGCTAGTTTAGAACGTGAGAATTCGTTTTCGCCGAGACCGCCGACGGATTCTAGATGGAGGCGCAAAGCGGTCAGCCGTTGGCCCAGATCGTCATGCATGTCGCGGGCTATGCGGTGGCGTTCGTCCTCCTGAGAAGATATTATCTGCCCGAGCAGGCGGACACGCTCCTCTTGAGCCCGGTTTCGCTCCTCAGCTTGTTCCTTCAACTCGATGTTAGCGGCAGCAAGTTCGGCGGTACGTTCGTGAACGAGCACCTCCAACTCGTCGCGTGCCTGACTTAATTTCTCCTCCGCACGAGCTCGTTCGATGCTGAGATAGACGCGGGCGGAAAGATCCTGAAGAAGCTGGATCTCTTCCTCGCTCCATTTATAGGGCTCGTTATGACAGGCCGCGAGAACGAACATCCAGCGGCCGTCGCTTATGTATGGAGCGCATATCAGAGCCTCGATCCCAAGACTTTTGAATCTTTTAGCAGCCTCCGGCGAACGCGGCTCTTCGTCGACATCATCGACAGAGATCACGCTGCCAGCGGCAAGTCGGGGAATTTCGAATTCTTTTTCAAGAAATTGGTCAAGCGGGTACGTCCCCGCGAGGTCGAACGATGTGGCTTCGTGGTGATCGTAAACGATCACCGCTTCATTCGCCCCTTCCCTAATCTCGGCGAAAATGCAGTGTGACAGTTTCAGATATTCAGCGATGCGCGATGCACTTAGCCTGATAATGCTGTCGACGGTCGAGATCGAAGTAAAGTCCTTCAATAAGTTTGCCAAGAACGCCAGGTTTTGTTCACGCCGAATACGTTTTGTGACGTTTCTGAAATACACGGTAACTCCGGTCGGTCCGGGAAACATATTCGCCTCATACCATCTCTTATGGTCCGGATAGTACGCCGTAACACGGCCAGGTACGCCTTCCATCGCCTGCCGGTAGGGCGTTTCAAATTCGCTTCCAACCACACCCGGAAACTCTTCCCACAGATTCTTTCCGATAACTTCTCCCGTTCCATACCCCAAAAGCTGCTCAGCCGCCCCGCTCATATATGTAAATTGCCACTCGTGGTCAACGGTGAAAAGCGGATCGGATATGCTTTCAAGAACGTTGCGGTTGTAGTCGCTCAGTGCTTTGATCTCTTCTTCTGCATGCTTGCGGTTGGTGATGTCCTGGACCGTCCCGATCAGGCGGTAGTTCTCATCGCCATCGATCACTCGCCCGGTGAATTCGACCCAGCGGGTTTGACCGTCCGTCCGGCGAATCCGGCACTCGCACAACAGGGGCACGTTAATCTCTAGCGCCCGCCCGAACGCGGTCTCGAACGTCTCGATGTCGTCGGCGTGCAGGAAGTCAGCTTTGAATCGGGCAACCGTTACAGGCGGCTCGCTGCGATCGAGAGCGAAGATTTCATAGGGCCGATCGTTTTCCCAGGCGACGCCGTCTCCTTCCGGATGCCACGTCCAGATTCCCAGTTCCGCCGCGTTCGTCGCCAACCGCAGTCGCTCCTCGCTGCCCCGAAGAGTCGCTTCCCACTGCTGCCGTTCACTCAGGTCATAGAAGTAGCACACCACGCCGTAGCGCCCATCGGGGAGCGTGATCCGCTCGATCCGCCAATCGTACGCCTCGACAACGCTGATGTCGACCCGCCGCTCTATTGTGCTGGGGGCAGTGTACGGTTCGCCGGTGTCGAGGGTGTGCCGAAACCGGGAGATCGCCTCGCTTGCGAAAGGCTCCGGCCAGAGAGTTCGGAGTATATCGGTGAAATCCCTCCCCAACAATGGATGGATCGTCTCGAAGACTTTTTGGGCGCCCAAGCTGACCTGACGGAGACGAAAATCGGCGTCCACCACGTACACGCCAAACGGGTTGTTTTCAATTAGCGCGAAGAACGTATCGTGATTTCGGCGGAGTTGGTCTTCCGCTTCTTTCCGCTCGGTCACATCACGGGTGGTTCCGGCAACCGCCTCGACCTCACCGTCCGCTCCGATGATCGGGACGAAGATATAGTCGTACTGCCGTGTTCCATTTGTACCTGTGAACGGAACCTCGCCGCGGATCGGCTGTTTGGTGGCAGCAACCTGATCGATCTCGCCGTCGTGCATTTCCGCATGCCACGGCTCGTACCCGATCTCGAGGAATGTTCTTCCGATCGCACCCTCATAGCCCTTGCCCCACATTTTGATGAGGGCGTCGTTAGCGTAGACGACTTTGTGATCGAGGCTGAATACATAGACAAAATCGGGCGTATTCGTTAGAACGGTTTCGTACAAGCGTCGCTGCCGTTCGGACTCGTCAGCGAGGCGGACGATCTCCCGCTCGGCACGCTTCTGGACGCTCACGTCGAGTGTCACCCCGTCGAACCTGGTCGGGGTGCCGTCGTCCGAATAGAACGTCCGACCGATTGCCCGCACCCAAGTGACATCTCCGTTGCTCGGGTTTACCGTCCGGTAGTTTGTATCGTAGTGCGTCCGGCTCGAGATGCTCTGCTCGATAGCCTCGCGAGTGGGTTCACGGTCGTCCGGATGGATTCGCTCGTAGAACGTATCGATGGTTACCTCCGCGTCCAGCGGCAGATGAAAGTGAGCTTTGACTAACTCATCCCACTCCAGCACGTCAAATGGCAGGTCGCAGTACCAGAAACCGACGCCACTACTGCGGCGGACAAAAGCCAGTCGCTCCTCGCTCGTCCGAAGTGCGATCTCAGCCTCCTTCTGTGTTGTGATGTCGCGAATATAAGTGATCAGTCCGCCGTCCGCTGTTGGATATCCCTTAACGGAATACCAGCGCCCAAACGGTTCGTAATGGTTCTCAAACTCAACCGTGACTTGTTCTGCGACCGCACGACGGAACTCAGATTCAAAATGCGTTCCGACGAGTGCAGGGAAGACTTCCCAGACATTTCGTTCAAGCATTTCCGAGCGGGTAAGCCTGTTGATACGTTCGGCCTCGGCGTTCACATAGACGATCCGCCAGTCTTTGTCATACCGCATGAACCCGTCGGTTATGCTTTCGAGCGTCGTGACGATCTGCTGCTGCGCATCGCGTTGTTCACCGAGTGTGGTCCGAAGCGTTTCCGATTGTTCTGCGATAATTATGGCCGAACGCTCACGTTCATCGCTATGACGACGAAGGAGGAGAAAAATCACTACGATGGCAATAATAGCTATAATGCCGGAAAAAAGACCTTCGCTAATGGCAGCTTGAAAGGCTTTGTCGCTCACCGCTAAGTTCTCGTTTCGACGTGCCTGTTCGTCGCTGGTCATTTCGCCTACTATCGCTCGCAGGGCGTCCATCTCGATTTTGCCCTGACCCGACAAAACAACTGCCCGGGCATCATTCGCGCCGCCGATCCGGCGTACTATGATAGTACGGTTCATTTCGTCGACTTTTGCGGAAATAGTGGATCGAAGCGCAGGGATGCGGGCACGCTGTTCAGGATTATCGACAGTCAAATATTCAAGTTCATCGACCTTACGGTTCAACGAACTGACGGCCGTGTTGAATGGTTCTAGATACGTCTCCTCACCTGTGATTATGTAGCCACGTTGCCCGGATTCGGCGTCCTTAGCCAGAGAAAGTACTTCACTAAGGGCACTGAGAACGTCGTGCGTACCCGCCACCAATGCAGCGCTCTGATGAAGCTTCTCTGTATTACGGTAGGTTACAATAACGTTTGCAGCAATGACGATAGTCGTCAGAATGCAACCGAGGGCAAGCCACCTTGCTGGAAATCTCGTCATAGCGAAAGAATGAACTTAGGTTCACCTGCGCCGCGTGGTAAACGGCCGTGCGGTAAGAAAGCTCAACTATACGTTAGTTTCAGAAGGAAGTTCACGATCAACGTGAATCCTTATTTACGTTAGAATAACTACAAAATTATATTACAAAACAAGTTGGGGTAAGAAAAAAAACTTTCTTCAAGGTAGCAACATCTGAGGGAATCAATTCCGGTAAAGAGCGTCTAAGCAACGAGCGATAAGAACAACCACGCCAGAGGTTAGACCATGCGTATTCTCAAGTCAGGGCAAATCCTAAATAATTTTTGCGTTATTTCCCGACGTCGGTGATCGCGTGGAACGTCCATAGTCTAATTGTTGAATTGTTGGATAGGCACACCAAAGGAAAAAGGCAAGCAAATATGCTCGCCTTTTGCATTTGTAAACTATTGTATTTATTGAGGATAACTGGAGCCGGTGATAAGACTCGAACTTACGACCTGATGATTACAAATCAACTGCTCTACCAACTGAGCTACACCGGCGTTTGGGCCGAACTGGGGGTTTGGCCGCAAACGAAGATACTAGCAAAAACGAGATAGTTCGCGCAAATCGGGAGTGTGTTTAATAATGTAAAAACTTGTTGACCGCTATCGTCAAACAGACATATAATAACAGAGGCCCATTGGGTATCACCGTCTTAGAGCCGTGTGTTGGCGACCATGTCGATAGTTCTCGCGGCGAAATCATCCGAAATGTAAAAGGAGAAAATCGTGAATTTTCAAAAATCATTCTCAGCCCGCCTTTTGTTGTTAAGCCTCATGGCCATTGCCATGCCGTTCGCAGTTTTTGCTCAGACAGGAAATGAGCAGCCGGTCGTGCAGGTAACGCTGAGCGAAAAGCCAAAGCCGACACAGGCAATAGCGGGCCGTAATAATCTGTATTGCGCCGGATACATTCAGTCAAACGCTATCAGCACGGCGAACAAGATCATCGGCGGCCAGGACGAAGCAGATAAATTTATCTATGCTCAGAATGATTTCCTATACATCAACATGGGAAACGACAAGGGCGTGAATGTTGGCGATGTTTTTGCCGTCGTTCGTCCCCGCGGAGCGGTCAAGAGCAAGTGGACCAAGAAGGACGTAGGTTTTTACGTTCAAGAGGTTGGTGCGGTCGAGGTCGTGAACGTGAAGCGGGAAGTTTCTGTCGTTCGCGTCAAAACCTCGTGCGACAACTTTTTGCTCGGCGACCTGGTCGAGATCGTGCCAATTAGAACGAGCCCGGTTGTCGAACCGCTATCGCCTCTTAATCGATTTGGCGATCCGTCGGGCAAGGCAATGGGCCGCATCCTGATGGGCCGCGATAGCCACGAGATGTTGACCCGCGACCAGATCGCCTATGTCGATCTCGGGGCAGATGAGAATGTACGAGTCGGTGACCGTCTGACGGTTTTTCGCCCGTTGGCAAAAGGCAATCTCTTTCTGAACTCAGACCGCGAGGGTGTGACTTCACGCGACTACGGTTTTGAGAGCGAAGTTTACAAGGGTGGAAAATTCTCGAACCAGTCAGCTCGCAAAATGGGCGACAAGGCAGAGGGCAGAGAAGTGAGAACCCAGGACGTGCGTAGAGACCGCCCGACAGACCTTCGTAAGGTTGTTGGCGAGGCAGTCGTGCTCAATGTGAAAGAACGAACGGCGACGATCGTCATCACCCGCACCGGCCAGGAGATCCACACTGGTGACTGGGTCGAGATCCAGTAGGTCTATTTAAATAAAACGGTAAAATTACCGGAACACTCTATGCCTGACAACAGCGGGTTAGAGTGTTTCGGCTTTTTGGCGTTTACGCATCGGTCCTGCCGGAGCGTTCTTTGAGGAAGTGAGCAAAATAGCCGTACATTGACCAGATGGCGGTGATGACGGCTACCCACAAGGCTCCGCGGCCGACCAGATAGCCGAAGACCTTCCAGTCGTTCGAATTGATGGTAAATCTCGTGAGATTTGAGAAAGCGGTCTGAACTTCGGGAACTTCCCAGAATGCGGCAGGGTAATCGAGGCCGAAGTTAGAGACTGGCGGCGTTCCATTGGCGGCTGCGACCAGCAACGCGACGACCGAGACGCACTGTGCCCACATCTTAATCTTCCCCATTCCCTGAGCCTGAATCACGATGCCTTCGCTGGCCGCGACCGATCGCAGGCCCGTAATGATGAATTCCCGGCCCAGGATAACGACCACCGCCCACGACGGAGCGAGGTGTTTTTCGACGAGAACGATCAGAGCGGCCGAGATCAGCAGTTTGTCAGCGATCGGGTCGAGGAATTTACCTAGTGTTGAGACTTGTTTTCGTCGGCGGGCGAGTTGCCCGTCAACGATATCTGAGAGGGCAGCGATCACAAAAATGATGATCGCCAGCACGTAACCGCTCATCCCGAACCACTTCTCTGCGATCGGCGTCAGCAAAACTACGACTAAAAGCGGGACGACGACGATGCGGCCGATGGTGATGTAGTTTGGCAGATTCACGGTTGATTAGAGTTTAGGGTGAACGGGCTGAAAGTTCAAAAACGACGAGACAAAATGGAAAGAGGCCGCCTTCGCAGGCAGCCTCTTTCGAATTTTCCCTTTGATGGAACTACGAGGGAAGGAAATTGAGCTGTGAGAACGTGCCCGGGAAATTGTCGAGATTTGGAAACACCGCTTCTAATGTAGCGGCATCCTGCGGCAGGCCGAACCACTTCGCGAGTTGTGCGGCATACTGATCGACCGATGTCGTCGGTATCCAGCGTCCGCGTCCCGAAGCAGCAGTATCGGCGTCGTCGAATGCTGCGGGGTTGTTTCCCATCAGCAATGTCGGGAAATAATCGCCTGTACCGTTCGGACGCTTGCTTCCATAGACATCGCCGCCCGCGACAGCACCGCCCATGACGAACATATGGCTGCCCCATCCGTGATCCGAACCAACGTTGGAACCTGTTCCAGCCGGGTTAAAGGTACGTCCAAATTCCGACATCGTGAATGTCGTCACGCTGTTGGATACGCCCTGGGCGATCATCTCCTCATAGAACGAACGCATTGCCTGGCTTAGCTGACCGAACAGGTTTACGTGCTGATTTATCTGACCAGTGTGAGTATCAAACCCGCCGATCTGAACGTAAAATATCTGCCGATTAACGCTCAGGTCGGTTCGCTTTTTGATCATGCGGGCAACCTGGCGAAGCTGGCGGCCGATTCCGGTATTTGGAAAGGCAACGACCGTGTCCTGTATCACCTGAAGAGCATTGTTGGCCTGCATGGCGAGGTCAGTCACGTGGCTCGCAGCTTCGACATAGTTGTTCGACAGGTCCTGAGAGCGAAGGGCGTTGAAAGCATTTCGCCGAGCGAGGTTTGCTCCTGTTGGAGCGGTTCCATAACCAGCCGGATTGAGAACCGCATTCAACTGAGTGTTCGAATCTCCGATCGCCATCGGCAGTGTTGTCTGTCCGGCGGTGAATAGCTGAGATCCGGCGATCGATGTGATCATCGGAACCAGGCCGTTCGGATTGCTCGTCGCGGTCAAACGATCTGACACGCGACCGCCCCAACCGGTAAAAGCCTGCGTATTTGAAACGCTCGTCTGAAACTGCGACTTCTGATCGGAATGTGAGCCGATTTGATACGGTTTGGGCGTTGAATTGTAGGTAGCTCCCTTAGACAGCGGCCTGACGAGCGTGCCGACATTGGCCACGACCGCGAGTTTGCCTTGACCATAGAGCTCATGGATACCGTTGTTGATCCCACCGGTTACCGGGCCGAAGCTCGGGTGCATGGCATACGTTAGGTTACCGAGCCTTGGCACGTTGAAGTTGGTCGCCTGCAACTGAGCCTGGGTCAGGGCAAGGCCAAAGACATTGCCCCTGGCCGCGTCGTAGGCAGCATAGTTGCTGACCTGCGAATCGTTGTGGACGGGAATGATCATGTTATTTGAATCATTGCCGCCATCAAAATAAAGCATCACGAGAGCCTTATAGTCATCAGCTCCGTTCGGTCCGTCATCGATCGCCTTTTGTGCAAACGCCGAGATATTCCCGAAGTGATGCATCTGAGTCGCAAGAGCTGCCATGCCGAGTGCACAGCTGCCTGATTTTTTCAAAAATTCTCTTCTTGATTCCTTCATTATTTTCACCTCTGGACTTGATATTGCGATGACGTAGCAACCAGATAAACAGCCTGACGCACACGGCTCTCATGCGTGAGAGCCGTAGTTCCGGCGTAGGACGGGAGCGTCGCGAGTATGGTCGATCTCATCGTTGAGGACATCGTTCCGCCGAGCATCCGACGATTGAGTTCATCAACCATCTGTCCGCCGGTTGTGTCGGCCTGCGACAGGGCAACGAGATCGGTGAAGTTGAACGATGTTCCATTCGGGCAATCGACGCCGCTGACGGGGATCGGTGCGGCGTAGGCCGCCGTCGGAGTTGTTACGGGTGCAGGGGTGTTGGCATTTGTGGGGGCGAAAGTCATTTGATTTATAAAGCTAGCCCTCGCAACTGCGGTGCCCGTGGTCATGATTGCAAATTCGGGCCCGATCAGCGATGTTCCCGGGATGCCGTAATCGGGCGGGTAGAAGTTAAAGACCGTAGGTGATCTGAACGGGATCTGGGCCATCGCGTTGAATTGACCTCGGCCGCAAGTCCTATCGCCTGCTACGCTGCCATCGCTTAAGCCAGTTCCGTTTGCTGAGCGGACGCCAAAAGTGCGTGCGAAGTTTGTCATCAACAGGACCGGCTCGCGGAGTTTGCCGAAGTTGGGATCGGTTTTGACATCGCCGCGTGCTTCGGGGTCAAGCAAGATCGCTTTGATTACCGCTTTCATATCGCCGCGAACGCCAACTCCGTTGTTGTTAAACTTCGCTGCCACACGACCGACATATGCGGGCGAAGGATCGCTCGTTACAAGATGCTGGATCAGTATCTTACCAACGAATGGGCCGACGTTCGGGTGATTGAAGAGGTTGTCTAGAGCCTTATCCATAGAAGAGTCGGCATAGCTTCTAATGTTCAGTAGGGCTGTTGCCTGAGCCGTAGGCTGGAGACAGCCAGCACCGCACGCCGGTATGTCTCGATTAGCCGGATTTACACCGGGATAATCCAAAAGAGTCTTTGAATTAATGTCGTGTCGGTTTCCACTGTTATTCGTTAGGAATGGATTTGATACGCCTACATTGAGGATCATGGGATCAATGAAATTGACGGTTGCCGCGGTGAGATTCGGACAGGACGCCGCTATGTTGCAGAATGACCATCCGGTCAAAACGCGAGTGAAAGCATTGACCTCATCTTGAGAATACGTCGGGATCGGATTGTTTTGAGCATCCCGCTGAAGGGTGCCATCTGGATTTAGCATGAAAAGGCCCACTGTGAAAAGCTGCTTAATCTCGCGAGCGTAATTTTCATTCGGGGCAAGACGGGTACTCTCGCGCATATTGAGATACTCACCCATGGTTGGATGGAGCGTCATTTCCTTCATGAGGTCGCGGTAGTTGCCGAATGAGTGCTTCGAGAGTACTTTGTGCCATTCGACCATGTGACGGCCTTGCTGGATGTCATTGCCCGACGTGACCCAGATCTGCCCGAGGGCCCAGGCGACGCGGTGTTTGAGCTGAGCATTGCCATAAAAAGCTTCTTTGAAGAACCAGGTCTGCGGCTGATATTGCGAGTACGAATCTCGTTGACAGGTTGGATACAACTCGCCGTCTGCAGTGTTGCCATTGCAGTTAGTCGGCTGGTTTGCCGGTTGCAGTACATTACTTGGATATGGATTCCCAGCCGACGGATATTGAGCAGCAAACTGTTCGTTTATCCATGAGCGGATGCCGATGCGGCGGAGCCTGTTTTCCAGTGTCAGGTTTGGGCCGAAGGTGGCTTGTTCCATGAACCGGGAGCGGTCGCCGGTCCAGCGGTCGCCGACGGCGTTTGGTGCGTCGGGGCGTGAGAGCGAGCCTTTGGTGCCGAGCGGCGTGGGGCGGGCTGCCGGATCTTCTTTCAGATCGCCGCCCAACTCGCCGAGACCGAGGCGAACGCGATTGCTCGCGAGTCCGCGCCAGGTGATATATATAAGAACATCGCCATCAGCTACGGGGCCTTCCCAATATCCGATCTCGTCCTTTAATACGATGGTCACGCGATAGACGCCGTCGGTCCCGATCACCGGTTCGATGCCGAGAACGGGGAAGCGATACTGGCGGCCTTTGCGGTCGAGAGCGATAACGCGAAAGGCGTTGGCACCCTCATCTTCCATGAGGTCCAGATTAGTTACAAATATCTCTATCTTTTCTTCCGGGAGGAATGCCCGGCCCGTTGACCTCAACAGGTCGGTGTTGCCGCGGATCTTGCCTGCTTCCTCGGCGAGGGCTCGTGTTGACTGAGCTTCGCTGAGCAAGATCGGCGTTGGTGAATTTGGGTCTGGGTTCTGAGCCGCTACTGCAATAGCGACGGCTGAAACCAGTGCAAGTGAAGTCAAAATTCGCAAGAATCTTCGCGATATTCTGCTATCCATACCATTCCTCCTATAGAACTGAACCTGAACTGTAATGCTTTAAAAGAAAACTTAAGAGTACGCGGGAACTGCACTCGTTAAAAAATGTTTTACAAGAACTAATCTACACGAAATCTATGTCCGTGACAAGCGCATATTTTTGTCATAAAACGGCGTCAAAAACTGTGTTCCCGATTACTTAGACGTACAATATACTTCGTTAGCCGAACAAATGTAAAGAAACGTAAAAATCATGTTTGCGGCTGATCCGGAAACTATGCCAAACACAGTGTTTATCGACGTTCCCGCTGATTTTAATTTTCGCTCGACGGTTTACAGCCACGGCTGGTGCGAGCTGGCGCCGTTCGATCTCGACCTCGAAAAGTGGCGTCTCAGCTACGTTTTTAGCGACGAAAATGTAGGAGCTGTTCCGGCGGTCATTTTTGAGGAAAAAAGTAAAATCCGGATCGACCTCGCCAAAGAGGTTTTTGACACGAGAAAGACCGTCCGCGACGTGCGTCATCTGCTGCGGTTAGATGACGACCTCGACGGGTTTTACCGCATCATCGACGGCCATGAACGCCTCAACTGGATCGGCCTCAGACGAGCGGGAAGAATGCTCCGCTCGCCCACCGTTTTCGAAGATCTCGTTAAGACCATCTGCACGACCAACTGCTCATGGGCGTTGACTAAGATAATGGTCGGGAATCTGGTCGAGAAACTAGGTGCTGACCGTGCCTTCCCAACCGCCGCCGCGATGGCTGCGATGCCTGAGGATTTTTATCGCAACGAGATCAGGGCCGGTTACCGTTCGCCCTACTTTATCGAACTCGCCGAAGCCGTCGCTTCAGGCAAACTCGATCCCGAACAATGGCTAACCAGCGATCTGCCGACCGCCGAACTCAAAAAAGAAATGAAGCGGGTCAAAGGCGTCGGCGATTACGCTGCCGAAAACCTCCTGAAACTCGTCGGCCGCTACGACGGCCTCGCCCTCGATTCCTGGCTCCGCTCCCAGTTCTACAAAAACCACGCCGGCGGCAAGAAATGCGACGACAAAAAGATCGAAAAACACTACAAAATATTCGGCGAATGGCGAGCCCTCGTCATCTGGTGCGACATGACGGAGAAATGGATCACAGAAGAATAAGGAATAGAAAGAGTGGAGAGTGAAGAGTTTAGAGAGTTTGAAGAGGTTTCCGCCGTAGCTCCGCTAGGAGCGAACTGTCTGTAGAAACAGATTGCCATGGAATATGAACAATTTTGTACGGATCGATCCAACAAGTCCCAGCGGCCTTACTCTGATCAAGCAGGATTGAAGGAGTTGTTCGCCGGTTTTCGCTCATTTTCTTATTTAAACTTCGCTTAGGTTTACTTCTTAGACCGCAATCTCTTTTTCGACTTTTTCCTGATTCGAGCCGTCTCAATATATGAGCTGCGGCTCGTATTTTTTTTGGATAAGGGGAGAAATCATAATTATGAGACGTAATTTTATTAGATTCATGGTGGGTGTTTCGGCGGTTTTGATGTTGGTGGCGGTAGCTGATGTGAGCGCTCAGCGGCGTGAGGTCAGGGGGCGAAATCTGTCGAAATCGCAGGTGAATGCGATCGTTAACCGGGTCGAGAACCGGGTCGATAATTTTGTCAGGAACTATGACAAGGCTCTGGACAAGAGTCGTCTGAACGGTTCGAGCCGTGAGGATTGGCTAAACAACCGTGCGAAAGATCTGGAACGCTCAACGGACGAACTCCGCCGCGAATTCGACCGCCGCGATGCGTGGCGTGAGAATAACGAGGAGGTTCGCCGATGTCTCAACATTGCTTCGGACATCGATCGAAATATGAAGAATTACCGCTTCGGAGCCACGGCAGAGAGCAACTGGGCACGTGTCCGCTACGAACTGAACAGCCTCGCCGACGTTTACAATTTGCCGCGTGTCGGGGCAAACACTTACAACTAACCTCCACCGACAGGCATCAACATAACTGTAAAAAAGGCGGGCGGATCGTTCTGATCGACTCGCCTTTTTTATTTCAAAAATGCCTGGATTTAGCGTTTGACATATTGTTGCATAGATGATACAGTGGTAAGTATGGAGTTTTGCAAAAACAGCCAAGCTGTGAACGATATGCGAACATTTACGTGGGAAGCCGTGGAACGATGGAACGGTGGAACGATAACGCGGAATCTGCTTAACCTGTTGATCTGTAATGGGTTAGGGTGCTCCAGAGCCGTTCCATGATCGTTCCACAACCGTTCCGCAGCGGAACGGTACGAGGCGATATGCAGTGAGAGCCGATGAAACCGTCCATCCTCGCAGCTCGTCATAGAAAACGGGAAGCGGAAACAAAATCTGGACGATCAACGTCTTATACTCTGATCCTTCTGCACAGATCTGTAGTAGAATGGGCTGAAAATCCGAAGTTGGTGAGGCAAATGCGATGATAGAAACCGGAACAACCCTTCAACAGCGATACACGATCGATAAGCAGATCGGCCAGGGCGGAATGGGGGCGGTGTATGTCGCGACGGATTCCCGATTTGGCTCGACGGTCGCCATCAAGGAAACGCTGTGCATGGACGACAGTTTCCGCAAGGCTATCGAACGCGAGGCCCGCCTGCTCAACAGCCTTAAACACTCGGCTCTGCCGCGTGTCAGCGATCACTTCGAGGAAAACAACGGGATGTTCCTCGTTATGGAATACATTCCGGGCGATGACGTCGCAGCGATGCTCGAGGACGAAAAGGTCACTTTCTCAGTCGATCAGGTCATGAAATGGGCCGATCAGCTGCTCGACGCTCTCGATTATCTTCACAATCAGGAGATCCCGGTCATCCACCGCGACATCAAGCCGCAGAATCTAAAGATCAACTCGAGAGGCGAGATGATCCTGCTCGATTTTGGGCTCGCCAAAGGCAACCCGACCGACGCCAGTCATCAGACAGCCGCAAAAAGTATCTTTGGATACTCGCGAAGCTATGCCTCGCTCGAACAGATACAGGGAACAGGAACCGATCCGCGAAGCGATCTCTATTCGCTCGCTGCAACGCTTTATCATCTGCTGACCGGCGTTCCGCCCGAAGATGCTCTGACCAGAGCGATGAGCGTCTTGAGCCAAAAGCCCGACCCGCTCGCTCCGGTAAGTGCGATCAATCCCGATGTGCCTCGCGGCATCGCCGGCGTCCTGCAAAAAGCAATGGACCTCAACGCCAGCGAACGCCCTTCGTCCGCTGCCGAAATGAGGCAGATGCTCCGCGAGAGTGATAATTACGCATATCTGGCCGAAGCCGCGACCTTTGTAGGCACGGTCAGCGATCCGCAGGTCTTTGCCCAGCCGACACGCCTCATGCCGGAATCGACACGGCCTGTGTTCAGCGATCCAAACGCCAAGACCGAGGTTCTGCCGAGCTCGGTCTCTCAGTTGACATCGGTGCGGACCGACGGTTCGCCATCGCAAACGAATGTGATCGCCTCGCCTCCGGCACCTACTTCGCATGCAAAAGGCCGAGGCCTGAGTGCCGCCGCCGGAGCTCTGGTGATGCTGCTGGTTGGCGTCGTGGTCGCGGGCGGTCTCTATATCGCAGACCCGTCGATCTTTGGAGTCACGGCTGACACCGGAAAGAGCACCGAGACGGACAAAACCGTTCCGGTAACGGCGGATTCAAGCGTGCCGTCGAATCCAACGACCGCTTCGGGCAACGCCGCTACTTCACAGCAGAATTTTACCGATGGCGGAAGCTCAGCAAATTCTGCCAAGGTGCTGACCGAGACGATTCGGCCTGCCGATACAGAAAAGCCGGTTGAGACGACGAAGAACACGACCAAAACAACCGGTGCGACTAAGCCCAGTACTGCTGGCGAACCCGGTTTCGATCTGGACGTGACGGTCGATGATCCTGATCTGCCGCCCGGCGGTGTCGTTGTTACCGAACGAGACGAAAACGGCAAATTGGTCAAAATGCGGGTTCGACCGCCAGCACCGCCAGGCGGCCAGCGTCCGCCACCAAATATGTGGCCGCTGCCGCCCGATTTTGACATGAGAAAACTGACGCCGGCACAGAGACAGCGGTTGCAGCGGGTTTTAAAAAACAATCCGCAAATGCGCCCATCGCCGACGCCTAGGCCTAAGAATTAGGCAGACAACAGCTTGCCGCCGATCTTTTCTTTGAGCTTGGCGGTCAGTGTTTCGAGGTCCTCATCTTTGGCGAGTTCGATCAGCGGGTGGTATGTGACGGTAACCCGCCGGAAAAGCTTGGGATACTTCTGCCGCTGCGGCCAGATGCGATTGCCGCCGCTAACCGTTACCGGCAGAACGGGGACTTTCGCCTGCATCGCGATCCTCACGGCTCCGGTTTTGAATTCGAGAAGCTTGCCATCGGCGAATTCTCTCGCACCTTCGGGAAAGATCGTCAGCACGGCACCGTCGCGAAGCGTGCGAACCGATTCCTTGATCGCTCCGATAGATGCTTTTTCATCGAGCGATACCGGAAAGGCACCCAGATATCTGATCAAAGGTCCGATGAATCGCCATTCAAATGCCGGGGCAAATGCCATATATCTGAGCCGCCGCCGCATGGGCAGACAGATCCAGACAGGGTCGATGTAGGTTTGGTGATTAGCAACGATGAGAAAAGGAGGTGAGTTGTTGGGAGGTATGTTCTCTCTGCCTTCGTAGCGGATGAACCAGAATATCTTGCTGATCGAATAGCCGATCAGCCGAAGCATATCGACGACGAACTGAGATGGGTAAGTGTAGTTAGAAGATTCCTTCACTTAGAGCAAGGAAATGATCAGGATGCTTCTGCTGTGCGTGCAGCGATGACCTTGTCGACGGGCAGCTCCGCATCGACAAATTCCAGGTGAAGTGTCGGGCTGTCGTTTTTGGGTACTTTCCTGTTACGAACGATCGCAACGGCGTAGAAATCAATATCCTTACAGGCGAACTTAACTTTGTCGCCGACACCAGCGGTCAGTGAACAGGCGACAGAAACACCGCCGGCACCGATATTTTTTGTGTAAGTCTCCTCACGAGCAACCGGCTGTTCGGCTCGCTGAAGAAGCGAGATCGTGACGGGGAGCGAGATCCAGTATCGTGGTTGTTTGCGGTTCTTGAATTGGGATTCAGCCTCGGTGATCTCCCACAAGCCGTCCTTCTTCATCCCGCTAATGCGGTAGCTCTGGGTAGGATCGGCTTTGAAACTCTCGGGAATGTTCTTCCCGACGAAACCGACGCCAACATGGAAGATCTCCTTACCCTCGACGAGCCCGGCATTGCAATACTGGACCAGACCCAAAACAGGATAAACTTCTTTGTCCTGATCGTAGGCACGAAGTTCCGGGTCAAGCGGCATCACGAGCGTCAAAAGACGCCCGACGGCGACCGGCCTGGGCAGGCTAAAACCGGCGCCATTTTTCGAGACAGTCGTAACCTTGGTCACTTCTTTCCAAGTTTCGGACTCGCTCTCTTTTACCTGTACGATTGTTTTTAATTCGGAATCTTGTCTTTCCACCCGACGATTCTCCGGCGCAGTTGTTTTGTGAACACTAGTGTCAAAACTCATAAATCGAGTAGGTTTTTGTGGTGGGCAGGAGCTTGAATGCGATCAACCGATGCCCTCGAGAGGAAACAGCCGGTCGATGAACTCTAAGTGCAACCTTGTAATACCGTCCTGGCCAACGCGTGAACCGCGCACCACGGACAGTATTGTAACATTAAACCGGTCGCTGGAGACACGTAAAAATGTTCCCGGCGTAGCTTTTAGAGTTGTGAAAACAGCGGCACCGCCGAGACTTATGTTTTCGGTAACGGTAGATTCTGATTCGACGACATTCCCCATCGCATCTACACGTTCGAGGCGAAGGCTCTCGGGAATGAAAAATCGGGTCTGCTTTCTGATCTCGACAGGCAGATCGCTTTCATCAGCCATCAGATCTGCGGCTCCGATGTGCCAGAACCCGTCGTCCGAGCCTTCGCGATGAGATATGTCGAACAGCATCGCCGGATTCTCGTGATAAGCGGCGGGTGGAGTTTTACCGATGAATCCAGCACCGATAGAGTACTCGGGCGTTTCCAGCGTGCGGCCGACGGAAATACAACGGCGAACTACTGACCATATTTTGTATTGAGGTTCGCTGAAATCGAAGGATCGCAACTGTCTCGGCATCGGCATTGTCAGTAGGACGAGCCTTCCACGTTTTATCGGCTTTTTGGTGACGAATCCCGCTCCAAATGCTGAAACATCACTCAGCCGCGTGATCTCGTTCATCGATGTGTCCTTGTCGATCTTGAATTCGACTCGAACCGGCAGCGGAAGCGAGATTCTGTGGATACGGCGGTTCTGTTTTTCGGCTGCCGTCTGCGGAACAGCGGCGGCGGTCGATGGGAATTGGTCTTTGGTTGCGGTAAGCATTTTGGTTGAGTAAACCTGCGTTTTTCTAGTGTTAATGGGAAGTCCGACAGTTTGCTAACTAGGCTTTTTGCCTGTAAAATATAGAAATAGTTAAGACGCGCTACATTCCAGAAACTGGACGTCACGCCTCGCGTCAATAGCCGGAAAATAAAATGGATTCACTTCTAGACCGTAATCAAATAAATATCGAAGACGAGATGCGCCGTTCGTATCTCGACTACGCCATGTCCGTTATTATCGGCCGAGCACTGCCGGATGTACGTGACGGACTCAAGCCCGTACACCGCCGTGTGCTGTGGGCGATGAGCGAGCTTGGCAATACGTTCAACAAGCCATACAAAAAATCGGCTCGTGTGGTCGGCGACACCATCGGTAAATATCACCCGCACGGTGATACTGCTGTCTATGACACGGTTGTGCGAATGGCGCAGGATTTCTCGATGCGGTACATGCTCGTGGATGGGCAGGGGAATTTCGGTTCGATCGACGGCGACAATCCCGCCGCGATGCGATACACCGAGGTCCGTATGGCGAAGATCACCAACGAAGTTCTCGATGATATTGAGAAAGAAACCGTTGATTTTCAGCCAAACTATGACGAGTCGTTGTCAGAACCAAAGGTCCTGCCGACAAAAGTTCCGCTTCTGCTCGTCAATGGTTCAGAAGGCATCGCCGTCGGTATGGCGACCAAGATCCCGCCGCATAACCTGACCGAGATCCTCGACGGAACGATCGCACTTATCAGCAACCCCGCGATCACGGTGGACGAATTGATCCAACACATCCCCGGCCCTGATTTTCCGACTGCCGGATTTATTTACGGTCGTGAAGAAATTCATCGTGCGTACCGCACTGGCCGCGGCATCATTCAGGTTCGGGCACGTGCTGTTGTTGATGAGATCGGACGTGGTGATCGCGTTAAGGATGCGGTCGTTATCACCGAACTGCCTTATCAGGTCAACAAGGCCCGTCTGATAGAGAAGATCGCCGAGCTTGTCCACGAAAAACGCCTCGAAGGTATCTCAGAGATCCGCGACGAATCGAACCGCGAAGGTATGCGCATCGTTATCGAACTAAAACGCGATGCGGTGCCGCAGGTCGTTCTTAATAAGCTTTACAAGCTGACGCCGATGCAGTCTTCGTTCGGTATAATCAGCATTGCGATCGTTGACGGCCAGCCTAAGCTGCTGACCCTCAAGGACATGATCGAGGCGTTTGTCGAGTTTCGTCGTGAGGTCATTCGTCGTCGTACGGAGTTTGACCTGCGAAAAGCTCAGGCTCGTGCTCATATCTTAGAGGGCTTGAACAAGGCCATTGATGCTCTCGATTACATCATTCCGCTGATACGTACGTCGCGTTCTGTCGATGAAGCGAGACAGTGGCTGACGTCTAACCTTGCGACCACGAGCGACATCGCTGCGTGGCGTGGTGTGACCGGCGATAAGTCGAAGGCTCAGTTCGAAAAGGAACTAACTAAAGTCGTTCGAGATCTGGATTTCTCCGAGATCCAGGCGCAGGCGATCCTGGACCTGCAGTTACGCAGATTGTCGGCTCTAGAGCGTCAGAAGATCCTCGACGAATACGCCGAGATCATCAAATACATTACCGAACTCGAAAACATCCTCCAGAACGAAAGCGTTTTGCGGCAGGTGATCGTTGACGAACTGACCGAGGTCAAACGCCTGTTTGGCGATGCTCGCCGTACGGTCATTGTCGATGCGGATGCCGAGTTCAACATTGAAGATCTGATCCCTGACGAAGATGTCGCGATCACGGTTACAAATGCTGGATACATCAAACGCACACCGGTTACCGCCTATACCCGACAGGGCCGCGGCGGCAAGGGGCGTTTGGGGGCTAAGGCGAAGAATGACGATTTTGTCGAGCATCTGTTTATCGCGTCGACACACGCTTATCTAATGATCTTTACCGACGACGGACAGGTCTTTAAGATGAAGGTGCACGAAATCCCCGAGGGCGACACGTCGGCTCGCGGCAAGGCGGTTGTTAATCTAGTTCAGCTATCGGGCGAGCGTAAACTGGTCGCAGTAATGCCGGTTCGTGACTTTGGTGAAGAAGTTTATCTGACTATGGTCACCAAGCAGGGAATCATTAAGAAATCTTCGCTGGCCGATTACCAGAACATACGGGCCTCCGGTATCAACGCCATCAACATTGATGAAGGCGACGAGTTGCTCGAAATCATCCGCACCGACGGCAAATGTCAGATATTCATTGCCACTCATGATGGTATGGCCGTCAAGTTTGACGAGTCGGACGTGCGTCCTATGGGCCGCGTGGCTCGAGGTGTGAGAGGCGTCAACCTTCGAGGCGGTGATTACGTGGTGTCGGTTTGTGCAGTCTCGCCTGAGGGAACAGAGAAAATTCTTTCCGTCTCAGAAAAAGGCTTTGGAAAACAGACGACGGTCGGGAGCTATCGCCTGACCAAACGCGGCGGCATCGGTGTCATCAACATGAAGACCACCGAAAAAACCGGCAAGGTCGTTGCAGCGTTCCCGGTCGAAGAGGACAGCGAGATCATGATCATCACCCAACAGGCAAAGCTCATTCGCCTCGGCGTCGACAAGATCCGCGAAACCGGCCGCTCGGCTCAAGGCGTAACCCTCATCAAATGCGGCGACGATGATCTCGTCACTAGTGCGTCTTTACTGGCGATGGATGAGGAAGACGATTAAGGCCTAGTAATCTCTAACGGACACAAAAAAGCACGAAAGGGAGCGATCCTTTTCGTGCTTTTTAGTTTAACTTTAGCGGCTACTTTCTACATCTTCATCTTCATTTTCAAATTTTCGATTATCACGTCCGGCTCGGCCCGTTTCTTATAGTCGGTCTCGATAAAGGCGTAGGTGATCGTGCCGGTTTTGTCGATGATGTACGTAACGCCCAGCGGAAGTTCTGGTTTTGCCATGCTGTTTCGCTTTGCGAGGTCGAGCCCTCGTGATTTGTACTGCTCGGCTGTGGCGGGCGGCATTTCGTAAACAATACCAAATTTGCGTGCGACATCCAGATTCGGGTCGCTGAGAACGGGGAACAGAACTTCGTTCTTTTTTGCAACGGCCATTGAGGAATCAGGATTCTCGACAGAGATCGCGACTAGATTTGCTCCCGCCGCCTTGATATCCGGCATTCGCTGTCCGAGTTTTCGGAGATAGGTATTGCAAAAGGGACACCAAGCCCCGCGGTAGAATGTTACGACGAGGCTGCCTTGTTTGAGTAGGTCGCTGCTTGAGACGAGTTTACCGTTACTGTCTTTCAACTCGAATGCAGGGGCCTTTGCACCAACATTAAGTGCTTTTTTGGCGGCATCTTCAGGTGAGACCATACTCATCATAGCCATTTCTTGGGCGGTGGTACTCTCTGAAGCGATCAAAAAAATACCTAAGATCATCAGCGTTCCAAACATCATTTTTTTCATTGTGTAGAATTTCTCCCTTATTTTCTGAACTGCGTTGTATATGCAGAAGAAGTTTGAATATATTCCGCCTCGTTCCGCAAAATAGTCCCGCCTGTTAATTGGATGTTAGTGATTTTGAAGTCGTGGTGAAGTTGAGAATGCCGACTCGCGCATGAATCAGTTCTGATCGGGAATCAGAAACGACGGCTGAACATCACTAGTCCGTATTAATTGCTCAAGTCCAAAGTGTTGATAAGCGAGCCTCGTAGCCATGCGGCCGCGCGGGGTGCGGTTGAGAAAGCCGATCTGGAGCAGATACGGTTCGATCATTTCTTCGATCGATTCTTTCTCCTCGTGGATCGCGGCTGAGATCGTGCTGAGTCCGACCGGACCGCCATCGAATTTTTCGATGATGCACTTGAGCATCTTTGCATCGATTTCGTCGAGCCCGTAACTATCGACTTCCATACGGTTTAGGGCATCGTTGGCGACGTGTTCGTTGATATGTCCTTCGTGATCGACCTCGGCAAAATCACGGACTCGGCGGAGAAGGCGGTTGACGATGCGCGGCGTTCCGCGTCCTCGTCTTGCGATCTCGTGCGATCCCGTTTCGTCAATTCCGACCTTCAAGATGCTAGCCGAACGCGTGACGATCGTCTGTAGGTCGGTGACGTTGTAAAAATCGAGATTAAAGACGATATTAAATCTCGCTCGCAGCGGGGCGGTCAGCATCCCGGGCCGAGTAGTCGCCCCTACAAGGGTAAACTTCGGTAGCTCAAGCTTTATCGACCTCGCCGCCGTGCCCTGGCCGATCATCAGGTCGAGGCTGTAATCTTCCATCGCGGGATAGAGAATTTCCTCGATCGCCGGATTGAGACGGTGGATCTCGTCGATAAACAGCACATCGCCTTCCTCAAGCCCTGTCAAGATCGCCGCCAGATCGCCGGCTTTCTCGATCACTGGCCCCGAGGTCGATTTAAGCGAAGCTCCCATCTCGTTCGCAACGATATTAGAAAGCGTAGTTTTCCCCAATCCCGGTGGGCCTGTCAGCAGAATGTGATCCAAGGCCTCACGCCGCTTCAAAGCCGCTTTCATAAAGATCCGCAAGTTTTCCTTGACCTTTGTCTGGCCAATATACTCCGACAACTGCGCCGGGCGCAGCACAGCCTCGAACCGGCTGTCGTCGGTCGAAAGCTCTTCTTCACGGATGTTTACTGGTACCGCGTTGGTCATTCTTATTAACGCAAAGTCGCTAAGTGGCAAAGACACAAAGATAAGAAGGTATCTTTTATAACTGTTTAACGGTCGAAAGCTTTGCTCCTTTCCTTCTTCGCGTTAAAGATCTTCAATCAAAATAATAGCCCCTTGTGGTGTAAAGCCAAAATATCCATGGCGAACGCAACCGAGCAATGCAGTACGAGCCCAAGCCAGATCGTACCGTTTTTGTAGCTGATCCAGCCTAAAAACAGCCCCGCGAAGATCGCGGCAAATGTCTCAGGCATTGGCTTTTGGAAGTGGATCATGGTGTACGGCACCGTCATGATGAATATCGAATAAATGCCCAGCGATGGTTTCAGGCTGTGGACAAGGAAGCCGCGGAAGAAGAATTCGAGCCCGAAAAACTGTAGGAAATAGACCAATTCCCAGATGAGCAGAGTTGAACTCCAATAGGGATTGCCGTTGTACACCCTAAGAAACGGATATTTATCAGAAAAGCTCGCGGTTAAGGACATTGCGTAAACGATCGGCAGCATCACGGCGATACAAATGGCGAGCAGTTTGAGAAAACCTGTTTCGGCCCTGAGAGCAAGTCCGATCTCGCTCAGGTTTCGCTTTTGGACGAGCTTAACGAACAAAGCCGGAATCACGAAATAGAAAGAGACCGATATGAAAACCCACCACACAAGCGCGAAAAGATTATTGTTTATTGAGTTTACGGCTTCCTCACCGATGGCCGCGAATGGTGTTCGTGAAAGTACGGCGTTCAAGTAATCCGGGCTTTTGAGATATGTAATGCACGTTAGGGCGATCGCCGAATAAACAAGGGCGAAGACGGCCCTGCGGTCGAGTGAGGTGAAGTCGGATCTGATCTGGCGGACGATGTCGAGCATAAAAAATGCAGAAGCCCGCACGAAGTAAGGGCTCCGAAACATATTAGATTGGGCTGGAGTCACGGCGAACTTTGCTTGCCCGCGCGTCGATAAATCGTTAAAGGAGCCCTTACTTCGTGCGGGCTTCCGCAATCGCTACTTGGCCAATATCTGCAAACTCCGCCTCAGCAGCTTTTGCACAGAGATCTCAATGCCTTCTCCTGCGGCCTGATTCAGTGCTTTTTCCGCTGCATTTTTTTGATAACCGAGATTTATTAAAGCCGACAGAGCGTCCTCAAATACCGCATCCGACGGCAGGCTCGAGCGTGACGAGGCGTCGAGCGGTGTGGTGACGGACATTTCACCGACCTTGTCGCGCAGCTCAATGACGAGGCGTTCGGCCGTTTTTAGGCCGACGCCGGGGATCGATTTTAGGCGGGCTAGGTCGTTCGAGCGGATCGCAACGATTATTTCGTCGGAGCTCATTCCGGAAAGCATCGCAATTCCCGATTTTGGGCCGATTCCCTGTACTGAAATTAACTTTAGATAGAGGTCACGTTCACGTAGCGTCTTAAATCCGAACAACTGGATCGCATCTTCGCGAACGTGCGTGTAGATGCGAAGTTGAACGTCGCCGCCCACTTCGCCCAGTTCGTAGAAAGTCGTTAGTGGTATAGAGACTTCATAACCTACGCCGCCAACATCCACGATTGCGGTATTTGCTTGTTTCTCAATGAGTTTACCGGAAAGAAAAGCGATCATTTCGTTATTGTTTTTAAGACCGAGAGCAACTATTTCGCGTTCTGAAAGGTCATTGTAGACAAACCAAATACAACGGGCAACGGCTCGCGGCGAACCCGCAACAAACTATTTTGCCATGTTACGGCTTTTGGAAAGATTTTGCTTTGCGGGGAACGCTCGAAGGTATAAAATACTTCTAGCGGTGAAACCGATTTCCGCTGCCGGACGTAACTGTTAGTTAGAATTTATAAGAGGTATTTCTAATGGGTAGCTTTGCAATTTTCAAGAGGATCCTGCCATTTTTGGCAACTTTCGCAGTCGGAATCTTTATCGCCAGCTTTTTTGTAAGCGTCAGTGTTCCGAGCCTGCGTAGTGACAAATGCAAAAAGAGAGGTTTTTACGCAAAACAGCTTCGATCAGAGAACGAGCGTCTGCGTAATGAAAACCTTCGGCTCAAAAACGAGCTTGAGAATAATGCAGTCGTAATCGAGGAAATGCCGCGAATCTCGCATCGGGATATCAAGGGACGTGGACCTGAATTTCCTGTGGAAGCTCCGGCACCACCACCTGTCCCTTCACGAGGTAGATAGTTTGTCGTTTTAGTTCAGGCCACAGGTTAACGTTCGCTTTGCGATATGTTAATCTGTGGTTTCTTTGTTTCATATAGGAGGTTTTTATGGAGCTTTTGGCAATTGTAAAACGTGTGATTCCGTTTTTTCTTGGCTTGGTCGTAGGGATCATCCCTAGTTTTATCTTGACGCCGGTTGCGGATGTATCGCCGGTGGTCGTCGAGAATGGCGTTAGTTTCGGCAAGTCGTATTGCGACACCGGACGAAAGAAATTCAAAGCCTACAGAAGTTCTGTCGAGACGCCGCTTGCTATTCAATCAAAGCCGCGGGCTGTTTATACGGATGCTGCCCGACGTTCCGGTACCGAAGGGGTGGTGAAACTTAAAGTTGAGTTTCTCAGCGACGGGTCGGTCGGCGAGGTCGAGGCACTATCGGAATTGCCAAACGGCCTCACTGAGCAGGCGATCAGCGCCGCGAGTAAGATCAGGTTTCGCCCGGCGGCTGTGGATGGCGTTGCGGTAGATTCGACAAAGTTGGTCGAATACTCGTTTTCGATATACTAGTTTCTAATGGATGAATCGCAAGCCCGAAAACTGATCGTTGAGGTCGGTAAGTTGCTGTATGAGCGGAGCCACGTTGTCGCGTTTGACGGCAATGTTAGCATTCGACTCGACGAGAAAACCGTGCTTGCAACACCGACGATGACGTCGAAAGGGCGGATGACGGAGGAGTGCCTCGCGTTGACGGACATGGATGGTAAGCCGCTCTCCGACAAGCGAGCTTCGTCAGAACTCGCGATGCACCTGTTCATCTACAAGATGAGGCCCGACATTCACGCGGTTTGCCATGCCCATTCGCCGCATGCGACCGCATTTTCCGCAGCCGGTTTGGCTATCGATCAACCGATATTGTCCGAAGTGATTCTTACGCTTGGGTGTGTGCCCTTGACCGAATACGGAACGCCTTCGACCGACGAACTAACCGAGGCGATGAAGCCCTTCGTGCCACACCATAACGCTCTTCTGATGGCGAATCATGGAGCGGTAGCCTACGGAGAGCACCTATGGCAGGCCTTCGACCGGCTCGAAACTCTTGAGCATACGGCCAAGATCGCGATCCTCGCAAAGGCTCTCGGCGGGGCCAACGACTTACCGAAAGAGGCGATAGGAAAGCTGATCGAGATTCGCGAGAAAGCAGGTTTTCTAGGTACAAATGCTAGATGCCAGGCGTGCGGCTACCTGCACGAAGCTCAAATCGCATGCGATCTCGATGTATCATACCCGACGAAGGGAAACTCGAGCGAAGGAAAGATCTCTTTCACTCGCGAAGAACTCATCGACCTTTTGAGCCAGGCGGCTAAATTGGGTTAAACTAACGGATCACAGAATTTAAGACGGTTCAGGAGTAAAAACTAATGCAAGAAGCTTTAGGAATGGTGGAGACGAAAGGTTTAGTAGCTGTTATTGAAGCTGCAGACGCGATGGTAAAGGCTGCAAACGTTACACTTGTCAGCTATGAAAAGATCGGAGCCGGATTCGTAACGGCGATCGTTCGTGGCGATGTTGCGGCTGTAAAGGCGGCGACCGATGCAGGAGCTGCGGCTGCTCGCCGCGTTGGCGAACTCGTCAGCGTTCATGTCATCCCGCGTCCGCATTCGAGTGTTGATGAGACATTGCCGATAGTTAAGAAATAGGCTTTGTTCGTTGATCGTCGTTCGTTGATCGTCGCTTTTTGCACTCGACAACGAACAACGAGCAACCAACAACGGACAAACAAACAATGATCATTGCACGCATCATGGGCACGGTCGTGTCCACGCAAAAAGACGAACGTCTGCTCGGAAAAAAGCTGCTCGTCGTCAAGCCGATCAATCTCGACGGCACTGACCAGAGCGGCTATATTGTCTCCGTAGATACAGTCGGGGCCGGGGTTCACGAGAAAGTGATCGTGGTCGGTGGTTCGTCCGCGCGTTTAGCCGAGGGCAATAAGGATTGCCCGGTCGATTCGGCGATCATCGGTGTTATTGACGAGATAGATTTTGTTAAGGGTTAGCCGATGAACTTTGGTGACAATAGATCGACAGCGTTGGTTTTTATCCGCATCGTTCTCGCTGTCCTGATGTTCATCCACGGAGCCGCCCGAATTAATAACGGTACCGTCGGCGGTTTTGGCGAATTTTTATCGGGACAGGGATTTCCGTTCGGGTTTTATCTCGCCTGGGGAATTACGGTATTTGAGTTGGTAGGCAGTGTATTGTTGGCTGTGGGGTTTTACGCCTGGATCATTGCTCTGATCTTTGCCATCCACCTGTCTATGGGAATAGCTCTAGTCCATTGGAAGGAAGGCTGGTTCGTCGTCGGAGCCGGAAGAAACGGGATCGAATACAGTGTTTTACTCGTTTCATCATTCCTTGCCACGGCCCTTGCTAATTTTCGCGGTTCAAAGAAATAAATGCAGATCGCTCGCGTAATCGGAACGGTAGTTTCCACCGTAAAGAACGAAGCTCTCGAGGGCAGGAAATTCCTGATCGTTCAGACGCTCGACGCTGATCTCAAGCCAAAGGGCTCTCCAACGATCGCTCTTGACGCGGTCGGAGCAGGCGAAGGCGAATTGGTTTTCTGGTGTCGGGGCAAAGAGGCATCGTTTCCCTTCAAACGAGATGAAACGCCTACCGACTGCACGATCGTCGGCATTATTGATTCTGACGCCCATGTTTTTCAAGCTTGAAACGCTGATATTCGAGGACCTATGCTACTAGCGCGTGTAATTGGAAACGTCGTTGCCACGCATAAGAATCAGCGCTACGAGGGAACTCGCTCAATGCTTTGTCGTCAGATCACGCCTGATGGCGAAGACATGGACTACACTTGCATAGCATTGGATTCCGTCGGGGCTGGTGAAGGTGACACGGTTATCATAGTTCAGGAGGGTTGGGGGGCTTCGACCGCCTCGACTGGAAAGCCCGGTGCGGCTATTGATTCAGCTATAGTCGGTGTGGTCGATTATGTTGATCTAATTCCACAGATTAAGTAATGTTGCGTTTTCTATAATGGATAAGGTTCAAATCAACAAGCTGGCCGATAAGATCGCCGAGGTAATTGCCTCAGAATCAAAAACGATCGATCTCAGTTCGATCCAGAAGAGCCTTGACGCTATCAATCAGCGTCTCGACAAGCTTGAATTGTCACCGTCTATATCAAATTTCAAATCTCAAATTCCAGATCTGACACATCCTAGCCAAGACCAATTTTCTATCGCTGAAGCGATCGTGGACGGTTTATTTGCCCAAAAGGAAAAGGCGTGCACTTTTGAACCTAGCAAGCCGTGCGATCATTGCTCGATGTGCAATTCGCGGGGATTTTAGGAAGAGATTTAGCCACTAAAAAACACGAAAAAGCACGACTAGGAAAGTATCCAAGTCGTGCTTTTCCGCTTTATTTGGTGGTTGTCTTCTTCTTACGGTTTCGTAGGGGCTGCCGGAGCTGCTGGAGCTGCTGGTGCAGCTGGAGCCGTTTTTCTTAGCGAGTTTGCATCGCCGACGCTCGGAGCTGTTCTAGATCCGGCTTCCGCCTCAAAAAATGGCTGTTCTTTGTACCCAAAGAGGCTCGCCGTTATAACTGCGGGAAAGGAATTACGAAGCGTGTTGTACGTTTGTACCGCATCCGTGTAATCAATACGGGCAGTATTTATACGATTTTCCGTTCCAGACAATTCATCCTGAACCTTCATAAAGGCTTCGCTCGATCGAAGGTTTGGATAAGTTTCCTGTAGGCTTAATAGACGTCCGATAGTGCCGCCAAAACTGTTGTTGGCCGCGATGACTTCCTGCTTCTGTTCAGGGGATTTGTCACCGTCAGTTCCGGTCGGAGCGGCCTGAGATGCCGTCAGTAGCCTTGAACGGGCATCAGCGATCTGACCGAATACTTCCTGCTCCTGCACGCCTGCCATTTTCGCAGTTTCGACAAGGTTCGGGATCAGATCGGCGCGTCGCTGAAGCGAGCTTTCGACATTGGACCATTTCGCCTTGACGTTCTGCTGTTTGGCGTTGAGATCATTGTAGCTGCAACCGCTAAGACCGAACGCCGCGAATAAAACCACTGATAATAAGATTGCTCTTTTCATTTTTCTTCTCCTGTTGATCACTCTGATAAAGGCTATTCTACGATAGAATCGACAGAATTTATCACGTTCTCGATCTGCTCCATATAGTCGCCAAAAAGTTTGTTGGCGGTCGTTTCGTCTAGTTTTCCGGTAAACTTATTTTCACGGATATCAAATATTTTTTCAAACGGCGTTCCATCGATCTTCAGATGCCGGACCGTCGCTACCACGATCTCACGTTTATCCGAAGGCGGATTAACGCCGTGGAGCATTAGAACCGCCCGAAAGATCTTCGCAAATCCGCCAAGGCTGTCAACCATCAGCCCTTTCAGACCTTCGACCGAAACAGAAGCCGCGATGTATTGACGTCGAAGCCGGATAAGATTACTGCGAAGCTCGTATTCGATCTCGTGCCTTAGGTTCTGATCTGAGAATTTTAGCCCTTCGAGTACGTCGATGCCATATAGTACCTGGCGGGCGGCCTCCATCTGTGAAAACTCGATCGGAAAAACATCACCTGCGTTTTTCAGTTCCGAAAGAGTGAAATACACCGGCGTCGTGTGCTCGATCCGCTGCCATTCGCGAATCGCAGCCTGAGCATTCCTGAGATCCTCGGGACGGATCTGGTGAAGCACTATCAATATTTCATAATCCGAGCGTTTGGGGATGAATGTTCCCACCGCTGCCGGGCCGTACAGGATCACCGACGCAAGATTCCTACCGTGCGTGGCTTTCAGATCATCGATAAATGCTGAAAAATACTGTTTCATAGTGTTCGCAGTTCCCAGTAACAAACTGGGTTACCAATCACCTCCGGCTCCACCGCCGCCAAAGTCGCCTCCGCCGCCAAATCCGCCCCAGTCACTTCCACCGCCGCCAGATGAGCCACCCCAGTCACTCGATCCGCCGGAGGAACTGCCGGAATTTGCGATCACCGATCCAATGATCCATGGCAGGGCACTTCCCGCTCCACCGCCCCAACCATCATCATCGTCGTCGCGACCGCGTTTTGAACGGCTAAAGATAAGGGCGAGAACAACCAGTAAGATCGCTCCGCAGCAGATGATCGTGCTGATGGAAATGCGGCTAGTCCGTTTGGGCTGAGTCTGAGCAGGTTTTTGCGGCGCGGCGGTTCCGGTACTTTTACCGCGAATCGTTGCGACGTACGCATCGATGGTATCTGAGATACCTTTGCCGTAATTGCCTTTGCGAAATTCGGGCACGAGGAATTGACGCTGAAGACTACCTACCAAACCATCAGGCAACTCATCTTCGAGATCTTTGCTGACTTGGGTAAAGTATTTGCGGTCATCGATGGCGACGAATAGCAGAGCACTTGGATTGTCGTCCTCTTTCGAGCCGATCTTCCATCCGCGGGCGACGGCGATCGAATATTCTGAGATGGCACGGTCACCCGTGGTTTTTACAATCGCTACGGCGATCTCGACTGATGGATTTGTCGTTTCCTTTAAGTCCTTAAGCTTGGCTTCGAGCTGCTGTTTGGTCGCGGCGTCGATAACACCGGCATAGTCATTGACCGCCCCGGTCGGAGCCGGGAGCGGGGAAGTGTTGATCGACCAAGGCTGCGATTCCTGTGCCTGAGACGCTAAAACAGCAAAAAATATCGCGATCGCTGCGACTAATGGTTTGAGTTGTATCGGCAAAAATCTTTTTGTCATCTATCGCGGCAAAACATCCTGCCAATCAAAGAATAAATACGAAATACTCAGACAAATGTTCGGTAATTCAATAGTATCAGGTTTTCGTTACTTCTATGATCTTTCCTCTAAAGACCCGCAGGGCAGTACGTATGGTCGGATGAGCTTTCGCATAGGCCATTAGCTCTTCCGATGTCGGGTCGGTGCCGAGAACGGGCAGTTCGACATCTTCTTCGGGAGGTGAAAGTTCCGCTTTGAGTTTTGCCACGTCGAAGGCTGGAACGACCGCTGCGGCGGATCTCCCGGCATTCGGATGAGAATACGCCGGTCGCTCAAAGATCTCGCCGAAAAGTGCCTTGACTATCTTTGGAGCCCCCGAGATCGGAAGCAGGTCGTCGCCGGAAATGGCGAGTTTATCTTCGTACCATTCATCGATCCGCTTGTCATCAAAATGTTCGAGTTCGTCCGCAGATAGTGGCATTAAGCGGATCTGGGGCGAAGAGATGGAAGCTCTAACCGGAGCTTTCGGTTCCGGGGGAGGTTCAAAAACGTCCTGCGGCGAAAACGGCGATTCTTCAAAGCTTGGTTCCTCAAAACCATAAAACTCTTCTGGCGGTTCGGGCACAGGTTCGAAAGTCGTCCCGGCCGGTGGGATGTGTGGCGGTGGCACCACTTTTACTGGTTCCGCCACCGGAGTCGGCTGCGATATCTCTTTAGTAACAGCCCTCGCAGAAGTTTCTTCAACCGCCGTTACTTCAATATTTAGAGTTTTTTTTTCCGGAATACCAGAAGTTGCAGGTGCGGCCGGAAGAGGTGTTCCGTTGGAAAGAGCATCGAGGCGTTCGAGAATGCTCTCAATAGTTGCAACCCTACGCATTTCGATGAGTTTAACCAGGCCGATCTCCAGAACATATCGCGGATGAACGGCCTCGCGGAGCTTCGATTCGGTTTCGGCAAGTGAGTTAAAAAACCTGAGAAGGTCTGACTCGGAAAAGGGGTCGGCCAGGGTTTTTAATTCATCACCGCTGAAAACCGAACCCTCGTAAAGATTTGTGTCACCGCCACTGACCTTGAAAACCAACAGGTCTCGAAACAGACCGAGTAGATCGCGGCAAAAATTCCGCATATCGTGGCCGCGTGATATAAGGTTGTCAACCACGTCCAGAGCGTCCTTTGGCTCGCGTTCGACGATCGAATTGATGGCCTTTGTGAGCACCTCAACTCCCGCAAAACCGAGTGCATTGGTCACGTCCCCAGCGGTAATTTTATCGCTCGAGAAACTGATGACCTGATCGAAATTCGACTGGGCGTCCCGCATCGATCCTTCACCGGAACGTGCAAGTTCACGCAACGCGTCGTCAGTAATATCTATCTTCTCGGCATCGGCAATCAGTCTTAGTCGGTCAAATATCTTTTGAAGCGGGATGGTTCGAAATTCAAACTCCTGACAACGCGACAGGATCGTTTCGGGAACCTTATGAAGTTCCGTCGTCGCCATGATAAAGACGACGTTACCCGGAGGTTCCTCAAGCGTTTTGAGAAGGGCGTTGAAGGCCGACTTCGAGAGCTGGTGGACCTCGTCGATGATGAAAACCTTGTAACGATCTCGTGCGGGATTAAAACTAATGCTGTCGATGATCGTTCCGCGAACGTCGTCAATGCCCGTATGCGAGGCCGCGTCGATCTCAAGCACGTCCATCGAACGGCTCTCGGATATCTCGATGCACGACGAGCACGCCGTCGGATCATTTAATAAACATGGCGTCAGGTTTGGTTTGCCCTGCGTTTTGTGGCAATTTAGTGCCTTCGCGAGAATACGGGCGGTCGTGGTCTTGCCGACGCCTCGAGCACCGGAAAACAGGTAGGCATGATGGAGTCGGTCAAATTCCAGAGCGTTACGCAGCGTCTGCGTAATGATCTCTTGGCCGGTGACTTCCTCAAAAGTCTGCGGCCTCCATTTTCGTGCGATAACCTGATAGGACATTGGTTAAAGGATAAATGATAACTGCGAAATATTGTAGCCGGGAACGAAGGAGCCCTTAGTACGTACGGGTTCCTATGAGGGACGGTAAGGTGTGTCGGGGACAGTTCGCGCAAAAGATCGTGAGCTTCCGTACGCTGGAGAAGCGAAGGTTTTTTACACCGTGATTATTTCTTTGCACGACGTTCTGCGACGCTTAGGAATTCACGTATCTGGTCGTCCCAAAATACCCAATTATGGGCTCCGGGATGCTCACGGTATTCATGCGGGGCCTTTTTCTCGTTTAGCAACGCCAAGAAATCACGATTATTTTGGATGAGAAAATCTTCGGTTCCGCAGGACTGATAAAGAAACGGTATCGTCTTCATCTTTTCTGGCGTTAGATCACGAACAAGTTTGAATATGTCGTTTTCCGCCCGGCCTGGACTTCCGTCCGCTCCATAGATCGCATCCATGCTTTTTCCGATATTTCCTGCTGTCTTTTCGGTGAATGAGGCGGCCCCGAGAGCCCCGCTGAATGAGCCGGCTAGCCAGAACATTTCAGGATATTTCAGCCCAAATTTGAACGACCCGTAACCGCCCATCGACAAACCCGCGATCACGCGGCCATCGCGGGTGCTGATAGTACGATAGTTTTTGTCGATCTCAGGAATGAGCTCTTTGACGATATAGCTCTCGTATTTGTCCGTCGGCGTCGAAACACTGTCCGTATACCAGCCATTGCCGCCATCGGGCGTGACGATGATGAAATTGTGTTTGAGGGCGTAATCGCTGACTTTCGTGCTGTCGGTCCAGTTCTTGAAATTTCCCGTTAGCCCGTGAAGCAGGTAGATAACGCTAAAGCGTTCCGCAGTTTTCGACTTATACTCGGCAGGCAAAACGACACGATACGACATATCGCGTCCCATCAGTTTGCTCGCGAGTTTTAGATCAGGCGGCTTTTGGCCCGTCTGCTGGGCGACGAGCGGGGAAGCGAGAGCCAGTGCGAGGGCGATCACGCAGATCAGTGATGGGTGTCTTTGCAGTTTCATGGTTTTGTCGACTTTACGTTTCGCTCAAAAGATCAGCAGTCTAAAATTGGAGGAACCGGCGTGGCGAGGAGAAATGCTCGCCGTTCCAGTTACGCCTGGCGTAGAAATACCGTTTGCCGCAGATACCCCTACCCAAATAGTTTGCCGAACCACCCGGATTCTTCGTCTTTGTCGGCTATTTGTGTTAGTTCGCCAGCGTCGAGCCAGACGCCCGAGCACTTGTTGCAGACGTCGATCTTGATAGATTCGAAGTCGGTTTCGACTAGAGTGCCGTCGCATTTTGGACAGCTGATCTCAAGGTTCTTGGCATTTTCCTCGCCGAGCTTAACCTTCATTTTTGCGATCAATTCTTGTTCTTTACGGTGAAAGTATTCGTTTTCGAGTGCTGTACCGCGATCTTCTATATTTATTGGCATAGGTTTAACAGTTCGTAGTAAGTAGTTTCAGTGGTCAGTCCCCGGTTGTCGGATGCAGGAAAGTCGATACCGACTCATCCCTCAGTTTTGTGAATCGACCGTACTCTTTGCCTCGCCTTTTTCGAACGCCTAATGGTATTTCGGCGTTTCAGGCTGCTTTCTGCCCAGTCGGAGACTTGTTTTAGCGGATGCCATTCGAAACTTTCGAGTGGCAGTACCTCGCTTGAGGCATCTTTTAATTTTAATGTGCTGAAGGCAACAAACAAAATGATGGCGTTAAAGATCACGCCGCTAAGCACGACGAGCCAGCCGGGAGCCAGCCCAACCGTTGCACGCTGAAAGAAGAGATTCCAAAACAATTTATAATCAGCGTCGGACACGAGCGGTATCGGCGACGGGTGAATATAGACCTTTAGGGTCCAGGAGAGCGACAGCAGGATAAAGATCCAAAGATAATTTGACCGCAGACGACGGCCTACCGCTTCCCATTCGCTGATAGTAAAATGCGGCGAGATGAGGTCGGCCGCGATGTGTTCTGCCCATTCCTTATCGGGCGGGATCGTGCGGTGCGAGAGCATCGGTGCGTAATAGCCTGTCTCCAGGACACGCACTCGATTTGCCCAAACCTCGTAATATCGGTAACGCCTTGCTTCCATAAACAGAAATATAGAAACCAGCAGCGTATTGATCGGGATCGCAAAATGCGGATTGTCAGGCGAACTGAAAACGAATGAAAGCGTAGCACCGGCGGTGATCACTGCCCAATTTGTTGTCGCGTCGAGACGGCTTCGCCAGACGTTTGAGCGCTGAACCTCACCGCGGTAAAAATGAGCCATGGCCATATTAAATTCGGCCGGAAGCAATTTTTGCGGGATGGTCGAGGGCGTCGATTTGGGTTTTTGAGAACGCTTATGAACTTCCTCGGCAAAGGCGCGGAAAGACGGCGGCACATTTGTTATGTGGATGTCGTCAGAGGACTGGGTTCCGGATCGAACCTCATCGTTCATAGCGTTTTAGCGGAGCGTTTCTGGAGAGGCAAGAAAGCTTTTTGTTAGCTTTATGTTTAACATTTTAGGGGGCGTTATGCAAGATTTGACAGGGATGTGCGAAGCGCGAGCGAACGGCACCCTTGGGATGCTCGTTGCTCTCGCAAAGCTTCGTTGGAATCGGGAGACTTTTCGTTGTTTTACAGAAAGTTAGTTACACTCGAAAACAAATGGCAGATGCTGACCTGGACGAAAGCTGGATGTGGCGGGCGATTCACGTTGCCCGCGAGGCCGAAAAGCTTGGCGAGGTTCCTGTTGGGGCCGTGCTGATCGACGCCGACGGCAAGATATTGGCCGCGACATCCAACCGAACCATCAAAAACAACGACCCAACGGCACATGCCGAGATCCTTGCCTTGCGCACCGCTGCCATACGCACGGGGAACTATCGTTTGACCGGAACGACGATGTACACCACGCTCGAACCCTGCGCGATGTGTGCCGGAGCGCTGGTAAACGCACGCGTGAAACGTTTGGTTTTCGGTGCCCATGACGAAAGATTCGGAGCGGCGGAAACCCACTTCAACGTCTGCAACAGCCCCAAACTAAACCATAGAATGGAAATAACCTCGGGCATACTAGCCGAAAAATGCCGCAGCCTGATGCAGGAATTCTTTAGGGCAAGGCGGAAGAGTTAGTAACCACCAAAAAACACGAAAAGAACACTAAACAAGGAACTTCTTTTAGTGAAATCTTCGTGCTTTTTGGTGGTTCCATCTTCTTCTCTTCACTCCGACTTGAAATATCCTGCCCTAAACCCGTATTATTATAGGTTCGCGGAGAGGTGCGAGAGTGGTTGAATCGGGCAGTCTCGAAAATTGTTGAACCTTAACGGGTTCCGTGGGTTCGAATCCCACCCTCTCCGCCACTGTTTTTTAATTACGAATTTCGAATATCGAATTACGAATTGAAGAAGTATTCGTAAGACGTAATTTGAAATTCGTAATTAGTTTGGAAAGGTGCAAGAGCGGTTGAATTGGCAGCATTGGAAATGCTGTGAACCTCAAAAGGGTTCCGTGGGTTCGAATCCCACCCTTTCCGCCACGATCCAGTGGGCAGTTTGCAGTGAGCCGTGGGCAGTTTTAGTCGAACTGGTTACCGCTCATTGCCAACCGCGTACTGAAATATGGTCTCAGGCCCCGCACAAGATTTGTGTTGTGAACCCGGCTAGACGAGGAATCGAGCAACCGTAGCAATCACATTCTGTGTTGCGATCAGGTCTGAGGCCGCCAATTCTAAAGGAAAAGGGTATCGAACCAAGCTCGATACCCTTTTCCTTTACGTAGATTTGAGGATCACGCCTTTTCGTTCGGTGTCGCGATCTTTCCGACGACCGCGAGGACCACCAGCGTTACGACCGTTGTGATGAGAGCCAGGCCCAATTCACCGAGTCCAACTGCGACTCCGACAGCCGATGCGATCCAAATCCCTGCCGATGTCGTCAGACCGCGAATATCGCGCTCCTCATTCAATTTTAAGATCGATCCGGCACCGATGAAGCCGATGCCGGTGACGATACCCTGGATCACACGCGACAGGCCATCCGAATTCATCCCAATCCCCGAGCCCGCGAGCACGAAGACACAGGTGCCGAGCGTGACCAGTACGTGAGTTCTTAGCCCGGCAGCCTTGCCCGCTTTTTCCCGCTCGAATCCGATCGCACCGCCGAGCAGGGCAGCCATCACGAGACGTATCGTCACGCGGGCGAACTGCTGCCAATCAGCAGTTCCTAGACTTAGTTCCTGCCACAGTATTTCCATTTTCCGTAATCTTTGAGATAGGTTAGAGCATTTGTGCAGTTCGAATTGTATGGAAGGCTACATTGGGCAATCTCGCGATCGCATTTGATTGATCTGCGGTTAGAGTCGAAAATCAAAGCTATGCTCAACTTTGCAATAGAAACCGCCCGCGAGGCGGGCCAACTACTTCTAGAAAAATTCGGCAGGGTGAAGATCTCGAAAAAAGGCGACATCGACCTGGTCACCGAAGCCGACCTCGCTAGCGAAGCCCTGATCATCGAACGAATCAAATCGCACCACCCAAAACACTCGATCCTCGCCGAGGAATCGGGAAATGCTGTTGTCATCGGCGGTGAAAATACCTGGAAATGGATCATCGACCCGCTCGACGGCACGACGAATTATGCTCATGGCTATCCTTGTTTCGCCGTAACGCTAGCTCTCGAACATGACGGCGAGATCGTCGTCGGCGTGACATTTGACCCGACGCGGAATGAACTATTCGCCGCCGAACGCGGTCGCGGAGCATCGCTCAATAACAAACCGATCCGCGTTTCGCAGACGGAGAAATTGAGCGAGGCGTTGCTCGTCACGGGTTTTCCTTACAATTTTAAGAGCCGTGAGAATTTTGCCCGCCACCTGACGCAGTTTTTGCTCGATGCCCGTGGGGTTCGCCGCGACGGATCCGCTGCGATCGACCTTGCGTACGTGGCGTGCGGGCGTTTTGACGGAATGTGGGAAGAAGGTTTGAACGCCTGGGATATGGCGGCAGGAGTTTTGCTGATCGAAGAAGCGGGCGGGCAGGTGACGAATTACCACGGCGGAAAATTCAACGTTTATTCGCCGCCGATGCTTGTTTCAAATGGCCTTATTCACAGTGAAATGCAGCGCGTGTTGGCCTGACCGAAACGGCAGGCGAGGATGTTTGCGACCCCATTCATTTGCGACAAACCCCGCGGTCGTATGTTAGTCTTAATTCTCTATTAATTGACCTGATTTATTAAATTTATGTCTTGGTTTCGCAGAGACAAGCCGAAGATCGAGGAACAAGAGCGTGACGGGGAACAAACCGTCCGCACCGAAGGCATTTTTGTAAAATGTCCCGAGTGTGACAATGCTCTGTACAAGCGGGAACTCACCGATTCACACGAGGTCTGTACGCATTGCGGCTATCACTTTAGATACACCGCGGTCGAGAGATTGAGAGATCTTTTTGACGACGGACGCTACGAAAAGCTGGATGAAGAAGTGACTTCGGGCGACCCGCTGGTATTTACCGATTCAAAACCCTACAAAGACAGGATTCAACAGGCTAAGGAAGTATCCGGCTTGCCCGAGGCGATCATCTCTGGCAAGGGAATGACCGGCGGGCATCTGACGTTTGCCGGAGCGATGGATATGCAATTTATCGGCGGCTCGATGGGTTCGGCGGTCGGCGAAAAGATCACGCGGCTGATCGAACGCGCAGTTGACGAACGCGGTGCCGTCATCATCTTCTCGGCATCAGGCGGAGCCCGAATGCAGGAAGGTACGCTCAGCCTGATGCAGATGGGCAAGATCTCGGCTGCTCTGCAACGTTTGCACGATGCCAGACTGCCATTTATTTCGGTCCTGACGGATCCAACGACTGGCGGCGTGACGGCAAGTTTTGCTATGCTCGGCGATGTTATTCTGGCCGAGCCGAAAGCCCTGATCGGCTTCGCCGGACCACGCGTCATCGAACAAACAATTCGACAAAAACTTCCGAAAGGCTTTCAACGCAGCGAATTCCTGCTCGAACACGGCATGGTCGACGCGGTCGTCGATCGCCGTCGGATGAAAGAAATGATAGTCCGTGTTTTGGATTTCATGATGAACTCGGCCTTGAAGTCGAATTAGGATAGGTTAAATATTATGGCAAGAGCGGCCCGGATCATTTTTGCGATAGTTCAGATAGTCATCTTCTCGATTCCCGCCTACCTGCAAACGCCAACAACTCCTAAACCCGGCCTGACAGAAAAGGATCTCGAAAAATACACGTATTATTTTGACATCGTTGACAACAAATTTGTCGGTGACGGAGCGAAATTTCTAAATGAAGAAATCGCCCGGAATCAATTTGTGATTCTTGGCGAGTATCATGGATCAAAGCGTATCTCGGAATTCACGCGGGCGTTGATCCCGGTTTTTGATGCTGCGGGAGCTCGTCATTTTGCCTTGGAGGTCGGTCCGATTTCGTCGCAAATATTGACCGAGCTATCAAAGGATCCCGCTAAAACCGTCGACACTCTCAAGCTATTTAACAGCAAGTATTCCGTCAAGTTGCCATCGAGGGAGTTTACGGCTATCCCGTTTTTCAGCTACGTTGAAGACGCTGAATTTCTAGCAGAGGCTGCAAAACGAAAGTGGTCGTTCTCAGGGATAGATCAGGAGTTTTCGTTCGCTTATCTCCCTCTCATCGATCGGATGTACTCGAATCTGAGCCCAAAAAAACGGGCCGAGATCAATCCGCTGTATCTGAGAGTCGTTGAGTTGGTGAAAACTTACTACGATCTCGGCGGCAAACGAGAGAAGAATCAGTACGTCGAGATCGCGGGATCGAGTGAAATAAACAGGTTTTTAGCTGAAGCATCGGATAAGAATCCGAAAAACGCCCAGATCGCAGATGCGATTCGCGTCACGACGGAGATTTACAAAAACAATGCAGACACGATCCGCAAATACTACGACGCCAACGAAAAGCGTGTCGCATACATGAAGAAAAATCTCGCCGCCGCCTTCGCGAGGAACCGCTTTGATTTCAAGAAAGACAAGATGCTGTTGAAAATGGGGGCAGTTCACACGGGACGTGGATTTAGCCCCTTGAGCTTGTTCGAAATCGGGAATACACTGAGCGAACTCGCCGCTTCGAATGGAAACAGCTCGCTTCATGCCGAATTCGGAAGCCGTTATGCGGTCGAGAACGGTAAAGAGATCGACTTTCTCGCCGATTCAAAAAGTTTCAGCTACCGCTACCACGGATTGCTGCAGATGGCGAAAAAGGATCAATGGGCTGTAATCGATCTCCGCCCGCTGCGGGAAGAGGTCTTTTACCGACGACGATTTGCCCTGGATGATCTGATATTAGACATATTTCGGCGTCATGATATTTTCATTATCGCCAAACAAGATCTAGACCCAACGCCAAATTACAAAACACCCTAAATCCATGATAAACGAAGTGCTCGCAAGACTTATGCAACGCGACCTCGGTAAACTGAAGGCCGAGATCGAACAATATTCTAACGAATCTGACATCTGGATGACTGAGGGCGAGATAACAAACTCGGCCGGCAACCTTACGCTACATCTTATCGGCAATCTCAAACATTTTATCGGTGCGACCCTTGGAAATTCAGGCTACGTCCGTAGTCGCGATCTTGAATTCTCAGACAACGGAGTGCCTCGGGCGGATCTATTGATCGGAGTCGACGAAACGATCGATGTCGTAACCGCAACACTCACAAATATCTCCGATGAAGATGTTGAAAAGATCTACCCGATTGAAGTCTTCGGGGAGCCGCTGACCACGGAATTCTTCCTTGTTCACCTCGCCGGGCATCTAAACTGGCACCTCGGCCAGATAAATTACCATCGACGGCTGCTCTCAAAATAAGTGAATTTCCATGAGTCCGAATCGTACCTCCTTTCACTCGGCAATGAGGTCGAGACGATGAAGCTCGGGCTGGAGAATATCCGGACGCTGCTCGACGCTCTTGGGGATCCGCAAAACAACTATCTAAAAGTTCAGGTTGCCGGGACGAACGGGAAAGGTTCTGTCTGCGCGTTTCTGGATTCGATCTGTTTCGAGGCTGGGATCCCGACCGGGCTTTATACTTCCCCACACCTCGTTTCAATCACCGAACGCGTCAAGATCGGCGGGAAGAATATCAGCGAAGAGGAATTCGCGAGGCTCGCGACGCTCGTTCGTGAAACCTCAGAATCGCTCGTCGCCGACGGCAAGCTCGAACGCGTGCCGACTTATTTTGAACAGGTCACAGCGATGGCTCTTCAGGCGTTCGCCGATGCAAAGGTCGAACTCGCGATACTCGAAACAGGTCTCGGCGGTCGATTTGACGCTACGACTGCGGCGAATGCCGAGATCGCGGCGATCACGAGCATCGATCTTGATCATCAGGAATATCTCGGCGACACGATCGAAGAGATCGCGGCGGAGAAGGCGGCGATAATTCGTGACGATTCCACGGTCGTCTTAGCACGGCAAGACAAAAGTGTAGAAAGAATTTTGCACGGTCATTGTCGTGAGTTGGGCGTTGAACCTATTTGGGCGACGTCTGATATTGACCTTAGCGTTATAGATGTAGAAGGCTATAAGCTTCTCAATTACTCTTTGACGACTGACAAGATGACCTACTCAAAGATCGAGCCCAATATGGCGGGCCGACATCAGGTTGGGAATGCTGCTGTCGCGGTCGGAATTGCAGAAGATCTTCAACGGCGCGGGTTTAAGATCACCGAGAGCGACATTTGGATGGGACTGTCAACCGCGACCCATTCGGGACGTCTTGAGTATGATGGTCGATATTTATTTGACGGTGCCCACAATATCGGCGGAGCAACGGCTTTGCGTGAATATCTTGACGAATTCGTCTCCCAGCCGATCACGATGATATTCGCGGCGATGAAGGACAAGGAGATCGCAGAGATCGGTGAGATATTGTTTCCTAAGGCGGAGACGTTGATCCTGACGAAACCCGATAATTCGCGTGCGATGGATCCGGCTGAGATCGCTGCTCAAATGCCGGACGGCATTGACGCAAACAGAATCGTCGTCACACACACCGTTAAAGATGCGATAACTCATGCTATAGACGTCGCTGGCGACAACGGACTTATTTTGGTTACCGGTTCGCTCTACCTCGTCGGTGAAGTGAAGCGAATTCTAAGTTCTCAAATTTGAGATTTGAAATTTCAAATCTAAGATAGAAGTTTATGTACAAACTAGTTCTAATTCGCCACGGCGAGAGTCAGTGGAATAAGGAAAACCGGTTCACGGGCTGGAAGGACGTTGACCTTTCGGAAAAAGGGCTGACCGAGGCTCATGCGGCGGGAAAGTTGTTAAAGGCTGAGGGTTTTGTGTTTGACGAGGCGTATACCTCGGTTCTCAAACGTGCGATCCGGACGCTGTGGATCATTCTCGATGAGATGGATCTGATGTGGATTCCTGAGACGAAATCCTGGCTGCTGAATGAGAGGCATTACGGAGCTTTGCAGGGACTCAACAAAGCTGAAACTGCGGCCCAATATGGTGAGGAGCAGGTTTTGGTTTGGCGTCGCAGCTATGACGTGCCGCCGGGAATTCTTGAAGAAGGCGATGAGCGTTATCTTGGGAATGATGCGAGATATTGCAATATCGAGAAAGGAAAGTTTCCGGGAACTGAATGCTTGAAAGACACGGTCAACCGTGTCGTCCCATACTGGGAAACCGAGATCGCTCCAAAGATAAAGGCTGGCAAGCGTTTGATCGTCGCGGCTCATGGCAACAGCCTTCGCTCGCTGGTCAAGCATCTCGATGGCATCGCGGATGACGAGATCGTGAATCTAAACATCCCGACCGGCATCCCGCTGATTTACGAACTCGATGAAGATCTGAAACCAATCAAATCGTATTACCTCGGCGATGCCGACGCGATCAAGGCGGCGCAGGATGCCGTGGCGAATCAAGGAAAGGCGAAATAAATGACTGGACCGCAAGCGTCCCGCTTGCCAGTGGACGTGCAAGCGGGACGCTTGCGGTCCAGTCCGCTTGACGCGGTTCCAATCGGGGAGAAAGACGATGATCGCATTTGCAGCAAAACGACTAATTACATTTTTTGTTCTTCTACTGTGTTCAAGTTCGCTCGCGGCTCAGACGAATCGCAACGTTTCTGACAACGACATTGCTGCCGGATTGAAAGAGGCTTTGGGCAAAGGCGTTTCGACGGCGATCAAGACTTTGGGTAAAGAGAATGGATTTCTTCTCAACCCTCGCGTAAAGATCCCGCTGCCTAAATCGCTGCAAAAGCTTGAGAAAGGCCTTCGGATCGCCGGACAGGGGAAATCGGTCGATGCTTTTGTAGCGTCGATGAATAATGCGGCTGAGAAGGCGGTTCCGGTCGCGGTCGATGTCTTTGTGGATGCGATCAAGAAAATGTCGTTTGACGACGCTCGCAAGATCTTGTTTAGCGGACAAAAAGATTCGGCAACGCAGTTTTTCCGGCGGACGAGCGAAGAAAATTTGCGAGGGAAATTTCGGCCGATCGTTGAGGACTTTACGGCAAAAACGGGCGTTACGCAGAAATACAAAGCTATGGTCGGCAAGGCGGGATTTGCCGCTCAGTTGCTAGGCCAGGATGCGACCGATCTCGACGGGTACGTGACGCAAAAGGCTCTCGATGGTTTGTTCTTGCTGGTTGCGGACGAAGAGCGAAAGATCCGTGAGAACCCTATCGGCCGCACGACCTCGCTGTTGAAAAAGGTTTTTGGCATATTACGATAGTGACTGGACCGCAAGCGTCCCGCTTGCTGCGTTTTACATTTGAAAGTTGATTTTACCGATCCTTGTTAGAGGTCTTTGACGGCCGGCAAGCGGGACGCTTGCGGTCCAGTCAATATGTGGCAAAAAGCCATCTTTATTCTTCTCGTTCTGTTTTGCCTCTCGCCATGGGGCTCTCCGCCTCTGGCTTTAGCTCTGGGGCTGGTTTTGGCGTTTACTATCGGCAATCCGTTTCCCGAAGTCGAGGGAAAAGTCACTAAATATCTTCTTCAGGCGTCTGTCGTGTTTCTCGGTTTCGGGATGAACCTTAAGGCTGTTTATGATGCCGGGAAAGACGGAATACTGTTCACAATCGTAACTATTTTTGGAACCCTGATACTCGGCTATTTGGTAGGCAAACTGCTCAGTGTCGCCAGCAAAACTTCGACATTGATATCGTCCGGAACCGCCATCTGCGGAGGCAGTGCGATCGCTGCTGTTGCACCCGCTATCAAGGCTGAGAAGGATGAGATCACGGTCGCGATGGGAACGGTTTTCGTTTTGAATTCCGTGGCACTGTTGGCGTTCCCGGTCATCGGGCATCTGCTGAATTTGACTCAGCATCAATTTGGAATTTGGTCGGCGATCGCGATACACGACACGAGTTCCGTTGTCGGGGCATCGGCTACCTACGGGCCCGAGGCTCTGGCGATCGCGACGACCGTCAAACTCGCCCGTGCTCTGTGGATCGCTCCGCTCGCTCTGCTTTTCGCCTATATCTATCGCAGCCGCAACTCAGGAAAAAAAACAAAGGTCGCGATACCTTGGTTCATTTTTCTTTTCCTGCTCGCCACGGCATTTAGATCGTATGCTCCGAGCTCGATCTTGCCCAGTATTTTTGATTCACTCGTGAATCTTGCAAAGGCCGGTCTGACTGTTACGCTTTTCTTCATTGGCGTCAGTTTGTCACGCGAAACCTTGAGGAAATTTGGTTTCCGGGCGTTGTTGCAGGGCGTGGTCTTATGGACGGTGATATCGATCGTCGGGCTCTGGGCGGTTTATAATTTGATATAGTTGCAATCATGCAGTCAAACGATCCCGAAGTCGTCAAAACCAAACCTCGCGGTGTTGTCAATCCAGCGCTCGTTCGTACAATTGCGTTTAGTGTGATCACGTTTTCGCTCGTCATCTGCACCGTTCTCTGCATCCTCGCCATCTGGAAATTTACCGAGTCCGACGCCGTCTGGCGGGCGATAGCTACGTTTGTCGTAGTCAGCATCGCGACCGCGATCTTCACTTTTGTTAACGAAAAGCTCGGCTAGTTTTCCTGAGAATCAAGCCCCGCTCCCGTACGGCTTTGTAATGATCTCGAGAAAATGGCCGTCCGGGTCTTCGAAATAAACTCCGCGGCCGCCGTCGTGGGTGTTTACCTCGCCCGTCTTGGTTCGTGCCGGATCTGCCCAGGTTTCCAGGCCAATATGTTGTATCCTGCCATAGATCTCGTCAAACTCAGGCTCGCTAACCAGAAACGCAAAATGCTGTAGGGCTATGGGTTCGGTCGTCTCAAAATAGTCGATCGACACGCCGTTTTGCAGCTCAACTACTAGAAAGTGAATGAAACGCCTGGGCTCAGGCAGCCCCAGAATAAACGTTAAAAACTCCGCCGACTTTTTCTGGTCGCGGCACCAGGCGATCGTGTGATTTAGCTGGATACTCATTTGTCTAATCTTAGCCCATAGGAGTTAAATTCTTTCACAGATGAACGTACCGCCTTCCCGACTGGCCTTTCATGCGTTTCAGAGATAAAATATGAAACAATATACGATACGTGTTCGTAACCATAACGGGAAGTTGTACCAAAAGATTGTCGAGAATTAAAAAAATGCAGTTAACTCTATTGAATACAACAAATATATCCGATTGGCCGCGATCGGTGAATGGCGTGCGATCCGCCCTTTCAAATCTTTGTGGGACAGTGGGACAGTCGTTAACGAATCGCGTAAAGGCATTGAATGCTGCATTTACGGCGTTCCGTCGCTGTCCCAAGCATGTCCCGCGTGGGACACCAGATTTGGTGCTCGGACGGCAGGAATATGACCGATTTGATGTGATAACGGCATCTGTTAAAATTAAGGATTCGGCTATTGGTGGAGATTTACTCTGTAATGGGCATTAAACAGATCACGGTACGCGGGGCTCGGCAGCATAATTTGAAGAACATCGACGTGGACATTCCGCGTGATCAGTTTGTCGTGATCACGGGGCTTTCCGGCTCGGGCAAGTCTTCGCTCGCTTTCGACACGATCTATGCCGAGGGACAACGGCGTTATGTGGAATCGCTGTCGGCCTACGCACGGCAGTTTCTGGATCAACTTGAGAAGCCGGATGTGGATTCGGTCGAGGGATTGTCGCCCGCCATTTCGATCGAGCAGAAAACCGTTTCACGTTCGCCGCGTTCCACAGTCGGAACTGTTACTGAGATATACGATTTCCTTCGTCTTCTTTTTTCATCTATCGGCCAGCCGCATTGTCATCAGTGTGGCGAGCCGATCACGCGGCAGTCGGTCGATCAGATCATAGCCGGTGTAGCCGAATTGCCTGAAGGCGAACGCGTGATGATCCTCGCTCCGCTGGTTCGCGGCCGAAAGGGTGAATTCAAAAAAGAACTCGAAAAGCTCCACAAAGACGGCTTCCTGCGTGCCCGCATCGACGGTGAGATCCGACAGCTCGACGAAGAGATCATTCTCGATAAACGTAAAAATCACACGATCGAGGTCGTCGTAGACCGCCTGCTGATGAAAGACGGCGTTCGCGAACGTCTTGCAGAATCCGTCAAAACAGCACTCAAACTCACGGGCGGTGCGGTCGTTGTTTCTATAATCGACGGCGAAGAGAAGATGTATTCCGAAAAGATGGCATGCATCAATTGCGGCATCAACATCGCCCCGCTTGAGCCGCGTTCGTTTTCGTTCAACTCCGCATTCGGTGCATGCAAGCGTTGTCAGGGAATTGGAACGGTGCTTGAGATCGAGGCGAAAAAGATCGTTCCGAATGGCGATGTTCCGGCAGGCAAGGTCGATTTTCTGAGTGGGATCGATAAATCAGGAGCTGCATTTCTAAAATCCGCACTGGTCGCGATCATCGAGCGATTTACGACCGGTGATCCGCTCGAACCGCCAACAGGGAATCAGAAACCGCGAAAGACTCTCAAGAAAGTGAAAGATATGCTTTCGGGCGGTGAAAACGAGGCTCTCAAAGTTAACTTTAACGATCTGCCACAGGAGATCCGAGATGCTTTTTTTAACGGGACTAAGAAGCGTTTGACGTTTCGCCACGGCGACTATAAATTCGAACGCGACTGGCTCGGAGCGATGCGGGCGATGAGCGAGAGGATCGAAAATCCACCATCGGAAAAGATCAAAGAGGCCCTGGAAGAACTGATCGCACCTATTCCGTGTACGAAATGTAATGGTTCGCGGCTTCAGCCGGAAAGCCTCGCGGTCAAGGTCAACGGCCTTGGCATTGCGGAATACACCGAATTTCCGATCTCGGATTCGGCAAAGAAATTCGACGCGATCAAGCTCAGCCCGCGTGACGAAAAGATCGCGGGGCTCGTGCTAAAAGAGATCAAGGACCGCATCCAGTTCCTCGACAACGTCGGCCTCGGATATCTCACGCTGAGCCGTTCGTCAGCAACGCTTTCGGGTGGTGAAGGGCAGCGGATCAGGCTGGCGACACAGATCGGGTCTCAGCTTCGGGGTGTGCTCTATGTGCTCGACGAGCCGAGTATCGGCCTGCATCCGCGTGATAATCAGCGGCTGCTTGAGACCTTGCATATGCTTCGAGATCTGGGGAATACCGTTCTCGTGGTTGAACACGATGCTGAGACGATCGAGCAGGCAGATTATGTCGTCGATCTCGGCCCTCTCGCCGGAACGCACGGGGGCGAAGTCGTTGCGGCCGGTTTGCCCAAAGATATCGAGGCATCGCCGAATTCGCTTACCGGAAAATACATGAGCGGCGAGATCAGCATTGCGGTGCCGGAAGTTCGCCGCAGTCCGAACGGCAAACGGATCAAGGTCAAAGGTGCGAGAGCATACAATCTTAAGAACATCGATGCGGAATTTCCGCTCGGGCTTTTGACGGTTGTGACGGGTGTTTCCGGTTCGGGCAAATCGACGCTGGTCGAGGAAATCCTCTACCCCGCTCTTTACAAACACGTTTACAAATCGGCAGTCGAGCCGCTTGAACACGACTCCATCGAAGGCCTCGATCTCGTCGACAAGATAATCGAGATCGATCAAAAGCCGATCGGCAGAACGCCGCGTTCTAATCCGGCGACGTTTACGGGGTTGTTCACGCCGCTGCGTGATCTCTACGCGATGTTGCCGGAATCGCGAACGCGTGGTTACAAGGCCGGACGTTTCTCATTCAACGTCAAAGGCGGCCGCTGCGAGGCGTGCGAAGGCGGCGGGCTGAAGCGGATCGAGATGAATTTCCTGCCCGACGTCTACGTCACCTGCGATGTCTGCCGCGGCCATCGTTACAATCGCGAGACGCTCGCCGTCCGGTTCAAAGGCCTCTCAATCGCAGACTTGCTCGACACAACCATCGAAGACGCCCTGCCGCTTCTCGAGAACATCCCATCGATCGCTTCGAAACTGCAAACGTTGCTCGATGTCGGACTCGGCTACATTAAGGTCGGACAATCGTCCACAACGCTATCAGGCGGCGAAGCTCAGCGGATCAAACTCGCCAAAGAGCTGTCCAAAAGAGCCACCGGCAAAACGATTTACATCCTCGACGAACCAACGACCGGGCTGCATTTCGCCGATGTACACAAGCTCCTCGAAGTCCTGCAAAAACTCGTCGACACCGGCAACACTGTCATTGTCATCGAACACAATCTCGACGTCATAAAATCCGCCGACTACATCATCGACCTCGGCCCCGAAGGCGGCTCCGGCGGCGGTAAAATCGTCGCGAAGGGAACACCTGAAGAGGTTGCGAAGGTGAAGAAAAGTTTTACAGGGCAGGCACTCAAAAGTGTTCTTAAGTAAGATCCTGCCCATTATTTAATAGGTTTTGGTAAACCCGAAAACTTATCTAGTTCAGCGATTCGGCGACCTGTAGCCGCAGAAATATTCGGGCTTCGGGCCTTGTAAACATTTCGATTAGACGGATCGTCTGATCATGATTTTTTTGTGCGAAACGAGAAATAACGCCAAGGTCAAAGCCGAAGTTGCCGTAGGAAAGACCATTTGAGACGACGAACTCGCCGTTACGGACGTTTCCATTTCCTTGAAACGGGTTGAGAACAGCGGCGGCGTCGGCGAGATTGTTGACCTGGGGCATTAACTGCTCGAACATGCGAAACGCTTCGTCAGATTCGATATTCGCGTAGGCGTTGATCACCTGCATATAGTTGCTCATGTCACCACTATTTTCCGGCCTCTCGGCGAGGGATGTATGGACCTTGCCAATTAATGCCGTCGCATATGTCTTGTTTTCGACTCGATCCTTGTGGTAAATGGAGTTTGCCAGATTCAGCAGTTGTTGATTTCGTGCGTTTTCGGGCAGTTGGTCAATGATGAGCTCGGCCTCAGCGAAACGGCCTTCGTTGGTAAGCCGTGAGGCTTGTTGCGAGCGAACGTTGTTCATCGCATTGTCGAGAGCTTCACCCTCGTAATTGTCGGCGATAACCTCAGCAACTGCATCGAGATTTCCTTGCTGAGTGAGCTTGTTGATGGCGTTATCAAACAAAACGTGTCGGTTCTGAGTGGTCGCTTTTTTGGCCGCGGCGAGGACCTCGATCGCGGACGTTTCGGGTTTTATCAATGCCTGAACTTCAGGATCCTGAAAAAAGTCGCCACGATAGCGTGTGTTTTTTGACATCTCCTTAAATTTCTCGACGTTGGCCGGCGAATATTTTTCGGCGATCGCGATGATCGAATGGTTTAGATATCCTGTTTGGGCACCGAGATAGAAAGCGATGAGCTTATCGGCGAGGCTCTTTATTTGAGATTCTTCGAAGCGAAACGATTTGTCAGCTCGGTCGCGCCTCTGCATCGCGTCATTTACCAATGTGATCCCATATTGTGCCAACTGGCTGCCGGCGGGCTCGGTGAACGAAAACTTTG
>JBGSQW010000114.1:0-45233 GCA_041737885.1 Pyrinomonadaceae bacterium | reverse complement strand
TGATCCAGCAACACGCGGATTGTAGTTGAGCCCTGCGGTGTAGTCAGCATAAGCTGACGAATATCCCTCGACTCGGCCAGCCGGATAATTCAGGGTGACAGTAAATGTTGGATAAATACAATTGTTCGTGCAGTTCTGAGCCTGAGTCGTCAACGTCGCTAAAAAAAGTACGATCATCGCGACTGGAAAAACTAGAATAAACCTTTTCATTTTGAGCTCCTTTCAATCGATACTATTTCCAACGATGACAACTGCGAAAGGCTAATGCCTGTTCTATAACGCCCCTGAATGAACGCTTGGAATTGTGTTAGTTTTTGTTCGTCGATGGATTTATGAAACTCGTTCATGTGGTACAACGCGAGTTGATTCCGTCGTTCTTGAAGTTCCAGTAGGTCCGGCGTTGGTTCAATGAGTTTCTCAGCGTTGCCGAAATCAGACTGGTGCTGTTCGCGGAGCCTTTTTATGATTATCTCCGCTTCTTCATCGATGGAGTTGAGTTCAAGGCGCCATTTCCCAGCAGCTTGTCTCATTCGATGACTTTCATCGGCGGTCAGCCCTGCTTCGTTCTCGAAATAGATGCTCAATCCTGAGAGCACCTCGCCCTTCTCAATCTGTGACTTTGCCAGCTGGTTAAATGCGATTGTATCCCGAAAAACAGACTCGTAAATCACGTAATCCGGCACGACAGCTTGCTCTTTCGACGGCGAACCAGTTTCATAGAACCCGCGTTCGCCGCGATTCGTTTTCAGCTGATCTTCCGGACGTGCGGAGACGATTGTTACTTTCCGAATAGACTCAAGGATATCTACCCACAGGCCCATCGGATAGCCGAAAACAGCGAGACCGCTAAAGCCAAAAATGGCAATCGTAAAAATGACCGATTTTTTTGTCATAAACCTATTCCTCCTAACGTTTAGTGTTTAATTCGAAATTCTGTACCCGATAAAATGCGAGACCGATACAACTGAGGATAAGAATTAAGCAACAAACAATCCTTAACCGAAATAAAAAGTTCTTAACAATTCTTTACTCTTGAAGTACAATTGTGCGAACCGACATATTCCCTTTATTTATCTGCGTCGGTGCGGAGCAAATCTCTCATGAAAATCTATCGATTTCGGAATATCTTTCTGAATACGGTTGAGCGTAGTATTCGGAATAAGGGCGAGGTGGTTTTCCTTCCTGCTAAGTGCTTTGAGATTCTTAGGCTTTTAATCGAGCATGACGGGAAGACCGTTTCGAAGGATCTTTTGCTTGGCGAGATTTGGGATGGGGCCGTTGTCGAGGAAGGGAATCTCGCGGTTCATGTCTGGAAGCTGAGAAAAATACTCGCCTGCGGACGCTCGGAACGAGTGATCGAAACGGTTCATGGCCAAGGATATCGTCTGGCCTGCAAGGTCGATGAAGTTGACGAGACATTGTGGATCGAGCGAACGAGTTCGACGCCTAATCAGTCTTGTGACCCTAGCGATCATTCACTTTCCCATCCCATATTTAGACGCATAAAAATTCATAACGAATATGTGCGTTTGAGAATCCACATCGAGAACGAACTCACCGAAGTCGGCGCAGAGAGAGAGAGAGAGAGAGAGAGAGAGAGTAAATGCGTAAAATCAACGCGAAAAAGCGGCCAAAATATCGTGCCTATCGACATCGTTCGACCTCACACGATTCTATTTTCCCCCATTAATCGCTACCATATTGCGAGTGCATATTCTCATCGTAAAACTCGGCAGTATCGGCGACATCATTCACACGCTGCCATCGCTGGCAGCGATTCGGCAAGCGTTGCCGGATGCTGAGATCTCGTGGGTGGTTGAGGAACGGTCGGCGGAGATGTTGCGGGGGAATGAACTGGTTGATAACTTGATCGAGGTCGATACTAAGAGCTTGCGTGGCGGCAATATAATCGAAGAAATTCTGCTTGGGGCAACGAGGCAGATCAAGGAGTTGCGGCGGTTTAAGTTTGATGTTTCTATCGATTTCCAGGGGCTTTTGAAATCGGCGATGATAGGGAAGTTGTCTGGGGCGAAGCGTCGATACGGCTTTAGTCGGGAGGGTTTGCGCGAACCGGCGAGCAGATTGCTGTTAACCGATCGGGTTTCGGTTCCGTCTGGGATTCACATCATCAGGAAAAATCTCGCACTTGCGGCCGGGGCTTTGGATATCGATGTTCCTGACGGTGATTTTGAATTCCCGATTACGACATTTCCCGAGCATGTTGCAGAAGCCGGGGCGATAATTCAAACTGTTCAAACCGAACGGTTTGCGGTTCTCAATCCCGCTGGCGGTTGGGTGACGAAGCTTTGGCACGCGGAAAAATTCGGGGCTTTGGCTGATAGGATTTGGGGAGAACACGGAATGGCATCAGTCGTGGTGACTGGACCAAAAGAAACGGAATTGGCCGAGAAAGCGGCCGCGAACAGCCGTTCGGGTAAGTTGACGCTCGCCGAGCCGAGCCTGAAGGGATTTTACGAACTCGCAAAACGCGCGGCCATCTACATTGGCGGTGACACTGGCCCGACGCACATCGCGGTCGCCGCCGGAACACCGGTCGTCGGTATCTTTGGCCCGACCGAATGGTGGCGAAATGGTAGCCCGAACCCCGTCGACATCTGCGTCGAACGAAACGATATCGACTGCCGCGTCGATTGCCATCGGCGGACGTGTTCAAAATGGATCTGTATGGACATCGATGTCGAGACCGTGCTGAATGCCGTTAGTCAGAGGCTGCAATCTTTATGATCAAATTCGACAAACGTCTAGTGCAGCGAGTCCGTGTTCCGCTCGGGTTTCTATTTGCGATCGTGTTTTTGATTTTTGCGAGGCCGACGTTATTGACTTTGGCGATCGGTTCGGTCGTTGTGTGTGTTGGCGTACTGATTCGGGCTTGGGCTTCGGGGCATATTAGAAAGGCGAAAACGCTGGCGGTTAGCGGGCCGTATGGTTATACACGCAATCCTCTTTACCTCGGCAGCCTGATCCTCGGGCTCGGATTTACGGTTGCGGCTGGTATCTGGTGGCTCGCGATTCTTTTCTGTATTTTATTCCTCGGCATCTATTTGCCGGTTATGCGCGTCGAAATAGGTGATATGAGGGAGATATTCGGCGAAGAGTTTGACGAATACGAGAAAAATGTACCGCTGTTAATTCCGCGTTTCACGGTATGGAAGAATACAGGCGAAAGGTTCGATAGTAAGTTATACTCCCAATACCGTGAATACAGAGCGGCGATCGGCGCCGCAGTCGTTATCGCGATATTAGTCGCTAAGGCATACTTTCTCACTTAGTTTTATGAAGTTGTCGTTTTTCAGATCGATTCTCTTTACCGCGATGCTATTTGCGGCCAGCTTTGCGGGTTTTGCGCAGGGTACGGCTATGTCAGAGAGTATTTCGGGGAACAAGAGTCTCGGATCCACATTTTTGGCGAGCAAATTCGATGGTGAAAAACTTACGTTCGAGGGCAAAGCGAGCAAGCTGAAACTAAGTATTGCCATCGCCGACCTCACCTTTTCGACAGCGATCACGCCGAAGGGCGATCAGCTATCGATCAGATCTGTCGCGGAATCAAAGGGCACGATGCTTAAGCTCTTTCGTTACAGCTTTCTACAGGACTACGAATCTGTGGTCGATCTGGCAACTTTCCGCATTGCCAAAACCGTAAAGAAGGATATCCAGAAACAGCGGGTTCGCGATAGCGAGGCTGAGTTCGACTATGGCGAGAAGCGGGTCAGCTATGTCGAAACCGACCCCAAGGACAGCAATCGTCCTCCTCGGCGAATAGCGTCTGAGATAACGGATCCGATGAACGATATGATCTCGGCGATCTACGCGATCCGTTTGCGTGATCTCGCAGTTGGAGACCGGTTTGAACTATCGGTGAGCGATTCGGGGTTGGTATATAAGGTGCCGGTCGCCGTGACCAAGCGTGAGCGTCTTGGAACCGCGGTGGGTAAGTTTTGGTGTCTGCGGGTCGAGCCTGAGATCTTTGGCCCAGGCCGGCTTATTGAGCAGAAGGGAAAGATGATCGTCTGGCTGACAGAAGACAAAATGCACACTCCCGTCAAGGCTCAGGTCGATACCCAATACGGCAAGGTCGAGATCAAGATCAAATCCCTGACAAAACCGAGCTAATAACAGAAACCTTTAAAATACACGAAAATGCGCTAGATTAGAGAGATCTTTTTAGTGTGTTTTCGTGTGTTTTAGCGGTTACTTCTTGTAACTTTCTCTAAAAGACCGCATACTTCAGTATCGCGTTTTTTAATTTATGGCTACGAAAATAGATAAAATAAAGGTTCCTGTAAAAAAGCGTGCGGTGAAGGCAGCAGCCGAGGTTGATCCGTTCGAAACTGTTGTAGAGGTTAAAGCTGTTAAAAAAGCAGCTTTGCGAAAGGCCGCCGTTAAGGTTCTCGTCAATGAGCCCGAAGTAAAGAAGCGCGTCAAGAAATCAACGAAAACCATCATTTCAGATCCGTTTTCGGAAACAGCTACAGTTCCATCCACGGCAGGTTCGCCAGTTAAAAAACGCTCGGCAAAGACGACCGCACGTTCGGCAAAGGTCGCAGAAAAAGAGCCAAGCCTCGATGTCACGGCTGAGTTGGCGGCCGAGAAGCCAAAGGTTGAGCTGTCGCCCGCCTTCAAAGCACTTGCCGATATCAAACTGCCGGAATTGCGACGTGAAAATCGTGCCCGTTTGCAGATGCAAACACCGACACGAGTCTATTTTTATTGGTCGGTCAAGGAAAATCCATGGGCGATGCTGACCAATGTTTTTGGCAGTGATCTGGGCAATTATACGCTCGTCATCAAACTCATTGACCAGACCTACGGTCACGAAACGATCAATCAGTGCGAGGCCGAAGGGAACTGGTGGTTCGATGTCGAGCCTGACCGCAAATATCAGGCTGAGGTTGGTTTTTTCGCTCAGGGACGCCCGTATTTCCGCATTTTGCACTCAAACTCGATCGAGACGCCACGACGTTCGCCCAGCCCGCGTGCGGCGACGGAATCTGACTGGAGAGTCAGTGCAAACAAATTTGCCGAGGTGCTCGACGTCGCCGGATTTTCGCGTGACGCGTTCGACGTAGCAATGGCGGGCGACGATATTGCCCTCGCACAGGACGCATCGCAGCAGGCATTCACGAGCTTTATCGGCAGCGGCGAACTGAAGATCGACGGCATTTCGTCGGACGAATTGCGGTACGCTCTGATCGCTCTTGCTTCAGGCATGACGCTTGAAGACCTTCGCGGCAAGGTCAGCCCGACGCTGTTTACTATACTTCAGGCAAACGCCGGACAGATCAACGTCGGACGTGCGATGTCATCGCTAACCGAGCATTTTGAGATCGATGAAACAGAATTTACCGAGGAAGAATTCGGCCCCGCAGTTTATGGTGCGAGCCTCGTGAATTTCCCGAAAACGTTGAAAAGCCGAACTCTTTCGAACCGAACCGGTTCAAGCACAAAGCCGTCCATAGAGTTGGCGCCGCGATACAACCCTGTGAGTTCGCACTCGTTAGGACGTTAAGTTTGAGTTATGCAAACCATTGAGATCCCGGTTAGTGAATACAAGAGCCTGCAAGAGGAATTAACGCTCCTTAAGGACAGTGCATTGCTTGAGAATGTAAACAGGCTCATCGATATTCTCTATCAGGACAAATACGGATTGTACATGGGCGATTACACTGGGGACCTAACCGAGGGTGTGATGGATGAGGCTTGGGAGGAATCGGCTAGTGAGTGGAACTAATTATCGCCAGAAAGATATAGTTCTTGTTCCATTTCCGTATTCTGATCTGAGCAGCGCAAAAAGACGACCCGTTTTGATTGTGTCTAACGATCGATACAACGAAAAATTCAAAGACGTCCTGGTCTGTGTCATAACGTCCAATCTTCGCAAGGACACCTATTCCGTAGAGCTGACTGACGCTGATCTAGAGATCGGCGTTCTGCCGGAATCTTCTCTTGTTAAAGCGCACAAGTTATTTACGGTCGATCAAGGGAAAATTCTCCGGAGATACAGTACTGTAAAAGATGATCATTTTGCCAAGGTTATTTCCAAGATCAAAGCGCTGATCGATAGATAGCTATAAGCTGACGCCTATGCCAACCGGATACTTTAGCCTGATCCTTCACGCTCACCTTCCGTTTGTTCGGCATCCGGAATACCCGGAATTTCTCGAGGAAGACTGGCTTTACGAGGCCATCACTGAGGTTTACCTTCCGCTAATTTTCATTTTTCAGTCGCTCCACGAGCAGGGCATCAAGCCGAGACTCGCAATGAATGTGTCGCCGCCGCTGTGTGAGATGCTGGCCGATCCGCTTTTGCAGGAACGCTATACGCGACATCTAGAAAATCTTTTAGAACTCGCCAAAAAAGAACTCGACCGAACCCAGAACGAAGATAAAAACTTTCAAGACGTTGCTAAAATGTACGTCGATAATCTCTCGGCGTCTCTCGGCCTGTGGAATGACCGCTACCAGCGGAATCTGATCAACGCCTTTCGCGAACTGCAGGACGAGGGCGTGATCGAGATCATTACTTGCTGCGCGACGCACGGATTCATGCCGCTGATCTCGACGCTTGAATCGCGTCGCGCGCAGGTTCAGATCGCGGTTGCCAATTACAAAAAACACTTTCACCGCCAGCCTCGCGGCATCTGGCTCGCGGAATGCGCGTACGAACCTGGAGTCGAAGATCTGCTAAAAGATAGCGGAATAGAATATTTCATCTCAGACACCCACGCTATACTTTACGGCGATCCGCGGCCGCGTTATGGCGTTCACGCTCCGGTGGTTTGCTCGAACGGCACGGCGGTTTTTGCTCGCGATGTGGACACTAGCCAGCAGGTTTGGTCGGCAGAGATCGGTTATCCGGGCAACGACCTCTACCGCGAATTCTACCGCGATATCGGCTTTGACGCGCCGCACGAATACCTCAAGCCGCACCTTCACGAAGACGGCAGCCGACGCCATCTCGGGCTGAAATATCACCGCATCACGGGCCGCGACGTGCCGCAAAACCGCAAAGAGCCATACATTCCTGCGATGGCCCGTGACAAAGCCGCCGAGAACGCGTCGCACTTTATCGGCGAACGTATCAAGCAGGCACACAAACTTCGCGAAACCTTCGAAGGCCATCCGCCGCTCGTCGTAAGTCCTTATGATGCAGAGCTTTACGGTCACTGGTGGTTCGAGGGGCCGCAGTTTATCGATTTCTTTTTCCGCAAGATCCATTTCGACCAAAACGAGATCGAATGCATCACACCCGGTGATTTCCTCGACAGCGGCCTGCCGATCCAGGTCCAACAACCAACCGCCTCAAGCTGGGGCGAAAACGGCTATTACAAGGTCTGGATCAACGAAGGAAACTCGTGGATGTACCCGTATCAACACGACGCCGAGCGGAAAATGACGGCGTACGCGGATCGGTTCAAAAACTCCCCTCCTTACGAAGGAGGGGGGGCAGCCGCTTCGGCTGACGGGGTGGTTCCCTACACCCGCATCCTAAACCAACTCGCCCGCGAACTTCTCCTCGCCCAATCCAGCGACTGGGCATTCCAAATCTACCAGGGCACGACGGTCGAGTATTCGTCTCGCCGCTTCCAATCCCACATCCACCGCTTCGACCTGCTCTGCAAAATGCTCGACACCGGCGAGGTCGATCACGACCTGCTAAACGAGATCGAAGGCCGTGACAATATCTTTGCCGAGATCGACTTTCGGGTGTATTGCAGCGGCTAAGATGCCTATTTACAGCACGTTACACTTCATCTGAGCACTTTGCGTCAATTTAGGCATTCTGTGTCGAATCACGCATTCTCCTACAATCTGAGAATTCCTGTATATCAATTTAATACCCTTTTCCGATAAGGTTATGAGAATGATATTGGGCTTTGAAATTATAGGTTTGTTTTCCATGCGGATCCTTTTGGGTTGGTTTTCTGCAATTTTTGGCTGTGCAAAGACCAAGGTAGAAGAGGCTCAATTGGCGGAACAGTATGTAGCTGGGCAGAATCAGATAGTCGGCGTCGCGTCACAAACTGCGCGGCTCACGATCCAAGACAATTCGCGACTCGCACGCGGGTTGCCAACGCGAGATCGCCGCGTCAAAGAAGTTTTGAAGCGTCACCGCAAACGTGCGATGCCGTGCAAGCAAACCGTTTGAGCGTAGCGTCGCATCAAACCTGGCATATCATCTTCGATCCGATTCGTGTAGCGTAATGAGCGTGAGGTCGCTTCTAATATGAAACTCCTATTTCCCATATTTCTGATATTACTGATTTTCGCGTCACTGGCCTTTGGGCAGACAAATAGTAGTGACATTGATGCTTACGAAGCTTGGATCAAACATTTTCGTTTATCGCCGATAAGTCGCGGTTCTGTCCCAAGCATCAGCGATGGAGTTCGTCCTCTTCCGTTTATCGTTATCGCCGTAGTCAATGATCCCAAGGAAACGGACCAGTCACCATTTCGAATGCAGACCTCTGGTGGTTATGTCATAAGCAGCAGCGGCGAAGTTTCATCGTTTTCGCATACGTCGTTCAGCACAAAGGGAGGTTGTTGCTCTCAGATGTCTGTGGATGAATTGCGTCGTGCTAATGAGATACTCGCAGAACTTCCATCCGATGGCTATCGCCTACCGCCGAACGGTCGGCGATTGTTAGTTCAGCGACCCGAAAAAAGTTCAGTCAATGTCCGCGTTTTCGATCTGGCTTTTTTACCGGACGAGGTTCTCGAACTTCTACGCGTCACCAAGGCGAGGATAAGAACGATCATTCCATCTTTCGAACCGGAAACCACGATCAGCGAACCAACTCCATTTGATCTCAAGGCGTTTGCTATTTCCGCAGACGGGCGATTTGCGGTGACTACGCGGGGCAGCGACGCTCTTCGGGTTCGCCATTTATTGACCACAAAGGATGCGTCTCGGGAATTCGATATAGTTGCTCTGCCGCAAAACGCATTTGTTCCTGCGGGACTTACTCTTAGTCCCGACGGATCGACATTGATCGCCGGTGGTTGGGGAACGATGGTTCTTTACGATACTCGAACGTGGCGCGTCACTAAACATATCGTAGCCCCGGCGATCGATCGAAAATATCCCAACTTCTCGAGGCATCACTTTATTGAAGGCGGAAAATATCTCCTTTTCGAGACAGGCGAATTTGGCAAGCGGGTTTTTGACACCGGCACATGGAATGAAGTCCTCAAACTCCGATCGATCCCGAGTGACGCTCTCTACTATTACGATTCGCCCGATTCGAAGCGGGCACTTTTTCAAGCTTCGGGCAAACTTATCCTTCGAAATGGCACATTGTTGCGGGATCTGTTGATTCTTGGCGAAGATGAGTTTGAGAGAGCATCATTCTCGCCTACCGGGAAACTTGTTGCAGTCGTTACCGCCGGACTTGAACGTGAAGGTGACCAGACACGGCGGGTGGTAAGGATCCGTATCTGGGACGCCGCCAATGGAGAACTGATCCACGAACTGCGTCCCTACGAAAGTGGATCATTCGAAAATGTCGATAGCGTCGAGTGGGCACGCAATGGCGAGTTCCTCCTTGCGGCAACGAGTTCCGGCGGATTTTTCTCAAATCGGAGCATTGGGGTCTGGGATACAGGAACGGGACGAAATGTCGGTGAACTTACGGGTTGCTCCCGCAAGGTCACCGGCATGCGTGTTTTGTCCGGCGGTAAAAAGATCGCAGCTGGTTGCAGCGACAACCGGATCTCGATCTGGGATATCGGAGCGTCACTGGATGAGATCCATAGCTTTCGCAAATCTGGAGTTTTTCAAGAATAGCTCGGGCGCAAGATCTTTGAAAACTTGGGACGCAGGCACGCTTGCAGCGTTTGCCTAAATTCCTTCATAAAGCTATCATTATAGTTTTGGATTTCTCGGAGGAAACTAATGGTAGAGAAGGGTGTGGAGATTGCTCCTGCTGAAGGGAAGCTTGGGATTTTGTTGGTCGGACTTGGGGCTGTGAGTACGACTTTGGTGGCTGGTGTTGAGGCGGTTAAGCGGGGCATTTCGGCTCCGGTTGGCAGCTTGACGCAGATGGGGACGATCCGTCTGGGCAAGCGTACGGACAACCGTTCGCCGCTTATCAAAGACTTTGTGCCGCTGGCGTCACTGGACGATATCGTCTTTGGAGCGTGGGACATTTTTCACGACAGTGCTTACGATGCCGCGATGAATGCCGGCGTGCTCGATAAGGATCTCATCAATCAGCTTTCCGAACCGCTTTCGTCGCTCAAACCGATGTCCGCTGTTTTTGAGCAGAATTACGTTAAACGCATCACTGGCGAGAACGTAAAGACCGGCAAAAACAAAATGGATCTCGCGGAGCAGTTGATCGCTGACATCGCTAAGTTTAAGACGGATAACAATTGTTCACGTCTGGTCATGGTGTGGTGTGCGTCAACCGAGATCTACATCGAGGAAACGGATATTCATCAGTCGCTTGCGTCACTGGAAAAAGCGATGTACGACAACGATCCGCTCATCGCCCCGTCAATGATCTATGCCTACGCGGCATTGAAATCGGGCGTCCCATTTGCAAACGGTGCTCCGAATCTGACAGTCGAGGTTCCGGCTTTTGTAGAACTCGCGGATCAGACCAAAACCGCTATCTGCGGTAAAGATTTCAAGACCGGCCAGACGTTGATGAAGACCATCCTCGCTCCGGGCTTAAAGTCGAGAATGCTCGGCCTCGACGGTTGGTATTCGACAAACATTCTGGGTAACCGCGACGGCGAGGTTCTGGACGATCCGGAGAATTTTAAATCGAAAGAAGTTTCGAAACTGTCGGTACTCGAACACATTTTCCAACCGGAAGTTTATCCTGACCTCTACGGGCATTTCGACCACGTCGTCAAGATCAACTACTATCCGCCTCGCGGAGATAACAAAGAGGGTTGGGACAACATCGATATCTTCGGCTGGCTCGGTTACAAGATGCAGATCAAGGTCAACTTCCTTTGCCGCGATTCGATCCTCGCAGCACCGCTGGCCCTCGACCTTGCTCTATTCATGGATCTCGCTCAGAGAGCTGGAATGAAGGGCGTTCAGGAATGGTTGTCGTTCTACTTCAAAGCGCCGCAGACCGCTCCGGGACTTTACCCTGAGCACGATATCTTTATTCAGCTAATGAAGCTGAAAAACACGCTTCGCCACATGCAGGGCGAAGATCTGATTACGCATCTCGGACTTGAGTATTACGACTAGTTCAGAGAGCAATGTGAATTTGTAAGAAAGGCCGTGACCCGATTTTCCAACTGAAGATCGGGTCACAACAGTATTATTCCCAGCACTTTTCCAGAAATTAATTTTGCGAAGAGGGGCGTTTCCTGTTGCATCCGCGATATCCTATGTGCTAGTTATAGAAAGATGGCGGGCCTTCATACTCGCTTACCCCTGGACGAAACCCTTCCAGACGCTAAAGTCCAGCCAACTTATAATCTTTTGACATCATCATTACTGACGACGAACCTGTCGTCAATGTGGCGGCAAGTTCGTATCGGGAACAACGTTCTTAGAGCATGAGGGACAAAACGGCCCTCGAGAGGGAAAGATGAAACAGGAAACGGCAAACAAGAGCGAAAATACAGAAACAGGGATCTTACTTGATCCGGACAGGAAAAGTCCGAGAGCGGCGGAATTCGAAGATAAACTGTCTTCGCGGATCGTCGGTCAGGAACGGGCAGTTAGACGCATGAGCGGCCTGTTTCAGATCTATCTGGCCGGCATGAACAACCCGTCACGCCCGATCGGTACCATGCTGTTTCTGGGGCCAACCGGTTCAGGCAAGACCCGGGTTGTCGAGGCAGCGTCTGAGGTGCTGTTTAATGATCAGTATTCGGTCGTCAAGATCGATTGTGCCGAGTTTCAGCACTCTCACGAGATCGCTAAACTCATTGGCTCGCCTCCGGGATACCTCGGTCATCGCGAAACCTCGCCGATGCTGACGCAGGAAAACCTGGACAAAGCTCATACTGACGAGACAAAGCTAACCTTCGTTCTTTTCGATGAGATCGAGAAAGCTTCCGATTCATTGTGGCAGCTCTTGCTTGGAATTTTGGACAAGGCGACTCTGACTCTCGGTGATAATCGTCGGGTAGATTTCTCGAGGACGATAGTCATAATGACCTCAAATCTCGGAGCCCGCGAAATGTCCGATATGATCTCCGGCGGCATCGGATTTATGCCGACCAAAACAGATCAGGCGAAAGAGGACAATGAGATCGACACCAAGATATACCGAACTGCCCTCGAAGCAGCGAAACGTAAATTCTCACCGGAATTTATGAATCGTATCGATAAGGTCGTCGTTTTCCGAAGCCTTAAAGAGCATCATTTGCGGCAGATCCTCGAGATCGAACTGCGATCCGTACAAGACAGAATAACGGAATCAGCGGGGACGAAGTTTGTATTTGAGTGCACTACTGAAGCCAAGGAATTTTTGCTGAGCGAGGGTATCGATCTTAAGTACGGGGCTCGTCATCTGAAACGATCGGTAGAGCGATTCTTGGTTTACCCGCTCTCAAATCTGGTCGCCACGGAACAGGTCGAGACTGGAGACTATGTTTTAGTTGATTTCGATGCGGAAAAAGACATGCTTACATTTATGAAGCAGTCGGGTAAACTGATAATTGCAGATACACCTGGCGAATTTTCTGATGAAAATGAACCATTGATAAGCGCCGATGCGGTCGGTCTACCTCTGCCGACATCTCAGGTCGCCGCGGGAATGAGCAAGTCAAAAGGTGAGAACAACGACGTTTAGAAAATAAACTGCTTTGGGGTTGCCGAGGGAGCGATCTGATCGCTCCCTCTCTATTTTGCCCAACCGAAAGATCTTTGAACCGCCTCGTGCCAGCGTTCCATCAGCTCGGTAGCCTTATGATCTGGGATTTGAGGCTCAAACTTTCGATCTGCTTGCCAATGCTCCGCCAACTCGGCCTTGTCCTTCCAGAAACGGACAGCGAGGCCGGCTAGGTAAGCTGCACCAAGGGCTGTTGTTTCTGAGGTCTTTGAGCGAACTACTGGTATCTGAAGGATGTCAGATTGAAACTGTAGCAATGCATCATTGCGTGTCGCCCCTCCATCCACGCGAAGTTCTGGAAGGTTCGAGCGTGAGTCGCCGTTCATGGCAGCGAACAGGTCAGCCGTTTGAAATGCGATAGATTCTATAGCCGCACCGGCGATGTGTTCCCGACCGGTACCACGGGTGATCCCGATTATAAGCCCGCGGGCGTCCTGATCCCAATACGGAGCTCCTAAGCCGGCAAAGGCAGGTACAAAGTAAACGCCTCCATTGTCGCTAACGGCCGCTGCCAATTGCTCGATCTCGTTCGATTCATCTATCATTCGGAGCGAATCACGGAGCCACTGGACTACGGCCCCACCGATAAACACGCTGCCCTCAAGGGCATACACTGTATCGCCATCTATCTGCCAGCCGATAGTTGAAAGGAGGCGGTTCGCCGAAGCGGCCGGTTTCGAGCCGACATTTTGCAACATGAAGCAACCGGTTCCAAATGTATTCTTTGTCGAACCTGCATCAAAACAAGCCTGGCCGAACAGTGCCGCCTGCTGATCACCGGCAATTCCCGCGATAGGAATTCCCTTCAGCTCCGCCGGGTTTTCGATAATTCCGAAGACCTCGGAAGAAGAGCGAACTTTCGGCATAATGCCCACTGGGATCGAAAAGATCTCAAGGAGTTCGTCGTCCCATTCTAACGAATGGATATTAAACAACATGGTCCGAGAAGCATTAGAAACGTCTGTTATATGAAGGCCGCCGTTAGTAAGATTCCAGATGAGCCAAGTGTCGATGGTTCCAAAAGCTATTTCACCCCGCTCCGCTTTGCGTCGAGAGCCCGGGACATTATTCAGTATCCACGCAATTTTACTAGCACTGAAATATGCGTCAACTTCGAGACCAGTTTTTTTCGTGATAAGGTCACCGTGAGATTCGCGGATCTGTTTGCAATGTTCGGATGTGCGGCGGTCTTGCCAAACGATGGCGTTATAGATCGGATCACCGGTAAGACGGTCCCACAAGACGGTGGTCTCGCGTTGATTTGTTACTCCAACAGCCGCGATGTCGAGAGGTCTGATCTGAGAGCTTGCCAAGGCATCCTTAACGGTTTGCATCTGAGATTTCCAAATCTCATTCGGATGGTGTTCGACCCAGCCGGCTTGCGGATAGATCTGGGGGAGTTCTTTCTGCCCAGCGGCACATGTCGCACCTGTTTTATCGAAGAGAATACTCCGACTACTAGTCGTGCCCTGATCTAGAGAAAGGATGTATTTCATATCATTTCATGATTCGACGCCGTTTAGAATGACTCTATTGCAATACATATATGCCTGACGTAATATGTTTTTTAGGAAACTATGAATGAGTCTACCTATTTAGAACTAGAAAACCTTTTTCTATCGTTGTCAGACAGGACCCGACTAAGATTACTCAGCCTCATGTCCGAAAGAGAAGTCTCGGTTGGGTTTTTAGCGCAGCAGATGCAGGTTAGTCAGCCCAAGATATCACGACACCTTGCATATCTTAGGAATTCTGGCCTGGTTTCTACAAGACGCGATGGGAAATCTATTTACTATTCTGTAAAAATGCCTGCGAACAGCTCCGTCGCAAATGTTTTTCAAACATCGTTGTTGGCGATAGATCCTCAACACGATTCGTTCGAAGTTGTTAAGGATAGTAGTGCTGATTTGACTGACGTCAACTTCGCTAGATCTGGTACAGAAGAACTCGAAATATTTCTTCTTTAAGTAGAAACAGGCGCCTCGGCATCTTGGTAAGGGCAGTGCCGACAGGAGTTGCTACAGCAACTTCCTCGGTTAGCTAAATACCGCCGAGTGAGAACCATCACCCCGCTTTCGAAATAGAAGTCTCGACCTTCAACGAAGGTTTCTACAACTTCGTCCGTTCTGTATGTAGGTTCGATACTATCGTGCATAAAAGGCTAAAAACTCCTTGTTACCCTCGGCCCCTAAGATCGGAGAATCGATGACGCCTTCGTATGAAAGGCCCAGATTCGTGACGAATTCATTTACGTCGGCAACGACTCTAATGTGTTTTTCTGGATCACGAACGATTCCGCCCTTGCCTACTTCGCCCTTCCCGACCTCAAACTGGGGTTTGATGAGAACGATAAGTTTCCCGCTGACCGTTAGAAGCGGGACGATCGAAGGAATTACCTTTTTTACCGAAATGAACGATACATCCATAACAGCAAGATCAAAATCCTTACCCACAAGGTCGGGATCTAATTCTCGTGCGTTTGTTTTTTCGTGAACCTCAACCCGTGGGTCATTCCTTAAGGACCAGACTAGCTGATTTGTTCCTGCATCGACCGCTACTACCTTTGTTGCTCCATGCTGCAAGAGGCAATCGGTAAAGCCGCCTGTTGATGCTCCTATATCGATGCACTTCCAACCGGAAGGATCGACTTGAAAATGTTTGAGAGCGGCTTCTAGTTTTAGACCGCCTCGACCAACGTATTTCAGATCTAAGGACGAACCCTTTAAGCGAATGGTTGCGGATATTTCCACCTTTTCCGACGATTTTTCGATCCGTCGATCATTGGCCAGTACGAGCCCGGACATGATAAGAGCCTGAGCGCGGGTTCGAGAATCGGCGAGCCCGAGTTCGACCATGATTTTATCGATGCGCTCACGTTTCATTCGTCAATACCATCGGCGTTGAAATAGTCCAGCTCGTTTGCGTCCGGACCAAAACTGATCTGTATAGGACGGCAACAAACCTCGCAGTCTTCGATATAGCTCTGCTCGCCAGCTGATAGATCCAGAACAAAAGATATCTCTTGCCAGCAGTACGGACATGTAAAAAAGTGTTCGATCTCCATAAAGCTCCGCTAATTAAAGGCGGGTTTCTTTGTGCTAAGTCCAATGATATTCTACAGGTCGGAATGACTGAAACATCCACAACAAGATCTGAGCCGCAGCCGGTAGAAAAATTGTCCCGATTTGCCAAGTACGCTTGGGGCGTTCTCGCCTATAACATTCTGGTAGTTCTTTGGGGGGTTTTCCTGCGAGCATCAAAATCGGGTGATGGCTGTGGAATGCACTGGATAACATGCCATGGCGAGGTGCTGCCGTCAGCTCCTCAATTCAAGACGGTTATTGAATTCACGCATCGCATCATGAGTGCATTCGATGGGCTCCTAATGCTAATTCTTCTCGGTTGGGCATTTTGGATATGGTACAAGCGTCGTGAGGCCTCGTCACGATCAACGCTCAGGTTAGCTGCCGCGTCTTTTTTCTTTGTACTTACAGAAGGAGCAATTGGAGCAGGACTTGTATTGACCGGGAATACGGCCGAAACATTAACATCCGCACGGCCATTTTGGATGGCAGCCCATCTCATCAACACTTTTATCTTACTCGCGTTTTTAACGCTAACAGCGCGATCTGCGAGCGTAGGATCGATCTTGAGATTGCGGGCAGAACCGAAGTACCTCGCAGGTATTTTGATCGGTGTCGTGGCTATATTCATAGTCAGCATCAGTGGCTCAATTGCGGCTTTATCTAACATGATCTTTCCGTCAGGGAGCCTCTCAGAGGGAATGGCAAAAGATTTTTCAGAGACTTCGCACATCCTTCTTCGATTGCGACTTCTGCATCCCGTTACGGCTATTTTGACCAGTGTTTTTCTAGTGTTTCTTACCGGTTGGCTGGCTAAAGAGCGAAGCGGGAATAAATCTGTCTTGTGGTGGTCAAACGTAATAACAATATTGATCTTGGTGCAGATAGCGTTCGGTGGGGCAACGCTTTTGATGTTAGCCCCGATTGTCATGCAGTTAGGACACCTTTTGCTTGTTGATGCTATCTGGATCAGCTACATACTCTTTTCTGCCTCTTTCTTATCTTCGGCGAGCAGCGAAGCAATTGGTACGGATATTCGCGAACCTAATTAAGTTGGTTAGCCCACTCTTTCCCTCTTTCTACTAACTGATCCAAAGCATGTTGAAGCTCCAGCCTTTTTTGCTCCAGTTGCTCGTCATTTGAATCGTCTTTCACAAAAATTGGTTCACCGAAAAAGATCTTTGCCCGTGAAAATGGTTTCGGGATCTGAAATCTGTCCCAGCTCTTCAGTGTCCAAAATTTCTCAAGCTCAACCGAAAGCGGAATGATAGGATTTCCTGTTCGTTTAGCGAGTAGGGGCGGGCCCGGCTTGGCGATGTATCGAGGTCCTCGGGGCCCGTCGATTGTAAAAGCCATCGGGACGCCTCGCTTCATCATACGGATCATTTCAACGAGAGCTCGACTGCCGCCTCGCGTCGACGATCCTTTGATCACGCCGAAACCGAGGCGTTGAATGCATCTAGCGGTGTATTCGGCATCAAAACTGATGGACGACATCACGACTAAACCTCGATTTCGTAGATAGTACATTCCTGCAAAGATCCGGTCATGCCAAACGCACATTATTGGCTGATCATACGAACGGGAACTATCAGTGAGCCAGTCAAGCCCCTCTTTCTCGAAGCGGAGTGTTCGCGATATCACCCGTATCAGAGCATAAAATACCCAGCCACCTAGCCTTATCAACAATCGTTCTTTAAACGAGTAATCAACTAGCGGTTTGAACTTATAAACTTTGTCGATTTGTTCGTGCACGGGTAGAAAATAAGTATCAAGTTGGGTTATTATTTGCAACAACGACTCTGGAATAGTCGTAGTTCAGATTACCTCTCTAAAAGCGCCTATGCAGCGAAAGATCCTAATTATCGATGACCACGACGACCTCGCAACCGCGCTTGATGAGGTTTTTACTCACGTCGGGCATCACGTTAGTGTACTGGAAAGCCGTCGAGCAGCGCTTGCCGCCGATCTGGAATCTTACGATCTCGTGATAACAGATCTGGATGTGGACGGTCCGATCGCGGCCGTGACATCCAACGGAAACGGAAACGAATGCTTGCCGCTAATGCCTGCCGCGGCAGCGAATGAACACGTTAAAGCCTTTAAGCTGTGTGCTGCCAATTTTCGCCGGGACGAATTCGACGAGAGTGAGCTGAAGGACATGGTCGCAACGGTTCTCGATTACAAGATCAGGTTCGTTGATAAAAAAGATGTCGTTGCCGACATGCACGAAAACATTGAATTCGAACTGCCAAGTGCGATCTCCTTGATGCATATCGTGCTCGAATACCTGATGAAACGGGTCGAAAAGCTCGGCGTGATCAAACCCGAGCAATCAAACCTTTTCGTCGCCCTCGATGAAGCCTTCGTTAACGCGGTCAAGCACGGCAATAAATTCGATGCTCAAAAGCTAGTACGCATAACCGCAGAAGTCTCAAAACAGGAAGCCAGATTCACCATCGAAGACGAAGGCGAAGGCTTCGACGTCAAAAATATCCCTGACCCCCTCGACCCCGAAAACCTTTTCAAAACCAGCGGCCGCGGCGTCCTATTCATCTACAACATCATGGACGAGGTCAAATACAACGACCGCGGGAATAGGTTGACTATGGTCAAAAAGAGCGAAGTTCCTCAGGAAGCCTAATCTGGATAGTCGACAGGATCGTGAACTCTGAGCCTAAGCGACTCTGCGGTAGAATGTAGTTGATGAAAGTCACTATTGCTCAAATTAATACCACCAACGGCGACATTGCCGGGAATACTGCGAAGATCATTCAGGCCATCGAGAAGGCGAAGTCGGATGGTTCGGATCTTGTTGTTTTTCCTGAGGTCGTGACGCATGGTTATACTTCGCAGGATTGGTTTCAGGATACGGATATTATTGAGCATGTGGGCGATCCGCTGCGGGATATTATTCCTGTAACTAAAGGAATTGCTGCGGTTATCGGAACAATTCGGCGGAATGACGATACGGACGGACGGCGTTTGTATAACGCGGCGGCTGTTATTTCTGACGGGGAATTGATCGGATTTGCGGACAAGACATTGCTTCCCGAGTACGATGTTTTTGACGATCCGAGGTATTTTGAGCCGAGCGATGGTAAGAACAGGCGGTTGTTTGAGATAAACGGCGTGAAACTTGGCGTCGTTGTCTGCGAGGATTTCTGGAACGACAAAACCTTTTGGAAAGAAAGGCTTTACGAGAGCGATCCGACCGACGAGGTGATCGCGATGGGAGCCGACGTGATCGTATCGGTCAACGCTTCGCCATACAACAAGGGCAAGATCAAGCTTCGCTGTGACATGGTCGCTCATCGGGCGAAGCTACAGAAGAAACCGATCGTTTTTGTAAATCTCGTCGGCGGAAATGATGGCATCATTTTCGATGGAGCGAGCCTGATCGCTGACGAGGAAGGCGACATTATCTTGCAGGCAGCGGCGTTTAAGGAGTTTGTTGAGACTGTCGAACTCGATGTGCGAAAGCCAGATGCCCGAGGAATCACGGGCGGTGAGATTTCGGCTATCCATCAGGCACTTGTGCTGGGGATTCGCGATTATGCGGCGAAGAATGGATTTAATAAAGCGGTTCTGGGATTGTCGGGGGGTATAGATTCAACGCTGGTCGCGGCCCTTGCAGCCGAGGCGATGGGGCCGGAAAACGTGCTCTGCGTGATGATGCCATCGCCGTTTTCGTCGGAGGGAAGCATCAAGGATTCTGAAGAATTGATCCGCAATCTAGGTTGCGAAAGCCGTATCGAACCGATCTCGGCGACCTTCGAAGTCCTCCTCAAGCAAATGAACCTGCACAAACCGACCAAAGGCGGCGAATCGCTGGCGGCGGAAAATATGCAGTCGCGAATTCGCGGCGTGATCCTAATGGCGATCTCGAATTCCGAGGGCCGCCTGCTGCTCTCGACGGGCAACAAAAGCGAACTCGCGGTTGGTTACTGCACGCTTTATGGCGACACGAACGGCGGACTCGCGGTGCTCGGAGATGTGTTGAAAACTGAGGTTTGGCAGGTATCGCGGGAAATAAATCGCAGAGCTGGCCGCGAGATCATTCCCGAAAAGATCATCGACAAAAAACCTTCGGCCGAGCTTGCCCCGAACCAATTCGACCAGGACTCTCTGCCGCCGTATGAGCTTATGGATCCGGTCCTGCAGATGTACTTCGAGCAAAAGGCATCGCCGTCCGATATTATTAAGGCGGGTAATGATTCGGAGCTCGTATACGGCATCCTGAACAAGGTCGAGCACCCGGCGAACGAATTTAAGCGTCAACAATTGCCTCCTACATTGATCATCTCAAAGAACGCTATCGGCGTTGGGCGTCGGCGTCCTATCACTCACAAATATAAACGCAAGGCATAGGCTCTACACGACTTACGATTTTTATAGTATTCGGAGCCAGTCTTGTTTTATACTATTTAGGCAGCAGGTTCCTGCATGCTCTCGCTAAGCCCAGTTTTGTAAGCAATTACCTGAAAAATAGAAGCCATTCGCCGTTTAATCCGATGGGGAAAAATGCGTCGATGCTTTGTCACGGGCTTCGTCGTTCTCAAAGATGAAAGAGACACAATCTAATATCGTTATACACCGAGGAGACGACGTCCGTCAGAACGAGCCAAAGGTTTCGATCGTAATTCCAGCATACAACGTCGCTGAGTTCGTTGGTGAGACACTCAAGTCAGTGTTTTCGCAAAGCTTTGCCGACTTTGAGGTCGTTCTGGTAAACGATGGTTCGCCCGACACCGATAGACTTGAGGCTGCTCTCGAACCATACATTGATCGGATCATCTATTTAAAACAAGTCAATTCTGGTGCAAGTGTTGCTCGAAACACCGGCATTGACCATGCTCGCGGCGAGTTCATTGCATTTCTAGACGGTGATGATATCTGGCATACGGACTATCTACAGTCTCAACTCGCAGCTATCGAATCTAGAAGCCTGGACATGGTTTATTGTGACGCTGAGTTATTTGGACAGCCATCTGGACTTGGTAGAACGTTCATGGAAAAAGCCCCGTCGAATGGCGAAGTGGACGTCGATGCTCTTCTGGATCTGCGTTGCAACGTCATCACGTCGGGTACCCTCGCAAGGCGGGAAATCATTATCAAAGCTGGGATGTTTGAGGCTGAACGAGTTCAAGGAGAGGATTTTCATCTTTGGGTGCGGATCGCCCACGTCGGCGGCAAGATCGGTTATCAGCGGGCACAGCTTCTAAGGTATCGCGTTAGTGTTGATGGTTTTTCGGGGGATTCGACAAATCGCGTTACCCGGGCAATAGACGTTTTCAAGCGGCTCGATGCTGATCTTGATCTTACGGAAAAGCAAAGAGGGATCATTAGATCCAGAATTTACGGTTTCGAGGCGGATCTTGCCGTTGTTAAGGGCAAAGCATATCTTCTTGCCGGTGATTTCGATTTGGCAAGAAGAGAGTTTCGAAAAGCGAATCAGCGTCGTTCATCGCTAAAACTCGTGATCGTATCAATTGCCGCACTCCTAGCCCCCGGCATATTAATGAGGCTATACAGAAAGAGCAAACCCACAGATGTTGCTTTTTCCGCTGCTCGATAGACGCATCAAATAGTTAAGTAACTAACTCAAAGAACTTGATTAAAGAGGAGAAGAAAAAACAATCGCTCAAGGAGCAAAGTGCGTGGCTATTGATCGCCAAGGTCATTGGCTTTGGCTTTAGCTTTGCCTTGCCACTTTTGATCGTGCGTTACCTCTCCCAGGAGCAGGTTGGGCATTATCGTGAGGCCTTTCAGGTTATCACGAATGCCGTTATCATTCTGCCACTTGGGTTTTCGATGAGTGCATACTACTTTCTCGCTCGCGAAAAAGAGAGGCGTGGGGCGGCGATATTAAATATCCTGCTTTTCAATTTTGTCGTCGGCGGATTGGCGGCCCTCACCTTGTTTCTGTTTCCCAATGCTATCGGTAGTTTTGTGAAGACTGATGATCTGCCGACACTCGGTCCGATTATCGGGCTTGTGATCTGGATATCGATATTCTCAGCATTTTTGGAGACGGTTGCTATTGCGAACTCAGAAGCAAAAGTTGCGACCTATTTCATTGTATTCGCATCGTTGTCGAAAACTGTCCTTATGGGCGGTGCTGTTTTTGCATTTGCAACGGTAGGGGCATTTATTTATGCAGCCTTGATCCAGAGCGTGATCCAAACGGCGATCCTGCTGTATTATTTGCGATCAAGATTCCCCGGATATTGGAGAAGTTTTGATCTATCGTTTTTCCGTGAGCAGGCCAAGTACGCGATTCCGTTCGGATTGACGGGGATTTTGTGGCTCGCTCAGAACGACATTCATAATTATTTTGCTATCTATAAATTCTCTTCCGCCGACTTTGCGGTTTACGCGTATGGGTGTTTCCAGATCCCATTGATCGCGATGCTGGCTGAATCTGTTTCTTCAGTTCTTATCCCGCACATGAATACTCTGCAACAGGCAGGTGATCGGGATGAGATGATCCGGTTGACAGCCCGTGCCATGCAGAAGCTGGCTCTGGTTTATTTTCCGCTTTATGTCTTTTTGATGATAACTGCGGGAACATTCATCACAACGCTTTTCACACATCAGTATGACGCTAGCACGCCGATCTTTATGATCAATCTGACAATGCTGCCGTTTGGTGTGTTGATAACTGATCCGATAGTTAGATCGTTCAAGGAACTGGGCCGTTTCTTTCTTTTGACGCGAATATTTGTTTTCACCCTTTTGGTATCGGTTCTGTACTTTGGCTTGAACGAATTGGGATTGATCGGGATCATTTCAGTCGCCATCGGGGCTCTGCTTTTAGAGAAGATCATCTGTGAAACAATGGTGATCCGTAAGCTTGGTGTTGGCTTAGAGCACCTTCCACTATTAAAGAATGTGGGGAAAACGGCGGTAATAAGTTTAATTGCTGGCTTCTTTACCTACGTTGTCTATGAGAATGTGCACGTTTATGTCGAGAGCGTGGGCAGTTATTTTGCTGAAGAGACCTTTCATACTACTCGGATGAGCACTCTCAATTTCTTTGGGGGAAGCCTCGTTCTGCTGATATCTGGATTAGTTTTCGCTCCGATCTATTTCTTCGGAGCCAGTCTTTGGGGCGTGATCGAGGATAGCGAAAAAGCAATGATCATGAAATACGTAAGGAAGGTTTTGCCAAAGCGATGGCTCGCTCCACTGGCTGATTCACAAGGATAAATATGTGCGGAATTGCTGGATTTATATCACCCACTGACTCGAGAAGAGATGAACGAGCGTCGTTGCTCGATGCAATGTGTCGCGTCATCACCCACCGCGGCCCTGACGAACAGGGAACGGCAATCGAAGGCAGAGCCGCAATGGGGATGCGCCGCCTCTCTATCATTGACCTGGCCACGGGCCAACAACCTATCTACAATACGGATCGCACTAAGTTGATCGTTTTTAACGGCGAGATCTACAACTACAAGGAGATCAAAAAGGAACTAGAAGAGAGAGGTCAAAGATTTCGTACAAACTCGGACACTGAAACCATAATACGAGCCTACGATGAGTTCGGCCCGGATTGCGTACAAAAACTTCGGGGCATGTTCGCCTTTGCGATCTGGGATGAACGGGAACATAGCCTATTCATCGCACGCGACAGGGTAGGTAAAAAGCCGCTTTTTTACACGCTGACTAGCGACGGTACATTTGTCTTCGGGTCGGAGATGAAGGTGCTTCTTGAACACGGCGGGGTCGAGCGAAAGATGGACCACGGAGCCCTCGACGCGTATTTGACCTTTGGATACGTTCCCGAAGAACTGTGTATATTTTCGGGAGTTAAGAAACTCGAACCCGGTCATTTTTTAATTTTCAAAGATGGACAGGTTAGAACACAGCGATATTGGGATTTCGACTATTCGCAGGAATCAATTGGGGGAAATGAGGACGAAATAGCCACGGAACTGCTTGAAAAGCTAAGGGATGCGGTCAATGTTCGGCTCATCTCCGAAGTTCCGTTAGGAGCGTTTTTATCCGGCGGGGTTGATTCAAGTGCGATCGTTGGATTGATGTCGCAGATATTGGACCAGCCAGTTAAGACCTTTTCGATCGGCTTTAATGAAGATAGTTTTAACGAACTGAAGTATGCCCGCGTCGCTGCAAACCATTTCAAGACCGATCACCACGAATTTATACTGACGCCGGATTTTGTTGATGTTATCGATGACCTTGTCTGGCATTTTGACGAACCATTCGCTGATTCCAGCGCTTTACCGACTTACATGGTCTCAAAGATGGCACGCGACTTTGTGACAGTAGTTCTTTCAGGGGATGGCGGTGACGAGCTGTTTGCAGGCTACACGAGGTATGTTACGGAACGTGAAAGAAGTGGGTTTGGAAAACTGCCAAAAGGATTGCGTCAAGGTTTAATTCGACCTCTTAGCGAAGCTCTACCACATGGAGCACGTGGCAAAAACTACTTATTCAACATCTCACTCGACGAAGCTGGACGCTACATCGATAGCATTTCACACTTCAACGGGCCAAAGAAACGGAAACTGTATTCGTCCGAGATAAAAACCAAAATGAATGGCAGTTTTGAGCGGGGCGAAAAGCTGTTCCGTTCAATTGCTGGAAGTGCCGGATCAGACGATGCGGTTGAAAACCTGCTTTACCTCGACAGCAAAACTTATCTGCCGAGCGATATCTTAACAAAGGTCGACCGCATGAGCATGGCGTCCTCGCTCGAGGCACGAAGCCCACTTCTAGATCATGAACTGATCGAATTTGTAACTAAGATTCCATCGTCGATGAAGCTTAAAGGCGACCAAACCAAACATATTTTCAAAAAAGCGATCTCCGGATTTGTACCCAATGAAATACTTTATCGTGAAAAGCAGGGATTTGGGGTGCCTATAGGCGACTGGATAAATTCGCAGTTAAAAGATCGGATAATTGGAGATCTGACAGATCGTAGATCGATAGAGCGTGGGTATTTTGATTCCAGATACGTTAGATTGCTCGTTGATGAACATGCTCGCGGAAGGCGAGATCACTCACACCCGCTTTGGACGCTTTGGATGCTGGAACTCTGGCACCGGAGATATATAGACAAAAAATAGTTCTAATGCAGTCGACCCCAGATTCAAATTTCGACAAGTTCAAATGGAGCCTGCCATGGTTGGCACGCTATCCATGGTCGCGTGCGCGTGCCTTTCTTGAGCGAAATGCTTTTGAGAAAAAGCACGTGATCATAACAGTGGCAGATCATTTTGAGCCGGGATGGAGTACGAATGGATTTCTCGACAAGAAAACTCAAGTCAAGCGGTTGCTCGATTACCGCAAACGCTTTCGCGTAGAAGCGGGTTCCGTTCTAGACGCTGACGGAACGCCGTTTCGGCACACAAACTTTTATCCTGCGGAGCAATATGATCGAGATCTGCTGGAAATAATGGCTGAAATGCAAGCCGAAGGGCTTGGCGAGGTTGAGATCCACCTTCATCACGAAGGTGATGAGCCTGATACTGCGGAAAACACCGAGAGGACGATCGTGGAGTTTCGCGATATCCTAGCCGATCGCCATAAGTGTCTTTCTCGTCTGGATGGGGTGGGCGATCCGATGTATGCATTTGTTCATGGGAATCTGGCACTTGCAAATTCGTGCGGCGGCCGTTTTTGTGGGGTCGACAATGAAATGCAGATTCTGAAGGATACTGGATGTTACGCGGACATGACTCTGCCGTCTGCTCCCGATCAATCGCAGGTGGCAATGATCAACCAGATCTACGAATGCGGGCACCCTCTTAACGAAGCAGTCCCTCACCGATCCGGTCATCGAGTTTCAACAAATGGAAAAGACTTGCTATTACCACTGATATTTACCGGGCCGCTGGTCTTGAACTGGACCCGGCGAATAGCTGGTTTGCCGTTTCCGCGAATTGATGACGGCGCGCTGGCGGCAAACCAGCCCCTCGACATAGCGAGGTTCAATCGGTGGAGGTCTGCGAATATTACTGTAGAAGGACGGCCAGACTGGGTTTTTATCAAACTCTACTGCCACGGGTTTTTTGATTACGACCAGGCGGTAACGATCGGTGAAGACGCTCAAAGATTTTTTAGCGAACTCGTTAACTATTCGGAAGGCCGTGGGAATTTCAAAGTTCACTTTGCTTCCGCTCGCGAGGCATTTAATATGGTTTCCGCCGCCGTTGCTGGTGAAAGCGGCGATCCACATACCTACCGCGATCATCGGTTGCGATCGATTATGCAACCAGTATCTGCCGACATTTCCGTCAATGCGGCGAGAACCGTATGACCGTTCGTTCGATGGCGAAACCGCTGGACAAATTCAAAAAGATCCGAAGCCTGGACGAGGTGCTGACACGCAGCGGTCAGGCTCTCTCTGCGTATCGTGAGCAACGGAGCGGCGGCGGGCAGATACCTTCGGATTCCGAGTTTATCAAGCTCATCGATCCAACAACGTTTGGCTCATCTCCGGTGATCGCCGAAACGCTGTGGCAAAGGTTCTACGCCAATGGGACGGATAAGTTCTTTCTTTCGTTTAAACAGCCTGAGATATCGGCACGGAGCTTCAAAAAGGAATTTGGAGCGTCGGGAAAGCATTCGATAGCCGTTGCTGAAAACGTGCTTGATGGACGTGTCGATCTTATGGGTCTCAAAAACCTGTTTGTTGGAAAAGATGTTGATTGGCACCGGGAGCCGCTTTCTTCAAAGCGTTCGCCCCTTAAGCATTGGAAGAAATTTGACGAGCTTGATTCATCCGAAACTGGAAACAAAAAGATACTCTGGGAGCTTAATCGTCACCAACATTTCTTCTCGCTTGGAGTAGCGTATTGGCTTACCGATGACGAACGGTTTGCGGAGGTATTTGCGCGGCACCTCAATTCATGGATGGACGATAACCCACCCGGGCTCGGTATGAATTGGGCGAGCAGTTTGGAGGTCGCCTTTCGAGCAATATCATGGATATGGGCTTTCCATTTTTTTAAGAAATCCGATCATTTTACTCCCGAGCTTTTCTTCAAAGCGGCAAAGTTCCTTCATCTTCACGGACGACACATCGAAAAATACCTCTCGACCTACTACAGCCCAAATACCCATTTGACCGGCGAGGCTCTGGGTCTTTATTATCTTGGAACTCAGCTACCATTTTTTGAGCGATCTGCTCATTGGCGCAAACTTGGTGAGAACATACTTTTCTCTGAGATATCAAAGCAGGTTTTTAATGATGGGGTGTATTTCGAACAAAGTACCTGGTATCAGCGCTACACGGCCGACTTCTTTGCCCACTTTGTGGTTTTAAGATCGTTATGGGGCGATATCACTCCTCATCCGGAGACAACTGGGTTGGAAGATCGTCTTGAACAAACCTTCGACTTTCTCATGCAGGTCACGATGCCTGATGGAACGACACCGATCATAGGTGATGACGATGGTGGAAGAATGCTGCCTCTTACGAACGCCTCATCGGATGATTTTCGAGGCACCCTTGCCCTGAGCGCAGTGATATTTGACCGGGGTGATCATAAATACGTTAGCGGTCGGCCAAGCGAGGAACTCTTTTGGCTAATGGGCCCCGATTCACTTCAATTTTTTGACGCTATCCCGACAATCGAACCAGCGGTTAACTCGAGTGATTTTGCCAGCGGCGGCTATTGTGTAATGCGCGATGGTTGGAGCGATACAGACAATTATTTGATAATCGATTGCGGAGAGATCGGCTCGCTTGCCGGTGGTCATGGTCACGCTGATTCACTTTCGATAGAGGTCGCGATACACGGAAAAACTCTATTGGTCGATTCAGGTACATATACGTATCATGAGACGAAAGATTTGAGGAATTATTTTCGCTCAACCGCCGCTCATAATACCCTCGAGATCGATGGAAGATCTTCCTCTGAACCTGGCAATGCCTTCGGCTGGAAGACACGTGCCATTTCAAAACGTGATGAATGGATTTCAACGGAAAGGTTCGACTACTTTGAAGGTCATCATGACGGGTATGAAAGATTGGAGCAAGCGGCAACTCACCGTCGTAGTATCCTGTTTTTGCGGAATGATTATTGGATAATTCGAGACTTTGTCGAAACTGCGGGAGAGCACGACTACTCGTTAAACTTTCATTTCGACGGATCTGCCAGAACGGCGGTTGGCAAAGGCGGAAAGTGGGTTGGCGGTGAAGATCATCGTATTTTCACCTTTGGTGACAACGGATCGTGGGATCAGAAAGAGAGCTGGATCTCAAAACATCATGGTAGTAGGACCAATGCCCCTTTTATGAGGTTTGTTTCGAAGGGAATCGGGCCGCAAGAGTTCTTTACCTTTATAATTCCGACCGAAGATCAAACGGAGCCACCAGTCGTTTCGGAGGTTGAAATGGCGTTGGGGCGAGCTTTCGTTATCAACTACGCAGGTTATATGGATGTATTTGTTGTAAACGATGAGCCATCCAACTTGGTTGATAATGGTATTTTTGAGTCGGATTTTCAGTACTCATGGGCTCGTCTGAGCAGTGAGGAAGCTGTGCCAGACGAGTTTGTTTTGATCGGCGGCCGTAATCTAGTGATCGAGAGTAATCGAGTTGTCGACGATGGTTATACCGCACATGCTTCGATTCGCCGTCTTGGCAACACCCTTTACATAAGGTCGCAGGACGAAATGCGGACAGCTGAACTTCGATTTGTCGATCGCCGAAAAAGCGAACGCCGTCAGCCAAGGTCCGACCGACGCATCTCCGATAAGTGAAAAAGCGTGTATTACAGTTTATTGGCAGCTTTCATCAGGGCGGATCGGAACGTCAGGCCGTGGGTCTTTGTCGCCTGCTAAAGCGGGATGAAACGTTTGAGGTTGAGGCAGTTACTCTTAATAACGAGGGGATTCTTCGACCTGAAATGGACGCGATCGGATTGCATGAAATACCGGAATTCCGATTGACCTCGTTCTTTGATCTGAACTTTATACATCAGGTAAGAAAGTGTGCGAGATACCTAAGGGCTCGGCAAATCGATATTATTCATACGCATGATTTCTACACAAATGTGTTTGGAATGACTGCGGCAAGCCTTGCAGGTGTCAAAGTACGTGTGGCGTCAAAGAGAGAAACTTCTGGAATGCGGTCCCGAGGTCAAGATGTTGTCGAAAAGCTGGCGTTCGCCCAGGCAAGTGCGATCGTGGTCAATTCTGAATCGGTGCGCGGCTATCTTCACGAACGCGGAATCAGAGCTTCGAAGCTAAACCTGATCTACAATGGTCTTGATCTCAGCCGTTTTGATACTCGTGAGTGTAGTGATCGGTATTTTCGCGAAATGTACAGATTGCCAGCGGGCGGAAGTGAGAGATTCATCACACTCGTTGCCAACCTTCGTCATGATGTTAAAAACATACCAATGCTGCTTCGAGCCGTTAGACCGGTTGTCAGCCAACATCCAGACACACACGTTATAGTTGCCGGAGAAGGGGAACTTGAGAGCGAGTTGAGAGCGGCAGCTAAGAATCTTGGTGTTGCTGGGAATGTTCATTTTATCGGCAGATGTACCGACGTTCCGTTGCTGCTAAAGTCTTCGTACGCTTGTGTATTAACATCGAAAGCTGAAGGATTTTCTAATTCGATCCTGGAATATATGGCCGCCGGAAAGGCTGTCGTTGCAACGAATGTTGGTGGAGCTGCGGAAGCTGTCGTTGACGGCAGCAGTGGATATCTTATTGCTTCTGAGGATGACGAGACCCTCGCGGCAAAGCTGATCGACCTTCTTTCCGATGAGGGGAAGGCAAATCAATTTGGAGCGGAAGGTCGGCGGATAGTCGGCGACAAATTCTCGGAGAATTCCCAGTTGCAAAATACGATCCAACTCTACAATTCCCTCCTGAACGATCAATGAGCATCCACGTTCTACAACTCGGGCCGTATCCTCCGCCAGAGGGCGGTGTGAGCCGGAATATGCTGGCGATACGTGACGAATTGTACCGACGCGGTGATCGGTGTTCCATAATCGCAACTGCCCGCTCAGCCAGCATCCGAGACGAGCCTGACGTTTACCATCCGCGATCAGTTCCCGAACTTCTCAAGCTCTTATCCACCGTAAAGTTTGACGTGCTCCACATGCACGTTGGCGGAGATGTGACCGCACGGGTGCTTGGCCTTGCGGTAGCGGCGGCGAGTTTTGCTCGCAAACGCAGCGTTTTGACGATGCACTCCGGAGCATTTCCATTGACTGAAATGGCGCGAAATGCCAAGCCGCTTACTCTGGCCGGGATGGTTTTTCGCCAGTTCAGCAAGATCGTCGCGGTCAATGACGAACTCGTTGACGTATTCGGGCGTTTTGGCGTTAGCCCAAAAAAGATCGAAAAGGTGCTGCCGTTCGCACTGCAATTGCCCGATGAACAGATCGAAATTCCTGCTGAACTCACCCGCTTTATCGAAGAGCATTCACCGATCTTGCTATCAGTGGGCGGTTTGGAGAAGGACTACGACCCCATTTTTCAAGTAGGAGCGATGCGAGATATTCTTCGCGATCTGCCGAACGCAGGACTGCTCATGCTCGGAAATGGCTCATTGAGGAGCGAAGTCGAGTCGGCTGTCGTGTCGAGCGGTTATCGCGATAATATCAAGATCGCGGGCAGCGTTCCTCACTCCATCACGCTGCACCTTATCGATCGGGCCGACATCGTTCTTAGAACCACACTCTTTGACGGCGATGCCATATCGGTTCGCGAAAGTCTCTTTCTCGGCACTCCGGTTGTTGCTACCGACAACGGCATGCGTCCTGCAGGCACGCACTTGATCGCAATGTCCGATGTCGAAGGGCTGCGACGAATGGTCTCATCTCTTGCAGGTACCAAACGCAAACCGACCACAGAGAAACCCTTGCGGAATGAGAATATCGAGAAGATCCTGGATATCTATCGGGAACTACTCTGATCGCTCTTTAACCAACAGATCACTCCCGAGATCTTTCCCGCCTTTGCCTTTCCCTCGAAATTTGCTTGAAGGGGAAAGACTGAAAATTTTACCGGTGACGTTTACAAATCCAACGTCATTCATTCCGCTGACGATCGAGTTGCCCTGAGGAACTGCATAGTCGCTTTCCGTTACTCGATTTAAGTTCATGAAAACGTTGTTCTGGATCATCGATTGGGCGGCGGGTGTTCGCCGGTCGATGCCGTGGACCCCGTATTCGCCATGGCCCGTAATATTATCTCTGAAGATAAAGTTACGCGGCTGAACCCCGTAAAACGTGATGATATTTCCCGTATTAAAGACGGTATTGTTCGCTATCGTTATCCCGTCGCCGTCCGCTACCTGAATAAAGTAACCGCCACCCTCGAATCCCTTGTTTCCTGAGATGTTCAGAAAAAGATTGTTCTCAACGGTCAAAGACTTTAGCGTCTGGCTGGGGTACAGGTCGTCCTTGCCCAGGATATTGATACCGTCACCTGCACCGTCGATCACATTGTCTTTTATCACCACGTCCTCGATAGTTGAGAAAGGGGCTCCGTTGTCCTGATTTCGGATCGTGATACGGAAGGCAGCGCCTTTCCAGTTATTGGTCAGGTGATTTCCTATGAACTGAACCCGTTTAGAGTTTTTCAGCTCAAACAGTGTTTTTACCGAGACATTCTGCGTCCATGCCTGCGGTTTGTTCAGATGGTTTCCGCGAATTTCGATATCCGACGGGATGAGATCGGCCGAGTCGGGATCAGCGCCGCCGAACATTATATTTTCCGCTCCGCCCTCGATGTAGTTGTTCAGGATCTTGACGTTTCGAGATCCGGTCCAGCCGCAAATGCCCTGAGTTTCCTCACCGGGAAAGCCGAATCCCTCGATGTAGCTATTCTTTATCACGGTTTCGGCGCTGTTTAGAGCGATGCCGCGGCGAACTACGCCCGTTTTGTTAGGTCTAAGATAAGAACGGTCGATCTCGAGGTGATGCGGCAGATTGGCCGATGTCTCGCCGTTGCCGAATTGCACTAGGCCGTAATTGTAGGTGGCGGTCGTCGCGGTAAATTCGATCCCAATGAAGCGGTAATGATGAGCCCCTTTGACGGCTGAGATCGCGGGCCGGCCGAGTATGCCGGCTGTGATCGTCGCCATTGACGAACGCTGGGCAGGCGTAACACGTTTGTCAGCTGGAAGGCTTCCAACTCCTGATGACTGGATTGTCACAAAGTCGGTGTGCGGCTTATTGGGGAGGGTTATGGTTCCTGCATAGACTGCTCCGGCCTGTAGTTCGACGATGTCTCCCCCCTTTGCCAGTTCAAGTGCCGCCTGAATGTTTCCTCCCGGCGGAACTTTAATAACGCGTCCGGTACCGCTGGTTTCGACCACAGGTTGAGGTCCGATCAAGCCAAAGCTGCCGTAGTTCCATTCGTATGCAACAGCTCCGGCCGCCGCCGTCCCGATCGCGAGAAGAAGGAACGCAGGGACGAGCCAGAGCAATGGACGACGCCCTTTTGTTTGCTTTTGCTTTACTCTGACAGAATTTACCACTATTTGATTTTCCACATTTTCACCAACGGTTACATAAAAGAGTTAAAGGCGTCGAATATCCACTGTAACAGCACCAAAAAAGAGTCCTAGATCTGTTTAATGATAACGCCCAAAAAAAACATCCTGGCGAGCTCTTTATGCCGTGTATTCTCTGGCGTTCGGCTGGCAAATCTTCAATAAAAGCTGTATTACACCAAAATTGGCTGTAAATGTTGTCAACATTGCACTTAACCTCGATTTACGGGTTAAATTCTTGTCCCACGCTTGTCCCACGCATGTCGTGGGACATGGAAACCATTGATATATAAAGGTTTACGGCGACAAAATGCCTTAAAATCGCAAATTTTCAAAAAACTTTTTTCCGCCCTTGCGCCACAATCGCCACATAGGGCCTTCCGCTATCCAAATGGCACTTTTGGCCATTGATATTAGAACGAATCGAACAGAAAAACGTTGCAACAATAATACAAGCTTGCATGCAATGTCAAGACTTTTCTGAGCCGATACTCGGTAACTTTTAAGGCCTTCGCAGTGAACGGCTTTAGAAAATAGCCAGATGCGAGCTTCTGGTTGTGGGCATTCCAAGAACTCCGTGCGGTGAAGCTACACCAGCTTTTTCTTCCGCATCTCCGACGCGGTGAGATCATTTACGTCTTAACCAGAAGCTTCGCATCTGGCTATTTTCTCCGGCCGCTCCACGGCCGATCTTTTCAAGCTGCGGTTACCTCTGTTCGAATGGGAAAAGGCATAGAGAGCATGCAATGTGAATAACTCCAAAAAAACATGGTAATTAAGGTTTAAAACGGTTAATCTTTTAGAAGCTTCTCCCGCGGCGAAAAAAATCTACAAAAACCACCCTATTCTATCTTTCTAATCTCGGTATGTGCGGTATCAACGGAATAGCATTTTCCCCACGCTCAGGCAGACAGGTCGATCAAGCAAGGCTCGTGCAGATGCGCGACGTTCTTCATCACCGGGGGCCTGACGATGGCGGCATTTATATAGATCGAAACATCGGTCTCGGGCACCGGCGTTTGAGTATCGTTGATGTCACTCACGGCATTCAGCCGATGTTTAATGGCGACCGTTCGTGTGCGATCGTTTACAACGGGGAAGTCTACAATCACGCCGATCATCGCGAGAGTCTCGAAGCACGGGGCTACAAATTTCAAAATCGCAGCGATACAGAAACCATTCTGCACCTCTACGAAGAGTACGGCCGCGACTGCGTGGAACACCTCCGTGGAATGTTTGCCTTCGCTATTTGGGATCAGCGAAAGCAGGAACTCTTTATCGCCCGCGACCGCTTTGGCGTCAAGCCGCTGTACTACGTTCACGACAACGACGGCAATCTTTTCTTCGCATCCGAGATCAAGGCTTTGCTGGAAGCAGGTGCAGTTAAGCCGGAGCTGAACTACAACGCTCTTCCAGACCAACTCGCCAATCACGGTACGACCGGCGACGAAACGCTCTTTATGGGCGTTAAACGCCTCGCACCCGGCCATACAATGGTTTGGAGAGACGGGAAGCTCGACATTCGTGAATTCTGGGATTTGCAATTTGAACCCAAACACGAGACCCGCAGCGACGCAGACTATATCGAGGAATGGCGCGAGCTGTTCCGTAAATCAGTAGAACTCAGGTTGATGGCTGACGTTCCGCTGGGGATGTTTCTGTCAGGCGGTATCGATTCGTCTGCCATCGCGGCGATGATGTCGACGATGGTCAGCGAGCCGATCAAGACATTTTCGGTGGCGTTTGATGAAGCCGAGGCGAATGAGTTGAAATATGCTCGTTTAGTGTCCGAAGCATTTGGAACCGATCATCATGAAGTTACGTTGACGGCCGACCAGTTTTTTCAAACCCTTCCCGACATGATCTGGCATGAGGACGAGCCGATCGGTTTTGTGGCTTCAGTCCCACTCTATTACGTCTCAAAACTTGCCAGCCAGCACGTAAAGGTCGTTCTCACCGGTGAAGGTAGCGATGAGACGTTAGCAGGTTACGGAAGGTATCAGAAAGCGCTGAGCTTACTAAACTACGGCGAGAAATACGAAAGCCTGACGCCATCATTCCTCAGGGACGCAGTCCGGGGCGGTGTGGCTAATCTGCCGGCAAAGTTTGGCAATAAACTTAATCGTACTTTTCTTTCCCGCGATGCTGATATCGAGAACCTGTTTCTCGATAACTTCGGAGTTTTTCCGAGGGCAACGCAGGAAAAGATACTTTCACGCAGCTCGTTTGAGCGGATCGTCGACTCAAATCCGTATGCAAATCAGACTGCTCTGCTGGCGGGTTCTGATGCAAAAGACGTGCTGGATAAATTGCTCTACCTTGACACAAAGGGCTATATGCATGAACTGCTGATGAAGCAGGATCAGATGTCGATGGCCGCGTCGATCGAGAGCCGTGTCCCGTTTCTCGATCACAAACTAGTCGAGTTCGCGGCGAAAATGCCTCGCGAGATGAAGCTGCGTGACGGAACCACCAAATGGATCCTGCGCGAAGCGATGAAAGGAATTTTGCCCGAGACGATCCTGAATCGTCCCAAGATGGGCTTTCCTGTTCCCGTTGGTAAGTGGTTTCGAGGTGAGTATAAGCATCTGGTCGAAGAGTTCGTGCTCGGAGACAGAAGTTTAGATCGGGGAATTTTCGATGCCGGAGCTGTACGAGAACTCGTCGGCAAACATAACAGCGGCGAGGACCACGCCCAGCGCCTGTGGTTCCTTGTAAATTTTGAAATGTGGCATCGCCGTTTTATTGACGGCGATCATGAAACGCTGAACCCTGCGGTTGAATACGAAGAGGAGTTGGTGGCTGCCTAATGAAAGTTGTCCTTTTTTCGCGAGTGCCGCGTTGGTACTCGTTCAAGAATGAACGCCTTGCCCGACGTCTGACGGCTGACGGGCATGAAGTTGCGGGCGTCGTCGTCGAGGTGACCTCTACGCTCGCTTCGCTTCGCGAATGGAAGAAGAAGCTTGGGGCCGATGTTTTTCTGACCAAAGTTAAGCAAAAGATATTTGGCAAAAAAACGGCGGCTGTCTCGGGATCCGAAGTGAAACTGCCGGAGGTTTCGCCAAAAGTATATTTTGTAGATTCACATAATTCACCGGAATGTGTTGCGATCCTAAACAAGATCGAACCAGACCTGATCGTGCTGCGCGGTTGCGGGATCATTAAAAAACAGGTTTTGGATGTGCCGAAGATCGGCGTCATAAATCCACATTACGCAAAGCTTCCCGATTTTCGCGGAATGGATGTGACTGAATGGTCGGTACTCTGCGGAGCCGATGTCGCGGTCAGTGTTCATACGGTCAACGAGGGCGTCGATACCGGCGTAGTTCTCAGGTCGGAGACGATACAGCCTTCAAAGATCGATACGGTTGGCAGTCTTCGCGATAAAAGTGCAGCGTTGGTCGTGGATCTGTTAGCGGCTGCCGTATCGGACTTTGCGAACGGCAAGAAATTTCCATTCGTCGAATCGAATGAGCCCGGCGGAAGCCAATTTTTTCAGATGCACGATCGCCTGAAAAGCCTTGCCAATCAACGATTGAACAAATTTGCCTAAATTATGCTGAGTAAAATTCCTCTAACCAGAGTTGTAAAAGCAGGCGTGCGAAACGTGCATCCGTCCGCATTTAGCCACTGGGCTAAGAATGCACTCGATGTTCGTCCGGCACCGGGTTCGTCGTTGGAACATCTTAGATCAACAATGGCGTGGCTGAAAGCTGCCGACGATGCGTGCCCGCAAGGCGGCGTTTCGGGCGGCTATTCGCTGATCGATGGATGGCTGGCACCATATCCGGAAACGACAGGCTATATCATTCCAACATTTTACGATTTTGCCGAAATGACCGGTGATATCGAATGGAGTGATCGGGCTCGCTCGATGGCAGACTGGGAGATCGAAGTTCAGATGCCGAACGGTGCTGTTCAAGCCGGTCTCTACAAAGGAAAAGACGCGAAGCAGGTCGAGGCGGTCTTTAACACGGGGCAGGTTATTCTCGGTTGGTGTCGTGCTTTTGTCGAAACAAAGGACGAGCGATATCTGGAAGCTGCGAAGAAGGCAGGGGATTGGCTCATCAGCGTTCAGGCTGAGGACGGGGCATGGCGTTTCGAAAGCCAGGAAACTGAGACCGATGTTCATGCTTACGACGTGCGAACAGCCTGGAGCCTTCTCGAAATATTTGAGATCACCGGCGATGAGAAATACGCGGATGCCGCAAAGAAGAACCTTGAGTGGACGATGGCTCAGCAGCATGAGAACGGATGGTTCGACAATAATGCTTTCTTTACCAGCTCTGAAAAATGGTCCGCGCCTTTTACACACACCATCGCCTATGTGATGGAAGGCCTGCAGGAATCGTATCGAATTCTAAAAGACGAACGGTACCTGGCAGCCTATGCAAAAACGGCAGAGAAGCTTCTGCGAATTTTCGAGCTTAGGAAAAAGATGGCGGGAGATTTTGACCAGAATTGGAAAAGATCAAGCGACTATTCGTGCCTTACGGGAAATGCGCAGATCGCGGGCGTTTGGTTAAAGCACTATCAGATCACAGGCGACGTACGATATCTGAATGCCGCCTTAAAACTCACTGATGATGTGAAGCGTTCCCAGAACGTGTCCTCGATGCATCGCGGCATTTCGGGTGGCGTACAAGGTTCTTATCCTGTTAACGGGAAATATACTCCGTTCATCTTTCCCAACTGGGCGGCGAAATTTCTGGCTGACACGTTGATCCTGGAAGAAAAAACGATGAAGACTTTTGAGAGAAAGGTTCTCAGTGGAGAAAAATTGTGCTCGTAAGCTACCATCAGGAAAAAAAGAAGACGAAAGCAGAAACTGGCGTGCTTCGCGGCCGTGATATTCTTTGTTTTTCTCACGATTGGACGGGCGATCCACTCTCCAAAACCCACCTAATGCGGGTTTTGTCCAAAGATAACCGTATTCTCTGGATCAACGCAATAGCCAATAGAATGCCAACGACCTCATCCAAGGATCTGTCGCGCATCTATAGGAAATTAAAAGCTTTTACGGAACCGATCAGGGAAGTTGAACCAAACATCTTTCTCCTCAATCCGCTGGCAATACCGGCGTACGGCAACAAAACCATCGTGGGCCTAAACCAACGCTCACTCGTTCGCCAGGTGAAAAAGGCAATGCGAAAGCTCGGGTTTTCGGACGTCATAAACATGGTCTTTAATCCGGCGGCCGGAATGATCGCGGGTAAACTCGGTGAAAAAGAATTGATCTACTACTGCGTGGATGAATACACAGCCTTTACCGGCTCATCGGCTTTGAAGGAGATCGAGGAAGGTTTGTTTCGGATGTCCGACGTCGTCGTTGTGTCGGCTGAGAAGCTGTTCGATTCGAAGAAGGATTTTAATCCGAATACGCACATCATCCGGCACGGAACCGACTGGCGTCACTTTCGCACAGCCCTCGATGTTTCAACCAAGATCCCGGATGAAATAGCCCATCTGCCAAAGCCTATCATCGGTTTTCACGGGCTGCTTGCCGATTGGGTCGATTTTGAATTGATCAAGAAAACTGCGGAGTATTTTAAGGACGGCTCCATAGTTTTGATAGGCAAGATCGCCGTCGATGCGGAGCAGAAGATAAAGATCCTCGACAATGTTCCAAACATTCATTTCCTCGGCCGAAAACCGTATGCGGAACTTCCGGCATATTGTAAAGGATTTGACGTCGCCCTGAACCCCTTCGCGATAAATGAGCTGACTCTCGCGGCAAACCCGCTCAAGGTTCGCGAATATCTCGCTGCCGGCTTGCCCGTTGTTTCGACTGATATTCCGGAGGTTCGCATTCTTCCAGACTGTCTGGTCGGAACCGATCACGCGGATTTCATCGGAAAGATCGAAGGTGCCCTTGCTCATTCAAAACCGCGTGAAACTGTTAGCGATGCTATCCGTCATGAAAGCTGGGAGGCGAAGGTCGATGAGCTTCGCGAGATACTTTCAATGGCGAGAAAATAAATTGTTGAAATAACAAAGTGTTTGTACGTTTACTAAGACGGGCCTTTCCATTGCCGGAAACGCCCGTCTTTTTACAAATTATGGGTGCCACAATAACAAACAAAATTGCGATAGCTGAGCAGCATGGACGCGAAGTAGCGAGCGGCGAGAGATTTGAATTCGGAAAGAACTGGAGTGCCTTTTTATCAGTTCTTGACGACGAAAGGATCGCCACCGCGGTCGAATCGCTCAAAGAAATGCTCGAGGTCGAAACGCTCGAAGGCAAAACCTTTCTGGACATCGGTTCGGGCAGCGGATTGTTTTCGCTGGCTGCTCGAAAGCTCGGTGCCAAAGTGCATTCCTTTGATTTCGACAGCAATTCCTTTGCGTGTACGCAGGAGCTGCGAAATCGCTATTTTGCAAATGACCCAAACTGGCGTGTCGAACAAGGCTCGGCGCTCGATGCCGATTATGTAGCCAGTCTCGGCAAGTTTGACGTGGTCTATTCCTGGGGCGTGCTGCATCACACCGGACAAATGTGGAAAGCCCTCGAGAACGCGGTTATTCCAACCACGGATGGCGGAAAGCTCTTCGTCGCTATTTACAATGACACCGGAAGCCAGGCACGTCGATGGCATTGGATCAAAAAGACCTATTGCCGCCTTCCGGGCATTCTCAAAACTCCGTTCGCCGTTTTGACGATCATTCCGGACGAAGGCAAAAAGTTAGTCTCCTCAATGCTTGCCCTTAGTCCTATGAGATACGTTCATTCCTGGACAAAATATAAAAATGGGCGGGGAATGAATCACTGGCACGACATCATCGATTGGGTAGGCGGATTTCCATACGAGGTCGCATCCGTTGACGAGATCTTCGATTTCTGCAAAGAGCGTGGTTTCAATCTGACCAAGGTAAAATCACGCGGTGTCGGGCTCGGATGTAACGAGTTTGTTTTTGAGAAACGCGGCTGAATAGCTCACGCTTCTCTCAAGTTCGGCAAACGTCGCTTGTAGGTAAGCTGGCGCCATATCCATTCCATCGGCCCGAACTGAAAGAACCGCAGCCACATAGAGCTTGCAATGATCTGAAATGCAAAGACGGTCAGTGCGATCATTGTCGCCGTGAGCGGCCCGGTCTTCCCATACAAACCAAACCCGAAACCGTAAAATATAAAGATCGCAACTACCGTTTGAAGCAGGTAGTTAGTCATCGCCATCCTTCCAACTGGTGCGAAGATCGACAACAATCTCTGTGAATTCTCTTTCTGCCAAAGCGTAGCGATCAAAGCAATGATCCCCAGGGCGAGTGCCGGAACTCCGAATCCATAGGTCACGACGCCTAAAACACCTATCGGTTCGGGTGGCAGAAGTGATTCCTTGCCGACAAAATAAGCAAATATCAGATTGATGATCAGGCCTAACGGTAAGATGATGATCAGCGTGCGTTTGATCAGTTCTTTATTGTCGGACAGGGATCGAAAGACACCGATCCGGTAAACATAAACGCCGAGCAGAAACATCGCCAGGATCTTAGGAAGCCGCATCTCAAAGATCAGGCCTGCCCAGCGGCCCGCTAGAATATTGAGATTGTATTCGGTCATTATCCTAAAATAACCGCTGTTGGGAACGAGGCTAACCGCACCCTGCCACATCTGATTCTTTGCTTGACTCACGGTCGCCGCAATATCCGGCGGAGCAAAGCTGAGGAATAATGCCAGAAAAACAAGGTAAACCGCTATCGGGATCAGGATGAGGCCAAATATCCATTTGGGAAGCGATCCTGTAGGTTTCTTTCGGAACAACAACAGAACAAATCCCAGCAGTGCATACACGCTCAAAATATCACCTGACCACAACAGGAATGCGTGAAGCATGCCGATCACGAGCAGCCAAGACAGGCGTCGTTTGAACAGGCTTGCCTTACTATCACCACGCTCTTCGGCTTTTGATAGCTGTAAAGCGAAACCGAAACCAAAGAGGAACGAGAATATGGAGTAAAACTTTCCTTCTACCAATGCGTGAACAAAATATCGCGTAGCCTGATCGGCAAGCGAAGACTGTGCAGCCAGATCGTCCGGCATAAAACCGTAGCCGGAAAACCACTGCATATTGCCGATAAATATGCCGCCGATCGCTATTCCGCGTATCGCGTCCAGAAGGTCTATCCGTTCACTTGCTCCTATCGGGGCAAATTGGGTTTCAGACATGGTTAAACTCCGATCTCGAAAGATTTAGGTATTATTTCTCTCTGCTTTACGGAGGTTCCGTGTTGAAAGTTTAATCTTAATCTTCCGAATAGCTTTTCGCAGCCGGGAAACTGCGTGCTGAGAAAAAAATAAGGTGTCCCGTTCATGCCGAAGCACTTAGGGACACCTATGGGAGGTTAAGCTTGGTTGAGAAAGGCCAAATGATGAAAACAGAACTAGTTACGCGATCATTCCGGCCTTTTTGGTTGTGTTGAAAGTACACGCCGGACACCGGTCGCAATTGGTACATTTCTCACAGAAGTTATGGCCGCATTTTTCACACTCATAAATGACGCGGGTAGAGCCAGACTCGCCTGTATTCTCGCAATTTGGACATTTCTTAAAGTACGTCATGCACCGCTCCCTCTATGTATTGAAAAAACTGGCAAGAATCTTACAGAGATGAGTGATTTTTTTTTGAAAATATAACGTTTCGAAGAATTTAGGATTAGCGAAGAAGCAGTAGGGCGATCCTTTCTACAAGAAACGATGCGTATCTACGAGAGTTCGAGCGGTTTGGGTGTGAATGGAATGGAACTGGCGGCAACTTAGTCGCCGTCGTTCATTTTTGCCATTAGCTCCGGCCAGCGTGGGTCGCTGCGGATGGCGTCGAGATTTTTATCGGTTTCGAAGTATGGCTTGTTTTGATTCCCGAGTCGTATCGCTTTGCCTATCCACTTGAACGCAAGATCGGTCTCGCCAAGCATTGCGTATGTGGACCCGACCCAGTAAGCCATGTCATGGTCGGCTCGCGATAGAGAGAGAGCGTCGTCCGTAAGCTGCGCACGGGCTTCGTCAGGACGGCCTGATCCTGCCAATATCTCGGCATACAGCGGGCGAATTCCGTCCATTCGTGGATTTTCCTTTAAGACCTTGTCCATGATGGAAATAGCCTCGTCCGATTTGCCTTGGTAATAAAGCACGGCCGACCGGAAGATCTTGATCATCGGGTGGTTGGGCTCGGCCCTTTCGCCGCGATCCAGGACCTCATTTGCTTTATCAAAATCACGCTTATACAAGTAAATGCGGGCACTGTTGTAGGCTGCGACGACGCGTGCTGCGGGGTCGAGACGGGCGAGACGCTCGAAGGCTTTGAGAGCGTTGTCGTATTCGCCGTCCAATCGATGCATAACGCCCTTGATGAAATATAGGGCAGCGTCATTCGGAAACTGTTTTTGCAGTAATTCGATCTCGCTTCGGGCTTTCTTCTTTTCGCCTCGAGCCATGTATATCATGACCATTAGCACGCGTGCCTCAACTACATTTTGATCGTAGAAAAAGGCTTTGCTGAACGCCGCCTCGGCATAAGTGTAGTCTTCAGGTTCACCGAGTCCTTTGAAAACGCGGTTGGCGTAGCATGCTCCGAGGCCGCTGTATGCAAGAGCAAAGTGAGGATCAAGTTCGATCGCCCTTTTAAAATTCGCCATCGCTGCGTCGCAGTCTTCAGCGTCAAGCGTACGGAATATAAAGCGTCCGAAATGGTCACGGGCTCTGAGATATTCTTCCCAAGCTTCCGCGTTATCGGTGGCTCGCCGCCCGAGTTTCTCGGCTTCCAGGTCTGTAAGTTCCAGTCTCAGGCCTTCCAGAATGCGTTGAGCGATGCCATCCTGAAGTGTCAGGATGTCGCTGCCCTCGGCGTCGATACGGTCACTCCATAGAATGTCGCCAGTTGAGACGTCTAGCAACTGCGCAGTCACGCGAAGTTTCTCACCCGCCCGCAAAAAACCGGCAGAGAGGACTGCGTGAACGCGAAGCTCTTTGCCAGCCTCACGGGGATCGATCTGTTTTCCCTGATACTTTGCGATGACCGAGCTAGGTCGAACGATTATCGAGCGGATCTGAGCGAGTTCTGTGATAACAGCATCAGCTAACGCAAACTCATAAAAGCTCGACGCTGCATCCTGGCTCAGATTCTGAAACGGAAGGATCGCGACGCTCTTTTTCTCGGTTCCTGTTGCGGTCATCGAGATGTCCGGAGCGTAGGACGGAGTAACGGCGATGGACGGCGTTTGTCCTATCGACGTGGCTTCGGGAACAGACTTCCCAGTGAACCAGTTGAGCATTCGTTTTACCGCACTTCCGTCTGCGTGGCCCGGAATATATGTGTCACCAGGCATAACCTGTGCCCCGGCGATTTGCTGCAGCACTGCTCGTAACTCATCCCGCATTGTTGCGATCTTTTGATACCGGTCTTTCAGGTCTTTTTGCAGAGCCTTATTGACGATCTCCTGGATCTGCGGCGGTATCGGGTCTTTTCTAAGGTCAGCTATCGGTTTTGGCGTACCATAGAGCACCTGATGACGGACGTCAACGACTGTTTTCCCCTGAAATGCCCATATGCCCGTCAACATCTCATAGATCAGAACGCCCGTCGAGAAAATGTCCGACCTGTGATCTGCACGTTCGCCCTTAGCTTGTTCCGGGGCCGCATAAGTAGCGGTTCCATAGGGAATTCCGAGCTCAGTGATCTCATTTCGATCCAGGCCTTCGCTTTGCTGGGCATGCTCGTCCTCAAGAAGCTTCGCAAGGCCAAAATCCAGAATTTTGACCTGGCCCGAATCGGTAACCATGATGTTACCGGCCTTCACGTCGCGGTGGATAATGTTCTTTGAGTGAGCGTACGCTAGTGCATCTGCGACCTGTATAGCGATCGATACGGCACTTTTAAGTTCAAGTGGTCGTCCTGATACCAGCTGTCGAACATTTTTGCCTTCGACGTACTGCATCGCGATGTAGAAAACGCCTTCCGCACTGTGGAAATCGTATATCGTACAAATGTTCGGGTGGTCGAGCTGGGAGCAAAGTTGTGCTTCGCGCTCAAAACGTCTGAAGTTAGAGGTTTTTTGGGTGAGTTCGGGAGGAAGCACCTTGATGACAATGGTGCGGTTAAGCTTAGTGTCGAGAGCCTTGTAAACCGTTCCCTGTCCGCCGGAACCGATCTTTTCCAGGATCTTGTATTGGTTAATTTGCGAACCAACCATAAGGAAGACGTGGATATCCTATCGGAATGCCGATATTCAATTTTCCACGAACCGTAATCGTAAAGTTAATGACGATCTAAGTAAAGGCGAAGAGGGGCTTTCGCCGCAAAAAGTAAAAAATTAAGTTTTCTGTTCAGCGACCGGCCAACTGCCGGTCAATCAATCTGGATCGTTCAGCCACGTGGCGGGCTGCCCCACCCTGATCCGATGTAAATGCCATTATCAACGATGCATGGAACCGTCAGATCGCCCCCGGAGAACTGAAGCATTTCCTGCTGACGCTTTTTGTCGTTCTGCGCGTCATAGTCAACAAAATCAATTCCGACCGAACGATAATGTGAACGAGCTTTTTCGCAATACGGACAACCGGGCTTTGAGTAGATGATCAGTGACATAAATTGAAAATCTTATATATTGTTATGATACTCCCAGCACGATCACCCGACAACCGTATCCGAGCAAAAAGAACGAAGCGCAAGAAAATTCAGCATCATTTCGATACAATCACATTCTGGTCGCGGCTACGACGTAGTTTAAGCGATGTTCAGATCCATGATCGAAGAGAATAAGAATGAATATTGACGATATCAAGGATGTTTTTCAGCCGTACGAGAAATTGATCGAAATAAAGATCCTCGGTGAAACGCGGTTGGTCCCGGAAAATAATACGCTTTTGCGATGTTTCCAATATCTATCGGTCGAGACCATCTCGTTCGGTGATTTCTGCTGGAATGGCGACTGCCTAAATTGTCAGGTGTGGGTCAAGAACGGCGATAAGGAAAAAGCGGTGATAACCTGTCGAGCTAACGTCCAGCCCGGCATGGAGATCGTGCGGATGTCGGACGATATTGAGATCAGCTAATTTATTTCCTTGGAGACGTTTTCTTTATTGCGTACGTTTAAGTTTCTGTTAAAATTCGAAAGTCTAGTTAGATAAGAAATTGAAGGCGGATTTTATTGCTATGCGGAAACATTATTTGTTTGCAGCGACAGCTTTGTTGGTCGCGGTGTGTTCGATGTCACTGTTTGGCCAGGCCCTGCGTGGACGGGTCGAGAGACTGGGCGTTGATGTCCACTGAAGCAATTGGCGATCGCGGCGGGTCCCTGGGGTCGACCTACCGAGTGGCGAGCCGCAGCGGGAACGCTGGGACCATTCCCATCCAACCGAGAGAGACGAGAGAGGCACCACGATGATCGAAGTGCAGGAACACCCCGAAAACAACATCGTCGAGATGACGATGCATGGCTCCATCACGGCGCAGGAGTTCGATGACACGCTCGCCAAGTTCAAGGCCGCCATCGAGCGGCACGGCCGCATCCGGGTGCTGGAGCACATCGGCGAGCTGGAGACGCCCCCGATCCCCTGGAGCAAGCTCTGGGAGGACGTCAAGTTCAGCTTCGAGCACCTGAGCGACGTCACCCATGTGGCCGTGGTCGCCGACCAGGGCTGGATCGCGGCCTATGTCAACATGCTGAACCCGCTGATGAAGGCCGAGCTCAAGCACTTCAAGCGCGCCGAGCTGGATGTGGCACGGACCTGGCTCATCCAGGCGAGCTGACGGCTTGGGAGCCGCTCGACGCAACTTCCGCGCGGGACGCTGGGGGGCTGGCGCGAATGCACGCTCAGGGGTCGCGCTC
>JBGSQW010000084.1:0-59727 GCA_041737885.1 Pyrinomonadaceae bacterium | reverse complement strand
TTGTATCTAAATCCACTAAGAAAAGAACTTACAGGGAGTTGACCTTTTCATGAATACCCTAGAGTTGTATCTAAATCCACTAAGAAAAGAACTTACAGGGAGTTGACCTTTTCATGAATACCCTAGAGTTGTATCTAAATCCACTAAGAAAAGAACTTACAGGGAGTTGACCTTTTCATGAATAGAGTTGTATCTAAATCCACTAAGAAAAGAACTTACAGGGAGTTGACCTTTTCATGAATATGCGGTGAATCTGTAAAAACCCTGCCAAAATATCGGAGTTTTTTCTGGGGGTTGAGTTCTTTGGGTGCGGTGGGTGCTATTTGAAGAACAGTGCGGTTTTTATCTACTAGCTTTTGTGTCAAAAAAGAACAAAAAAACCCGACGTGCTCTCCCCTTCACGTCGGGTTTTTTGATATGGCCAGGCTTTTACGCCGCGGCCACACTCTTGTTTGTCAGCTAGTGCAGGAAGACTGACAATGTTTTCAATAATCGAGAACCGGAAGCGTCACTTCTTTCTTCAGCTCGATCTCAAATTCTTCGTTCTTTCGCAGCCTTACATCTTTGCCTTTTTTTAGAAAGGCGACTGTTCCGCCGGCTCCGGCTCCTAGTGCTCCTCCTATGATCGCACCGGGTGTGGAACGGGTTGCTCCTCCCAAGGCGGCTCCGACTGCGGCTCCACCAAGGACGCTTAGAAAACTGAAGGTGTTGGACGATCTTTCCGCAAGCGGTTTGACGAGCACGCCTTCGATACGACGGGTTTCGCGGTTGATCTTCAGCGTTTCGAAAACTACTTCGAGAGTACCGTTTTGGTTCCCACTCGTGGCATTAGTAACCGCCCTGACGCGGCCCTCGATGACCGTTCCTATCGGGATCATCACCGTCTGGCGAAACTCCACCGGCTTTGCAACCGTAGCGAGGAACGTATCGTTGACGCTCGAGACCTTTGAGTTGACCTCTGCATCGAGTTTCAGCGTTATCCGCGTACCTGCCGGCAAACGATAGATCGAATCCGGCTGTGCGTACAAAAGAACTGAATTTGCAAATATCAATAGCGAGAGTGCCGTTAACTTTTTCCATGCAGCGAAGCGTTGCATACGAACCAACCTCCATCTTCGCTTGGTGCGGCGACCGCCCGCTCTCCCGCGAATGTATTTGGCAATGGCCGTGCCATCACAGATAAAATGCGGCCGAAATTACCAAAACCCCGATATTTAGGCATTTCAGCGACTTCCTCGTTCCGCACATCGACAAACTACTTGACCGTTTCGGGTATTGGATGCACGAAATGGTGAGGAGGTTGGAGTGGAGGTGACAGTCTGCAGTGGGCAGTGAAAAAATCGAATTGTACATAACCGGCATTCACTCTCCACTCTCCACTCTTCACTGAAGGATCGGATGCCCGCCGCCCTGGCTGTGGTCGGCGGTTTGGTTGTAGCGTTGGCGGTCGTTGTGATAGAGCACGATGTGTTCGCCCTCGTATCGAACAACCTCGGAAATACGCTCGAAATTGCGTTCGTGCTCGGCGATTATAAAGGACGCCGGTGTGTAGGCGAGCACCATTCCAGCCGCAAATATATATCCGCCCTGATCGTAAACGCTTCCTGCGTATTGCTGGGCTCCAACCGCGAAATCAGGCGAATATTCGCCCGCCGCATTCTTATTTCGGTCCGCACGAGCAATGTAGATCGTGTAATCCGTGTAATTGAGCCGAGCACGGTAGCGGTTCTTACGTGCCACTGCAAAAAGGTCCGTCAAGCCCTTATCAATCGCGTTCAGAACCGCCGCTGACGGCCTTTTCACAGCGTAGATCGTCGCCCCTCTGGGCGTCCGGGCCGCTACCGTGAACCTGTCGCCGGTCAGGCTCTGCGCCTTTGCCGTGACCTTGGCATTCTGAGCTGAAACCTGCTCAAATGAGCCGATAACCGTCATCATTATTGCGATCGTAAGCGAGATCGTTAGTTTTTTGATCATATAGTCACCCCAAGGGTCGTATCTGCAATAATCAGACCAACCGCGCGGCGATCACCAATAGGATCAAGACCAAGACAATGACCGCACCGCCGATCTGTGAGCGTGAGAATCGCATGGTCATTTTGCCGGAGGCCCGAGCAGCAACGCGGGGTTGATCTTGAACTGCAGCTGTTTTGCTGTCTCACGCCCACCATCGCCTCCCTTTCTTTGAACCGTAATGCGGCCGATCTTGAGATTACCGGCTCGGGTCATCTCGACCTTGCCGTCGGCAAAAAAGTCGATCACTTCCGCATCGGTGCGGATCACCCAACGCGTCTTGTCGGTTGCCTTCATCGCGACCATCATCCAACCGGCGGCGTGTGAGCCATCGCCCGAAAAGAGGTCTGAGACTATCTCGGTTTTGTTTGCCGTAAAGAAATCGATCACTGCCTTTTGCGAAGCGGGGTCGAGTTCGTTGAGATACATGCGGTTCGTTTCTTTCGATGGTTTCGTTGGCGGAGTTTCGCCGACGAAAAGCTTGAGAGCCGCCTGGACGTCGGCAGGCATTTTCCACATCTTTGCGTATGTGGCGAGCCAGCGTTTGTCGATCTGGTTAAATCCGGTTGGACTTGAAACGAGCTTGTTAGAAATACCCTCTTTCTTTTCGCCCGCTTTTGTGGTCACGCGAACCTCGACATCAGCCTTCTCTCCATGCGGTTTCCCGGCAACGACATTCTCAATATCGGCGATCTTGTAGTTCATTGCTACGAGCCAATCCTGAGCATCTTTATCGCTTCTCCAGTTGTTAAATTTATCGCGGATCTCGTCCTCGTTCTTAAAGCCGTTCTTCGCCGTCAACGACCCTTTCGCCGCCGCTGTTCCGATCTGAGAAAAGCCGCTAAGCGAACCCAATAAGACGAAGACCACCAACAAAATTGGTGAAATCAGGGTGCTAAAGCCGGACTTTTTTAACTGTCTCATAGATACATTTCCAATATTCTGATCGCGATCATTCTATCGCGTCTCAGTGACGCTTGTCCCATGTCCCACGCGCTCGACGCGCGCACTTTTCGGGCAGCATCTCATCATAGCCAGTAAATATGGGGATCTCACAAAATCTGCATTTTCTAATGCGCTTAAAATCGGCGCCATTTGTCTTACAATTGTCACACTGCCCCTATTAAACCACATCTCGAATACTAACCCTTGAAACCTGTGAACGATGGATTCGACATACGACACGATGTTGCAATGATAGCACACTTTATCGGCAAAAGTCAACCTTTTTTGCCGTTGAGAATATTCCCCGTCTCGCCGAATATCAACGAAGGAAAAGACAGAAGCAGGAGCTTCGATAGAGGAACGACCAAAACCCTTTACTTGAAGCTGGAACGAGCCTACAATGCCCGTTAGGAGCGAAAACTTTATGCAGTATCGAAGATATCGCGTTATCTTTCACGCGTGTATTTTGGCCGTATTAATTCTGCTGGGATCCAGCTTTGGTGACGCGCAATCAGGGCGAAGGGTCGCAAAAGGCAGCCCTGCGGTGGCGACACCGACGCCGACGCCCGAGATCGTCGAAAGAAAGCCGCCGCCTAAACCGGATTTTAAGTTGAAGGTCTACGCGGATATCGACATCGGCGGAACCTTCGGATTCCCGATGCCCGAACGCATGCAACGCTGGACCGTCGAAAGGCTGAGACGAACTACACTTCTCGACGTGCTTGACGCAGGTTCGGTCAATCGCCGGGACGCGATAAAACAGGCCAAAGCTGAAACAGAAGCCTACGTTGTCCTGCTCGAGCTTCAGAGCGATCCTTTTTCGCAGTACGGGACTACGTCGGTGCGGGCAATGTCGATCCATCTGACCGTCTATCACCCGGCGAGTGCCAAAGTTAAACTAAAACGCACGCTCGCTCTTGGTCAGAATTCAACACGGCTGCCCGGCTCAGCCTCTGTCATTCAGGCATGTAATCCGGGACTTTACGGTAATGAGATCCTCTTGCTGGAAGCGAGCATTGAGGCCGCCGATACGGTTATGAGCAACTTCAATGTCCCGCTGCCATCACTCTGCCGCGGAGTAGGCCTGTAACGAGATCAATGGAAACAGCAGCAAACATTCTCATAGGCATCGTCGCCGCACTGCACATTTATTTTCTCGTACTTGAGATGTTCCTGTGGGATAAGGCACCGGGTTTTCGTGCCTTCGGGCACACGCCCGAACAAGCGGCGGTGACCAAAAAGCTTGCGGCAAATCAGGGTTTGTACAACGGTTTTCTTGCGGCAGGGCTGATAGTAGGTTTAGCCAAGGGCGGTCATGACGGCTTTCATTTCCACATTTTCTTTTTGTCCTGTGTCATCGTCGCCGGTATTTTCGGCGCCGTGACCGTCAGTAAGAAGATCTTTTTTATTCAGGCACTTCCGGCGTTGATCGCTCTTGTCCTTTTGCATCTTCATTAAAAAGTTATGCACCTCGAAGATATCGTCTGGCGGATGATCGGCATTTCCGGCAGTGAACAAGGCGTGATGAAACTGACGAGCGAACGCTTTTCGTTCGATGGTGACAAGGGTACGCGATTCGACGCCCCGTTTCGGCGATCAGCGAGATCAAGTTCCCGTGGCACTATTTTGGCGGCGGGATGAAGATCTCGATCGGTGCTGACAAGTACCGCATTTCCTTTATCGAACCTCACAACAGCTTTGCCAGCATAAGCGATGCCCGGGCAACCGGTGCAAGTTGGAAAGCGGCCCTGTCGGCTGCCACCGGTAAAAAGATCTGAGCACGACCTACGTATGCCGGAATTCAAATTTATTTCGAAGGTCTTCTTTGCACTGCTGTTTATAGGGGCGGGTGCTAATCATTTTCGCGTTCCGCAGTTCTACGAATCAATAATGCCGCCGTATCTACCCTGGCATTATGCACTGGTAATACTAAGCGGCATTGCGGAGATCCTACTTGGGATCGGGCTTTTGATCCCAAAATTCAGTGTCTATGCTGCGTGGGGTTTGATCCTGCTATTGCTCGTTGTCTTTCCTGCCAATATTCACATGGCAATGCATCCGGAACTGTATCCAAATATTCCGACGATTGCCCTATGGATACGTCTGCCTCTGCAGTTGGTCTTGATCGCGTGGGCTTTTTGGTACACACGTTAGCTGGCGATCAGGATGTCGCGAGCAAGAATGTCCGCATTCAGCGATCCACGAGTTATTTGATCGTAAACAAAGATCCGATCGCGGCCATCGCGTTTTGCTTTATACAGTGCCGCATCTGCGAGCTTGATCAGATCGTTCTCAGTCATGTCGAAGGTGGCAAAAACCGTGGCAACACCCGCACTGACGGTCAAGAACTCGCTCGTCAGTGATTCGCTGTGACGTATCTGCATTCGTCGGATGTTGTCGACCGCCATTTCGGCGATCTGCTGAGCACCAGCGGCATCAGTCCCACCAAGGACCAATGCGAATTCCTCACCGCCGAATCTTGCAACAAGGTCGGTCGGACGTTTGATCGTTTCAGCAAATGCTTCAGCTACACGCTGCAGGCATTCATCACCGGCATGGTGGCCGTATGTATCGTTGAAGAGTTTAAAGTGATCGATGTCGATCATTATCAGAGAGATCTCTGTCTTGAAACGAACAGCCCGGTGCCATTCGTCAGCCAGAAAAGTTTCAAATCTACGCCTGTTGCCGATCTTGGTCAGCCCGTCGGAATTGGCGAGACTCTGCAGATTCTCGTTTGCCTTGGCGAGTTCTGCCGTTCGTTCGGCGACGAGACGGGTAAGTTTACGCTCGCGTGCCTCGAGCTGATGAACGCTGATCTTCCAAATAAGTAGTAACGCGACCGCAAATCCCAACACGCACAGAAGAATGAAGGCCTTTGTCTGATAAAAGAAGGGCCATAGCTCTACTTTTACCGAAGCCTCCTGCGGGCTCCACACGCCGTCACTGTTTGAGGCTCGGACCTTGAAAGAGTAGTTGCCCGGCGGCAAGTACGAATAATGAGCTACGCGCCTCGTTCCGGCATCGATCCATTCGGTATCGTGCCCTTCGAGTTTGTACTGGAATTTGATCTGTTCCGGTTTGACCGTACTAATGCCCGTATACCGTATCTCGAGATCCTTATTGCCGGGCTCGATCGAAATGCCGCCGCGAAATGCTATCGGTTCCCGTTCTGACAATACTTCTTCGATAACGACGTTAGGCGGCAGCGGATTTGGTTTTTCCACGGCTGGATCGACGATCGAAACGCCTTCCTGAGTCGGAAACCAAAACCTGCCGTCTTTATCTCGCACACTAGCCGGTTGACGGCCGCCATTGCACTCATTCGAGAGCATTCCGTCCTCTTTTCCGTAGCCTACGCTGTTGATCTTTGTAATACGTCCGGCAGCGAGATCATTTAACTCCTGTTTTTTAACGCGGTAAATGCCGCGGTTCGAGCTGATCCAGAATAAGCCGGCCGCATCTTCCTCAATGGCGAAAACGCCGCTATTGTACAATCCGTTAGACTCTTTGAAATTAACGAACCGACTGCCGTCGAACCGGCTCATCCCTTCGTCATAAGTACCGATCCAGAAGATGCCGTCCTTATCCTCGTAGATCGTTCGGACATAATTGCCTGCAAGGCCTTCTTTCGACGTATAGTTTTTGAACCGTCCTGCCTCGAACTTGCTAAGCCCGCCATATCCGCCGAACCAGAGAATGCCTTTCGAATCCTCATGAATAAATGTCATGAATTCGTTTGGTAAGCCGTCCTTAGTAGAATATTGAGCGGTCAGCTCATAGTTGCGAAACTGCAGGATGCCTTTATTGGTAGCTACCCAAACATTGCCCTTACTGTCGTTCTTGATCGCAAAGACATGAGAGCCTTCGAGCAGATTTTCAGCTTTTCCGTCTTTGGCGAGAAAGATACCGCCGTTCAGCCCGATCCACATCGTGCCGTTCTCATCCTCATACAGCGATTGGACGGACATTCTTCCCGCACCCCAAGTCTTGTTCGGCGGTGCTGAAGGGTCAGCAGGGGTAAAATCGACGGGTTCAAACTTACCATCGCGGTAAATGCTGAGCCCTTTTGTCGAACCTATCCAGATATTGTCCTTGCGATCGCGATATAGCGGATAGATTTCCGAGTGGTTGATTCCGCTTTCGGTACTGTATCCCTGAATTACTTGTTTGCGACGCCGGCTAAGCCCGCGGTCTGTGGCCAGCCATGTCGTGCCTTCGCGGTCATTGAACAGATCGAGGATCGATGTATTCCCCAATCCATGCCCTTTTCCCCAGACCTTTAGTTCTTCGCCGCGGATCTCGATCAGTCCTACGCCATGGCTTGACGCTCCACCGCTCGAAAACCAGACAGCTCCGTCAGATTCCTGCCAGAATGAATGATAAATAGAGTTCGCAGGTAAACCGTCGTTCCCGCCAAAAGTGCGCAGCTCACCGTTCCGTATACGATGCACTTCGTTCTCGCCAAGCCACAGAGAACCATCACGATCCTCAAAAGCGTTTGGCCGGAAATTAATGTTTGACAGGTTCAGCGGTATGAATGACGTTTGTCCGTTTCTTGTTTCCGCCACGCCCTGCCGAGTGATAGTCCACTGCGTGCCAAACTTTCCGTTTACGACCTTATCGACGTCGATCGAGGCCTGCTTTTCTACGAATTCAAACTTCCCGTCCGTGAAGTGAAACCAACTCTTGCCTTTTCGATCTTCGTCTTCGCTAAGGAACCGCAATTTTCCGTCAGCCTCCGGCTCGATTCGTCCAAGGTAATGTCCCGGGACCTGGTCTGACGGCAAGGTCGTAAACACGCCGTTGCGATAGATGGTCAGAATGCCGTCTTCCATCGTGGTCGCGTAGATCGTTCCGTCCTTGTCAGCGTAGATACCCGTAAAACGGTTATTCGTTATGCCCTTGGTGTTGCTCTTGTTAAATGTTGTGAATCTTAGGCCGTCAAACCTCACCAGGCCATCAAACGTTGTGAACCACAGATACCCATCCGGCGTCTGCGTAACCTGACGCACGCCGTTCTGGGGCAATCCGTTATCCGTCGTCCAGGTGTCAAACCTGTACTGGCCGAGGGCTGTTGACACAGCGATACTCAGTATCAGGCTCAAACCTAAAAGAAACTTTCGTTGGAGGAACATCAGGAGAAACCCTTGGAGACTTTGGGAAGGTTGGAAGGAAGTAGGCAGCGCGACGATTCACGCTAAACATATTTAACAACATTGTTTAACTGCTCGTCAAGGTTTTTATTTTAGTGGGAAAGTGGAAGGCCTAATACATCTTTGTGATGTCGACGCCGGAGTAATAGTGCTTGACGATCTCGTCATATTTGACACCCATTTTTGCCAAGCCAAACGCTCCGTACTGGCACATCCCGACGCCGTGGCCCCAGCCTCGGCCGGTGAACGTGTATCCGGTAACGGTCGACCCGTTGTAGCGTTTATTGATAACAAAAAGCTGCTCGTTAAGGCGAAGGGCCGATCTGATCTTGCCGCCTTTGAGGATCTTTGTCCCATTGGAACCAATGATCTCAAGCTCTACCGCCCGTCGCGAATAACCGGCTTTTTTGATATTCACATCGTAAAGAGAACCGATGCCGCGCACATATCGCGAGAGCCGCGATTGCACCTCGCCCGCCGACAGCGATTTGCTCCAGGTAGTAAAAGGCGACATATTCTCAGCCACGGTCGGAGTAACGGAAGGTTTGATCTCGAGATATTTAACGGCTCCGAGTGCGTCGAGCTGATAGTTTACCGTCTCGCCGCCAACAAGGGCGGCCTCGCGAACCGGATACATGGTCGCCCCAAACTCCCTGAACAAAAACACGTCCGGGCGAATAGCGAGCTGCTTTTCCGTCTTTCCCGTTCTGATCACGAGCTTGCCGTCAAATGATGGTTTCGTGGTGGCGGATTGCGTTTCGCCCATCCATTTCTTTTTCACATAGATCTGCCGAATAAGCCTCAGCATACGGCCGCGTGAGAAGGGACGGTTGGGCTTGAGCGTAAGATCAGGATGGATCGCAAAGTATCCGTCACGCAGAAGCAAAGCGAGGTCGGCACGTCGCTCTTTTGGGATCTCCGCAGCATCGTCAACGGAGAGCTGATAGTTTATGTCCGCATCGGTGAGCATCGTATCCGCGTATCCTGGTGCGTAAATAAAACCGGCAATTATACGGGCGAGCTCGGTCGGTTTGGCAGTATTCTTATCAACATTCGGGTACGTTTTGCCAAAGCGTCCGGCGAGATTATTGAGCCAGTTCGACATTTCGCTGTCGGTCGGGATGTCCTCGAACCAATCATCGGTCATCTGCGACGCGGACATCTGAAAACCATTCGAAGCAAGCATCGACATCAGCCTGACAAGGTCGAGATTTCCTTCGTCACGAAGCTTGGCCGGCAAACGCGATGTTTTTATGAGAAAAGGTTCGAAATGCCGTCGCCCCTCGAGCGAGCATTCAACGCCTTTTAGATACGGCTCACTTCTATCAAATATGTTTTCGCCATCCTCGGTTCGTCCACCGCAGGTCGAGGTGAAATAGGCCATTATCGGCTTACCCTGATATGTCGCGACCATCCCACGGGTCGCAAGAACCGCCTGCGTTCCCATTTTCGACTCGATCGAAACGCCCTTGTAAACCTGCGACCAAACGGTCGGCACCATATCAAAACCCTGCTTTCCGTAACCGCCGATATTTGCGATCGCATAGGTGCGAGCCGCGATCGCCTGGGCTTTTTGAGCCTCAAGCTGGGGCAGGCTCAATTCCGCCGGAACGACACCAAGCAGATAATCCTCCAGAGGAACTACATTCACGACCGTAAGTGAACCGCGAGCGTTAACAAAGACCTCGATCTTGCCGCGATACGCTTTGCCGTTAAGCCTGACCGGATTTGAACGCTCATTTAACGATCCAAAGGCGACCGATTTTAGCGAAGAGTATCTCGCAGGTTCGCTCGGGCCATTGACTATTACTTCACGCAGATTTGACGAGATCGCTCCAGATGGATTTGGCTGCGAGGAACCGGTCGGCTTGATCAGACTGCGAACTTCGGACGTGCCACCCGTTTTGAGCTGCTGAGACAAAGCGATCGCGTCGTCAGAGATCACAGTCTTTTTTTCCACCACAACGACTGCGTCCTCAAAACCTTTTTCCGCCAGTTTGGCCTTCAGCTCGTCGGCATCGAGCGTTGACTCTTTTACGGAACCCACCCAGATCTTCCAGGTATTTGTTGCCGTGTCGATACTTGTCAGAGCTGTTTCGCCGGTTGCGTCGCAGATGTCGCGGGCAAGAGAATTTGCGTCATTTTGCGTGGGCAGATTTTGAAATTCGATCCGGAAGTTCTCGACCTCGGGCGGCCGATAGGCTCGGGCTGAAACGGTCACACGCGCGGTTGCGAGCAGCTTGGCAGGCTCGTCCGGGCTAACCGCCACGAGTGAAGTGTCGCCAGTCGTTATCGAAACCGAACTGGCGTTGGTCGAGAGCCCGATGCGGATGAACGGTTCGTTGGAAAGTCGTGTGAATTCTACCGTGTCGGCAATACCCAGTGCTGTGATCAACAAAACGAGAGCCAGTGCCGCAAATCCACGTCGAATTATCATTAATCAATCATAACAAAACACGCGAAACGATTCATCGATTCTTTTTTCTACGCGAGCGAAACCCAATGCGGGATCGTTACGAATGTAATTCTTCGCTGAAATAATATGCCGAACCCACAACCCGCTTTTCCGACCGATCTGCGATCCATCCTCGACCGTGTCGACAACATCGAACCGATCCGCTATGCCCGTACGCGTAATTTTATCGACGGCGATGTCACCTGTCTCTCGCCCTATATCTCACGTGGTGTGATCTCGACAAAGTATGTGCTGGAACGCGTTCTGGACCGCGGTTTCGAAGCGGCAAAGATCGAAAAGTTCATACAGGAACTTGCCTGGCGCGAATATTACCAACGAACCTGGCAAGCTAAGGGTGACCAGATCAATAGTGACTTGCGGCATCAGCAGGCAGGTGTTTCGAACACGCAGATAGCCGCATCGATCGTCGAAGCAACCATTGGGATCGCGGCGGTTGACGCAGGTGTCGAGAGGCTCTACGACACGGGTTACATGCACAACCACGTCCGTATGTACACGGCATCGATCGCCTGCAATGTGGGCAAAAGCCATTGGCTAACGCCCGCCCGTTGGATGTACTATCACCTCATCGACGGCGATTGGGCGAGTAACGCGATCAGCTGGCAGTGGGTCGCGGGGTCGGCTAGCAATAAGAAATATTTTGCTAATCAGGAAAATATCGATCGGTATTGCTATACGAAACAGCGCGGGACATTTCTCGACGTAGATTACAGCGATTTCGAAACGATCGCGGTCCCCGACGAATTATCACGAACGGTTTCGCCTGAATTCTCGACCAAACTGCCATCAGCACCGCCGCTCGATCTCAAGTCTGGCGTTCCTACGCTCATTTACAACAGCTATAATCTCGACCCGGCCTGGCACGAAGGTATCGATGCCAATCGCATTTTGCTGCTCGAACCGTCACACTTTCGCCAGTACCCGGTATCGGATAGGGTAATCGATCACATCCTCGCTCTGAGCCGGAACATCAATGGAATTCAGGTTTTCGTCGGCGAATTCGACGACCTCGCCGGAACAACAGACCTCGACATACATTACAAGGAGCACCCGCTCAGCCGGCATTACGCAGGAACCGAGAGCAGCCGCGATTGGATGTTTGACGTCAGCGGATACTTCTCATCATTTTTCTCGTTTTGGAAAAAATGTGAACGGCAGCTACACAAGTGAAATTATGCTCATCGACCACACAGAGATAACCCAATTCGAACGGGTTTACCGGCTTAATCTGATCAATTCCATCACAGGCATCAAGCCTGCCAATCTGATCGGCACGATCTCGGCTGGCGGAACGACAAACCTTGCGATCTTCAGTTCGGTCGTTCATCTCGGCAGTGATCCCGCTCTGCTGGGAATGATCCTTCGCCCCGTCGGCGCTATCCGGCGTGATACATACGAAAATATTCGCGAAACTGGCCATTACACGATAAACCACGTCACACCGGCGATCATCGAACGAGCTCATTACACGTCGGCAAAGTTCGATTCCGAACTGTCGGAGTTCAAAGCTTGCGGTCTTACCGAGGAATATCTCGGTGATTTTCCTGCTCCGTTTGTTGCCGAGAGTTCGATCAAGATCGGTATGAAGTTTGAGGAAGAGATACCGATCGACCGAAACAAGACGTCACTCATCATCGGCAGCATCCAGCTGATCTCGTTCCCCGACGAGGCAAACGAAAACGGCCATCTCGATCTCGAAAGATCTCATGCCGTCGGCATTTCGGGATTGAACAGCTACTACACGTTACAGAAAACAGCTCAATTTCCTTACGCTAAAGTAAAAGAAAAACCTGAATTCGGCTGACAGTAGGCTATTTTTCCAAGGCGTTAAAAATAAACGGAAATGTCGCCCAACTTTGTCCGCGATGCTGCGGGCGAAAGGCGAACAAGACTATCTTGCCCTTGCCGTATGTCGCCTCGGCGAGTGCAGTTTTACCATTTACAAACTTCTCGCCTAGCATCCAGCCGGACATCAGAGCGTCTTTCTCCGCATAGCGAGCTATGGTTTTGACCTTTGAATTGTCAGTGACCTCAAACGCTGAGCTGTTTGTAAAATACGCCGCGACCTCCGGCTTCATTCCACGAGCTATCGGGTTTGCCGTCTGAACCTCAAGCTTGACGATCGAACCGGGATTGTAGAATTCACTTCTCTTCAGCCCGGGGATCACATTCTTGATCGGCAGGTCGAATCGCTTGATCGCGAGGCCGCACGAATCATCAAAACAGATCAATTTACCGCCATTCGACACAAACTTCTTGATATTCTCTGCTCCCGCCTCACCAATTCCGCCTGAGATCTCGGCAGGATATCGATCCGCATTCAAGCCGCGAACTATCGTCGTTTCGCTATCCGCAGGCAGGATAAGCACATCGACATCGAGCGCCCCTGCCTTGATGTCCTTGTCCGTGATGGATCGATACGGTATCTGAAACGAATCAAAAACCAGCCTTGTCCAGCCTTCATCCATCGAACTGCCGTGCATTTTATAGAGCCCGATCCTTGGGCTAGTTTTAAGCGGATTGGGCTGCTTTGCGAATGGAACAGCTTGCGGAGCAAGATTGACCACGGCTCGAGCCTGGTTTATATTCTCGACTCGCTTAAGCGTGGCCCGGTCTTTCTCAAGATCGCGGATCTGCCAGACCGGCTCTGCCTCGACGCCCATTTGCATCGGCAGTGTCCAGCCCGCCACGTCATATGGCACCTCAGCCTCGCCATTCGCATTGCGGCGGTCGGGATAGACCTGTTTTTCGAACAAACTCAACACATTGTTCTTCTGCGGCTGGTTTACGAAGACAAGAAAGCTGCCGAGCGGCATCTCGTGAAAGACCTGATTTCCCTTTTCATGTCTGACGTAAAGTTCCTGCGTCATGTGAAAAACTTCCATCCCCTGAGCCATCAGGATCTCGAGAAAACGCGAGACAGTTCCGGCGTTTGGCTGTCCGGCCGGAACGATAAACGCAACGGGGTCCTCGTTATCCGGTGCGAGGTTGGCCTTGCCCAACGAATAGAAATTTTGCAGGTATCTGGTACGGAACCGAGCCGCCATCTGTAAGAGGCTTCGCGAGGCCGTCATTTCGATCTGTGCAATATCGGCGGGACGCCAGACGCCGCCCATCCACGGGTCGGGAAAATTCGTCGCCGTCTCGACTACAGAATTTAACCCTCTAGCCCGCGTTCGTTTGAGGTCATCGAGCTTTACAGTGGCCGGTGACATAAGTTCGGCACTTGCTGCTTCGGAAAGAATGCCGATCGAATTGTGATAATACGGAGCCGAACGAAAACCGCCGTGCCACCACGTGTCGTAGCTGGCATTCGTGGCGATTCCGGCTATATTCTTGGCCTGCAGATCAGCCGCCATCTTATAACCGATCAACCCGACGTCTCGCAGCAGTGCCGGCGGAATTCTAGGGTTTGGAGGATCGAAGAACGGCGGGATCGTAAATCGCGATCCATTTTGCCCCTGCTGATGGACGTCATAGACAAACTGCGGAAACCACTGCTGCCAATAGAGTTTCGTGATCGCCTGCGTTTCGGCCAGATTGAGCATGAACCAGTCGCGGTTGTTATCGTGACCCGCGTAATGGTGATAAAGCTCGGGCGGCGAGGTTCCTTCGCTCTTGGTTCCCAGCGTTTTGCGGTACCAATCGGCGACTATATCGATGCCATCCGGATTTGAAGACGGGATGAGAAGCAGGATCGTGTTGTCGAGGATCTCCTTGGTTTCGCTGTCCGTCGCCGTGACGAGATCATAGGCAAGATTCATCGACATTTGCGATGCGACGATCTCGGTCGAGTGGATCGAACATGAGATCGAGACGATCGTCTTGCCATTCTTGATCAGCTCAGCGAGCTCTCTCCCGTCCTTTATCGTTCGCGGATCGGCAAGTTGTGCCGACATCTGGCGGTATTTATCCAGGTTCTTAATATTCTCTGGCGAGGAAATGAATGCGACGATTAGCGGTTTTCCATTCGTTGTTTTGCCGATCTCCCTAACCGCGACCTTATTGCTCGCCCGGTCGAGTTTCGTAAAATAATCGTTGATCTGTGTCCAGTCTGCAATGGTCTTGTCGTCCGTTGGGTAAAAGCCGAGAACCGATTTAGGGCTCGGAACCTGAGCAACACCCGGTAAAACGAAGAGCGCTGTTAAACCGAAGAGAAGCAGGAACGCAGAGACGGAATGGGCAAATTCATTAATGGTGAACTTACGAAATCGGCTAAAAATGTTCATAATCTTACAGTTCCTATCATCAGCGTCTTCGCGACGCTGAGGTAAAGGCATTTATGGCGGACGAATATCTTGAAGCGGTAGAGCAAAATCAAAAACTGACTTTTCCTGTTCAGAAGTCTAACAAATCGCGCGTGAGCGGGAAAATACGGTATTGGTGGAGCTGGCTAGTAGCGGGATCGCTGTTGTTGATAGTCGCAACGCCGTCACTTCTGTTTCTTTGGTTGATCCGCCGCCGCATGTGGCTTTATCCACTTGCCCAGTGGGGTGCGAGAACCTGGCTTCGAGCGTGTGGTGCGAGGGTTACCGTCACCGGCCACGAGAATCTCGACCCGGAACGCAGCTACGTCTTCGCTTCCAATCACCGCTCGTACCTCGACACGGCCACGCTGTTCTTCTACGCCGGTCAAAAGATGGGTCTCGTCGCTAAGGCTGAGTTACTCAAGGTTCCGGTTCTCGGCCAGGGAATGGGCTTTGTGAACATCATCGCGATCGACAGGAGCAATCCGGAACGAGCCCTAGCATCAATGAACAAGGCTCGAAAAGTTATGTCAGAGGGCTACTCGTTTGGAGTTTTTGTCGAAGGAACGCGGGCGATGCCCGGCGAACTGCTGCCGTTCAAAAAAGGTGCATTTCACCTCGCTCTCCAGACAGGATCGGCGATCGTGCCGGTCGCGATAAAGAATACGGATTCGATGATGGGCAAACGTACGGGCGTCGCCTTCGCTGGAGAGATCGAAATGGTCTTGCTGCCGCCGATCGAAACTGACGGCAGGACAGCTAACGAGCTGCAGGATATTCTTAAGGAGACTCGTGCCGCAATCGCGGCCGAACTGGGAAGAATGTAGAAAAGGGACCGAACACGTGTCCAGCCCCTTTCTTTTTACGGCTTCTTCGGTGTTGGCGACGGAGTAGGTGTTGGGTCGTCATCCAAAATTCGCACTTCGGTTCGACCGACAGAATACTCGGTATATTTTACCCGCATCCTGATCCTCAAAACGCTGCCGTTGTCGAAAACCAACTCATCATCCGCCCGTGCGTCAGACGGAAACCAATATTTACCGTCGATCTGCTCGCGGGTGGTTTCGACGATCGGAAATTTATTCTTTTTTGTTTCAGGAATTCCTTTTCCGCGCGATTTTACGATCATCAGATCATCGACATCGACCCAGATCCGCCCCGTGAAATATCGCTGCTTCGTCTTACTCGCATCCGGCATCACTTTAGGCCCGACATCGAAAACGTAGAGAGTTAGCTCATCGATCTTTTCTACGCCGACATAATTGAACTTATATTGCGACGCCATTGATGGCTCAAGTGCAAAAGGGTTGACGCCGCCCAGATCCTCGAGATCTTCAGGAGTGACCATTCCCGGCGGAAGCGTCGAGATCGGGGCGAAAAGGATCTTTTCGAACCGCGCACCTTCGGCATTGAACGTCATATAGGAATCGCGTCGAAAGGTTCCCGATATCTGTCCGCCCATCCCGATCTCGTTGACCGTTGCATAGCGTTTGAAAGCGTAGCTTCTCAGGCCGACGCGGAAATCTCCCTCGTTTTCGGTCACTTTCTTGACGATCCGGTCGATCTCTGCCTGACTTAATTCTTTACGGACAACATTATCGGCAGCCTGTCCAAACGTGGCGACCGTCGCACAAAAAAGGAGAACAGATAAGAAAAGTTGGTTTTTTATCATTTCACGTTTACTTTACTAAAACTATTGATATAGATGCCAGAAAGCTGTGAAAAGTTGACAGCAGCTGAAGCCACCCGCCCTCGGTTTAAAAAGAAAGACGGGCACAAGCCCGTCTTTTCACAAAATTGGTTAGCGTATCGGCTAGCCGACAAATTCAACCTCGACCTCGTGAGGGATAATGCCAGCCTTGTGCCCCTCTGCTAGCAAGAGCTTTACAGCCTCGCGGCCGCGGTCGCCATAGTCGAGCGTGAGGTCATTGACCCACATTGCAACAAACCGGTCAGCCAATTCGGGCTGCATGTCGCGGGCAAACTGCATCGCGTAAGCAAGAGCATCCTCTCTATTATCCATCGAGTAAGCGATGCTGGCGTGCAGGTGCTTTGAAACCTGCTGCATCAATTCGGGACCTAGATCACGTCGGATGACATTTCCGCCCATCGGCAGCGGTAGCGTGGTCTTTTCATGCCACCATTCGCCCAGATCGAGGATCTTGTAAAGACCGAGTTGATGATAGAAAAGCTGGCCTTCGTGGATCAGCAAACCCGCATCGACGTCACCACGCAGCACGCTGTCAATGATCTCGTCGAACGGCACGACCACGTGCTCGAAGTTAGGGTTGTATATCTTAAGGGCAAGATACGCGCTCGTGAGTTCACCGGGAACCGCGATCTTCATCGATCCGATGTCGGAGGCCTTTTTTGGCTCCTTGGAAACAACGATCGGGCCGTATTTATCACCGATGCTCGCACCGTGAGGCAGCAATGCGTATTTGTCTGAAACGTAAGCGTACGCGTGAAATGATATCGCCGTGACATCAAACACACCGTTCTTAGCGTCCTCATTCAAACTCTGGATGTCCTTCAGCTTGTGCTCAAACTTAAGCCCTGGCGTCTCGAGTTTATTCGTCGCCAATCCATAAAACATGAATGCATCGTCCGAATCGGGCGAGTGCGCTACTGTAATTGTCCGTATTCCGGGAGTTTCTGAACCTGTTACTGCCATAAATCAAACCTGGGAGGCGTACACATTGGTGTCGTACAAAACCCTTATTCTACCGTTTTCAGCGTGTTTGGCAAATAGAGCCTCTAACTCTTAGATCATCTCGCCGTAAACTTCATTTGTCTCATCCGGCATGTATGAGGACGACAACATTCGACCCTTTAGCCCGTCAAAATCAAAGATCTGCGAGTTTTGAAATGTCTTCGCAGCATACTTTGATTGAAAAAAATCACTTAATCTTTCACCGTCGATGTTCTCATGTCTTACGTTTGAATAATCATTAGCGTATTTGAGAAGCAGCTGTTCGTATTCGATCAAGAACGGCGTGGTATTTATTTGCCGTTCGTTCCAGATCAAAACAATGCTGCCTCCAGGCTTAAGTATCCTGTGAAATTCGGCTCGTGTGCTCTCAGCATCGAACCAGTGAAACGCCTGAGCCGCAACGATAATATCGATCGAGTCGCTTGGCAATCCGGTGGCATCTGAGGTTCCATCAACGACCTCGAAGTCAGGAAAATCAGACAGCAGTTCGACTGCCGCGGCCCGCATTGCGGCGTTTGGCTCGACGCCTATGACCTTGTTGCAGTTTTCAAGGAAAAGCTGCGATGAGATGCCTGTTCCGCAACCGACATCCGCGATCAACGATTCGTGTGTCAGGCCGCAAGTCGATTCCAGGTACTCGATGATATCCCGAGGGTAGCCAGGACGATATTTGGCGTAGTTGGCAACCCGATTTGAGAATCTTTCGACTGAATCTTGTGGATGCATTAATCTCCTGCTAGAAAGAAAACCATTTTCCAGGCGCCTCGTTTCTTTTCAAATCCGGCGCGGTAGTCGATGTGACTGCGAACATACTCAGAGCTGACAAAGCCAGTCAAACCGCCCATCGTCGTGACCTGATACCATGTCACTTTTTCCTGATCCGTTCCGGGCTTACCCACTTTTGCCGACTTTTCAAAATCAACCTTCACGACGTTATAGGAAAGCTTGCCGATTACCTTGGCGTCAGCGGAAGGAGCCTCGCGAAGATTGACGTTATTGCCAAAAATAACGTTGTAGTCAAAACCATCAACGTCGTCGGGCCACGAACTAAACGTGTATGGAGCCGTAAATAACTTGTTATCGAAATCTCCGCCGTTCCTGATCGCCTTCAAAAACTCGTCCCAAAAATCGCTGTTACGACGCACGAGTTTCCAAACTCTTTTGAAATCAGCGATCCCATTGTCCTCGCCAAAGCCGATCTTTATATTACGATCCACAATGCTGAGAATATATTTGGAATCGCGCTTCTCAGCAGCTTTGATCAATCGCGAGCGAAACGCAGTAAACGAAGCGTCTTTCTTAGCACCGTCAACCGGGCGAACAAAGCGTTCCTGCGAAAAGACAGAAGACGCAAAAAGGACGACGAGCAAAAGTATCGAGAATAAACGCATAGATCAATCTTCCTCTCTGACCTCTTCACCGGTCCATTGTGATTTTCGTGAATGGGGAATATCGAACTGGTCAAGAATTCTAAAGCAGAGGTGCCCAACGAGTTCGTCAATAGTTTTGGGACGATGATAGAACCCAGGGCTCGCCGGTAATATTCGAGCACCGGCGTGTGTCAGCTTGAGCATGTTTTCGAGGTGAATTGCGTTGTACGGCGTCTCGCGCGGTACGATCAGCAGCTTTCTCCCTTCTTTTAAGCACACATCGGCTGCACGGTGAATAAGATTTGTGCCCGCGCCGGAGGCGATGGAACCGATCGTCCCCATTGAGCAGGGCACGATGATCATTCCGGCTTGTTTATTCGAGCCTGAGGACGGTTTCGCAGCAAAATTATCGAGCCGCCAATATCGTATTATCTTTGAATCCGCAGCCAGACCAAGCCATGAATTGATTTTCGCCGCGTCAGCATCTTTGAGATTCACGCCCATTTCGACCTGAGCAACAACGGCGGCAGTACCGGACATGATCAGATTAATGGTCTCAACAACACCGCTCGCTGCAAGCAGCTGCAAAGTTCGGTGAGCATAGATCGTACCTGAGGCACCTGTGACAGCTAGTGTAATTTCCATATCTCGGCCAATATGAGTTTAGCGATGAACTTGTAACTAATAAAGCCATAAGTGCAGTCTATAACTATAATTGCAACCAAAACTGGGCTAAAGTTATCCTATTGAAGCTTGCCCCGCACACCGCTGCTTGCGATTCGTCGTATTCGCCGAAAATTATGCTGAGACAAAAACTAACCTTTCTCCTCGTACTTGTCCTGCTTTCGGCAATCGCCGTTTCGGCTCAATCTACGGGAAAACCGCCCGTGATCATCATCCCCGGAGTTACAGGGTCTAATCTCGTAAATGAAAAAACAGGCCGCACAGCATGGTTCAGCGTAAAGCGTGACAAGGACGATGACCTCCGCCTGCCGATGACCTCGCCGATCTTACGGGCGAATCGCGATGGGCTCGTCGCAAAAGATATCATTCGCAAAGTCGAATTGCCGGTGTTACCCGACGTCGAGGTCTATCAATCGCTCATCGACGCACTAATCGCTCGTGGATATACCGAGGCCGACTGGTCAAAGCCGCAGGCAACCGATGTTTTCTACGTGTTTGCGTATGACTGGCGCCGTGACAATGTCGAATCTGCCCATCTCCTCATGCGAAAAATGGAGACGGCAAAACGCAGTCTGAAACGACGTGACTTAAAATTCGACATTATCGCGCACTCGATGGGTGGGCTGATAGCCCGCTATGCGGCGATGTACGGAAGGGCGGACCTGCCACGCTCTGCAAATCCCAAGCCGAGTTGGGCGGGTGCGGCCAATATCAACAAATTGTTGATGTTTGGCACGCCGAACGAAGGAGCCATGAGTTCCCTCGAAGCACTCATAAACGGTTACCCAATAATCGCCGATCGCAAACTGCCTTTCATCGACGACCTGCGGGCCGAAGATGTGATCAGCAATCCGTCAGGATTTCAGTTACTGCCGCATCAGAATTCGGTACGCTTTCTCGACGAAAACTTAAAGCCAATGAACGTGGATATTTATAATATCGACACGTGGATCAAGTATGGCTGGGGTGCGATCGCAGATCCAAAATTTCTCGGTAAGTTAAAGGGTGCTCCACAACCAACTGAGCCTGGCAAAGACAACAAAAAAGAGGAGCTCGACAAAGACGCCAGTGTCGACGAACGCCTGATCAGGCAGACGACTTACGCCCAGGTTCGCTCGTATTTTATCTCTGTACTCGACCGCACGCGCCGCTTTCATGCGGCACTGGATGCCATGTCAAAATCCAACCCGATCCGCATATACGCCTATGGCGGCAACTGCACTGACACACTCGATGCCGCGATAATTGTCCGGGATGAGAAAAACGCGCGTTGGGACACGATACTTGATGCCCGCGATTTTAAGCGGACGGACGGTAAGGAAGTTAAAAAAGATGAGGTAAAGGGTGCGATCTACACTATTGGCGATGGCCGTGTAACCCAGCGTTCACTGCTCGCCGAAACCAGCATCAACGGCGGTCCCGAGATAACAAATATCTCATTCGCGTCATCGTTTTTTGCCTGCGGTTCGCATACAAAGCTATTCCTTGCAGAGTCGATACAAGACAGTTTTTTAAGTGCTCTGGTTGTGGAAAAATCTATCCAGCCCTAGGGATTCAACAAAACATACAGCCGATCCGCCCAATCTGAACGGGCGTTCTTCAGGATCTCGTACTGTGCCTGTGCCATCTCGGGTTTGCCGAGTTTTATATAAGCTCGACCGAGATTGTAGCGGGCCTTATCCAGATCCTGGTTATAGCTGATCGCGGTATTTAGCGGTTCGACACTCTCTTCTGTTTTACCTGCTTCGAGGAGGCTTTCCCCGAGGTTGAGGTAGGTTTTCGCATCAGGTCGATAGATCTTGAGAGATTCGAATGCCGTGGCAGCATCGACGAAACGCTTTAGCTTGAAAAGGGCAAGGCCTAGCTTCTCAATAGCATTCGCATGGTCAGGCCTGATGGCTATCGTCCGGCGATAGGCTAAGATCTCCTCGTCGGTTCTAGTTAGTTTGCCAAGAGCCAGGCCGAGCGAGTACTGAGCCTCAGCATTCCCTTCATCCAATCGTATCGCCTGGCGAAATGCATCTACGGCCTCTTTATACTGGCTTAATGCATAGCTCGAAGCCCCCACATTTATATGAGCCGCCGCCCAATCGGGCCGAAGTTTCGCCGCCTGTCGTGAGGCTTTGACCGCATCGGCGTGTTTGTCTAATGCCCCGTAACAATAACCGGTCTGATACCAGGCTTCGGCGTACGTCGCGTCGGTTTCGGCTGCTTTTTCAAAATACAGCACGGCCTTGGCGTAATCGTCACGGGACAATTGAGCGAGTCCCTGCGAGTACAATCTCTCAGCCGTCGAGCGTTTATTCTTCTGGGTTTCGCTGTTGAGTGATGAAAATGTCTGTAGGTCACCCACTTTCAGCTGAGAGATGCGTTCGGCGGGTACTGCGAAATTAAGGCTCTGTCCCTCAGCCGCCTGCAAGGTCGCTACGCCTATGACCTGCCCCGCCATATTAACGACAGGCGAACCCGACGAACCCGGCGAGATCGGTGCAGTGATCTGAATTATCTTGCCGTAGCCCGAGATCTCGCGAACGGCGGACACGATCCCATTGGAAACGCTGCCCTCGAGGCCATATGGATTTCCAACGACGACGACCGATTCGCCTTCCTGCGGGACAGTCTTAACGACCGGCAATGGAATAGCGGAGGCTCGCGGAACTTCGACCAACAATAGTGCCAGATCGCCCTCGCCATCGATAGCGATAACGCCTTTGACCGTAAACTTCTTGCCATTTTGCAATTGGATCTCGACGCGGGCTGCTTTTTCGATCACGTGCCGATTTGTGATAACGCGATCTGCTGCGATAAAAAAACCGCTGCCGCGTGACAGCGTATTGTCACGCTGATCAAATGTCTCTATCGCTACCGCTGAAGGTTTGATCTTTCTGACGAGTTCGGGCAGGAAATCTTGCGCAGAAACAGGAAACGCAAAGCACGCGAGACCGGCGAAAAGAAACAAGAAGTTTTTGAAATAGCTAAGCGTCATTCGTTCAAGAGCCAATTATATGTTCTTAAACGATATCAGACCAGTTTTTTACAAAAAAGTTTTGCGTCCCGACGGCCATGCGTTCTGTGTTTGTCGCAAAAGCCGCCGGGGACGCAAGTTGGACCGGTTATCAATATTTCTATTTCACGATCCCATTCCCATCGAGAGCTGTGTAAACGTCGTTGGAATAGAGCCCGAGCCATTTATCAGTATTTGGTGTCTGGAATAGCTGGGCGTAAACACGGGCATTGAACGACTCAAGGTCGCCGACGCCTCGCGGTTGATTGAGCCACTCGTAAAGCTTTGAGTGGAACAAAAAGTCATTTCGCGTTGTGTCGAGGGCGATAAAGCTTTCGAGTTTTGCAAACAGTGCGTCAAATTCAGCTTTGGTCAGTCCGGTTTTTGCGTTCTGACGGCGAACCATCGCGATCGTATTGCTGTCTATTCCCCTTTCGGACGAATATATCCTTGCGAGACTGTTCCAATCGTCAAACTTGATCGAGGGCTCAAACTTAGCGAAATCATCGTAAACCCGCAGGATCGAATATTCATCGACCACGACCATTTTCGCTACGGCCATTGGTGCCGCAAGGATCGCGAGCGTGCCCGAACGCGTTTCTGCTAGTTCCACACCCGAGGTCGAGATCGCATGCTCGCGGCCCTTTTTGATCTCGTCAAAACTCGCTTTTCGAAATGCCAACATCGCTGTAGATCGCTCCTTCGCTGGCTTCCCTGCAACAGACTCCCAAGCCGTATCGGCGCTTTTCACGTACTTAAGAAATCTCGATGGGCTATATAATCCTGGAATCGCGTCGATGATCGCTCCATCAGGATCCAGAACGTAGTGAATGCTGTTGCCCGTTATCGTCCGTTCGATCTTTCGTCCGTCTCCGAAATCTATCGTGATCCGCGGGGCTGGCCGAACGGACTTCCAATGCAGAATGTAGTTATCGCGCAGATACCTCGAAACCTCGGCGTTAGGATAGAGCACCGATCGGAACAGTCGGCTGTTAGCACAGCTGAACTCCTCATTCAGATTCCCCAGCAACCGAAGCGTCAATATCGGTTTGTTCTGCTTCTTGGCGACTGCCTTGGCGGCATCGAGATCTGTGTACCAATAGAGGTGAGATGTGTAGGCGTCCTTCTGCATCGCAACTGCGTCGGATCGCACTAGCGATCCGTTTCCACTCGTCAGTCGTATGCCCATTCGACGCAAATGCTGCGATCTCGTTCGAAAATCGCTCGAACAATGAATCCAGGCCTTGCGGGCCTAAGGCTCGAAGTTCTTTGATAGCTAACGATGACGTGGCCGCATCCGCGGAAACGGCCTTAACCGCCAGTTGCTCCGCCGGGCTGCTTGCAAAAATGCAGGTAGAAAATAGAAGAACCGTGAGAAAAATTGCCGAATATCTGAGTTTCATTGTGTTCGCTCCTTTCGAGATTTGATTGAGGAACGTCTAGTGCCTTCAGTTCTTGCAAAGATTTCGGGAAATTTAACCACAGATGGACGCAGATAAACACAGATAGGGCTTATCTGTGTCCATCCGTATTTATCTGTGGTTAAAATTTCATTTTTGCCGCCTTAAAGAGCTAAAATAATCGTTAAGCAACAAACATTATGAAGATCGCAATCGCAGCCGACCACGCGGGGTTTGAAGAGAAGGAAAAGGTCAAGAAAACGCTTGACGACATCGGCGTTGAGTACACGGATATGGGCACGAATTCCGGTGATTCGGTCGATTATCCCGATTACGCTCGTAAAGTAGGCGAGGCCGTCGCGGCTGGGGATTTTGACAAAGGCATTCTCGTCTGCGGATCAGGAACCGGAATGGCGATCGCCGCAAATAAAGTTCCCGGCATCCGAGCCGCTGTCGCCTGGAACGAAGAGATCGCTCGCCTTTCACGCCAGCATAACAACGCTAACGTTCTATCACTTGCCGCTCGCTATATTCCTGACGAAGAGCAGGCAAAGATCGTGAAGGCGTGGCTTGAAACCGATTTCGAAGGCGGACGCCACGAGCGTCGCGTAGAAAAGATCACTCAGATAGAGACAGAGGACTAAAAAAATGCCAAAGATCCTCGCCTTCGCCGGCAGTTTTCGTGAACACTCATACAATAAACGGGTCCTCGCCATTGCCGCTGAAGGTGCCCGCGAGGCCGGGGCCGAGGTGACGATCGCCGACCTGCGCGATTATCCGATGCCGATCTTTGATTTTGACGATTACAACACAAAGTTCGATGAGAACGCACTGCGCTTTCAAGACCTGCTCAATGATCACGACGGGTTTCTAATTGCCACACCGGAATATAACGCCAGCCTGCCCGGCGGCCTTAAGAATGTGATCGACTGGGCATCGCGGACCAATGACAAATACGGTATGTACGAGACGGTCAAAGGAAAGACAGCCGCAATGATAACCGCCTCGCCGGGCTCTTTTGGCGGTTTGCGATGTCTGAATCATTTACGCGCTGTGCTGACAATAATGGGCATCTGGGTAATGCCAGCCGAGATCGCGGTCTCATTCGTCGGTCAAAAGTTTGATGGCGACAGTCGAGAAATGACGGACGAGAAAGTGCGTTCAATCCTCGAAAACCACGGAGCAGGCCTTGTCGCTGCCTTAAAAACCAGGTAACATCCGCGTTACCCTGAGGACCGCCGGTGATCTATCAAATACACATTCCCGTATTTCCGCTAAACCAGTTCGTTGAGCTGTTTGTTTACTTTAACGGTGTAAATTTTTCTCACAATTTCGACAGATTTCTTCCAAACGGCGACACCGAGATCCTGATCGATTTTCATGATTCGCCGCAATTCATCTACGACAACACAAGCCTAAAAGAGATACAGGCGTGCAACCGTGTTTGGGCGTCGGGCCTGCGAACCGAGCCGATCACGATACCGGCTGGCAATAAGTCCGAGATGATGGTTATCTCATTTAAGAAAGGAATGGCAGCTCCTTTTTTCCCGTTCCCCATGAACGAGATCGCTGACAGCGTCGTCGATGCCGATCTGGTGTGGAGCACAGATTTTGGTTTACTTCGCGAGCAGCTGTTGGCGACAAATGACATCGATCAAAGATTCCGCCTTGTCGAAGATTTCCTTATACGCGAATTCCAGTCTCAGATGACGATAAACCCCTGCGTGGCGTTCGCGATCGGCGAAATGACGGTACGTCCCGACGCAATAAACATCGCTCAGATGAATTCCCGGATCGGTTACTCACAAAAGCATTTTACCGAAATGTTTCGCCGCCAGGTCGGCGTCACGCCGAAATCCTATCTGAAAATAATGCGTTTTCAGAAGGCTATTCGAACCATCGACACCGCCACCGAAACGGATTGGGGCCGCATTTCGCAGGACTGCGGATTCTACGATCAGGCTCATTTCATCAACGACTTTAAACAGTTTTCAGGCTTCACACCTGCAAAATATGCGGAGATACAGTTGAATTACCAGAACTACATTCCGGTTGGATAACGTGATGCCGAGGCCAGCACGAAGTAAGGGCTCTTGTCATTGATCGCGGTTTTGGTGTGGCAGAACAGTTATAAAGTACGAGTCGATCACAGCCAAACGGGAGTCCTTACTTCGTGCGGGCTTCTGCATCGTGGGCGGAGGTAAATTTTTTCCAATACGAGATCAAATGCTCAAAGCATAATGATCTCGCTATGAAAAACTTTTATATCAATCACATTGCCGTTCTAGTCTGTGCCGTTATGAGTCTCGTTATCGGCGGACTCTGGTGGTCACCGCTGCTTTTCGCCAAGCCGTGGCAACGCGAAGTCGGTTTGAGCGACGAGCAGCTCAAGCAGATGAATCCTGCGAAAACCTTTGGCATTACGTTCGTTTTGGCGTATCTTGCTTCCTACAACCTTGCTTTTTTTCTGGGCGACGCGACAACGACCTGGAAATGGGGCATCGCGGCCGGCATGCTCGCGGGCTTTTGGGCGATCACGATGTACGTTATCATCAGCCTCTTCGAACAGCGTTCGCTCAAGCATATTGTGATCAATTCGGGTTACATCGCCGTTTATTTTGCGGTTATCGGGTTTATTCTAGGGATTTGGAGGTAGAAAGTGGGAAAAGGGCGAAAGGTGAAAAGTGAAAAAGTTGTCGCTATCCGGTAGCACCTTTTCCCCTCCTTCACTTTTCCACTTTTCCACTTTACAAAGCATATGGCACAAAAAACATCAGGTGAATTTGAACAGGAATTTTTGGACGGTCTCGAGGGCTCGACGGGTAAAGATCTCGCTACGTGGCTGAAGATACTCGACTCGTTCAACAGCAAAAAACGGAACGAGGTTATCGCGTGGTTGAAGGATGAACACAAATTCAACCACATGCACGCGTCTCTGCTCGCCGGCATGCACGCCAACGGTGGCAAACCAGTTTATGGAAGCACGGATAGCCTGCTCGATGACCAGTTCGCAAAAGCCGCCGATCTGCGGCCGTTGTACGATGCATTTGTAGCGTTTATTGCGAAGAATTTTCCAAACGCGACATTGCTGCCAAAAAAGACATACGTTTCGGTACTCGAAAAGCGTGAGTTCGCGGCGGTAAATATCAAAAAAGGCGAACTCAGGATCGGCCTCGACCTCGGAGAGCGGTCGTTCGACGAAAAGGTCGAGAAAGCTAAACTAACCGGCCCAATGCCGCGAATCTCGCATATGGTTGTTGCGACGGATGAGAAAAGGTTTGATTCGGAGTTAGTTGAATTGTTCAAACAGTCGCACGGACGGTGTCATTGACCGGAACGCAGTTGCGAATTTGCGGCTCGCCGCTCTATTTGCGGAGAAGCTGTGCTTCTCCGAATATGTTCGTTTCGAATCGCGCCTCTGCCGCTGTCAAGCGTTCGGTGGCAGAGCCGCAAGAAGATGGGTCGACGGCTGAAGAAACATAGCTTCTCCGCAAATAGACGGGCAAGCCCATAAGAAACTTTAGGCTGAGTTATACCAAAGTTCTACGCAAGAACGCGACCAGTGGCCACATCTCTTTGGCAAGTTTCACAAGTTGTTTCGGAAAATCGTCCTTGAGCAAGATTTTGTCGTCCTTAAATTCCGTCCACGCCATATACTCTTTGAGTTTGAGATACTCGATCGCTTTATGCTCAGGATCAAAGCCTTTTGGCGGATTCTTCAAAGCCTCACCGCTCAAACGGCCGAAGGCGTCGGCGAATGATTTTTTCTCGACGATCTTGAGAAACTCAGGCGTATTTTCAGCAATGGCGGTACGAATTTTCAGCAGCTCTGGCCCATCCGGAATATGTTTACCGCCTGCGACGAAGCTCTTGCCGGGTTCGAGGTGAAAATAGTATCCGGGCTGCATAGATTTGCGTCCGCCAGGGGCGATGTAGGCACCGAGGTTGGTTTTGTACGTGCTCTTGTCCTTGGCAAAACGCGTGTCGCGATAGATGCGAAAAACGCACGTCTTCGGATCGAGCCCGGAGACAGCTTCGTCAAATTTACCGATCTCGCCGATCAGATAACCGGCAAACGCCGTCATGTTATCCTGAGCCGCGTCAAAGGCCTTCTTGTTTGCCTGAAACCATTCGCGTTCGTTGTTTTTCGAGAGCTTTTTGAGGAAATCGATCGTTTCTTTAGCAAGCATAATGCGCGTATATTAGCATAGCTTTTGGAGTTCTTATGAATAAGATATTTGCCCTCATTCTCCTAACGCTTCTTGTTGGAGCAACCAGTCAATTGAACGCCCAATACAGGATCGCGTTCAACACACCGGAAGATTCGAAAACGGATAATTACGACATTTACACCATGAATATCGACGGCTCGGATCGCAAGAATGTCACAAAACATCCCGATGTCGCATGGACGTATTATTCTCACGGCGGCAAGCTGCTCTTCGTCAGCGACCGCGATGCGTGCAAAAGGTGCTACTTCCTGTACGAAGCAGATCGCGATGGCGGCAATATTCGAAAGATCTCAAACCTCCAACTCGAAGATTCGTGGATGGGCAGCCGCAATCGCGGCACGGAAATGATCGTCTCCGGCCGGATCGGAAGCGGTGTGAGATTTCAGCTTTTCCTGATCGATGTCTCGACGGGGCATTTTCGACAACTCACGAGTGAACCTGCGGCAGCATTTCGCGACCCGACGTTCTCACCAGACGGAAAAAAGATCGCCTATATTTACAAAAAGAATCGTACCGACCGCGCAGAGTTTGAAGAACTGCATGTAATGAACGCTGATGGTACCAATAAGCTCAAACTCACCACCTATCCCCCAAATGACCCGATGGCAAAAGAGTTTGGCTACAAAGCCGGGCCGCCGCACTGGAATGTGAAGTACAAATTCATCTCCTACCAATCCGAACAGAACGGCAAAAGCTCGATCTACGCCGTCACGCCGGACGGCAAAAAACATTGGAAACTGACAAATAGCGATCTTGCCGAAGGCTGGCACGACTGGTCGCCCGACGGCGAATGGCTCGCATTTGACGCTCGCGATGCTGCCTCGGGCCGCTACGATATTTACCTGATGAACTACAAGACCAAAGAGACCAAAAAGATCACCGGCGACAGCCCGATGAAGACAAATCAATCTCCCGTATTTATAGCAATCAATTAGATTTCAAACGCGGCGACAGATAACGGTTGAGTTGCGACTTTGCAAAGCGTAAAATTATCTCAATCACTTTGAGAGAATTTTCACGATGGACTATTGCGAACACGTCGCAGGCCTAGTGCCGGTAAAACCCAGTTCCGATGGCTGCGAAGATTGTCTGAAGATCGGTGGTCGATGGCTACATCTGCGGCTCTGCGAGAATTGCGGCCACGTAGGCTGCTGCGATCAGAGCCCCAACCGCCACGCGACCAAACATTTTCAGTCAAGCGGACATCCGATCATTAGATCATTTCAACCCGACGAAGAATGGGGATATTGCTATATCGACGATGCGTTCTACGAAACGCTGCCTGAGTAGATCGGGTCAGAACCGCCTGCGTTCGCGGGCGGAAAGGACTTAGTCAAATACAAGTAAGGGGAATAATAACAAATGGCGACAAGTGCTGAATGGCATGAAGATTACGAAAAAATGAGCGATAGATCGCGCAATTTTTCTCGTGCGATCAAATCCGTACAAGAGGAACTCGAGGCAGTCGACTGGTACAACCAGCGTGCTGAGCAGACCACCGATCTGCAGCTCAAAAAGATCCTCGAACACAACCGCGACGAAGAGATCGAGCATGCCGTCATGGCCCTCGAATGGCTCCGCCGCTGCACGCCAAAATTTGACGAGCACATGAAAACGTACCTCTTCACCGAGGGCGACATCCTTGAGATCGAAGAAGAAGCAAAATAAGCGATGAGCGATCCGACGAAAATCCTTCTCCAAACCACGATCCCGACAACCGAGGACGACTGGGATATCGGTCGTTTCTCACTTCTTCGTGAACATCTGGAATCGTTGCGTGATGACGCTGGCGAGCCGCTGTTCGAGGTGACGGCCAGAGATCGGGAAACCGATGCGAACGGTGATGATATTGTACTGAGCAAGTTGGATGAGTCGGAGTTTGATCAACTCTGGCTTTTTGCCGTCGATGTCGGGGAAGGGCTAACAACGAATGACTGTGCCGGAATAACCAGCTTTCGCCAACGCGGTGGCGGCATTCTCTCGACCCGCGATCACAACGACCTCGGCTCCTCGCTCTGCACGCTCGGCGGCATCGGTGCGGCCCATTATTTTCACTCAAAAAATCCTGATCCCGACGAAACGCGGCATCAGCGTGATGATCAGGTAACGACAAACATTGATTTCCCAAACTATCATTCGGGTGCGAATGGCGATTACCAGATTATCGAGCCGGCGGGCGAACTGCACGAACTTCTACAGCGCGAAGACGGTTCCGCGATCCAATATTTCCCTTCACATCCGCACGAAGGCGGAGTCGGAGCTCCGGAAGATTGCAATGCCGCCAGCGTGATCGCTACCGGAAAGAGCAAAGTGACTGGCCGCGATTTCAACCTCGTCGTCGCCTTCGATCGTGATAACGACAAACACGGCAATCACCTAGGCCGAGCGATCGCCGAATCGAGCTTTCATCACCTCGTCGATTACAACTGGGACACCGACGCCGGCTGCCCGACATTCCTGGAAGAACCGCCAGGAGACGGCTACAAACGAGATCCGGCGGCTTTGGATGACATAAAACGTTACGTAGAAAACGTAGCAAGGTGGTTGTCTTAGGAATTTTATGAACACGTTCCCCGAAATGCCCCTCGACGCCTGGCGTCCCACCAAGAACACGCTGCATCTGTATCTACAGATCGTCGGCAAGATCCGTCTCATGACGCATCCGCCCGTCAACCACTGGTGGCACGTTCCGTTTTATGTGAGTCCGCGGGGGCTAACAACAAGGGCGATACCGTACGAAGGCGGGAGTTTTGAGATCGAGTTCGACTTTCACGACCACGAACTTAAGATTCGCATGAGCGATGGCCGAGTCGAGGATTTTGCTTTGTATGACGGGCTGACGGTCGCAGATTTCTATGCGAGCGTTTTCGCAAACCTCACCAAACTCGGCCTCAACCCCGAGATAAAGGCTGAGCCTTATGAAGCTCCGTCAACTACGCCATTTGCCGCCGATCACGAAAATAAAAGCTACGACAAGGAATACATCGAGCGTTTTCACAGTATCCTCGTTGCGGTCGATGAAATATTTCAGGACTTCCGCGGCCGTTTTTGCGGTAAATCTACACCGGTTCACCTCTTCTGGCACAGCTTTGACCTTGCTTTGACGCGGTTTTCGGGCCGACGCGCTCCGCATATCGAAGGAGCCAATATGGTCACTCGCGAAGCTTATTCTCACGAGGTCATCAGCTTCGGTTTCTGGTTTGGCGACGACAAAGAGAACAGCGTCGCCGCCCCGGCCTTTTACTCGTACACCGCACCTTTACCTGCCGGGCTGGACGAAGAACCGCTCCACCCCGAAAAGGCTTTCTGGCTACCTGACGGTGCTATGGCATTGCTAATGTACGACGATATACGAACTCTTCCCGACGCTAGGCAACAGGTTTTAGACTTTCTAGAATCCACCTACCAGGCCGGAGCAAAACGGGCGGATTGGAACGTCACTGAACTCCTATCAAACATCTGAGATGACGAATCTGATCGCAGCCCTCACGATCTTTGCCTTGCTCGGCTCCGGGCTGGTGGCCGGAACCTTTTTTGCGTTTTCGACATTCATCATGCCGGCTCTTGCCGACCGGAATACCGATCAGGCGTTACCCGTAATGCAGGAAATAAATGTCGTCGTCCTTCGTTCCCCATTCATCGCTATTTTTATCGGAACAGCTATCGCTTCACTCATCCTGTTCGCTTATGCGCTCTATGATCTGAGAACGACAGGCAGCTACTTTATCCTTTCAGCCTCGGCCACTTATCTAGTTCTGGTTTTTGGGATAACAGCGGCTTTCAACGTGCCGCTGAACAACAAACTCGCATCCGTCGAGTCCGGTGAAATGATGTCCGAAGCCGCCTGGAAAGACTATCTCGACGCTTGGACGCGCTGGAATCACGTCCGAACAATCGGCGGTATCGTCTCCACGCTGCTTTTCGCCAGCTCCATGCTTTACTAATATAGGAGTATGAGAAATATTATGAGATCGACCGTTTGCACGCTAGTACTTTGTTTTTTTGCGTTTTCAGCGTTTGGACAGGAACTAAAAGTTCCGACACTCAGCCCGCTTGCTGAGATCACGCAAGAGGTCGCCCTGTCGCAGGTCAAGCTAAGCTACGCCCGCCCGAGTGCGAAGGGCAGAAAAGTTTTTGGCGACCTTGTTCCCTTCGGGGAAGTTTGGCGAACGGGTGCTAATGCCTCGACCAAAATAACATTTACCGAAGACGTAAAGATCGCGGGCAATGCTCTGAAAGCCGCAACGTATGCTCTTTATTCGATCCCCGGTGCGACAGAATGGACGATGATCGTTCACACAAACACGCGGCATCGCTCGCTTGCTGGTGATGTTTACAAGCAGGCTGAGGACGCGTTTAGATTTAAGGTAAAGCCCGGCAAGACTTCTAATTTTGTCGAGACATTCACTATCGAATTTGGCGATTTCACGACGTCGTCAGCAAACCTGATCCTCTCGTGGGAGAATACACAGGTGAAATTCCCGATCGAGTTCGACGTCGATGCACGCGTCGCTGAGCAGATCGCCAAACTCACTGCCGCTCCGACCGGAATGAGCCACATGAGCTACTTCCTGGCCGCCGAATACAATCTGCACAACGACAAAGACCTCAACAAAGCCGACGAATGGATCCTGACTGCCATCGAAAAAAGCCCTAAAAATTCCCGTTACGGCCTGCTCCGTGCCAAGATCCTCGCCAAAGCCGGCAAGAAAGACCAGGCACTAAAAGTCGTCGCCGAAGCCAACGCCTGGGCGAAAGAAGCAAAGAACGCGAACTATGTCGATCAGACGCAGTTGTTTTGGGATTCGATCAAAAAATAATGATCGATCTTCGCAGCGATACTGTAACAAAACCTTCGGCGGCGATGCGGCAGGCAATGGCCTCGGCTGAGGTCGGTGACGACGTCTATGGCGAAGACCCGACCGTTAACCTTTTGCAGGAGCGGTCCGCAGAGATCTTTGGCAAGGAAGCGGCGTTATTTGTTCCGTCGGGCACGATGGGCAATCAGATCGCCGTCAAGGTTCATACGCGCCCCGGCGATGAGGTCATCATCGAGGAACGGGGGCATATCTTTAATTACGAGGTCGGAGCGGCCTCGATAATTGCGGGTGTGACGATCAGGCCAGTGAGAAGCGGCGACGGGTCGGGGATCTTGACTTGGGACGACATTGCCCCGGCGGTCAGTTCGGACGGCATTTACGATCACACGCAAACCGGACTGCTCTGCATCGAAAACACGCTTAACCTCGCGGGTGGCCGCGTGATGTCGGCCGAACGCTGTGCCGATCTCAGCGAACGAGCGCATGCGATCGGTTTGCCCGTCCACGTTGACGGAGCCCGAATCTTTAACGCCGCAGTGGCTCAAAATACGACGGTCGCGGAGCTAACCAAACACTGCGACTCGGTCCAATTCTGCCTCTCAAAAGGCCTCGGTGCTCCGGTTGGTTCAGTTCTCGTTGGCTCACACGATCTCACCAAAGAAGCCCGCATCTGGCGAAAACGCCTCGGCGGCGGCATGCGCCAAGCCGGCATCTTAGCCGCCGCCGGCCTCATCGCCCTCGAAGAATCACCCAAACGCCTCCACGAAGACCACACCAACGCCAAAATCCTGGCCATCGGCCTCGCCGCGATTCCCGGAATTGCTCTCGATGTCGAAACGGTTGAGACAAACATTGTTATCTTTGATGTTTCCGGTACCGGTCAGACATCTGCCGCGATCTGTGGAGCTTTGAAGGATAACGGAATTCTGGCAAGCGGATTTGGAACACGGATCAGGATGGTAACGCATCTCGATGCGACTTTTGAAGACATGGAGCATACTGTTGCAGCCTTGGATCAAATAGTTAAAAAGGAGCTGTCAGCCAAGAGCTAACTAGCTGTTAGCAGATTTCAAACAGGAATGAACCTCGAACAACTCCAAAAATTCTGCCTCGCATGCCCCGGTGCGACGGAAGACATCAAATGGGGAGCCGACCTGTGTTTCTGCGTTGGCGAAAAGATGTTTTGCGTGACCGGCGCGGATTCTATCGTGGGCGGCCTTTCGGTCAAGTGTACGCCCGAGAAATTCGCCGAGTTGATCGAACGCGAAGGCATCGATCCGGCGGCGTATGTCGGTCGGTATAAATGGGTCCGTATTTCTGACCTCAACGCGGTTTCAAACGCCGAGCTTAAAGACCTGATCACAACTTCCTACAAACTCGTCCGTAATAATCTGCCAAAGGGCATTCGTGACACACTCTCGTAACGATTTAATGTTCCCGCAACGTTAAATTAAGGCGCAGGAAACTGCGCAGTAACACTGATTTCACCGCTCACCGGTAGACTCCGTTCTTTATACAAAACGCTTTAATGCAGCAGTCGCAGTTAGCTTAGTAACAGGCTGTTTCGAGATATCTCCGTCTTGATGGCGGCAGGGATCGAGTTAACAAATTTTCCGGCATTGCAAACGTCGGAAGCAAGGAGTTTATGAGTCAAGAATCCACAATTTCAGTAAAACTTATTTACATTATTGTAATCGCGGCACTGTTCGCGATCACAGCAACCATCACATCCGCACAATCAGAAACAGCAACCGTTTTGGGCTCCGTACGAGACGCGAACGGTGCAGTCATGGTCGGTGCGAAGGTCGAGATCAAAAACGCCGCGACCAGTATCGCCGCGACGACGATGACCGATGCAAACGGCGATTTTCAGTTCGTCAACCTAAAGATCGGAAACTATCAGATCACGGTTGAGGCCAGCGGCTTCAGCAAAACGATAGCCGACGTAAATCTCACGGTAAATTCGCGTCAGCGTGTTGATCTAACACTCTCAGTCGCAGGCACATCGGAAACTGTGACGGTCACAGGTGCTGCCGAACTCCTCGAAGCCGACTCGAGCGATCGCGGTCAGGTAATTCAGAGCCAGCAGATCGTCGCGCTACCGCTTAACGGCCGTTCATATGCGAATCTCGCACTGCTTGCACCCGGCGTTCGCGAATCGCACACAAATAGCTCGATCGGCGGCGGCGGCCGCGAAGCAGCATTTAACGTCAACGGTCTTCGGGCTACCGTCAACAACTTCCTCCTCGACGGCGTCGATAACAACGCCTATGGCACCAGTAACCAGAGCTTCTCTAGCCAGGTCGTTCAGGTTTCACCCGACGCCATCGCCGAGTTTAAGGTTCAGACGAACACCTACAGCGCCGAATTTGGCCGCTCCGGCGGTGCTGTAATCAACGCAACCTACAAAACGGGCGGTAACAGATTTCATGGTTCGGCGTGGGAATTTCATCGCAACACCGTATTGAATGCGACCGGTTTCTTCAAGCCGCCACAAAACGTCAAGCCGCCGCTTATCCGCAACCAGTTCGGCTTCACCTTCGGCGGCCCGATCATCAGAGATCGTACATTCTTCTTTGGTGACTACGAGGGTTTTCGTCAGATCCAGAAGAACCTTGCTTTCTCGACTATCCCGACGCTCGCTCAGCGGAACGGAATTCTTTCAGTCGCCGTTCGCGATCCATTTACCGGTACAACATACGCCGCCGGTTCGCAGATCCCATTGACCCCTTTCGCGAGAAAGGTGCTTAATGAATTGCCTACTCCGACAACGACGGGAACCAGCAGCAACTACTCGGAACTTGTTCAAAACCGCCAGTTTAACGACAAATACAACATCCGGATCGATCATAAATTAAATGATTCCTTTGGTCTTTTTGGCCGCTGGAGCTATCGCAATTCAGACGGATTCGAAGGGCCAAATATCCCCGGGCCGTCGGGAAGCAATCAGAACGGCTTTATTGACATCGTTAACAAACAGCTTGCTCTGGGCGGTACATACGCGTTCCGCAACGCCTCAGCACTCGATGTTCGATTTTCGTGGTCACAGATCGATGCAGGAAAACGTCCTCCGCTGGCCGGCGGCCCTAGCCCCTTCGAGCTTTACGGCATCACCGGATTGCCTACTGATCCGCTGGTAACCGGCGGCCTCACGACGCAGTCGATCGGCGGTTTTACTCAGCTCGGCCGTCAGTCGACAAATCCTCAGTTTCAGAATCCTACCAACTACAATCTGCGGTTAAATTATACGTTCCTGATCGGTCGCCACAGCTTTAAGACCGGCTACGAACACCTTCGCGTAAGCACGGACGTTCAGGATACTAACCCTTTGTTGGGTCTGGATACTTACGGCGGACAGTACAGCCGTCCAACTGGTGCGGCGGCAAATAATCTATATAACCTGGCTGATTTCTATTTCGGAGCCCGCAGCCAGTACGAATTTGCGACGCTGACGATCGCCGAGATGCAGCAGCGGTTTCACTACGCCTATATCCAGGACGACATTAAAGTTAATCAGAGACTGACTCTAAACCTCGGACTGCGATACGAATTCGGCACGCCATACTGGGAAAAGAACAACCGGCTGTCGAATTACGATCCGGTCAGCAACTCGATCGTTCTCGCAAAAGACGGATCGCTCTTTGATCGGGCACTAGTCGAGCCCGATCGCAATAATTTCGGGCCGCGTCTGGGTTTCGCATACAAATTGTTTGACAAAACGGTTATTCGCGGCGGATATGGTTTAGGCTATGTGTTTCTCAACCGTCTTGGAAGTGCCGACATTCTTGGTACGAACTTCCCCATCGTCACACGAGCAGCCGTCGCCCAGAATGCCCCGTCACTGACAAATCCTCTCTGTGTCGGAAATGTCTTTGCCAGCAATTGCTTCAGGACGACCCAGCAGGGCTATCCGAGCAACTTGCCAAACAACGTCACGCTCTACATCCCGCGTGACCAGCCAACGACCAGCATTCAGAACTATCAGGTATCCATTCAACAGGAGCTTTTCTCAAACATGGTTCTTGATGTCGCCTATGTTGGCAATCGCGTGAAAGATTCCGTTCTTCTCGCCGATCTCAATCAGGCACGGCCGGTTACATCAGCTGAACTCGCGGCATTCAACGCAAATCCAACAGCCAACCCGTTACCAAGTCTTGCAGCTCGTCGTGCGATCACCGGCTTTGGATCGATCTCAGCAGTTCTGCCCGAAGGGTTTTCGAACTACAACGCACTTCAGATAAAGCTTGAGCGTCGATTTACCAAAGGGCTCTACCTGCTCAACTCGTTTACCTTCTCTAAGGCGATCGATAACGGATCACAGGTTCTCGAAGAGCCGAACGGCAATACAGGCACACCGCAGAATGTTAACGATTTCGAGAACGACAAGGGAATCGGAGCGTATGATCAGCCATTCAACAACACCACGAGTTTTGTATACGAGCTACCGATCGGCCGCGGACGCTGGATCGGCGGGAACATGAATCGCGTTCTCGACGGCATCGTTGGCGGCTGGACAATCAACGGCGTCAATACGATGACCAGTGGACAGCCGATCAATTTCCGTTATACTCTCGCCGGAAATGGTGCGATCACCAACAACCTGCCCTCATTCCTCGGCGGAATTGCTCTGAGGCCCAACGTTTCGTGCAGCCCCACGAACACCGGCAATCGTACCAACCCGACACGTGAATACTTCATTCCAACGTGTTTTTCACGTCCGACGATCGACCGACCATTTGGAAACGCCGCTCGAAACATAGCTCGCAGCAACAGTTACTTCAATCTCGATTTCGCCGTTCAAAAGCAGTTCAAACTGCCAATCAATGAGCAGAGCCGGATAGAAGTTCGCGGTGAGCTTTTCAACGTGTTTAACCGGACCAACTTCCGGGCGGCAAACTCGGATATCGGCCAGATCGTTTTCAATGCGACCGGTGGCGTTACGAGCACGGGGAATTTTGGCGTCATCAGCAGCAGTTTTCCGGCACGTCAGGTGCAGGTTGCTGTAAAATTATCCTTCTAGGATTTCCCTGTGTCCCGGCGAACTCTGCTTGCTTACGCAGAGTTCGCTGAGGACGCAGAGATAAACATAATATGAAAATTGCATTGCTCTTATTCGCACTACTACTAAACACGAGTGTTTTCGCTCAGGCTCCTCGCCCGTTCAGCATTGAAGGCCATCGCGGTGCTCGTGGGTATGTTCCTGAAAACACTATACCTTCGTTCAAGAAAGCTCTCGATCAGGGTGCAGACACACTGGAACTCGATGTCGTCGTTACAAAAGACGGCAAGCTGGTCGTCTCACATGAACCATGGTTCTCGTCGAACATCTCTCTCGACAAAGACGGCAACCGTATCGCTCCTGAGAAACAGCGTGAAAACAACATCTACAAAATGACCTATAACGAGGTCAAATTGTTTGATGTAGGCAGCATCGGCAACAAAGACTTTCCAATGCAGGAGAAGATAAAAGTTGTGAAGCCTTTGCTCAAGGACGTTTTCACCGAGATCTCAAAATTCGTCAAACAGCAAAAACTCGCGGCTCCTCGATACAACATAGAGATCAAAACCGAAGGCCCAACCGGCGACGGCGTCTATCATCCGAACGCCGACGTTTATGCTCGTATGGTCTATGCCGAAATAAAAGCCGGTAAGATGCTGAAACATGTCATTGTCCAGTCTTTCGATGTACGACCGCTGCAAGAGCTGCACAAGGTTGACCCAAAACTTCCGCTCGCCTTGCTCGTCGGAAACAAGGACGGTGTAGAGAAAAATCTCGAGAAACTCGGATTCAAGCCCGACACCTACAGCCCGCATTTCTCTTTGGTAGATGCGGCGATGATGTCTCTGTGCAGGTCGCGCGGAATGAAGGTCATTCCTTGGACCGTCAACGAGATCGCTGACCTCGAACGAATGAAACCCTTTGATCTGGACGGGATAATCACGGATTATCCGGATCGTGCGGTCAGAGTATTTAAGAATTAAGTTCCCGCCATACATCTACATTAGCCCATAGAGTCACCCAAGACTTCTATGGGCATTTTTTTAGCCAACCAGCCGATCACTGACGAATAAAGGGCTCGAATTGGGAAAGGTTATCGAAGCAATGTATCATTGGGGTAATAAGAATCTTCTTGGAAACTCTTAACTAAATGATCATCGCCATCGACGGCCCCAGCGGTGCCGGCAAATCTACGCTCGGCAAAATGCTTGCCAACGAACTGAATCTGCTATATCTCGATACGGGAGCGATGTACCGAGCGGTTGCGCTTGCGGTAGAACGGGCAAATGTTCCGCACCGCGACATCGACCGTATTGCGTACATCGCGGAAAATGCGAAGATCGACCTCGTTGGAAAGCCCGATTCACTGCGGATAATTTTGGACGGAGACGAGGTAACGTCAGAGATCCGGACGCTTGAGATCGCCCAGGCAGCATCAGTTGTATCTACGATCTCAGAAGTTCGCCGCATCATGGTCGAGCACCAGCGTGCGATCGGCAATGCGGCTCCGAATGGCTGCGTGCTTGAGGGCCGCGACATTGGCAGCGTTGTTTTCCCTCACGCCGACATAAAATTCTTCCTCACCGCCAAACCCGAAGCCCGTGCTCGCCGACGCTATTCCGAAGACCAGGCTAAAGGCCGCGTCTCGACCTACGAACAAACCCTCGCCGAGATCAACGAACGCGACGAACGCGACGTCTCACGCGAAGATTCGCCGCTTACCATCTCAGACGACGCCGTCGTCATCGACACCAGCGAACTCGACCTTGCCGAAGTTTTCGAACAAATGATGAAGGTTCAGCGTGAAAGACAGAATGCGATGGCTTAGCTACACTTTCAAGAAAGACGGTTACTGGCTCGCTGCCATCCATTTCATACCCTTCTTCCTTTCCTTATTGATAGGTATGGCGATCTGGTATTTCGACTAGATGCTTAGCGGGCAACTGGCATCCGGCGATGAAATATAATTTGACTAACTAACCTACAATCGCTAAGATTCTAGTTTGCTCTTTCTATGCTCCCGTAGCTCAGCTGGATAGAGCGACGGCCTTCTAAGCCGTAGGTCGCAGGTTCGAGCCCTGCCGGGGGTACCAAAACGCTTCGCAATTTGAGATCTTAAATTTGAGATTTCAAGTCAGATATGGCGGCTATAGTTCAGTGGTTAGAGCGCCTGATTGTGGTTCAGGATGTCGTGGGTTCAAATCCCACTAGCCGCCCCATTTTCTTCTTTGTATTATTTCGTCATAAAAGGATCGGCTTTTTAGCCGGCCTTTTTTTGTTGTGTCGGTAAGGATTTTCCACTAGCACCGCTGTTTTAGGCAGGATCGGTCGGCACAAAGGCCGCAGTTAGTTTTCCTGGCTATAAGAGCTTCGAACCTCTCGACTACAGATTCGAGCGTGTTGACGGTTTCGGCAGGTAAACCGTAATGTTTCCGATCAAATCGGGCATTGGTCAGGGATTGTCGAACTCTTGCCAAGGCATCGTGTTCAGGGCAGCCGGACAAACTGGCAGGGCTTTCGTGTTGTGATGGAACACGCATAAATTTTTCTCCTTACTCCTCACAATATTGCTCTTTCCTTATGATGTCCGTGCGTTCGCACACATTCACCCTTCTTACTAGTGGAATACCCTTCTTCTATGAATTGATTGATTTGTGACACACATCACATTTTCCACGATTACGATTCCGTACTCTAAACGTTTAGGACATCGGCCGCCCGGTCGGCGTCCTAAACCGGGGCAGATCCGGCGCAACGGTGTGGGAGACGTTGCGCCATCAGATCTGCCCCACCTTATTTTAAGAATGGCAATTGGACAGGTTCATGTCCGAATTGTCACGGCAGCTCCTTTCTTTCTTTTCTCATTCCTCACTCGTCCAACTCATTCTGCTTTTACAGCGTCTAACTCGTTTAGTCGTTGGGATTTCCTGCTTGCTTCCAACCGCCTGAACTGGGCGATTTGTTGCATTTCTGCAGTATCAAGTGGTATATTCAGGGTTTGCTGAATTATGCGAGTCGGCTTTTTTTGCCGTCTAGTTAAGGAAAATCGGGTTACTTCTATAATGAGAAATTTTTTGACCGCTACTGGTAAAGCTGTCCTCTTAACGGTCGTTGTTTTCGCGATGTCATTTTCGTCGCTTGGCCAGGCCAGCCTGCGCAAGGCGTTGGATGTTAACGGTGACGGAAAGGCTGATTACACGATATATCGCCAAACGAATAACGTCTGGTACACCTTGCTGAACGGCGGTTCTCCGGTTTATACCAATTTTGGTATTGCCGGGTTAGATTTCATGGTTCCCGGTGATTTTGACGGAGACGGCAAGGGCGATGTTGCGGTCTTTCGTGAGGTTGACGGCGACTGGTATTGGCTGAACAGCTCGAACGGAGCCTTCAACGCCTTTCATTTCGGCTCGCCCGGTGATGAGCCGGTCGGCCGCGATTACGATGGCGACGGCAAAACGGATTTCGCCGTTGTGCGTCGTACGAATGGCAACATGATCTGGTTTATCCAGCAATCATCGAACGGAGCCTTCATCCAGAAAGATTTTGGAGCTTCGACAGATTTCTCCGCACCTGGCGATTATGATGGCGATGGTAAATTTGACATCGCGGTTCAGCGTCCGGGACCAACGTCTACCAGCCCCGCTGTTTTTCACACCATTTCGAGCCAGACCGGAACGGTTACAACTGTTCAGTGGGGCCTTAGCAATGACCTCGTCATTCCGGGCGACTATGACGGCGACGGAAAGACAGATATCGCGGTTCTTCGTGAGGGTGAAAAACCAACGGATAACCTGACGTGGCATATCCGCAAGAGTTCTGGCGGTTCGATCATTCAGACATTTGGTATCACCGACATCGACTATAACGTACAGAACGATTACGACGGCGACGGCAAAACTGACATTGCGGTTTACCGAAATGGTACGCCCGGGGCATTCTACATTCTGAATAGCTCGACCGGTGAGATGTCCGCAGTTGGTTGGGGCGTTGAGAACGACTTCCCGGTTGCGAGCTACGACACACACTAAGTTTTGCAACAGCTACAGTTCAAAATGGCTGAGGACCGAAGTCTTCGGCCATTTTTGTTTATTTTTGTCGGGTTTTGTAGTAGCTTCTAATTGATTTAATGCAGGAAATAGAACGCATCATCAGAGATATATTCCCGGCCAAAACGGTCGTGATCATTGGCGATCTCGTCGCCGATCAGTTTCTCAACGGAACGATTTCGCGCGTCTCGCGTGAGGCTCCCGTCTTTATTCTTCGACACGACACGACCAACACGGTTCCGGGAGCAGCTGCCAACACCGCCGTCAACGTCGCGTCGCTAAGCGGCAGCCCCGTTCTGATCGGCGTTGCGGGTGTAGACACCAACGGCGACGTACTGATCGACGGCCTGGCTAAGGCTGGCGTTGATTGCACCGGCGTGATTCGCGACAAGGAGCTGTCCACCACGACCAAGGTTCGTGTTCTCGCGGGCCAGCATTACGCTGCGAGACAACAGGTCATTCGTATCGACTACGAGAATTCGGGAGCACTATCTGAAGCGGTAAAGGCAAGTTTACGTCGCCATCTGGCGGCAAAAGCCGAAACTGCAGATGCGATCATAGTCTCTGATTACAACTACGGAGCCGTCTTCCCTGAGATATTTGAGGACGCAAGGTCGATCGCCGCTCGTCGAAACATACCGCTCATTGTTGATTCGCGGTATCGCCTGTCAGAGCTTTCAAAAGCAACGACCGCCACGCCTAACCGCGAAGAGGTCGAACAGATCCTGGGTGAGAACTTTAGCGCCGAAGATTGTTCGAACCTGCGTGAAAAGCTCGGATTTGAAGCTTTATTGGTAACCAATGGAAACCAGGGAATGCAGCTTTTCGAACGCAGGAAGCCGCCGGTACAAATAGATGTTTTTGGGTCGGCAGAGCCCGTCGATGTGACCGGAGCCGGCGACACGGTCATCGCGACCTACGCTCTCGGGCTCGCCTCCGGTTGGAGCTTTGCGGATGCTGCAAACGTGGCAAATCACGCGGGCGGCATCGTCGTTATGAAAAAAGGAACTGCCTCGGTCTCGGCAGAGGAATTGATCGATTCGCTCGTATCAAGTGAGCTTGCCGGGGCGACGACCGCTGCCTGAGGTTCATCATGTCAGACTATTTTGCTCCAATTCTGCCGCTCGACGAGCTCGTCGAAACCGTTGCCCAGTCACGCGAGGCCGGTTCGACTATCGTTTTGGCGAACGGGTGTTTTGACCTGTTCCACGTCGGCCATGTCAGGTATCTTGCCGGTGCCAAGGATGTAGGCGATATTCTCGTGGTAGGCATCAATTCGGACCGTCAAACAAAACTACTCAAAGGCGAAGGCCGACCGTATATTGATGAAAAAGAGCGAGCCGAGATCGTTTCGTCACTCGCATGTGTCGATTTTGTCACTATATTCGACGAGCCAACGGTCGAAACGCTGATCCGCACGCTCAAACCCGATTTCCACGCCAAAGGCACGGATTACACCGTTGACACGGTTCCTGAGCGGGAGATCGTCATGGAATATGGCGGCAAAGTAGCAATAGTCGGCGACCCGAAGGATCATTCAACGACTGAGTTGCTAGCCCGAATGCAAGAGGAGGAGAGAAGGTGACGAGGAGCGGAGACGACCCTATGACGCTCCTTTTCTCCTCAACTCCTCCACTTCTTTATGTGGTTATCGCGTAACAAAACCGACCTGATGATCGAGGTCTGGGAAAAGCTCGATTGTGAAAACATCGGTGCTGCTGAGATCGAAGCCATAGAGATAGCTGTCGCCGATCAGTACGGCAAGGCCGCTGTAGATTCGCCGATGATAATCGCACGGCTGCTGGCTGATGAGGGTGCTCAACTGCGGCATTCCGAGATAATGGCACTGTACCTGGAGCGTGCCGCCGACCGTCCGTATGATGCCGCCCTGCGAAACGTTCTCAGCACCAGCAGCCTCGACGCCACCGAACGGTCCATCCGCGATCTCGAGAACCTGCGGCGAAAATACAAAAGCGCAAACGATAAAGAGGGGCTGAGACTCGTCCGCGAAACCGTCGTTGCGGGGCGTCAAAAGGTTCTGAAATTAGCCGAAAAACCAAACGCCAGCGACCAATCCAGGGTCCTCAACGAAGAGATCGCCAACTGGCTCCGCATCTGGCTCGAAACACCGGAGGTTTTTGAGCATTGGGTTGAAGTAAGAAAGAACTCGCCAGATTTTGTCGGGCAGTTCGCAGAAGATGCAGAAGCCGGCGCGTAAGCAAGGGCGAATCATTCAACTTGAGCTATTCACCCTATTTCTAATGACCCATGCGCAGATTTTATTCACCACCAGCAAATTTTACCGGAAATCTCATCACCCTCGACACCGACGAAACGCGTCACCTGCGAGATGTTTTGCGGTTAAAACCAACCGATGAAGTTTCCGTCTTCGACGGAACCGGTCGCGAATACAAATGCACGATAACGTCGATCGGCAAAAAGCATTCTGAACTCGCCCTGACCGAGGAAACGACGCCAGCGTCTCCCGAATCGCCTTTTGAGATCACGCTCGCGTCAACTGTTCTTAACGGTGAGAAATACGATCTGATCATCCAAAAATCAGTCGAACTCGGCGTCGCAAAATTGATCCCGCTACAGACGATCCGCGGTGATGTGAAAACAAAAGACGCCGCCAAACGTCTTGAGCGTTGGCGGCGGATCGCTATGGAGGCGACGAAACAATGCGGTCGTGCGAGACTGATGGCGATAGCGGAACCGACAGCTTTCGACGCCCTGATCGCAGACGTAAACGATGAAAGCGTCGTTATGTTCTCAGAACGCAACGGTACCGATTTCACCGCGATTGACCCAGGCAAAAAAATAACCGCCTTGATCGGACCGAAAGGCGGTTGGGACGATTCTGAATTGGATCTCGCTCGCAAAAGCGGCGTGACCATCGTCACGCTCGGCGGACGAATAATGCGTGCAGAAACGGCGGCGATATCGCTCACGACCATTTTGCAGCACCGCTTTGGCGACCTGAACTAGAACGTTGCCGCATTTCGCGGCTTGTAGAAAGCATCGCCACGCTGCTTGAGCTTCGCTTTTACGCCAAGCTGATTGATGAACGATAGCAGCTTGTCCTTTTCCTTGAACCGAAAACTAGCAGTTCCGTTCGCCTGAACGTCCGGATCTTCAAAGGTCATGTTGGCGTACTTTGTACTCTTGTTCCAAAGCCCTGCTAGCCCCGCTCCCGGTAGTGGCAGAGCACTGATTACCTTGCCCGCCTGCGGCACGCTGTCTTTCGAATCCGGATAAACCATGATCAGCGAATTGTACGGAATGGCAAACATCTCTTTGCCCTCACGCATAAAGACAACGCGTTCGTTCGCATCATCAAAGGTCAACGTGCCCGTTTCCTTCTTGCTCGCACCAAATAGCCCGCCCTCGTAACGAGCCTCGTATGAGGTCGGTGCATTTGCCGGGATACTCGGTGTTTTCTCGACCGGACGAGGCTGGGCCAGGGCCATCCCCGAAAACAAAACGATCGCAGATAGAACGATAAAAAACTTACTCATACGCGCTTAGACCTTCCAAAATTATTAGGAGAGAAGATATTTTGCTAACAGTCTATAGACGCTCGATCTCGCCGCAAGGTTGTTAGTTCACCGCCGAAAGCTCACGATTATCGACATATTTTGCGAGTCGTTCATTAGCGATAGCCACATACTCGGCAGAAATCTCCGATCCGATCCATCGCCGGCCGAACTGATGAGCGATCTTCGCCGTCGTTCCGCTTCCCATAAAACAGTCGTAAACTACATCGCCTTCATTCGTCCACGTACGGATCTGATCCTCGACAAGCCGCTCAGGAAATATCGCAGGATGGCCGAATGCCACCTTGTCCTTTGAACTCGATGTTCCCACATTATAGTAGAAGATCTCGCTGTCGGCGTAGTAAAAAATATTGTCGATCTTCCGCTCCTTCGGAGCAACGTGGTCGTGGGCGAGGTCGTTGCGGCCGACTTTTGTGATACGAAACGACTTAAACGCCTTTTCCTGCTTGATCATCTGCGTGATCGGGTTAAACGTCGCTGGCTGCCCTTTCGAAAAGCAGAACATATACTCAAAACATTGCCGGTAACGCTTACCGCAATCGCTCGGGATCGGATTATTCTTGGCATAGATCATCGTATCGTGCACGTTAAACCCGGCTTCTTGAAATGTGATCGCCTGGCGAAAGCTCGAGAGCGTTTCGTTACCGTTCAGAGTTCGGTCGCCGACAACCCAGATCACTACACCGCCCGGTTTTGTTTTTTGATAGAGACTCTTCGCGATATCAGCAACAGGAAAAACGTACCCGTTATAATCACGCAGATCGTCGTACGGCGGGCTCGTGATCGTCATGTCGATCAGATCATCGTCCATTCGCCGTAGCGTCTCGATACAGTTTTCGTGATAGATCGTCCCGAATTTCATATCTTAAACCGGCCACTTGTTCAAAAACGCTTCCAGAAAGGCCTTTTCCGGCTTCTGCATTTCATTCTCTAAAAACTCACGAAAAAGATCCTGCTCGATCACGTAATCTTCCTCAGATATCTGCCCTGCAAAATAAACTACGCGAAGCCACACGAGATATGTGTTGAGCGTGTCGATCTGGTTGTACTCGACGATCTTTGTCAGGTCGCGCTCCAGCCAGAGGTCGGTGACCTGGTCGCCTTTGACATCGATCTTGCCGGGAAAACCGCAGAGTTTTGCCAGCTCGTCGAGACGCGGAGCCATGCCGCCGCGGTTCGAGAACTTGGTCAGTATGTCGAAATGAGCATCGCTGTTTCGCGAATCGAAATAGTCAGCCCCTTCCCACGGTTTCGCCGGACGCTTACAGAATGCTGGCGATGTGATCTCATTTATGATCCCGCGCTGAATGAGTACCTGAATGTCCGATTCCGACGAGTTATACCCAACGAGCTGCGGGCATCGCTCCCCGATGATATACAAAAATCTATCAATGATCGCGGTTTCGTCAACATCGTCTGATTCGACCGGAAGTTTCGGCAGCGAATTAAGCGAAAACTCAGGCACCTTTTCGCCGTCGCGGTAAACCGTCTTTCGTGACAAGAAGGCGATCGAAACTACCCGCGAGAACATGTATTTTAGAAACGGCCGCCGATTTGTCTCGGCATTGTACTGCGGCGAATGTTCCCACAGCCTCTGCATCGCCTCGATCTCGGTCGTCTCCTCGGGCAGGTCGAACAGCCGCTTCGAACCGGCCGCATCGGGCACCCATTCGAGATCGTAAAACAACGCTAGTTCCTGGATCGGAGATTTCAGCATGTCAGATCGTTGATTTGTCGGCCTAACACCGTATCTACTGGCGCTTCGGCGTACGAATAACAAAAGTCTAACATACTCGGCGCGCTGGCGAAACATTGCCTCGTGTCGCCAAAACACGTGCCCTTTTGCACCTGTTCATGGCCTTGCGGGCGACCAATTAATAGCGGCGATGCATTAGACAGTCAATAACCCATACCGTCAATCTATGGCCGATTTCGTGCGCATTTATTCAGCTGATTTGATGGAGCGAATCCGGAAGTATAAGCGTAATATAGCCTTGCCGTCTCGTGGCACGGTGATTGCCAGTTAACGGGCGACACCAATGTCGGAAAAAACATTTTTTCAGGGGGAAGTTTTATGTTAGTTAAGAAGTACATCTCGACATTTCTAATGGCCATTATGATGGCAGTCGCAATACCTGCCTTGGCTGAGACCGCGTCGGCACAGACGTCGCGGGCCTATCGCAGCAACGGCAGAACGTATACATACAAGAAGCCGAACGTCTATCGTCGCCATCGCAAGGCTTTCAACATCGGTATCGGTACGGGTATCGGAGCACTTGTCGGCGGTTTGATCGGCGGTAAAAAAGGCGTCGTGATCGGCGGACTGGCCGGTGCCGGCGGCGGCGCACTGTTCACACACAAGCAGAAGCCAAAAAACTATTATCGTCGCGTCTATGTAAGACCTCGAAATTACTGAACAAGACGTAGCAGTTAACCAGAAAGCAGGCACTCGAAAATTCGGGTGCCTGCTTTTTTTTACTATATACCAATGCGTTGATACCCACGTTATTTTGGTATACCGAACCGGAATCTATCGATTGCGATTTGTGACAAACACAGGTCTTTACTGGGCTTCATCACATTGGCACGCCCGTTGCAATATAGTCTATCGACGACGATGTCGTACAAAACGGAGGGATAATTATTATGTTCAAGAAATTTGTTACAACGTTCCTAATGGCAGCTACATTGGCAGTCACGATCCCTGCCCTCGCCGGTACGGCCTCGGCACAGCGTCGTGGAAATGACCGCAATAATAACAATCGCAGCTATGATCGATATAACGAGCGTTACAATGACGATCGCTACTATGACGAAGATTACAATGACGGTTACTACGATCAGGACTACAAAAAGCCAAACGTCTATGATCGCCACCGTAAGGCCATCAACCTCGGCGTAGCAACAGGTGCAGGAGCAGTCCTCGGAGCCATATTCGGCGGCAAAAAAGGTGCAGTGATCGGAGCCGCAGCCGGTGCGGTAACAGGTGCAGTGATCACCGCCAAACAAAAACCGCGAAACACCAACAACTATCCGTATCAGTATTAACTGAAGATCTAAAGATAAACTTTAAAAGCTACGGCGATCGAAAGACCGCCGTAGCTTTTCTTTTTAAACGGGTCTAATTCTTTAGCTCCGCTAGGAGCGACATGTTTGTAGAACGGAAGATCAAACCTGGCTAAAGCTCCGTAGGAGCGACAGGTCGCCCCGATAGGGCTTGATAACGTTTAATTCCGCAATGTCTACAAACATTCCGCTCCTAACGGAGCTAAAACTTCTTACTCATCTACTAATCCGTCACCGCCCCCAAGGCGCTCGACGAAACTAATTTCGCATACTTCGCCGCAACTCCGATCACCTTCGGCCCGGCAGGTGGCCCAGCCCAGCGTTCACGACGTTCCGATAATTCCTCATCCGACAAATTCACCTGCAATAGACGCTTCTCAGCATCGATCGTGATGCTATCGCCTTCCTCAAGCAAAGCGATGTTTCCGCCGACCGCAGCCTCAGGAGCTACGTGCCCGACGACCATTCCATACGTCCCGCCTGAAAATCGCCCGTCCGTGATCAAACCAACCGCATCGCCAAGCCCGAGGCCAATGATGGCCGAAGTCGGTGAAAGCATTTCCCGCATCCCGGGCCCGCCTTTCGGACCTTCGTAACGAATGACGAGGACATCGCCCGCGTTTATCTTACGGGCCATTATCGCGGCCATGCATTCCTCTTCCGAATCGAAAACACGGGCCGGGCCGGTGATCGAAGAGTTCTTGATACCCGTGATCTTCGCCACGGCACCTTCCTGAGCCAAATTTCCGCGAAGGATCGCCAGGTGGCCTTGAGTGTAGATCGGCTTGTCAAAAGGATGGATGACGGGCGACTGGAACGCAGGCACCCCCGCCTGCAACGCCGGCGCTTCGGCCAGATTCTCCGCAACCGTTTTACCTGTGATCGTCATACAATCACCATGGATCAAACCGTGCTCAAGCAAAATTCGCATCACTTCCGGAATGCCGCCTGCCTTGTGCAGATCGGTGGCGACATACATTCCCGAAGGCTTCAGATCGCACAAAACTGGCACTTTCCGCCGAATTTCCTCAAAATCATCGATCTTCAGATCGACCTCAGCAGAATGAGCGATCGCGAGCAGATGCAGCACCGCATTTGTCGAACCGCCGGTCGCCATGATGACGGCGATAGCGTTCTCAAACGCCTTCCGAGTCATGATCTGCCGCGGCAAAAGCTGATTCTCGACCGCCGCCGCCAGAGCCGCGACGGAATCGAGCGTGCTCTGCACCTTCTCATCATCCTCAGCCGCCATCGTGGACGAATACGGCAACCCCATTCCCATTGCTTCGATCGCCGAAGACATCGTGTTAGCCGTGTACATCCCACCGCACGAGCCTGCTCCTGGACACGCATGTTTCTCGACCGCCGTCAGAGCCGCGTCGTCGATCTTTCCGGCGAGATATTCGCCGACCGCTTCGAATGCCGACACAACGGTAAGGTCCATGCCGTTCAAATGCCCGGCCTTGATCGTGCCGCCGTAAACGTAAATAGCCGGGATATTCAGCCGCGCGATCGCTATCATCCCGCCCGGCATATTCTTGTCACATCCGCCGATCACCAGCACGCCGTCCATCTGCTGGCCGTTGCAAACCGTCTCGATCGAATCGGCGATGACCTCACGCGAGATGAGCGAATACTTCATCCCCAACGTCCCCATCGAAATACCGTCCGAGATCGTAATAGTCCCAAAAACCTGCGGCATCAACCCAACCTTTCGCGCCTCACCCATCGCCGCATCCGCGAGCGTTTGCAGCCCGACATTGCACGGCGTGATGTTGCTATACCCATTCGCGATCCCCACGATCGGCTTGTCAAAATCCCCGTCCCCAAACCCGACAGCCCGCAGCATCGAACGATTCGGCGCACGCTCCACGCCTGATGTGATTATTTTGCTTCTGGAATTATTTGGCATGTAAAAAATAAACTCTGCGACAAATCGGCGGTGAAACCGCAAAAGATTCTAGCCAGATGCGAAGCTTCTGGTAGAGTTCAAACAATTGATCCGTGCAGTGCAGCCGCACTAGACCTCACTCGAACGTTAACAAAACCCCATTCGGTCCTTCGGCGGCGGTGAAACCGCCAAAGATTCTAGCCAGATGCGAAGCTTCTGGTAGACGACAAAAATTGTTCCGTGCGGTGAAGCCGCACCAGACCTCACCACAAGTATCTCTCATCGTAATCAAGGCCAGACTTCTCCAACAGGTCAACAAATTCCGTCTTGAAATCGAACTTCTGATGATGAATACGCTGATTTTCGATGTAGCTCGCGACCGAACCGACGGCAGTCGGGCTCACCGAAAACGCTCCGTAACCTTTCTGCCACTCGAACATTTTTGTGATCTCCTTGTGAACCCAGATCGAGGAATCGCCCTTAACGTCGCGGATGAAATGATCGAGCCTATGCTTTGATTTCAATCCAGCGAGAACATGCGAGTGATCCTCAATACCACCGATCTTAACCGGCACCCCATCGAGCCCTTTGATAATGCCGGCGATGTAGGAAAACAGGCGGTCTTCCTACACTTGCCGGATCAATGGCCGACGCTCTTTTGTCGAAAAAACGATGTGGATGTAAGACGCGACGTAACTTGATGGCATACCGTCTTGTGCGGCTTCACCGCACGGATCATTTACTCATTTTCCCAGAAGCTTCGCATCTGGCTAGAATCTCTGGCGGCTTCACCGCCTATTCATGCGCGGGCTTCCGCAAATTCCCCTACGAACCAACCGCCGTCGATTCCCCTCGATGCAATTGAACCCGTTTCTCAAACGCCTCACGCACCAACCTTACATCCTCCAAAAACACCGGCAATTCCTCCATCCGAAGAGCCTGCGGCCCATCGACCAACGCCTTATTCGGGAACGGATGAAAATCGACGAGGATCATGTTTGCCCCGGCGATCACGCCCTGGGCGGTTACGTGCATGATATCGAGGATCGTGTCGGAGCTGCGCGAACGCGTTCCCACCGAGTGCGAAGGGTCGATACAAACAGGCATGCGGGTCAGGCGTTTGACGACCGGAATGTGGGCAAAATCGACCATGTTGCGGTGCGGATCGCCGATGTTGGTCTTCATTCCCCGAAGTCCGAAAACGACCTTGTGGTTGCCTTCGCTGGCGAGATATTCGGCAGCGTGGAGCGATTCGTCGAGCGTGATGCCGAAGCCGCGTTTGAGCAAAACAGGAAACCGCTCCTGACGGCCGACGATCTTCAACAGCTCAAAATTCTGCGTATTTCGCGTGCCGATCTGCAGCATCACACCGGTCGGATCACCGGTCAGACGAAGTGCTTCAACGATCTCGTCAACGTGCGATTCGTGAGTGACCTCCATCGAGATGACCTTGATACCGTATTTCCCCGCCAGCTCGAAAATATATTCCAGGCAATTCTTCCCGTGCCCCTGGAATGAGTACGGCGAAGTCCGCGGTTTATACGCACCCATTCTCGTACAGACCTGGCCATTCTCCTGCAAAGCCTTCATCATCGCCTCAACGCTCTCAGGCGAATCGACTGCACACAGGCCCGCAAAGACATTCAGCGTATCCTGCCCAAAATTCACGCCGTTGTATGTGAAATTGCTAGGCCGATTGTCGTCCTTATGCCGGCCGAGAATACGGTATTCCTCAGATACGCGCACCGCGTGATCGACGCCGGGAAAGCTCTTCATCTCGTCCAGAGCCAGAGCCGCCGTGTTGCCGATCAGATAGATCTCCGTCAAAAGCTGCTCCCGCCCCTGCACCTTGTGCACGCGAAACTCGATATTCGGAAGATTAACTAAATGACTCTCAAGCCGCTGAAATTCACGGGTCGATTCGTCGATGTTTGGTTTTAATACTAGGATCATAAATCTATTTCTTTGCGGCAGAGCCGCAGTAGACACTAGCCAGACGTGAAACGTCTGGTAAGCATAAATCTTGAGTTAACGCCCTGAAGGGGCGTCAGATTCGCGCCATCTTCCGCACCTTCAGTGCGGAAATCTCTTGTGCGGCTGTTCCAGACGTTTCACGTCTGGCTAGTTTCTTGGGCCGCTTTACGGCCATAGAATCCGTGTCTACCCGCGTGTCTGCGGTTCAATTTTTTTATAATCTTACGCTACACTTCCCAACCGCGTCGTCGAATACCGACCGAGAAATCTCACACCCTCGGTCTGCTCGCCGATCTCGCCCAAGGCTCCGGTCAGATCGCCTTCGATATTGGGTACGTTGATGTCGAGATAAAAGTTAAACTGCCCCGGCGAATTGCGGATCGGCAGGCTTTCGATCTTGGCGATGTCAATATTGCGGCGAACGAGTGGACGCAACGCTCCGTGCAAGGCTCCGGCTTGGTTTCTTAATTGGATTACGACCGAGATCTTCGAGCCGGTGTCTTCCACGTTCGGCTTGGCAGACAATAATGCAAAACGCGTGTAATTTTCTCCGTTATCTTCTAGATGCTCGCGAAGTATCTTTCCGCCGTATATCTCAGCCGCACGGCGGCCACCAATTCCCGCTCGCGTCACATCACCGCTTTCGACCGCCCGCCGAACGCTGCCCGCCGTGTCGTCGGCCGGGACGCTTTTCAGGTGCGGATATGCGGCAAAAAATCTGCGGCACTGAGCGAGAGCCGCAGGATGCGATTCGACCGTCTGGATCGTCTCCATCGTCGCATCCTGACACGCGACCAGATAATGCGAAACCGGCAGCACCACATCCGCAATAATATGCAGCGAGCTGTCGAGCAACAGGTCGACGCACCGATGAACCGACCCGATCAAACTGTTCTCAAGCGGAGCCAGGATCAGATCAGCCTTTCCGGCATCGATCGCTGTAAACAGGTCTTCGAAGGTCGGAAACGAAACCGTCACGCATTCGTCACCGAGAATTCCCAAGGCCGCTTCCTCGCTAAATGTTCCACGATCACCGAGAAACGCGACACGCGATTTTCCCGTTAATTTCGTAACTTCCGTTTGCGGAGCTTCGGAATTTTCAAACGGTTTTAGATAAGTTTTCTGCTGGAGCAAAAGCGATTCGTCGATGATCCGCTGAAAGATATTATCAATACTGTGCTCGTCGAACGGCCCAGCGTTTTCCTGCCGCAGCCGCGCCAAAACCTCGCGTTCGCGGTTCGGATCGCACAACGAACGCTCGTCATTAGTCTTCGCCGCCCCGACGCGCAGGGCGATCTCTGCCCGCTTATTCAAAAGCCGCAGCAACTCGCCATCGATAGCATCGATCTCAGCCCGAGGATTGTTAATTGTCGGTGCGGTCATAACAAAACGATAGAAGAGCTTTAACGCAAAGTCGCCGAAGGGGCAAAGACGCAAAGGTAAGAATAGAACCAACTAAGAATTTTCTTTTCCGACCTTTGCGTCTTTGCTTCTCTGCGTCTTTGCGTTAAAAAATTCCCTAAACTCCCCACAAAAACTGTCCCGGATTGCTGTGCAGGCTCTTATCAACGCCTGATTGCCAATCTGGACGTGCTTTCGAACAAATGTCGATCGCGATCACATCTTCCAGCACTTCCGACGAATGCTCGACGCCAGGCGGGATGAACAGCATTTGATTTGCGCTAACGGTCACGTCGCCGTCCGGCAATCGGAACAGCCATGCTCCTTTTAGAACGAAGATCACTTCCTCAGATTCGTGCGAATGCAGCCGTGTAACCTCGCCCGCATGAACCTCGACCCTACCGATCGTCAACGATTCACCCTGGGCGATCTTTCTAAAATACGACGAGCTAACCTCGTCACTCTGTACCTCGTTCAGATCAAATAACTTCATGACCGTTTCCCCTTTCCAATTATTACTTCTTCTCTCGCGGCAGAGCCGCCAAAAGATTCTAGCCAGATGCGAAGCTTCTGGTTTGCCATCAACCCGATCTTTCCGCGGTGAAGCCGAGGCAGACCTTCTAGCTCAACATTCTTTCTGGTGCGGCTTCACCGCACAATGCAATTTTGGCACCTTACCAGAAGCTTCGCATCTGGCTATTTTCTGCTGCGGCTTCACCGCAAAAACCGATTAGTTCTTCGCCGTATTCACCAGCGTATTTTGCGACAGCCAAGGCATCATCGCTCTGAGTTTGGCACCGACTTCCTCGATCTGATGGCGTTCGCCTTCGCTTTCGAGACGTTTGAAATTCTCTTTGCCACTCTCGCATTCGCTCATCCACTCGTCAGCAAATTGGCCGGATTGGATCTCGCCGAGAATCTTCTTCATTTCGGCTTTCGTCGCATCGGTCACGACGCGGCTGCCGCGGGTCAGATCGCCGTATTCGGCCGTGTTCGAAATAGAATAGCGCATGTTGCCGATGCCGCCTTCGTAGAGAAGGTCGACGATCAGTTTCATCTCGTGCAGACATTCAAAATACGCCATCTCCGGCGAATATCCGGCCTCGGTCAGCGTCTCAAAACCGGCCTGGATCAGCGAAGTCAACCCGCCGCAAAGCACTGCCTGCTCACCAAACAGGTCTGTTTCCGTCTCTTCTTTAAAGGTTGTCTCGATGATACCGGCACGACCGCCGCCGATAGCCGACGCATACGCCATCGCCACCGCCGAAGCGTCACCCGACACATCCTGATGCACCGCCATCAAACACGGAACGCCGCGACCGCGAGCGTATTCGCTGCGAACAAGATGCCCCGGCCCTTTCGGTGCGACCATGAAAACGTTGACGCCTGTAGGCGGTTCGATCTTCTTAAAATGAACGCCAAAACCGTGTGCGAACGCCAGATATTTGCCGTCTTTGAGTGCCGGTTCGATGTCGTTCTTGTAGATCGACGGCCCGAGTTCGTCCGGGACGGCCATCATGATAACGTCAGCTTTTTCAGCAGCTTCGCGTGCGAAAGTGACTTCGAGCCCGGCTTACTCAGCCTTTTTCCACGATTTGCTGTCCGCATGAAGCCCGACGATCACATCATGGCCCGACTCTTTCAAGTTATTAGCATGTGCATGCCCCTGCGAACCGTACCCGATAACGGCGATCCGCTTTGATCTCAAAAGGCTGTCGTCCGCGTCTTTGTCATAAAAAACTTTCATGTTTATTGGTTTCCTTAATGTTCTTTCTTACTTTGCGTCTTCTTTGCGTCCTCTGCGACTTTGCGTTAAATAACGTATTTTTTAACGCAAAGACGCCAAAACCGCAGAGATGACGCAATAGATCATGCTGCAGCCGCAGCCTCAAATTGTTTATCCGACATCAATCTCGACAACCGATTGATCGCCACGCATCCGCTGCGTGTTACTTCATTGACGGTCAACGGCCGCAGCATTTCGATAAATGTATCGACCTTGTCCATCGTCCCCGACAGCTCAAGTATCATCCGGTCGTGCGAGATATCGACTACCTTTGCCCTAAATATCTCGACCAAACTCATCACTTCCTGCCGCTCATCGCCGGACTTTACCGAGACATCAATGAGCGCCATTTCCCGCTCGATATGCGGCAAACTCGTCACCGCTTTCACCTCGCGAACCCGTGCGAGCCGCGAGCATTGCTTGATGATCTGCTCGACGGTGCGGTCGTCGCCGAGCGTGACAACAGTCGCCTTCGACCATTCAGGCTCAAGCGTTTTGCCGACCGTGATCGTCTCGATATTAAACCCGCGAGCCGAAAACAACCCCACGATCCGCGAAAGTTCCCCCGGCTGATTGGCGACGATGATTGAAATTGTGTGACGCATATTTTCTTTTTGCCACGAATAACACGAATTAGCACGAATGTGTTTCGTTCATATCGTCGGATCTTTTATTCGTGTCCATTCGTGTAATTCGTGGCAAAACAATTCTTCTCTACTTCAAAATCATGTTTCTCGACGCCCCACCAACGGGAACGATCGGAAAAACATTCTCTTCCTTAGAAACAACGATGTCCCAAATGGTGACGCCGTCAAAATCGAGTCCTTGCTGCAAAACTGCCTTCAGCTCTCCTGGCGTTTTCGCCCTCAAACCCTGTGCTCCGTAAGCCTCAGCGAGCTTTACAAAATCCGGTGAGATCGACAGATCGACCTCCGAATACGCACGTTCGTAGAACATTTCCTGCCACTGGCGGACCATGCCGAGATAGCCGTTGTTCATGATCAGGACCTTGAGCGGCACTTTGTATTGGATCGCGGTGATGATCTCCTGATTTGTCATCTGAAAACCGCCGTCGCCGACGATCGCGACAACTTGGCGTTCAGGAACCGCGATCTGCGCTCCCATCGCCGCCGGCAATCCGAAGCCCATCGTTCCGAGTCCGCCGCTGTTGATCCACTGACGATTCTGCTTGAACGGATAAAACTGCGCCGCCCACATCTGGTGCTGGCCGACATCTGAGACGATTATCGCATCACCATTCGTCACCTCGTGCAAAGTCTCGATCACCTGCTGCGGCTTGATCTCAAATTCGGAATACTCGCACGACAGCGGCACCGCCTTTTGCCATTCGCGGATCTCGCCCCACCAACCGCCGAGACGTTCGCGGTGATTCGTCGCACCTTTTGAAACCAGCATTTCGGACATGATCTCAAGTGCAGCACGAGCATCCGCAACGACCGGATACTGCGGCTTCCTGATCTTCCCAATATTCGAAGCGTCGATGTCTATATGAATAGCTTCCGCATTCGGAGCAAATTCCGCAAGTTTCCCGGTGACACGATCGTCAAACCGCACACCGATCGCGACCAGCAGATCGCTCTCGGCGACCGCCATGTTCGCGGTGTAAGTGCCGTGCATTCCCAGCATTCCCAAACACTGCGCATGAGCCGTCGGACACCCGCCCAGCCCCATCAACGTCGGCGTCACCGGCACACCCAGAGACTCGACAACCTTCGCCACGGCCTCCGACGCCCCGCTCGTCACCACACCGCCGCCGACATAAAACACCGGCTTTTTCGCCGTCAATATTCGCTCCAAAGCAACGCCGAGCATTTCCCGATCGCAAGCCGGAGCGTCGACCTGAGCTGAAAGAAAATCCGTGCGGCTTTCGCGGTATTCGCATAGCTGAGCGGTCACATCCTTCGGAATATCGATCACGACCGGCCCCGGTTTTCCGGTGCTGGCGAGATAAAACGCCTCGTTGACCGCGTTCTCCAGATCTTCAACAGTGCGAACGAGATAACTGTGCTTCACGATCGGCAAAGTGATGCCAAACGTGTCGACTTCCTGAAAGGCATCCGTCCCGATCACCGCCGTCGGAACCTGGCCGGTAATAACGACCAGCGGGATCGAATCCATATACGCATCCGCAATTCCCGTCACCGCATTCGTCGCTCCGGGGCCTGACGTTACAAGTGCAACGCCAACCTTCCCGGTCGCCCGGGCGTAACCCTCAGCCGCATGCACCGCGCCTTGTTCGTGGCGAACGAGATAGTGCGTCACCGCTTCGCGATATCGCCACATTTCGTCATAAATGTGCAGCACCGCACCGCCAGGCAGGCCGAAAACGGTATCGACGCCATTATCGACGAGAGCACGCATCAATATCTCGGCCCCGCGGATCGGGTCGAGCGATCTCGTCGGCACCTGAACTTCACCAGCAACGTTCTGAGCGGTTGAAACAGCTTCTAACATATCGAATAAAGTTTCCCTTTAAAACCAAAAGGCCATCATCGGTTTGCTTCGATGATGACCTCATTAACCCTTTTACCGGACCAACTCTGTCATCATCTTTCCACCGGAAAAATAATGTCGTAAATTACCACGAATACAGGAAAGCCAGGCGAAGATACACTAAGAACCGACAGATCAGCCGTTCGGATGATCGCATTTGAAATGTTGTGGTTCGATGCGTTTTGCATTAGCAAATGTTTTGATACTGTGAGAATTATAATCTCTATTTATCAGATGTCAATCCTTTTTGTTGCATTCACAGCGGTTAAATGATTTTTTTTAACAGCTACTGTAGAAGCCCGCGAGTAAGCAAGATCGAATCACCCAGGTCGAGTTCTACGCATTCTCTGTCGTTTTAAGCAAACTGCATCATTTCAAGCAAACTGTGTCATTTTGAGAATTCTGACATATCAATTGTAGGTCGTTCTTCGGTATTGTTTGAACCATGAGAACATGTACCATTCACGGATGCACCGCCCCTTTGCTCGACCTCAACATCGGCCCGTTTCTGCAGGACAGCCGCGTGTCATACGTCGAACACACCCTAGAGATCCTAATCAAAAGCCGTCATGGAAATGATGCGGTTGTGCGAAAACTGGGGAGATATGTGGTATCGCAATTCCATGCCGTCCGCTCGATTTGTATAGATCTGCATCGGAAAAGGGTCGTGATCCCGTTCGTACGAAAAGCTTTTCGTTCGGTCATTGACGCGTTGAGAAAAGGTGTTTGTTCTGGGTTTCAGGCAATCCAACAAACGCTCGCCGAAAGCCTAACGACCATATCATCCCCCAAATCCCCCAAAACGCTAGGCCGCGGCTCACCCAGCCAAGCGGCCGCACCGAAGCAAAAACCAGGGAACCAAAAAAAATGACTCCGGATTCTAAAAACAGCCCGTTCCAACGGAACCAAAAATGCCGGTTCAAAACATAGATCTTTGAAAATCCAGGGAACCATTCTCCGCTACGAAACGACGGTTCTTAGCTCCGTAGGAGTGAAATATTTATAGAAACCGGATCATTTGCGGATCAAAGCTCCGTAGGAGCGACATATATTGGTTGAAATCAAACCCCCAAATATCCCCCAAACAGTGCCGCCCCGATGGGGCTAGGGAACCAAACTATAAATCCCGCATCTATAAATATGACGCCCCAAACGGGGCTAGGGAACCAAACGATGATCCCGGAAAACACCGATTCAAAACATAGATCTTTGAAAACCCAGGGAACCAACGTCCGCTCCGATACGACGGTTCTTAGCTCCGCTAGGAGCGAAATATTATAGAAGCCGAATCAATTGCGGATCAAAGCTCCGTAGGAGCGACATAGATTGGTTGGAATCAAACCCCCAAATATCCGCCAAACAATGCCGCCCCGATGGGGCTAGGGAACCAAACTATAAATCCCGCATCTATAAATATGACGCCCCAAACGGGGCTA
>JBGSQW010000077.1:0-2688 GCA_041737885.1 Pyrinomonadaceae bacterium | reverse complement strand
GCATATTGATCAGAAGGGAAAGCCCCCTTCTCGATCATCACATAGGGAGCCTCGCTCGTCGGCCTAAAGAACGAGACCATTAGCAGATGGAGATTAACCGTCAGCGAATTCATCACGACGGTTTCGATCGGCATTGCACCGACAACCTCAGCCATCTGGGCCGTCAGAAATTCGTGATACGGCAGCCATGGGTTCTTTGCGTGGACATGGCCCTCGACACCGAGAGTTTCCCAATCGTCTAACTCTTGCTCAACAAAACCGCGGACGGTCTTCGGCTGCAATCCAAGCGAATTGCCGACGAAATAGATCACCTCATTTCCATCCGCCCCGCGCGGGAAATGGAAACGGCCGCGCAGATGACGGATCGGATCGTCCTCATCCATTTTCAGTGCGAGATCCGAAGCCGAAGTAAATGCCTGAGTCATATTGCGTCTCATTTTATGTTATCTTTTCAATCACGAGAAACAAACGGATCGTATTTACTTGTAAGCATTTTATGTGCAGCAATCGAATTACCTTTGCATTCTCTTTGATCCTCATGATCGTCGCGAATGCATTTTCGCAGCCGACATGGATGGCGGACAACGCCGCTATCCTCGGGAAAAAGCGTCTGAACGAGATCGCGATACCGAGCGCCCACGACGCGGGTACCTTTGCGATCGCCCCGGCAAAGAGAACGGACATCCTATTTGGGCAAGGAGATGGACTTTCGTCTCCCGACAACAAACGCGCGAAACAGCTGCTCTCCATCAGTGGCCTTTTCTCTAAATGGGCAAAAACGCAGGAACGCACAACAACCGAAATGCTCAACGACGGCATCCGCTACTTCGATATTCGCGTTTGCGTCAATGACAAAGGCGTGTTGATGACTTGTCACGGACTATACGGAGCGTCGGTCGAATCGATTCTAGAAGATGTGCGTCGATTTTCAAATAGGTATCCGCGTGAGCTGATCTTACTCGGATTCAATCATTTCTGGGACCGCCAGTATCAGATCGAAAGGAACAAAGGGCAAGGTGAGATCGAAGGCCTGACCGCTGGCAATTGGAAGCAACTTACTGACCTGCTTAAGGCGAAACTCGGCCCCAAACTATTGAATGGAAAGGAGTTCAGCCCGACGAGCAAGCTGTCTGACGTGTGGCGATCGAAAGGCGGCCGTCAAGTTATCGCTCTATTCGATACGGACGACGTCCCCAACGATGACCTGGTCTGGAAACGCAAAGAGGAAAACACATGGGTCGAAGGCTGGGAAATGAACAGTTTTAAGGCCGGCACGATCAGGACGCTTCAAAATGCGAAAGAGAGAATGTATTCGGACAAGTTCTTTGCGATCCGGTCCTCGGTCACACCGGACGACAACGGAAAATTGATCGGTCTTGGGATGTTTTCAGGCAGTTATCCGTCCTCGGCTAGCGAACTTGCCGATACGACAAATCCGGTAGTTTTTGGCTGGATCAAAGACGAATGGGCCGGCAAATATCCGATAAATCTCATCTGGGCGGATTATTACAACCGCCACGGCCTCGTCGATCTCGCCAAACACGTTAACGGGATCAGGGTGAGATTGAAGAGGCCAAATCCGGCGACCCTTACAAAATGGAAAAACTGGAAAGAACCCGACAAGGCATTTTTGTTCTAACCGCCTAAACAAATCGCGATCTATCAAGACCGAGCCAGTCCAAAGCATTCTGAGAGAGCAGTTTCTCTTTCACGCCATCGTCAAAATTCATCGATCCGATCAGCTTTCCGGGTTCAGCCTCGCCAAGCGGAAACGGATAGTCGCTTCCCAGCGCCACTCGATCGTCTCCGACCAGACCGAGCAGAAAGCTCAGTGACTTGGAATCATGTACGAGTGAGTCAAAAAACATTCGGGCCAAATAATGTCGAGGTCCGTGAGAATTATTGGTAAAAAGATCCGGCCGGACATCGAATCCATGTTCGATTCTGCCGATCGTCGCTGGAAAGGCTCCGCCGCCATGGGCGAAGCAAATACGAAGATCCGGCAATCTTTCAAGCGTTCCGGAAAAGATGAGTGAGCATATAGCCCGCGAAACTTCGGCCGGCATACCGACGAGCCACGGCAGCCAATATTTCTGCATATCTTTCTCGCCCATCATGTCCCATGGGTGAACAAAAACAGCCATTTCAAGGCGTTCGCACGCCGCAAAGAAATCAAAGAACCGAGGCTCGCCGAGGTTTAGCTGATTTACGTTGGTTCCGATCTGCACACCGGCGAGGCCAAGCTCTTTGCACCTCTCGAGTTCACGGATCGCAAGCTCGGTGTCTTGCATCGGCGCCGTCCCGAGGCCGACGAACCGCAACGGGAATTCGCCGACGATCCCGGCAATATGATCGTTCAGGAACCTCGCGATGTCAGCACCGTCCGAGGGTTTCGTCCAGTAGTTGAACATGACCGGAACGGTCGACAGCACCTGCACATTTACACCGGTCACATCGCATTCCTCGATGCGTTTCGCGGGTGACCAGCAGTTCTCGTCGATATCTCGAAACGAAACTCCGTCGTCGCGCACCATCCGCGCGCAGCACGGTTTGTAATGGTCTAGCGTAATAAAGCCGCCATAACCGAAACGCTCCTTCCATTTCGGAATATCGCGAGGCAGAATGTGGGTGTGAACGTCGATCTTGAGCACCCTAGTATTTTGTCACCAATGCCCTTCCTGCCAAAAC
>JBGSQW010000005.1:0-14924 GCA_041737885.1 Pyrinomonadaceae bacterium | reverse complement strand
TCGACACAGGCGATGAAAATATCGCCAACTCCCCTGTTCTTCAACTCCGTAACGACTTGCAGCCAGAACTTTGCACCTTCTGTCTGGGCGATCCACAATCCCAACACCTCTTTCAGCCCATCTAAACCGACGCCTATCGCCACATAGATCGCTTTGTTGCGGACATGGCCGCCGTCCCTCACCTTGAACTGCAATGCGTCCAGATAAACTATCGGATAACATGCGTCGAGCTGCCGGTTCTGCCACGCCTTGACCTCGTCTATCACCTCATCCGTCACGCTCGAAATCAGCCCCGGCGACACCTCAACCTGGTAAATCTCTTCCAAATGCTGCTGTATCTCTCGCGTCGAAAGCCCCCGTGCGTACAGCGATATAATGTTCTCGTCAAAACCCGTGAACCGCGTCTGGTGCTTACCCACGATCTGCGGCTCGAACGTCCCGTTTCGATCCCTCGGCACCTCGATCGGCAGCGTCCCAAACGTTCCTTTCACCGTTTTTGCCGACTTGCCGTTTCGCGAATTCCCGCTGTTGCGCCCCTCTGCGTCATGGGCCTCATACCCCACATGCTCCGTCAACTCCGCCGCCATTGCCCGCTCCAATAGCCGCTTCGTCAACTGCCTTAACAGCCCATTTTCCCCTATCAAATCTTCCGGCTTCTGATAGCCCTTCAATAAATTGTCAATCAGCTCGTTGTCCAACAACTCTTTTTCTTTGGTCATTTTTTCTCCTCCGCCAAACCTATCTCATTCGGCTTTCAATGACCACTTACACAAAATAATTTACACCCTCATGCTAACCTGCGTTCAGACGAAGAAGTTTCCATGATCGTGAGCAACCTTGGTAGCGAACCTCACCATACCCACATCACTCCGTGAAAGAGCAAGACTACCGACTGCCTGAAAATCAACCGGAACTATTCCCATCAAGGGGGTCGAATGCGACATCACTACTGAATCCTCGCCCTTAGATTCTTTCGAAAACGATTAATCCCTGCATTCGGATAGCTCCGTTCGATAGCTACTGCCCTTCGGCCGATAAGACGCTGTCGCGATTAACAAGGTCATACTGACACACGTTAAGTCTCGATAAAACAAACAAATAATCAGCGGCAGAAAAGATATGCCTTCGGAGAAGGTTTCGAGAGTTGTTACACACGCTTCTCGAAAAATTGATAACACAGGAGAATTAAGAAAATGTCAGCAAATATTTCGATCATCGGCAACTTGGGTAAGACACCGGAAACTAAGATCACGGACAACGGCACCCTCGTGGCGAGCTTTTCAATGGCCTCGAATTCATTCAGGAACAGTGCGGAGGGACGTGTCGAGAAGACAGACTGGTTCCGCGTGACGGCATTCGGAAAGCAGGCGGAGACACTTGCTCGGTACGTGCGAAAAGGCAGTCGTTTGTACGTACAAGGCCGTCTGACCTTTAACCCGTGGGTGGATCAGAACGAATCTCCGCAGGCGGGAGCAGAGATCGTGCTTCAGGAGTTCCAATTCCTGTCGGGCCGGCGAGATGAGGAAGGAGACAGCGCTGCAATGCAGCTGCCACAGAACGCACCGGTGGAACTTCAGCAGGCCGCCGCGTACTGATCAATCAACAATTCAAATTCTAACTGCCGCCTAGAGATAACCCTCTTTAGGCGGCAGTGCTTTTTGAATTAGAAACGACAACTATACAATATCGAATTGTGAAGATGAGATGGATCTCCAGAGAGTTTGTGAGAGCCAATCGCGATCGCATCTTCCTGTTCGGCGACAACCTCGCCGGAAAGGGCTTCGGCGGTCAGGCTGCGGCGATGAGGGGCGAACCGAATTGTGTCGGGATACCGACCAAAAAACTCCCGAGCAATCGCGACGATGCGTTCTTTACGGATGCAGAATTTGAGCAAAACAAAGCGGCGATCGACCATGCATTCGAGGTTCTATTTCACAGAATATCGAAGGCTGAACAGACCATTGTAATTCCTGCGGACGGCCTCGGGACGGGACGGGCTCAACTTGAGAGCCGGGCACCGTTAACGTTCGCCTATCTACAAAAGTGTTTAAGAGCTCTTTCTCACAAATGACCTGATCTCGTTTCCCCAAACATACTTCTCCCGCAACTTGAGAGGGATTTTCAAGCCTGAATGAAAGTGATTTTATTCAGGGTTTTGAAGATGTGGCCCTCAAATATACACGTCTTTTGATTCGGCAGGTCGCCGATCCAATAGAGGAAGTTATGGCAGAAAGAATAAGTATTGAACAACTCAGAAAGCACGCTCCTAATAATCAGATGCTGGCGTTCATGCCGGTCAATACCGGTTCGCCGATGCAGGACTGGTGTGCTCATCTTTCATCGAATCCGTTGCGAAGGAGAGAGCTAGAAGAGTTCTCGATCTTGGGCGATGTCGTCGTTCGAATCGCGGACGAACTTGAACCGGAAGCCATGGACCGTGTGCGGATAATGTCGCTCGAATATGCGATGAAGGTTTTGTCCGACGAGACAGATGCAAAGGAGTTCGTAAGATGTGTAAAAGCAATCGCGAGCCCGGACGCCGGGCAGTATGAATTCGAACAGATCGCAGCCTACTACTACGGTGAGATCAGGCGACGAGGTGTTGGCGAGGTTCTCCACGAAATGGGACTGCTCGGCATGCAGTTAGAAGCTGTTACGGCAACTTCGGCAGATCGAGAGATCAGCTTCGAGGAATCTCGAACAAGAGAACAAAAACTTTGTGTTGCTGACCAACGCAGCGTTCAGGAAGTTGCTAAGAATCGCAGGCCGCTGCCGCCAAAATGTCCGAACTTCGATGATGAAATGCAGGCGGTTCTGCGGCGTGTCGGACGCCATAAGGTCAGCCGCATGATGTTCGACGACTTTGCCGAATTCTACCTGGAAGACGGCGATAAATCAGTCGAAGAACTCGACAGAGACTTCACGACTTTCGATCAACTTGAGCAGTTCGATGAGAACGGATTGATTGGCATAACGATGAGTTCAAGCCAGCGTTCGGTGGTGGTCTTTGATCTCGATTGTGAGATCGATGCAAACTGTCTTCCATACGAATCAAGAGAGCTTTCGTTTCAGCTTCCAAAGCTTTTTGTAGGCCATTCTTTAGGCGGCAACACCGTTCAGGAAGGACGACGAATGATCAGCTGTGCTGGGTGGGCAATGCCTTCTAGACATCCGTTCTCGGATCGGGAATTCGAGGAATGGCTGGCACTTTCCCTTGATCAGATCTACGACAGCAAAGTCATCCGTTCGGCACGCCGTATCTACTCATTTAAGCAGGGTAGTTTCGAGATCCTTGTAGATCAGGAAATCAACCCTGACTTTGAAGAGATGCAGTACGCCGCTTCTGTCCTGCGCCTATTGTGGCAGCGTCAATACTCAGATTTTCATCTGCGAAGCCTTCGTCACGATTCGTATCAAGAAACCTACCTTGCGATTCGCGGAACGTCGGACACGGCTGATTTAGCCGAACTTAAGAAAAAAGCGTATGCAGATTTTAAGGAACACAAAAGCCTTTCCCTTAAGGAGTTCACGGCTCTTAACACCGTCGCAAAATCTCAGGAAACGAGGCTCAAAAATCAACTTTCAATCGACGCGAAACGCTGGCTCCGAAAGATCGAAATGGCGACTCTTGGACAGCTACGTTTTCTGAAATTCGGTCTCTATAACGACCCGGCCGCGAAGGCATTTAAGCGGCAGGAGAAACAGAAATTGTGGGACGCGGTGAGGGCACGAGACGCAGAACTAAACGAGGCCGTTCGCGCGAATCGCCCGATCCAGGCGAGCCTCTTCACGCAGCCCACTATACAGCGAACACAGGTTAAGGTTGTGCATGCGGCCTGAAAATTGAAGAGCAATATTCAACGAAAGGAGCGGCGGCCAGTATTTTAGGCACAACGCCTGGAAAAACTCTCGCATATGGCGAAACGCCGTTCCGTTCGGAGAACAAATAAACCACAAAAGGAGCAAGAAAAAACCATGTCAGCAAATATCTCGATACTCGGAAATGCGGGCCGCGATGCGAGCCTGAAATATTCGGAAAAGGGCACCCCGGTCGCGAGCTTTCCGATCGCTTCAAACTCATTTAAGAACGGCGCGGAAGGGCGTGTACAGGTCACACATTGGTTCAATGTGATTGCCTTTGGCAAGACTGCGGAGACGCTCGCCGAGCATGTAAAAAAGGGAACGCATCTGCTTGTCCACGGCAGGCTCTCGTTCAGCCCGTGGAGCACAGATAACGGCGAGCCCAGATCAGGTGCCGAGATCTCGCTCTTCTCATTCGAGTTTGTCGGATCGAACCGTTCGGGCGGCCAAACGGACCAGGAACCTACTGCTGTCAGCCCCGAGCCGGACGTTCCCGAATTCACGGGCACGGCTGTTCCCGAGGCACCGGTCAATGAGCCGTTCATCGATCAGTTCTGAGGTAGGTTGTTTTTGCCAGTTGGGGCATAGCGTCGGTGCCGTGCCCCAGTTTCCTATAGAGAAAAACAAGAGGTGGACAATGAGCGTTACCAAGTTAGTTGAGAATAAAAGCGGGATAGAGACTGCGGCGGAATATGCGCCTCTTGTGACGATCTACGCGGATGCATCATGCATTAGGAATGGCTCGATCGACTCGTCGGCGGGCTGCGGTGTGGTTATGCTTGATCACAACCGACTGGAGGTAAAACTGGTTTCAAAATATTTGGGACAGATCACCAATCAGCAGGCCGAGATCCTTGCATGCACGTATGCGTTGGAGCAGCTTCGTAGATATTGTCGTATAGAGATCGTGTCAGACTCAAGATATGTAATAGATACGATGATGGGCCGAAACCACATGCGTGCAAACCGCTCGTTTTGGTCGCGTCTGGTCAAAGCATGCTACGGGCATCATGTCTCCTGGCGGTGGATAAAAGGACATGCGGGAGTGCAGTTTCAGGAAGTTGCCGACCGTCTAGCCCGTGCTACGGCAAGAATACGCTGTGACGTTTCAGAAGCTGATATGGCGCAATTGGGCGGGCTTCTGTATCACGGCTCAGACCAGTTGGATATCCGCGAATTTGAGATGAAGCTTGAAATGATTCTAGCCCAATACGAGTCATCTCATCGGTCGGTCGTTCCCGCTGCAAATTTCGATGGGATTGGAACACTTCCTTCTGCCTTTTCCGCCTAGCTCATACTCTCTTAACCTCTAGTTTTAAGCCAGCTTTTGAATGCCGGATCGCGCTCAAAAAGGTGGTTTAGCGCGTACTCGACAACATCGTCATTGGTGATATCGGTATTCATGCTGATGGACGCGAACTGAAGATATTTTTTCAGTTTGCTGTCGGTCGCTTCGAGTACACGTGTGTTCAATTTTACGAAGTTCAAGCGGTTGATCTGCAGCAGCGGACGCTCGAAATTCTGCTTTGCAGAGGGGGTGATATTGCTCTGATCGTTCATTGGTATTTGGTCTCCTTACGTTGGCGAATTTACTGACTTGGTTGTTAAATCAATCGGCGTGCCGCAGCAGAGAACTGCGGTATTTGTGGCAACGGGCGGCGAATAAACGAACCGCTTTTGGCGTAGAAAAAGAGGCGGATCGAGGGGGCTCGTAAAAAATCAAAAATTACAGCGGCGGGTGTATGACAGGATAGACCAAAAACCAGCCCTTGTAATTCACATAAGTCTCACACTGTCACTAAGTTAGGCGGTGTCATCAAAATTACAAACCGCAGTTCTCGCCATATTTCTCGCAAAAGGCACGTATTTTGCTCATGTCCAAATGGTCGGAGAAATTACAAACCGACGAATTGGTGACAAAACGCCGCCACAAAAATCGAGAGATGAGAAAGCGAGACAGAGAGAAAATAGTAAAAAACATCGAGTTGGGTATCGAGTCAAAGCAGGGACGGCCGATCAGCGTCAGGCCCTACGAAGAGGACCACAAAAAACTTGAAGAGATCGCAGCCGAAACCGGTGAGAATAAGTCGGCGATTGTCCGTCGAATGATCCATTTCGCCTTGACCGATAGACACCAGCATTTTGCTTCGGGTCGCTGTCAGGAAAAGCTCGATTGGCTAGTGCGAACCGGCCGCCAGAACGAGACGATTGAACTTGCTGTCAGCGACAACATCGGCGAGATTCGAGAAAGCATTGATCGAATGGAATCGGAGCTCGAAAATGCACTAGAACTGCTACGTCAAGCAAGCTCGCTGACTACCGAAATATACTCGATGTCGAGTATGTCGATTTCCTCGCTAAATCTCGTTTTCACAAAGCTCATCGAATATACGTCGCCGGAGACCAGCGACCGCAAACAGAGTGTTGTTATCGCATCTACCGCAATGGCTGAACTGATCGAACACGCCGTGTCCGATCTCAAGAAATGTCTCCTGTTCCACGAACACGTCTCAGGAAACGAATCCCTTCACAACAGCTACCTTGCAACCAAGGTGCGAATACTAAAACAGCGAATCGATTCCTTGCCTAAACCCGCGAATCAAATAGCGAGCGAATCATGAGAGTTATTGCCAGCGTTCAATCAAAAAGAGGCAGTTCTCGCGGTCTCATTCATTATCTAGCGCACAGTAAGATCGACCGGAATGCAGAGCCCGAAAAAGGTCGTGAACTTTTTAACGAGTTTACCGAACATCTTACCGTAAGAAGCGCAAACAACTTTCTTAAATCCGATTGCGGCAAAGGCCGTCCCTCAAACAACGAACTTCACCATCTTGTTCTTTCATTTCGGCGGGAGGATTTTCAACAACTTGGTTCGACTGATGAGGAACGCCAGCGGCAAGTAAAAATGGTCACAAGATTTGCCATCGGACAGCTAGAAAAGAGTATCCAAAGCGAGCGGCTTGCGTGGGCAGGCGCCGTTCATCTCAACACAGCAAACCCGCACGTTCATATCGCAATTCAAAAGCAATATCTGACCAAAGATCTTCAGGGTAGATCGCTGAACAAAATTCCGCGGGAGGCGCTTCCGCATTTTGAAATCATCGATGGAGAGAAACGGATTGTCGACGGTATTCTGATCGAATCCGCGAAGAAAAAACTTCAGGAGCTTGTTGCGGAACGGACACCTTTACGGGAACATGCCAATGACAAGCAGCACAATCGAAATGCTCTACAAAAACATGACGCCATTAAGTTTCAAAAGGGCGACGGAAATATTCACGAACGAGAGATTCTACGCCGGGGTATTCTTGCCGAATATCAACTCAAATTTAAGGAAGAAAAAATTGCCTTTCTTATCGAAAATCGTGAGAGCCTCAAGTTTCCGATCAGGGATCCGGAGAAAGCAATAACGCTAAGAGTCTCGCTCTTGGAGCTGAGGCAATCAGCAACCACCTCCGAAGACTGGCGCAAAACACCGCAATCACGCCAGATCATAGCGATAACCAACAGCATACTCGCCCGTGAAGAATCGGAATTTTTCAAGCTAAACGAGGAAACTGCGTCTATTCGCGGGGAAGCAAATAGAATCCGAACCGACTACAGAAAAAGAGGAGTAAAAGTACCGCCGCCGGCATTCAATAAGCAAGAACTCGATGAACTTCAGAGCGAATGTCTAGAGAACACGAAAATGCGTGAATTTCGCTATCTTGAGCAGGTGAGAACCGACCTTGAAAACAAGAAAGAAATCGCACCTAGAACTGTTTCTGATCTTGGACTTCTCGCTGGACAAAAAGCGGTTTCTGAAATGAGGATGCAGCTACATCAGCGGCAGCTCTCGGACTTCAAAGACAACGCGTATTACCGAAAGGTGAAGGTTGGAAACGATCGAGTCTCTTTGGCGATGATAGCTCGTCAAAATGATATCAAAAACGATGGTCGCACTGTTCTTCAAAGCATTCGCTCGGCAATCGAATATCTGACGAACAAACCCTCAAGCCGAAATTCCAAGTCAAGGGAATTATTTCTATTTGATTCGGTCAATAGTTCTCTGAGTGAACAATCCTTGCAAATGCACAAATCAATGCGGCAGGAGCAAAAGATTGTTGGCGTTCTGAGTGAAGTCCTTGATCGAAGCAGCACCTTGCATACAGTGAAGCCAGTGTTTTCTGCCGATCAGATCATCGAACTTGACACACTCTCAAGAAAACTCACATTTCCCAAAGAATACGCATCCATTTGGAATCTTCAAAGGACGTCGATTCAAGGGGCGGTGCCCAGCCAACACGGAGCCAAAGGAAAGATCGGCCCCGACGAAGTCGGGAATCTTTCTCACTCGATCGTGGGCCGCGCATTGGCCAGAGAAATTCTTTGCAATATCGGATTGAATAAGACAAAAGAAGACCTCGCTTTCTACCGAAAATCGAAGCGTTTTCACAGATTTGCGATCGAGGACAAATCGAACGGTTCGATGAGTTATCTGAGTCTCAACGATGTCGATCTACCACGAAAAAGCTCGATTCTTGACCAAGCACTGAATCTACTGTTAGAGGACAAGGATCATAGAACCTTGAGACGCGAGATCGAAGGCCGCGCAAAGGATCGCGAGAAATGTCTCAAAGCGGACGTGGCGGCCGCCAAAGAACTGTCGCTGAATGCGGCCAAAGAGGCTTCGCAGTTTAAGCAACTGTCCCTGTTGGGTAATGCTGCGGATCTCACTTACCAGCCTATCTTCACAACAAGCGAGATCACTGAGATCGAGAAACGCATCACAGTGACATCGAGCAGCCGGGAAGCAAAGCGCCTGAACTCGATACTCAAACACTTAGCCGGAATTGATGGGACGAACTTCAAGGAGCTTCTAGTATCGGTCGTCGAGCTCAAAACAAAAGCAGGGTCTGGCGAAGAACGGGATTCGACTGCACATGAAAAAGGAGGATTCCCCGAGAGGGAAGATGTGTCGATTGGTCGAGGTATTAGGACCGGAATCGAACGGAGTTGATATCTAAATGTATAGAAAGCCAAACCATAGTTGGTTGGCTGACTTCTAGGCACATGATTTGCCATTTCTTCGGGGGCGGTTAGCCAACGAGCCGAAACGGGGAGGGGCGAGTTATGAAATATGATCTGAGCAATAAGGTAATTGCTCGCTTGAATGAAGCAGAGTCTACGCTTCCAAACAGGAGTCTCGATCTCGGGAATATTAGCACTCCAGAATTGGGGCTTCTTTCACCCAAACGGAACGAAATTGCACCACGGGGTAGCGGTCGCGAAGCCGCACTTTTCGCTTACTCCGAACGGCTGCGTAACAGCTATAAACAAAATGATGGCGGACTGAGGGATGGCATGGTTTTGCTCGGCGATGCCTTCCGGAATGGACAGCCGATTTCGATCACCTGTTTTTGTCGGGCCGGGCAGACGTGTCACGCAGATGTTGTTAAGCTCGCTATCGAGAAAGTTGCGAAGGCAATTGAGGTCAAAGAGCTGAATCGAGCCTCACGTCATACGCTTACCCCAGATTCAAACTTTCATCCGTCGAATCCTCGTACAGAAAGAGCTATCAACGAGATCTTTTCGGTTAGCCGAGCAGACCTTGAACTTTCAAAACTTGACGACACAGATGGCCGCAACAGGAGCGAGCACGCTTCGTACTTGAACAGCAGATCACAGTTTCTCCGTGACACATACGAGCGTGGAGGAACCGTTCAGAATGGCGTTTTGATAATTCCGAAGGAGTCGCACGATCTAAAATCACCGCTCCAACTCGCAACTCTTAACTACGGAGTAATCCGGCTTGAACCATTGGTCGGGTTAGACAAAGCTCGCGAAGTCGTACCACACATCCTTGACTATGGAAAAGCCATCGCCGGCAGCAACGCCGATCGAGAGACCGAGGCAAAGGTCTTTCGTTGGATCTATAACGCGCTGGAGGGGAAACGAGAGTTTTTGGATCGGGATCGCGATCAGTCGAAAGCAGAATCGACGACAGAGCGATTCGATCGGACTCTGGCAGAAATCGCAATTGTTGCGGGTGAGATGGAGAAGCTCGAACCAACTGACCGTTCGATCCAGTATGAGCCGCTTCTCGAGCCTGATCTCCACGATACGGAATATCAATTTCGAGGATCGGTCGAAGAACCTAGTGAAACCTTCGAGCATCTTGCAACGGAACGAGATTCTGAACACGTTAATAGTACTCTCGGGTTTGAGCGCATCGAGCTTGAGAGTACACATCTAAACTTGCTCGCTTCCGAAATTTCCGTGGAAGAGATGAAGCACTGGGCTGAGGTCAAATTTCCGGCACTGGACGATGCCCTGGAAAATGGCATTTCGCCCTCTATAATTCTAAAACTTTTTAGGGCAAAAGCTGATAAGCCGATCGAGAACGATGTGAAAGGAAAGGAGTTAAATTACGAGGACCTTCGATTAGCATCCGCGTATCTTGAGTACCAGCTAAATCAACCTGAAACGAGACTTCGACATTCCAACGAACGTTATCGTGACTACGCCCAAATGTTAGATCGCTGTCAGTCACGTGAAGAAGTCATAGAAGCGTCATCAAGGATACGGATTGAAAATGCATCTGTTGGGCTTCAAAGGCTGGAGAATGCCCAGAATCGAGATACTAAGAACCTTCCGGCTCTGACACAGAAGGAGATGCAAATCTTGTTTACCGAACAGTCGCCCCGGCACTACACATCCGAAATGATCGTGGCGAAACTAAATTATACGGGTGACCGCGAGACAACAAAAGCAAGAACTGAGGCCTTGAAAAGAGGCGAGATCGCACGCAGCCCAGAGGCCCAACAATTGATCGAAAGTCTGGAATCTCGAATGGAAAGAAAGTACTTGAACGATTCCTTATCAGCAACAAAGCATTTTCTACAGAGCCTCAAAACCCCGAATGAGGAACTCCGCTTCAAAAACAACTTCGACCACAGTGAACTTTACAGCAAACTGCCGCCTGCGGAGAGGGATTTTGTTTATCAAGTTGCCACCGAGCAGAAGGAAAAGCTAGAAACAACGGTCAGACTGACCGCCCAAGAATCGAAAGGTCCCGTCATCGACGGAACTAACCAATCCACGCCCGATCTCCAACCAGGCAAGCTTCAGGCAGCGCTGAAAACCGAGCTGCTCGAATTGTCACTCGCAAACGCCGATCCGAAGTTTGTTCAGGAACGAACCAATATGATCCTAAACGATCATTTGAGTTTAGTTGGAGCAAGAAGTGCGAATAACGACGCGAGACAATTGCTGACTTCCGAACTCAGCGGCATTGTTAATCAATCTAATGACAAGGAGCTATCCAAAGATCGTTTTCCATTCTCCACGCATTCGGTGTCCGGAGGCATTCGAAGTCGGGATGACCATTTTCAAACTACGTCCGAGCGTATTCGGTAGCCTAAGTACGCCTCGATTTACCTGATCGGCAAACCAGAAGCCTAGAGCTTTTCAATAAGTTCATCCTTTATGAAATTAAATGCCTTATGGGCATCATACTGTTCCGTTGGTCTCAACAACGCCCGTGTGTCACCGAGGAACTCGTTGTCCTGCATCTTGGTTTCGAGGTTCCGGAGAAACTGTTTTCTTGTTGGCGGATTGTCTACGGAAAAAGCGATATACTTTCGATAAACTTCAATGATCTGTTGAGAATCTGGCCGTTGCTCTTGATACGCCTTGTAAAGATCGTAGAGGTCGCGCCCTTTGCGACGCTGATACAGAGCCCTAAGCTTCGTTCCGAGAAGCTCTTCGATCCTGTACGTGACAATATCGGTACTTCCGCTAAACCAGTCAGATTCCGTTGCAAAGGGAAACTCCTGCAAGCCCATCACGTTAAAATGTTCGCGGCAGTTTATTTCGACTTTTAGTTTCAAAGGTTGGACCGGTGGTATTTCCGATTCGAATCGAAAACGCAGTGTATTATTGTCTTTCTTCTGAGCAACAGATGCCGGACCGACGAATTCAAGCCTGCGTTGTAGGCGGGCGAGCGTCTCTTTAATTGGTTCAGATTTGATCTGAACGAGATCGATATCTTCGGAATACCGAGGTTGCGGATTCAAATAAAGTTTATGAAGAGCGGTGACGCCGCGAAACGCTAGTCGTTCGCGTAGGAAATCATCCGAAAAGATTTCCACAATGGCGCGTGTGATCACAAGGTCCTGCTCGACCTGTTCATTTGTCTGCCATGGGACGAAATTGGCCCATTGGGTGATATATGCGGTAGGAATCACTATTCGGTATCTATCGTTTCATTTACAACTACATTCCATCTCGTTTCAACCGGAAATCCACGTTTCCTTTTTGTTGTACTTAATGGCACAGGAAAGAGCTTTTCGACATTTAACGCTGCGGCTTTATAGAGCCCGTCCGCGAGTGACTCTGCACCTGTTGCTGTTTCGAGCAGATAACCGAGCCGCTGAATTACGGCAGTTGGAACGAACTGAATAAATTCGTTGTTTAGCTTCTCGATACGGATCGCTTCGGTCAGCTCTGAGAGCACTTCAACTACTCGGTTCAAACCGCCGACTCTTTTATGGTGCTGCACCAAATCAGCAGCGGTAAGTTCTGGCGAGGAAATCTTTACAACTCCTGTTTCGGTCTTTCGGTCTTCGACAAGGTCATCTGGGATCTCTTTTCTGGTTATGTAATTTATTTTTATCCCCTTCTTCACGGTCGGCCTCATGGGCGGAAAACTCGTGAAAACAAAGAACTCTTGAGGCACCTGGTGTGCCGCTCCGTAAAATGCAGCAGCGTTTAAAAGGCCAACGTAATACGACCGCTCCAAGAAACGCATTAGTCCGTCAATAAAAAGTGCCGGAGGAAGAATCCCGCGTGAAGAGTATTGAGGCGTGACAATAACGTAATAACCCTTGTGGGCGGAAATTATGGTGCCCTTTCGTGACAATCGGTTCAGAGAACGTTTGATCGCGGTTTCAGAATACTGCGGCAGCTCACTCTCAACTCGATCCAGAGAGAAAGCACTCCGGCCGTAAGCAATTTGCTTATCCACCCATTCTTCGACTCTTAATTGCGAACCTTGTGATCTCATTAAAGTATTCCTTTGCACAAAGTACCACTTTTCGGTACTTTTCGCAAAGAAATACTTTACTTCGAATTCGAGTACACCGCTTTGTGATCTACCTGCTCAACCATTCCTCTAAGAGCCAAATCCTGTTCGACCGGTAACAACCGGGGTAGTTTGCCGACATCTTCTACAGTGATAGCGGCTCCTTTCCATGTTCTTTTTTTCACAGGCGTTCCTACTAAAAATAATGTTGATGCCTCCTCACGCTCTTTGCCGATTGGGATGGCCCAGAGAGTGAACCGATTTTGGTCAATTCTTGAGTAAAGATAGAAGTAGTTTCTGTGGATCATTGAATGTCCGTCCGAAACGTAATTTCGATCCTTCTTTTCCCAGACGACGCCTTCTAGATCTTTCAGCATTGCGGGGAACGAACCGCGTTTTTGGTGGAACTTCACCAAATCTCTGTTCATCGATGCGGTTGCGTCAACGGGGATTTCTGAGCTTCGCTTTCGTTCCTGCGACCAAAGGGAGTAGACATAGACGCCGATCAAAATTGTGAGGGCCAACGGGGCTAGGATGAGCGAAATCTTGAGTCTATTTAACATGCGTTTTAGATCGATGCGTGTTCAATCACCAAAGAACCTCCATTACCTTGGGCAGAAAAGTATCCCACCTCGACAGGAAGGTTGTTGAGAGCGTTGAAAACTGGATCCTTTTTCGCAGATTCACCGTCTAATTGATGTTCCAGCGAGTCAAGTGCTGGCTCTATTGCAGATAGAAAAGCCAGTTCTGAAAGACGTTCATTCGAACAGATTCGATCGACCTCAGATGAGATAACTTCTTTGAGAGCTGCCTTGTCATGTTCGGCAGCCTGGTTAGCATGGCCCGAGTCTGTAAACGAGAATTGAGGATCAACATCTCCAAGATGGATTTCGCGGGGTGTGCCTTTGGTCGCGGCGGAATAAGTGTTTTTATGAACCGCAAAAGGCGGGTATGCAGCGCGGATCGGCGGGGCGGTGTCGCTGATAATCAACACTTCGGAATGGGCTGCTGTTTGTCGAATCTCATTCGGCAGCATGAGTGCACGTTTTTGCTCCGCGTATCTGGTGTTGTCCTGTTTCTTTCCCGGAAAGTCCTGAAATGTTTTTGAGAAGATCGTCGTTTCGCCCAGCTGCTTTGAGGCGTACTCGGCAGTCACATCGTCAAGGCCCGGCAAAAAGATCTTGGTCATTATGGTGCCGAGTATCGCATTCGCCTGCTCACGACCGTATTGGTCGTACATTTGAGGTAGATCCTGATATCCAAGACCGAGTCCAACACCGCGCCCGCGCCCGATGCCTGATATTCTCTTAACCTCCGATACATTCAACTGGTAAGCCTCGTCTATGAGAACGAAGCACGGATGCTCTGGTTCATTTACACCATCGAGCCTCATTTCCATAACGGCCTGTCCGATGAAGGTAGCGATAAACTCTTTATAGACGTCAGCGGCCCCTTCCGAGACAACAAGATAGATCGCCGTACCGGGTTTGCGAAGGTCTGCGAAGTTTATCGAGCGACAGCCAAGAGCCGCTTCGTCTTTGGTTGGCGGCATCATTACCATCCGAGCAGGTGCGAGTGTGAACGGTCGAAGCTTGTTGTACAGACCTATCAAAATGGATCCGCGAGTCTGAACCGGTGCCTGTCGAAAAGCCAAATACGCTTGTTTCGCGTAGAGACTTGGTGAATTCATCATCGCCTCGTTGAAAGCCTGATCGCCGTCGCCGCTCAGGAAGAGTAGAAAGTCGGCCGCGAACGCTGGGATAGCTTTCTCACGGTAGACTTCCGCGATGTGAAGCAAAATTGCCGTCAAAGCTATCTGTTCGGCATCACCCCAGAAAGGGTCGGCATTCGTCCGGCGTCGGCCTTCTATACCGAGCATCATCCCGGCAATCTGACACGCAAACGCAGGATCGTTTCGACATTTTGGAATGAAGTTCCACCGATCGCTTTTTGTCGGATCGTTAAGGTCTAAACGGTAAATTGTTTTGGCGGAGCCGGC
>JBGSQW010000139.1:0-8106 GCA_041737885.1 Pyrinomonadaceae bacterium | reverse complement strand
GAACTTCCCCGGAGCCAAGCTTGGCCGCGTTGCTCTCAATGAGACAAACGGTCGCTTCGCCCAAATAAATTTCGACACGGCTGATAAAACTCCGATCGCCGCTATCGCAGACGTCACCTCGTCGCTCACGGTCGAGACGATCTTCACGGCTGCGATGCTCTGGCTCGACAAGCTCGGCCTTCGAAAGAAAAAACCAGTTCTCGATATCTGGATCATTTGTGAGAAACGCCAGGCGAAGAACGCTCAGAAACTTCACGCTCTGCTAACCGATCGATGGAGGGCCAAGATCACCATTATCGAGATCGTTCGAAAGGAAGATCCGCCAAAACTAGTTGAGCTGCCCAAACGCAGGATCCGCGACCTCTGGCGTGAAAAGGCAAACAAACTGACGCTGCCGAGCGGCCAACCGCCGAGCCGCATTGCCGAAACGATCGCGGAGTTATCGCCCGAAACGATCGACGTTATCTATTCGAAACACGGCGAAACGTTGCGGTTCTTAGGGCTGCCCTTTGCACGCGTCCGAACGATGATGGGTATCGAAAAGGCATGGTTCGGCGTCGGTCGTGAGCGTCGGGTTTTGACCAATGAGAATTGGGATGAATTCGTAAAATTTGTCCACGAACTCGAAGTGAACCGCTCCTTCCAACCGAACAACAAACGCCACGAATTCTACCGCACGGCTCCCGAAGCCTGGCTCGAATCGATCCTTCGCCGCGACATCGACCTGCTCGATGCAAATCTGGTCCTGTCACCGATCTACAACCAATTCCGCTCGTCCGCCGACAAGATCGATCTCCTGGCGCTCCGCCGCGACGGCCGCCTCGTCATCATCGAACTAAAAACCCAACCGGACCGCGAAATGGTCTTCCAAGCTGCAGATTACTGGCGAAAGATCGAACTCCAACGCCGCCGGGGCGTCCTCGCCGCCGCCGATCTGTTCGACGGCCGCGAGATCGCAGACAAGCCAGCGGTCATATATCTCGCCGCCCCGGCGTGGAGTTTTCATAGGGACTTTGAATATTTCGCGTGTGCAGTTTCGCCTGAGATCGAACTATGGAGATTTGAACTGCACGAGAGGTGGCGGGAGAAAGTGAAGGTGGTCGCTCGCCAGTCGTATTCCGGGTTGGAAGCAGACAGCCGTCGGTTGCCCGCAGGTAAGTAAGGGCAACGATGGCCCTTACTTACCTGCGGGCTAATGACAGAACCCTGGTTTCATTATTCAACTAGGATGGATCTACGTACCGATATCCCACACCCCGCACGGTCTGAACGATCTTCGGATTATTAGGTTCGTCTTCGAGATGTTTGCGGAGGCGGACGATGAAATTATCGATGGCCCGGGTGTCAGTGTCTTCCTGAAGCTGCCAGACATCTTCGAGGATCTCTTTGCGCGAGACGGCTCGGCCTTCGTTGTCGATGAGGTATTGAAGCAGTTTGGTCTCCATCAAGGTGAGCGGTATCAGATCCGTTCCGTTGCGGAGTTCCAGATTCTCGAAATCGATCGTTCGACCGTTTACGGATATTTGTCGGCCTGTCTTTGCAGCTTTTGCTTCGTTTCGCGACCAACGCCGGCGGCGAAGAAGTCCGTTGAGACGGGCGATGAAGATATTGAGATCAAAGGGTTTTGGGAGATAATCGTCGGCACCTGCTTCAAAGCCATGCAGCACATCCTCGGGCCGCCCGCGTGCGGTGAGCATCAGTATCGGCGTGTAATCGAGCCGTTCACGCAAGGTTTTCGCAACCTCAAACCCGTCAACCGTCGGCAGCATCACGTCCAAAACGATCGCATCAAAAGCCTCGGATTGAAGAGTCTCGAGCGCAGGAGCGCCGTCGTCCACAACTTTGACCTCATGGCCCTCAGCCTCAATATTAAACCGCAGGCCATCGGCCAGGTGCTGTTCGTCTTCGACAACTAGAACTTTCATAAAATGGGTGATGGTTGATGGTAGATCGTTGTTCCTTGTTTTGAGAACAACCATCAACCATCGACGAACCACGATCAGCAAAGACGATCAACTTATCGGTAATTGCACAAAAAAAGTCGTCCCCTTTCCTTCTCCCTTGCTCTGCGCGCGGACCTTGCCGCCGTGTTTATCAATAACAGAACGAACGATCGCCAGGCCGAGTCCGGTACCTTTGACAGTTCCCGTCGATTTGTTTGGAACACGGTAAAAGCGTTTGAAGATCCGTTTCAGATCCGCTCGATCCATTCCAATACCATGATCACGAATGTAAACCTCGGCCTTATTGCCTCTCGATGCTTTGACTCTAACTGAGATACGCGGTTCCGGGCCTGAATATTTGACGGCATTGTCGAGCAAATTGGCGAAAGCCATCTGCAGTTCGCTGCGGTCGCCCACTACTTTGATCGCGGTGGTCGGTTTTGAAAACCTGATCGCGGCCTCTTCGAGGTGTTTTCTGGAACGCACTATTCCAATAGTTTCCTTGAGAAGATCACCGATGTCGATCTCGGCCAAATTCATCGCCCGCTGCTTCTCACGCGTACGGCCGGCCTGCAATATCTGCTCGACCGTGCTCAGCAAACGCTCATTGTCCTCGAGCATGATGTCGTAAAATTCAACCTGCTTCTCACGCGGCAGATCTCTCGCTTTGAGTGTTTCGAGGTAAAGCTTGATCGAGGCTATTGGCGTTTTTAGTTCGTGCGTGACCGAGTTGAGGAGAGCGTCGTGCTGCTCGTTTCGACGGATCTCGCGAACCAGAAAGACAGTATTCAAAATAAGCCCCGTGATGATCAGTGAGAAAAATATTACACCGAAAACAAGTAAGGCCACTTGCCGGAGGTTCAGGAGTATCCAGCCAATATTCAGCGCGATGGCAAGAGCGGAGAGGCTAATGCCAAGTATTAGAAAGAATATTGCTGTTCCGCGGCGACGCATGCTTCGATATTATGCGGCAAGACTCGGATGAGAAAATGAAAAAATGAGAAAGTGAGCTTTCGTTTCAGCTCACTTTCTCACCTTCTCACTTTCTAGTTCAGATCAGGCTGCCTGCCGGATCTCTCGCGGCGATTCGGATTCGGTCTCTAGATCGTAGGCGTACACATTGTCGATCAACCCAAGCTTCTTCAGGGCCAAAAGCTGGATCCAGTTAACATCGACCTCGCGCCACGTCAGGCCGTGTCTTGCCGAACGCGGGAAAGCGTGATGATTGTTGTGCCAGCCTTCGCCCCAGGTTACAGCTGCTACAAGAGCGTTGTTACGCGAATCATCACGCAGATCAAACCGGCGGCTGCCCCACAGATGCGTCACAGAATCGACCATCCAGGTAAAATGCCAGCTTACGACGATCCTTGCGACAACTGCCCAAATGACCATCGACCACCCGCCGATCGTAAACAAAGCGGCAGCGAGGATGACGGTCGATACCCAATACCATTTGTCGATGAATCGCAAGAATGGGTCCTTCATCAGATCCGGCGAATATCGCTGGCGAACCGCCTGCGGCTGATTCTGTGCAGTTCCCTGAAATATCCATCCCATGTGCGACCAAAAAATGCCGTTACGCGGGCTGTGCGGATCCTTGTCAGTATCGGTAAATGCGTGATGCAAACGGTGCGTCGTCACCCACGAGATCGGGCCGCTCTGCAGGCCGAGCGTTCCGCAAACCGCGAGGAATCGCATCATCCATTTCGACGTGGTAAAACCACGATGGGTTAGCAAACGGTGATAACCGATGCCGATACCCCAGCTCGAAGCTATGACCCAGAGGACGAGCGTCGCCGCCAGATTCTGCCAGCTAAAAGTAAAAAGGGCCGCAAGCGCCACAATATGAAAGGCGGAAACGGCGATGATCGTGTGCCAGTTGTACTTCCCGGCTCGCGAAGGCTCAAATTCGATAACGTTTTGCATTGTAGACAACAAACCTCTTTGACAGATTATTTATGGAAGCCGTGATGGGATCTCCCTACAACAATTAGCCTAACAGGTTTGTTTTGAGATGATTGTAAGAGTTTTGTAATGCTTTATCCTGACCGTTCGGGCTTTGAAAATGGAGGCGTTTGTCTCTAAAGTAGTGTTGCGTAATTGGGTGTCTAATGGCGAGAAAAGGTAATGCTCAGATATGGGTCGAATATTTGTTTGCGCATTCGATCTGGGCGGTGGTCGGATGGCTGCCCGGGAGTGCGGCGATAGGCTTTGGCCGGAGTGTCGCCTGGCTCGGTTATCGCCTGTTCGGGAAGCTCCGACGGGTCGGGCATCGAAGCCTTGCTATCGCCTGTCCTGACAAACCGGAAGCCGAGCGAGAGCAGATCCTAAAAGATTCGTTTGCCAGCCTTGGACGAACTTTGGGTGTGGTCGGCGGGTTTGGGCGGGTGACTCAGGCGAATATTCGTGACCTGATCGAGCTTGAACTTGACGCTGAATTTACAAAGCGATTCGAAAAGGCGAGGGCCGAGAAACGCGGAATGATCGTGCTCACCGGGCATATCGGAAATTGGGAATTGTTTGCGCTCGCTTTTTCGATGTTCTTCGGGCCGGCCAATCTGCTATCGCGAAAGATGGACAATCCTAAGATCGATGCGATGGTCGAACGGATGAGATCGAGCTTTGGGAACCGCCAGATCGATAAAACAAACGCGGCCGCCCCGATCCTCAAGGCCCTGCGAAACGGAGAGTGTGTCGGCATCCTCGCAGATGTTAACACGCACCCGAAAGAGGGCGTTTTCGTGCCATTTTTTGGCGTCGATGCCTGCACTACGGCAGGCGTGGCAATGCTTGCACTCAGGGCGAATGCACTGATCGTTCCGATGTTCGCAGTTTGGGATAAAACTGCGGGGCGGTACAAGATGATCAACGAACCGATAATCGAGCCGCAAGAAACCGGCGACCGAAAAGCTGACATCTTAAGAATAACCGCCGAATTCACCGCCGCCATCGAGCGAGTGGTTCGCAAGTATCCTGAGCAATGGATATGGATCCATCGACGTTGGAAAACCCGGCCGCCGGGGGATGCCGAACTATATGACAACATCTGACGCAAAAGCCTGCGAGTCGTGCGGCGAAACCTTCGGCTGCGGTGCAAAGCTGGAAGGGTGCTGGTGTGCCGAAGTGGAACTGGACCCAGTTGTGTCAGACAAATTGAAGACCATTTACAACGACTGCCTTTGCCCGCGGTGCCTCAAAGCTCTGGCTAAGGCTGATAAAACTGAAGCTAATGAGATCCTGTAAACGCAACTTTCTTCTGTTTCTGGTTGTTCTGATCCTTCCTGCTATCGTATTCGGACAGCAGCGGCTTTTTGTCGTTGGCGGCGGAACGCGGCCGCCTGAGGGTGTCAAGAAGTTTGTCGAATGGTCAGGGTCGGGAAAAGCGAAAATACTCGCTATCACCTGGGCCAGCGGTGTTCCGGACGAGAGTTTTGCGGCCCTTAATAAGAACTTTACCGAGGCGGGAGCGGGTTCGGTCGAACACGCTGCGACGCGTCCGCTCGATACGGCAAAGCGTACCCAGTTCATCGAGCAGCTTCGAACAGCGACGGCTGTCTTCTTTTCAGGCGGCGACCAGAACCGCATCATGGATGTGCTAGCCGATGAGGAGTTGCTGAAGCTTATTCGTGACAAATATGCCAAGGGAACGCCATTTGGTGGCACGAGTGCCGGGGCCGCCGCCATATCGGACCCGATGATGACAGGCGACGCCGACCTCAAGATCCTGGACGGGAAAAAGGTTGGTGTGCGAAAAGGCCTCGGGCTGCTGCCGTTCGTAATGTTTGACCAGCATTTCCTGGTTCGGCAACGACACAATCGGCTCTTTGGATTTGTGATCGAGAATGCTAACTATCTAGGCGTCGGCATTGACGAGGACAACGCCGTCCTCGTCACCGACAACCGCCACCTCGAAGTAGTTGGCCCGACGCAGATTGTGTTCGTCGACGCGAAGGAGCGGAAAGGAGCAATGGTGGTCAATTTTCTCAAGGCCGGAGAGCGATTTGACCTCAAGAAACGAAAAACGATAAATAAATAAGAAAACAAGATACCGCGAATAGTGTTCTCTCGCCTTAACTGTTTGGAGACTTTATCTAAATCTAGAGGTTTGGAATGAAAAGAACTTTTATTTTCCTTTTTCTATTGTCCTTTCTTGTAGGTCAGATCGCGATCGCTCAACAGCCCACTTCCCCGACAAAAACGCTAAATAGCGATCCAAACCTGGCCCAGATCGTCTCGTCAGACATCGACCTTTTTTGGAAGGCCTATGACAAGGCTAAGCCCGAGAACAACATTAATATCTTCCGTGATGAATACCTGCGAAAAGGCAGCACTGGGCTCAAGGATTTTACGTTAACCAGGATCGAGTCCGCGTGTAACCTTGTCGCAACGATCGAGGCAAGGCCGAAATACTACGCTTCGTTGCGTGAGGTTTCTCAAAAGGCGGGTGCATTCAAAGAGCCGATGAGGGCGGCGTTTCGCAAGCTGAAGAACATCTATCCCGACGCGGTCTTCCCGGATGTATATCTGCTAATAGGCCGAATGAACTCGGGCGGAACGTTCACCAAAAATGCGTTGCTCATTGGCGTCGAAATGTACGGGATGACGCCAACCACGCCAAAAGATGAGTTAACTGATTGGCACAAGCAGGTGCTCAAGCCGATCGATGAGATCCCATACATCGTCGCCCACGAACTGATCCATTATCAGCAGAAATATCCGACAGGCGACCGATCGCTGCTCGCTGCTTCTATCGGGGAGGGAAGCGCAGATTTTATCGCTGAGTTGATCGCGGGAAATCACATAAATAAACACCTTCACTCATTCGGTAACCCGAAAGAACGTGAACTGTGGCAGGAATTCAAGCAGTCGATGGCGGCAAACGACACGTCTCTGTGGCTATATAACGGGAATAAAGTGAAAGATCGCCCCGCCGATCTGGGCTACTATATGGGCTACAAGATCGCCGAGGCATATTACAAAAATGCCACGGATAAGAATCAAGCAGTTCGCGATATTCTGGAGATAGAGGATTTCGATGCGTTTCTAGCGTCGAGCAAATACGAGGCAAAATTCTCTGCCCCAAACTAGCCAAAGCGTTCGGCGAGTCAGCAGAAATAGGAGAGAGGTCAGCGAAATGCGGAAGATAGCGATATTTGTGATCCTGACGAGTTGTTTGCTATTAGGATGTACGCAACCGGCGTCGTTTCAGAGCGGTACATGGATCGACCTTTCGCACGATTTTTCTGAGGACACCATCTACTGGGTCACGGCGGAACCGTTCAAGCGGACCACCGTGGCCGAGGGCAAGACCGATAAGGGGTTTTACTACTCCGCCTACAATTTTTCAGGGGCTGAACATGGGGGAACGCATCTAGATGCCCCTATCCACTTTGCCGAGGGCAAGAAGACCGTCGACCAGATCGACGCGGCAAACCTAATCGGCGAAGGCGTAAAGATCGATGTCTCGGCGAAAGCATCTGCCGACCGCGACTACTTGATCACAATCGACGATATCAAGGCCTGGGAAACTACCAACGGTAAAATGCCCGAATGGTGCATCATTCTGTTTCAAACCGGTTTCGCTTCACGCTGGCCGGACAAGAAAACGTACCTCGGTACCGATCAGAAAGGTCCCGACGCGGTCAAGGACCTTCACTTTCCGGGCCTTCACCCGGAGGCCGCAAAATGGCTGGTAGAGAACCGAAAGTTCAAAGCCGTCGGCATCGACACCGCGAGCATTGATAACGGCCAGTCAACGAACTTCGAATCACACGTCGCTCTCATGACAAACAACATCCCCGCATTCGAAAATGTCGCCGACATGAGCAAACTGCCTGCAAAAGGCTTTCTTGTTTTAGCTTTGCCTATGAAAATAAAAGGCGGCAGCGGCGGGCCGCTCAGGATCGTGGGATTCGTTCCGAGTCAGTAGCTGCAAATAGTTTGATACCGCCGATAAAAACCTGTTGCTTTCCTTTCAGGCTTGATATATAAATTTACGCTATCTGACATACCTTTGTGCATGATGTACTCACAACGGGTGGGAGCAGCGGTTGATGCTGCTCAACTTGATAGGGAGAACTATTATGGCTCGACGCCTACGTCTGCTTTCTACGGTAATCGCAACTGTAGCGATCTCGCTTGGATTTTCAATTTCGTCAACAGC
>JBGSQW010000107.1:0-4995 GCA_041737885.1 Pyrinomonadaceae bacterium | reverse complement strand
GGCTATCAACGTGGGTAACTCGGTTTCCCGTGTGGGCGGTGCGGCACAGATCAAGGCGATGAAGCAGGTTGCCGGTACGCTGCGTATCGATCTCGCACAGTTTCGCGAGTTGGCAGCTTTCGCACAGTTCGGCTCTGACCTCGACAAATCGACCCAGGCCCAGCTCGAACGCGGCAAACGGCTCACCGAGATCCTCAAACAGCCACAGTATGTCCCGATGGACGTTCTCGAACAGGTCCTCATCATCTGGACCGTCTCAAACGGCCTCGCTGACGATGTGGAAGTTTCGGATCTCAAACGATTTGAAGAAGAGCTAACCACATTCATCGAGGAAGCTCATCCTGGCGTCCTGAACACGCTCCGCGAAAAGAAATCGATCGACGACGATCTAAAAGCAGCGATGAAGGAAGCGGTCGAAGACTTTAAGGCTACTCGCTGGGAAACTGCCGCTGGGGCAGTCGCATAACAGAATGAGAACTAACAGCTTTACCGCAGTCGTTGAAAAGTGTCGCGAGACGGGCCTATTTGTCGGATATGTTCCAGGTTTTCCAGGAGCACATTCGCAGGGAGAAAGTCTTGACGAACTCAACGAAAACCTGCGTGAAGTTGTAGCAATGCTCATGGAAGACGGAGAGCCTGCGCTTGAAGCAGATTTTGTAGGAACGCAGCTTATAGCTCTTGCCGAGTAATGGGAAATGTTCCGGTCTTAAAGCCGAGAGAAGTCATTCGAATTCTGGAAAGCTTCGGGTTCGTGCAAATTCGACAACGGGGTTCACACAGACAGTTCCGACATTCGGACGGTAGGTTTACTACCGTACCGGATCATAAGGGCAGGGATATTTCACCGTTTTTACTAAGGAAGATTGCAGACGATGTCGATGTCACTGTAGACGAATTGTTGAAAAATAGGTAAATCATGGCAAGTCTTTTGGACATGCGCCGACGCATTAAGTCGGTCAAGAACACACAGCAGATCACCAAGGCGATGAAGATGGTCGCGGCGGCTAAGCTCAAACGCGCGACCGATCGCGTGACTGCATCGCGTCCGTTTGCGGGCAAGATGTCGGACGTGCTTGGGGCGTTGAGTGCTAAGGTTGCGGGCGAATTTTCGCATCCGCTGCTCGATGCACGCGGCGACAGTAAGTATCTCATCGTCCTCATCAGTGCAGACAAAGGTCTCGCGGGTGCGTTCAATGCGAACGTGATCAAGGCGACGCAGGCATTTTTGAAAGAACACGACGGTAAAGTCGGCGAGATGATCCCGGTCGGCCGCAAAGGCCGTGATTTTTTCAAACGGCGTGATGTTAAATTCACGGATGAGTATGTCGGGTTGACCGGTTCGGGCCAGGTTGTTCATTCCGATGCAGTGACAATAGCGAATAAGGTTATTGCGACGTTCACGGAAGATACCTCGATCGACAAGGTTTTTGTTGTCTTTACCGAATTCAAAACTGTTCTTTCACAAAAACCCGTAATTCAACAGCTGCTGCCTATTCCTCGCACGGTTACTGAGGGCGATGGTGAAACGGCGGGAGCCGATGCTGAGTACATCTACGAACAGCCGGCCGATGAGATCTTCGGACGTCTGCTGCCGAAACAGGTCGAGATCCAGATCTACAAAGGAATGCTCGAATCGGTAGCTTCCGAGCAGGGCTCGCGCATGACAGCTATGGACTCGGCGTCCAAAAATGCTGGCGAACTGATCGATAATTTGACTTTAAACATGAATCGCATCCGTCAGGCGGCGATCACTAAGGAAATTATTGAAGTTGTATCAGGAGCTGCTGCGGCATAACTTCTTTTTGCTTTTAATTTCAAAGGCTCAGAGTTAAGACATCCGTCTTAACTCTGAGCCTTAAACTTTGAACTTTGAACTTTTTTGGTTTATGCTTTGCTTGCTTTTCAGAAATCAAAACTTTCAGTGAGTCGGAGGGAACAATATGTTAGCGATTGTGGGTTCTTTGATTGCGTTCATCGGTGCTATTTGGCTGATCGTCACAGCGATTCAGACCGGCTAAACGACCGGCGACAAGGTTATCTGGGGTTTAGTAAATTTCTTTTGCCAGCCGCTCGGTGGTATCGTTTTCTACATTGTCAAAAAGCAGGGACTTATCCCGCTACTAATGGTCATCGGTGGATGGATCCTAGTAGTCGTTGGTGGCGGCATGAATTTCTCAATGGGTAATTTGCCTAACTAATCGTGGGAAGTCCAAACAGCATTAAATGGCGCGTACAGCTTTTAGCTTACGCGCCAGCTTTATTTTGGCTCGGCGTCATTTTCTACCTCTCCAGCGGCAGCGGAGCTTCGACGGAAACGTCGCGGATCATCGGGCCGTTGATCGCATTTTTCTTTCCCTCGGCAGATGAAACCACAATTCAACTCGTTCATGCCGCGATACGCAAGACGGCACACGTTACCGAATACGCTATCCTGGCTGCACTTGCGGCTCGGGCGTTCCTAAGCTCCGGTGTTTCATGGCTCCAAAACAAATGGGCGTTGTGGGCGATGGTGTTGGTCGCGGTAACAGCTTCTCTGGACGAATTTAATCAGAGCTTCAATAGTATGCGGTCGGGCTCGCCGTTCGACACTTTGCTCGACATTTCCGGCGGCCTGCTCGCGGTCATATTGGTCTGGCTTTTTCTAAACTGGCGAAAAAGAAAACAAAATCCTGCCGTGACAATGACTGCTGGTAAATAGCCGGTTCAATTGTCTTTCGCCGATCTAATTAAGTCTTTTATCAAGACTGCCTCAGGCAAGGTCGCCCAGTGCCGCATCGGGAATTCCTTTTTCATCGCGTTGATCTTCAGCCGGAAAGGGTTAAAGATCGAGCGGTAATAGAGGAGCCACAAATCTTCCATAACATCGCCTGCGGGAGCCATAGAGCGGTCTGCCGGCGGGCTGAATGTAAGGCTTTTTTTGTCCCAATGAGCACAGCCTTTCGGCGTAAAGATCGAGAACTTCATCGCCCCGAACCTGCGGACAAAGAATGGCAGCGAGCGTTCGACGGTGAAATGGTGAGGTTCGTGCCACGCTCCGTAAATCTCTTCGCCTTCACAATCGATCTGGCGAAAACGGACGAAGGCATGAAACTTATGCACGTCGCGACTGACAGCCTTTTCCATTCTTTTTGCCTGAGAGACATCCGCATCAGACTCGATCTCAAGCAGGTTCCGATCTTCGTGGGTCAATCGAAATAGGATTCTGTACAACAACTCCCATCGTTTCGGTTCATCGAAGCAAGCCACGGCCTGGGCAAGCCGAATGAAGTTTGCCGGAACCTTAACATTACATTCAGGTCCGGTCCCCGACAATTCCGATCGAAAAAGGCCACCTTGTGTTTCGGCCGCCCATATGACATTTTCCGGTTCGACCGATTGAGCTATAAGGCCTCGGGCAGTCTCTCTCCAATCAGCGAAACTGCCGCTAACAGGTGCATTTATCACTTTATAATTCTCCTGTTACAGCGGTCGTCAGAATGAGTTCAGGCTGGGCAAATAATGATGGTTGTACGAGCTTTGGGGCGAACGCATTGGGCAATGCGTTGCTGTCGAGCTTAAAGACGTCGGGATTATGGTCGGCAGTTGTGATGAACCATTTTGCCCGCGACAGCGTTACCCGCAATCGGATCAGATCATCGAGCCGCAGCCGTTTAAACCTTCGGATGTTGATAATACGGTTAACGTTTCGAACGCCAATGCCGGGTATTCGGAGCAGAAGGCTCTTCGATGCTCGGTTGACATCTACAGGAAACAGGCCGCGATGACGTATTGCCCAGGCGAGTTTTGGGTCTTTTTCGAGATCCAGATTTCCGCCGTCGAGCCCCTCAGTCACCTCGTGAGCAGCGAAGCCATAATTCCGTATCAACCAATCTGCTTCGTAAAGACGATGCTCTCGCATCGGCGAGGTCTTTTCCTTCTTTAGGTTTGGATCGGTGAAATTTGCCGGTGAGAATGCCGAGTAGTAAACGCGGCGCAGCATAAATTTCTTGTACAGCGATTCCGCCTTGGAAAGGATCGTCGTATCTGTGCTTTCGCTCGCCCCGACCACCAACTGGGTCGATTGTCCTGCTCGTGCAAAGGTTGATTTCTCGCCCCTATCCTTGGCGTCGTCGATGCCGAATTTTACATCGGCCATCGTGTTCTCGATCTCGCCGATCGTTTTCTCGGGAGCGAGTTTATCGAGGTCTTCCTGAACAGGCATCTCGATGTTTGCACTCAGACGGTCGGCGTATTTTCCGGCTTCCATCAGCAGTTGCTTTGAGGCTCCGGGAACCGCTTTAAGGTGAATGTAGCCTCCGAACAGCTCTTCTTCCCGCAGCTTTTTCGCTACCAGGACGAGCTGTTCCATCGTGTAATCAGCGTTTTGAATAATTCCCGAGCTAAGAAACAAGCCCTCGATATAGTTTCGTTTGTAGAAGTTGATGGTGAGCCGGACGACCTCGTCGGGCGTAAATCGGGCTCGTTTTACTTCGGATGATTTGCGATTGATGCAGTAGGAGCAATCCCAGATACAGACGTTCGTAAGGAGCAGTTTTAAGAGAGAAATACAGCGGCCATCGGGTGTGTAGCTATGGCAAATTCCCATTCCCTCGGTATTTCCGATACCACCGGCTTTACGTTCCCGTTTCGATCCGCTCGACGCACAAGACGCGTCGTACTTCGCCGCGTCAGCCAAAATTGCAAGCTTGCTCTGAAGTTCCATACTCCTAGTCTAATCAATCTGAATGTTTAATACAATGTATCGTAGGTGAGACATCTGGAGCGAATGTAGAATGGCCAACTTGATGCTCCGGTCCAGAAGTCCAATAGGCGGTTGAAATGCGCCAACCGACTGAAAGATACATCTTTCAAATTCGCGAACTTTATGGCATATTCTATCGTTAAGTAAGTTCGGAAGGAGATTTGATAATGAGCATATTGGACAGGATCAAAAGCGAGGCACTTAACCAGTTTATCGAGGTTATCGAGTGGCTCGATAACACGGGCGACACCATG
>JBGSQW010000097.1:0-21831 GCA_041737885.1 Pyrinomonadaceae bacterium | reverse complement strand
GTCATCCCGCGTTCAACCTCACCTCGGGCCACACTTTGGGAAAGCGGGACCACATAGTCGGGATAATCGTCGTCAGAAATAAGAACGGATGGGCCAAAGTCCACTATCTCGTGTCCGGCCTCGCCCAAAACTTCGGCCAATTGCTCCTTTAGAAGAAACCCTGCATGATCCGACGCAATTCCAATACGCATCACTTTGACTCCACCTTTTGCTATCTGCTTAACCCCGCAAATAGATGTTTATTGATCACCGGTGTGGATGGGCACAAAATGAGCGACTTTAGATAGTCTCTTTATGATTCTCCAGCAACCGCCCATTAAGCGAACCGCAGTCTCTTGCAATACCCAGCTTGAGCGACGGATTTTTAACTTAGATACTGTTAGTATGTACTCGGCAAACAGTCCTGACTGTGCGCAAAAACACTTAGCTCAAGCGTTCGTGAACTCATTCGCCTGTTAAAACTATATCGTCCCAAACTCCATTAAACGGGACCACGATCTTGGCGAAGGGGAAAGCATACCAAGTTAGGAAAAATGCGAACCATGTGACAAAGCGTGTTCGCCAAGCGACGTGGTAAGGGAACCAAGCGATGTTACATGCAAATTAAGCGTCATGGTGAGCGAGCCGCATGGCTTGGTAAGCTAACCGAGGGCTTTGGTTGATTAACCAAATCAGATATAATCACACGAGAGAGACGAATTTCGTTTCGCCTTTTCTCAATAAAACCCAGTAAATACCTGAAGGAGAGTGATATAAAATGGCAAGAGTCGATATAAAAGCAGTCAGAGACAGATGCAATGTTATGAACGATGCGTGGTTCGAGGGCGCGAAGGCGGTCGATTTTAACGGAATCACGCAAGCGCAGTTTCTAGCGGACATCGAGGCCGCCGCCGCTGACGACGCCACAATAGCCGATTTAGAAGCCGAGCTAAAGATGAAACGCGAGGTTCGCGACGACAAATACATCGCTCTAAACGAAAATCGCTCAAAAGTCGGCCTCGGCGTCGCCGGCTCCGCCGCCTACGGCAACGACAGCCCACTCTACGGAGCAATGGGCTTCGTCCGCAAATCCGACAGAGCCTCCGGTTTGACGAGGAAAACAAAACCGCCAACCGGCACGTAGTTTAGGCTAAGGGCGTCGTCGATTTGACGACGCCCTGCCTCACCGAATACGGAGCATGATGCTGCTGGATCGACAATTAGTGGCTAGAGATTGGTTAGAACTGATTTTGAAATGGTGGGATAGAGACGCGGGCCCAATCTAGGTTGCGTCCGATGAGAAGTTCGTTCATCTCGGCGTGATGAGTATTTTTCATCGCGACCGATTCGGTGTCGAACCCAAACTTATTTGCAAGGGCTTTGACTTCCTCCGCATTGTCATAGGTCATGAGGAAATCACCTTCGACCATGCTGACGAGTTCAAAAAGCCGTTCGTGATCCACTTCGAAGCACGAATAAAGTCTCCGACCAGCACCTTTGCCTTTTCCAGCGACGGAATAGGGAGGATCGATAAAGAACACGGTTTCGTCGGATACAGAGCCTGATTCAATAACTTCGAAAGCATCGCCTTCAACGAAATCAATGCTGTCTTTCATGTGAACTATTCCGAGAATTCGCTTTCGAAGAGTCTCAGGATACCAACGCGATGCAATACCTTTACCATTTTCACCGTTCTTGATTGGCGCACTGCCAGGTGCAAGAATTCCACCGTGGAACGTCCTATTCTTAAGAATTGTTAGGAAAGCCCTTTCCTTAATCGATAACTGCTCACTGTCAACCAGCACGCGCAAATCATCAGCGGTTATGCTCGAGATGTCGAATTCCGCAATTCGTTCGGCGAGCCACACACCTTCGTCGTTATTAATAATAGTGTCCCAGACCGCCGCAACCTGCTTGTCGAGTTCAACCATTGTGACGTGGTCTGCCAACTTCTCAGCTGCAACGCTTAGGCTAACGATTCCACCGCCAGCAAACGGCTCAATGAACTCCGTTGGAACATATTGCAAACTTTGGAGCCAACGTCGGACATGAGGAACCAACCAAGTCTTTCCGCCGGGATAACGAAATGGACTTCGCTGTGTGACGGATGCTACATTGACTGGAGCGTCCAGACGCCGAAATACACCGTCAAAAAGACTTCTTTGTTCTACTGCGGTTCCCATTTTTTAAGAGAGTGTCATATCGTTCAACGCCGGGGCATCGGGCGCATTACCGTCGAGTTTTACGTCGAGTTTTGACTGTAAGCGTCCAACAAACTCATCAATTGGCCCGGCTTCTGCCGTGGTCAGCTTCAACATCGATGGTGTAAATTTTGTATAGACGATTTCCGACTGTTGAAGTTCATTTACATTACGATTCTGATCATGGACTAAATCATATACGAACAAAGCCAGTTCAGCTTCGTCTACTGCAACCGGGGTAAGCTTCGGCAACGTATTGAAAAACGCTCGGTCAACCGCAACAGCTTGTTTCTTTCCCCAAGAATGTAAAATACCGCCCTTGAAAAGTAGTTGCGGAGCAAGGCGTTTTCGCGAAGAAGAAAGATAATCAGCGTGCGGGTAATTCGGTTGGCCTGTCCAATCCATATTCGACCGATTTGCGGGGTCTTGCATGAAGTGAGCAAACGGACTTCGAATATTGCCAGAGATATAAACTGCTTGAACCTCACATGATCCGAAATCAATTATCTTGCCTCGGTCGTCATAGGAAACGAGAACTACGTCGATATTGCCTGCTGACTTTCCATACTTATCATTGAGTTTAACTTCAACCAAAGAAGTCCAATTCGCGTCAGGCGAAAAGAAGAAACCTGCGGTGTCAGTTGCGATTAACCATTTCTCACGAAATCGGACCGGACAAGTAATGGTCAAGGAACCGCCTTCTAGTACACTGCAAACTCCTAGCGGATCGATTGTCTTGTCTTTCGTGCAGTTCGCAACTTTATTATTGAACGGACAAAGCCGCTGCGTGCGATTCCGAATCGCATCAGGAGAATTGTTATCTATGGGAAATCCGAAAACTTCTCCTAAAGGTTGCTTTGGCATCATTTGATAATAATACGAATCGAGGCGACCGTCTATGTTCCGCAGCCCATATGTCCCATCTGACAATGCGCCTCGGCTCCCTCTTCGACAGTGAACAAACGCAGAGTTTTGGGCGCCTTCAACGCGGCATAGTAGTTTTGGCGGAGTCGCCCTCCTCTTTCTCTGTAGGGGCGGTTTCCTTCATCTTTACGCGCTTTAAAAGCAATGCGTTGACGACAACGACGAGGGTCGAGCCAGACATCGACAAGGCGGCGATCTCCGGGCTTAATAACAGGCCGATTGACGGATAAAGCAGACCGGCGGCGAGCGGGAAGGCAATGACGTTGTAACCGGCAGCCCACCACAGATTCTGTCGCATCTTTCGCCGCGTTGCTCGGCTCAGGATGATCGCTCCGATGACATCGAACGGGTCGCTTTTCATCAGCACCACATCGGCTGCTTCCATCGCCACGTCCGCCCCCGCACCGATCGCGATGCCGACGTTGGCCTGCGCTAGGGCAGGTGCATCATTAATCCCGTCACCAACCATGCCGACCCGGAGACCACGAGCCTGCATCTCCTGAACCTTCTCCGCCTTCTGGCCAGGTTGGACCTCAGCGAAGACCACTTTTACGCCAAGTTCTTTGGCAACCAGGTTAGCCGTACCTTGATTGTCACCCGTCAACATCGCAACCTCGATGCCCAACTTTGCCAGTTGGTCGATCGCCTGTTTCGCACTTGGGCGAATCGCATCGGCGATCGCGATAAGTCCACTCGCAGTGCCGTCAATTGCTGAATAAATGACGGTGTTGCCTTTTTCTTCAAGAGCTTTTGCCCGATCGTTAAGCGTATCGAGGGCGATGTTGTTCTCGTCCATGAGCTTACGATTTCCGGCAAGCACAGTGCGCCCGTCAACCTTTGCTCGCGCGCCTTGCCCGGGAATCGATTCGAAGTTAGCTGGTGAACTTAGGGTCAGGCCATCTGCCTTCGCTTTCTCGATCATGGCTTGTGCCAGAGGATGTTCACTCGACTGTTCGAGCGAAGCAACGAGTTGGAGCATTTCTCTATCGGTGACTGGCTCTCCGTCGGAGACGATCTCAACGACTTGCGGCTGCCCGATCGTAAGCGTTCCCGTCTTATCGAAAATGATTGCTTGTAGTCTGCCGACGTCTTCGAGGGATGTGGCGTCCTTGAAGAGAATGCCGTTTTCCGCGCCCTTGCCGCTTGCCACCATGATTGCCATCGGCGTCGCGAGACCAAGCGCGTCGGGACCGGCGATGACGACGACCGTGATCGCTAATAACATTGCAAAGACCAGGGTGGCTCCAGCCACCCAGAACCATCCGACGAAAGTCGCAATGCCGATGACGACGGCGGAGATGGTCAGCACCTGCGCGGCCGTATCGGCCAATCGCTGCGACGGCGCTTTTGAGTTTTGCGCGGTTTGCACGAGTTTGACGATCTGAGCGAGAGCCGTGTCTGCTCCGACCTTTGTGGCCTTGAAGCGAAATGTGCCTGTTTTGTTGATCGTCGCGCCGATTACTCCGTCGCCGACCTTCTTCGCGACAGGCATGCTTTCGCCCGTTATCATTGACTCGTCCACGTGAGATTCGCCATCCGTCACAGTGCCATCCACCGGAATTTTGTCGCCCGGACGAATCATTACAGTGTCGTCCATCACAACTTCGGAAGTCGGAACTTCAACAGGCTGACCGTTACGAATCACCGTAGCTTTGGGTGGAGCAAGATTCAGCAGCGCCTGTACGGCTTTTGACGCCCCGGCTCGCGCCCGCATCTCGAGCCAGTGGCCAAGCAGGATAAAGCCGAGCAAAACGGCGATCGCTTCGTAAAAGACCTCTGCCTTAAAAAAGAAGGTTGCTCCGACGCTAAAGGAATAGCCCGCCAGCACCGACAACGAAACGAGGACCGCCATGTTGGCGATGCCTTTTTTGAGGGCCCGATATGCTCCTACAAAAAAGACCCAGCCACCGTAGAAAACTACGGGAGTAGCGAAAATGAACCCCATCAACTCCATGGACAAGCCAAACGGTGAGGGCATTTCAAAACCGGTTAGTTTCACGAACACAGGTGCGTAAAGCAGAATAAAGACCGTGAAAAGGAGCGTGAAAAGGAAACGATTACGCATCCCGAGCACCATCGCTTCCATTGATGTGCCCGTGCCGTGCCCCATCTCCTGCGTCATCTCCGCCTTGTCCCGCGACATTTCATCCGCTTTATGACCGGCGTGATCTTCAGGATTCGCTCCGCTCGCGGACGACTCATCTTGAGCCTCGGCCTTCTTCTCAGCTTTGGGTTCCTCCTCCGTAGGTTTGTCAGCCGGAGTCGGAGGAACTTCAGCCCTTTCATCGCTAACGGACGACTCGGTTTCGGTCGTGGCCTGCGCGACCAGAGACTCAACGGCATCTTCCGCCTTCTCGTTATCCGGCGACATTTCATCTGACTTGTGATCCGCGTGTGTTTCCGAGTTTGGTTTGCTTGCGGACGGCTCGGTTCCAGCCTCTACCTTTTTCTTCGAGGATTCGACTTTCGGTGGCGGTGCCGGTTCTTCCTTTTGGCCTTTTTTCTCTACAGGTATAGCTGCGAGAGTTGTCGCTTCGGCTTCGGCTTTTGGTTGTTTCGCTAGCGCTTCAACTGCGGCTGTTGGAGATTCTTCCACGTTTGAGGTGCTCGCGGGCGGCGGTGTCCCAGTTTCAGGCTTGACCTTTTCCTCTGCCTTTAAAAGTTCCTTTTCCGGTGAAGTCGTCTTCGCCAACCGTGGTTCGCCCTCTGCCTCATATCCGTTTTGACGAACGGCGGATCTAATGTCGGCGATGCTTAGTCGGGTCTCGTCGTAACGTACCGTTGCACTTTCGGCCGCGTAATTGACTGTCACGCTCTCGACTCCCGGCACCTCGCCAATGCGTTTTTCCACTCCGAGCACACTCAGTACAGAAAGCATGCCATGTACTTCAATTACACTCGTTTTCATCGAGCCTCCTAAACATATTCATATCCATATTCAAAACCTCGCCCCCTAATATTGGTGACCTCTCCCGCTTCCTCATTACAACTCGGGGAGGGATGCCCGATGAGAAGGCATCCCATTAGGAAATCCTCCTAGATCTCTGAACCTTAAGTGAATGTATATGAGCAGGCTTATGATGGCCGCAAAGAAACACCACACCGAGACCAACGCCATGACGTGAATAATGTATGCCGCTACGAACGACAAAAACATCAATGCACCAAACAGTCTCACGAACCCATGACTCGAGAAAAGGCAACTCACACAGGTCGCCGCAAGGTAGACGATCATGACCGGAATCAGGTAGAAGTGCGGCGAATCATACACTATATGCCTCCCGACAACTTGCGCGACCATTGGGGTCGCCACTATGTAATAAAGAAGGTAGAGCCCCACGGCAAGTCCGGCCGCCCCGAACGCAAATATCGCTTTCTTGCGCCATAGCACGGCCTCCATAATTCCGACAGCGAGAGGCACATATATCGGCCAAAGTACGTGGGAGAAAACCGAATATACATAGGTCATCCCCTCTTTGAGGACTGGCACGTCATAGCTGAACGACAGCCAGATGACCCCCTCGGTCAGCTGCTGAATACCAAACAGCAGTGGGATCATCGCAAACGGGATCTCGCTTCGAACTTTTGTGTTTCTAAGCGCTGCAAGCCCTATCGCTGACAATGCGGTTCCCGCGATAAAGCTTGCCGGAGCTGAAAAACACATGGAATATTTCCTTTTCTTTTTAGGTCATCGTTGCTTTGTTAACTTGCTCATGTGAGTTCGCCAGAATGTGGTGTGCACTAACGGTGCCGCAACAACTGCCGGCCTGATCGATAACTGGCAGGCTCGTTGTCTGATGTTCGTTAAGCTTCTGTGCCGTTTCTTCCAAAGAATCATCCGTACCGCAACAAGACGAAGCGGGACGCATAATCTTTTCGACGCTCACTTCTGAAGCCTTAACGTCCTCAGCCGCGACAGTGTGACAGATGTCACGTTCGGTGACGACCCCGACAAGTTTCAGACTTTCTGTGTCTTCAACGACAGGGGCGCATCCGCATCCTGAATGTTTCATCGCCTGGGCAGCATGTGCCGCCGTGTCTTGCGGCGTACAGCACGATGCTGCTTCTATTGGTTTCATTACATCACTACAACAACTCATTTTTTTCTCCTTCTAGTCGATAAAGTATTAGGCCGGCCGCCCACACAAGCGTGAACAGCAAAAGTGGCCACTTAAAGTCCTATTTATGCCTTGGTTAAAAGGTTGTAAATCGTAGCTAAGAGCCACGCGAAAATTCCCGCGAACAGACTCCAGGCGACAAGGCCCCAAAGGACACCGATTGGCGAAAGCGTCCAATTGCCCATACCGATTTCCGTGTGCATCATATTTGTGGTCATATTCATCATTCCGCTAGGCATCATCCAGACGAGCATTGAACAGATCATCCAAAAAGCGGCGGCGGTTATTGCGGCTGCCAATCCAAAATTTAAAGCATTGATTTTCATTGTTCTACCTCCAACTAAAGTCTCCAACCTATTCGCTAATGTCAGGTCAAGAGCGGTTTTTCCGATTGGCATACGAGTCGCACTCAGCGATCATCGTATGTATCTCTCAAAGCCACCGTACTGCTCGCTGATTTTTCCTCGTCGGAAACTGAATAGAATCACGAGAACACCCGCGATCAAGTCGCTGACAAGCGCGTTTGCAGTAAAACCCGACAACAAAAACGGAGCCATGATGAGCCACAAGCCGAATATGACGTTGATAAATCGCACTGCGCGGCCGACTTCAGTCATCGCGATCACGGCGAAAGTAAATATTAAAGCACCGAAGAGATGATCGCTGTCCGCCGCTCTACCTGTCGTGTTCAGCATCCAGGGAGCGAACATCAACCACACGCCGAACGCGGCGCTGATGAGCAAATTCCAATTGCTGACGAACCACGTTTGAAACATCGCTAACGGGCGCGACCAGTCGAACGGCGTTAAACTATCGTCTTTCCTGCCTTCGACCGTGCCGCCAAACCAAAACGTGCGCCACAGCGGTTTGCCTTCGCGTTTTGATCGAATCAAAAACTGAATCATCGCCACAACTTCGTCGAGCGTTGCCGGGATCATCGCCAGCATCGCAATCCCGGCGAGCAGACAAAAGCTGCACCACGCGCCGACTGCCAGAGGCTGTAGGATAATCAAAATGACGCTCACCGTGCCGACCGGCACAACGAGAATCCCGAAAAATGTGACCATCCACGGCATTGTCCGCCAACGCGCTTTGTCACCCATAAAGCCCATCAAAATCTCAATAACGTAGGCGAGTGCTGCGAGTTCCGTCACCAAAGAATGGGTCCCAAATCGAATCGATGTGTCCGAGTTGATACGCCGCCATGTAGCGCGAGGCGAGAAAGCCAACCGTCGCCAATAGGATAATTGGAGCGCGTTGCAGCCATGACGAAGGATTGTAGGACCAACCCGGCGGAATGTCCGCGCCGTCCATCACAGACATATCCATTCCGGGCATCATCGGCACGAGAACGGCGAAAGCGATGAGGAGTGCTCCGATGAGCGTATCGTTTAAATATCCGGCAGCGGTTGGCGACCAGAAAATGAGCGGGGCGAACAATAACCAAATACCGACAAGAGAAATGGCCCACCGCGCATATGCGTTAAATTTGCGCGAAGCCGCGAACATGGAAAAGACGATGACGAGTAAGCCGCTCACGACATTGCTCCAAGTCATTCCGGAGCTTTGGTAGCCGAAGGTGAACGGACTAGTCACAAGCCATGCGCCGAGCAGAAGATTGACAAAACTCGCCCACAGGGATTCGCGCCACATCATATCGCCGGAATTGCCGTTCATTCCGATCATTGAACCGTGCGACATTGGCTGTGGTTGCTCCTCGTGGTCTTCGTGTTCGTTTTTCATCGCTCGTTTCCGGACGCGAGGCTTTTCGCTTTTTCGTTCTGTTCAGCAAGTTCCGAGGGCAATTCGAGATCATTTTCCCGATACCAGCCGATTGGGTCCGCTTTGAGCGCGGCGACCATCTTCGGAATTGTTTCACGCAGACTTCGTTTTGGCTCCCAGCCGAGCAAAGTATGGGCACGCGTGATGTCGAGCGCGTAGTGATCGTTCGCCCGGTCGATCATCCACGGCTTAATGAATTCATCGGCGCCCGGCAGTTTCTCCATCAACCAAGCTCCGGCCTTTGCCAGCGGAGCAAGTGCTCCGGGCACTTCCAATGTCTCCAATTCCTCGCCATGGATCAGACGGGCGAATGTGTGCTGAAGTTCGTCGTAGCTAATCGTTACCGGTTCGCCGATCAAGATCGGTATTTCCTTGGGAAGTTCGGCGCGTCGCTCAACGACGAGTGCAATGGCCTCGACAAGATCGTGCATATGCACAAACGATTGTCCGTGCGACGTGCTGCCGGAATAGATGCGGCTTGTTAGCTGCCGTTCATTGATACGCTGCATCTGGTGAGCGAGCGGGATCGAATGTGACAGATCATCATAAACACCGGCGATGCGGAGCAGAACGGCCGGAATATCGCCGCGCTCTTCGTGAATTACCTTTTCCGTTCGAACTTTCGACTCCGGATACGCCCATGTCGCCTCGATCGGCCAATCTTCGGTGATGAACTGTCCCGGTTCTGCCGGGCGGTGGACGAGCATCGTGCTTGAAAAAACAAATTGCTCGACTTTGAAATCATGCTCCTGCAGGCCCATCAACAAACGTTTCGTTCCCTGCACCGTTACTTCGTCATACAAGTCGCTTGGCTCGCCGAAAAAGTCGTAATATGCAGCGAGATGGATCACCGAAGCGATGTGCGAGCCGTGATGTTCGCGGAGAATACGAAGTCCGTCGCGCACGCTTTCGTCCGAAGTGATTTCGATTGGAATATACTTGCAGCCGGGCGGAGGTGCCTCTGCCACCTTGCGGTCGAAACCAACAACATCGCCAAACCGACCCGCAAACCGCCGCATTACCGCCGATCCGATCCTCCCGCTTGATCCCGTCACTATGACAATTCCTTTCTCTATCTCTGAATTTATCGCTGTATTCATGGTGCTCTTTGTAGTCATGCTTTTCCTCTAGATCAAATACTTCGGCCAGATAATGTCTGTAAATCGTTTGTTAATTCAACACGGACAGATCTGCAATTTTTGCTTCACGTGAGAGTGGTCTCTAGTAAAGGACTCAATACATTACTTTCTGTTATCTTTCTTTACCGAAATGAACATCTTAAGTGCTCCCTTTTTTGCCGCGTTTCCAAACGTATCGTAGGCTTTCATCATTTCTGCTAACACAAAACGGTGACTCACCAGCTTGTTGGGCCTCAGTTTGCCCGACTGCACCACCTTCAGTAACATCGGTATTGTTACCGTGTCGACCAGCCGCGTCGTTATCGAAATGTTGCGGTCCCAAAGCTTCTCCATGTGTAATTCCACCGGTTTTCCGTGTACGCCAATGTTAGCGACGTGTCCACCAACCGCCACGATTTCTTGGCAGATCCCAAAGGTAACCGGAATCCCGACAGCCTCGATCGCCACGTCGACGCCGGCACCTTTTGTAAGTTTCATTACCTGTTCAGCTGCGTTTCCGTCCGCGCTGTTGACCACGGTGGTCGCACCAAAGTTTTTGGCAACATCCAGACGCTTTTTGTCCAAATCGATCACGATGATCTCTGCCGGTGAATAGAATTGAGCGGTCAGCAGGGCAGCAAGCCCCACCGGTCCCGCACCCACGATAGCAACGGTGTCGCCGGGCTTTACCTGTCCGTTCTGAACACCGCACTCGAAGCCCGTTGGCAAAATGTCGCTGAGCATCAGTAACGCTTCTTCCTCGCCGTTTGCTGGAAGCCTATGGAGACTGCCATCGGCGTGTGGGATGCGAACATACTCGGCGTGTGTGCCGTCGATCGTGTAGCCGAGGATCCAACCACCACTCCGACAGTGTGAATATATGAGGCGTTTGCAGAAATCGCACTTCAAACAAGCAGTGACGCAAGAGATGATCACTCGATCTCCGACATCAAAACCCGTCACGCCGCCCCCGATCTCCTCTACAACGCCAATACCCTCGTGGCCAAGAATGCGGCCATCGACCACGGCCGGTAGATCCCCCTTCAAAATATGAAGATCGGTGCCGCAGATGGTCGTTGAAGTGATCCGCACGATCGCATCCTCGGGATCCAAGATCGAAGGGCGCGGCTTGTCTTCCCACGCCCGCTTGCCCGAGCCGTGATAAACCAGTGCTTTCATGTTAGAAACGGCGCTAAGTCTTGCTGCTTTCGTCGTTACCCGTTTGTTTTTTGCCTTTTTCATTTACATATCCCCGAGATCTTGATCGGCCCCAGGCTAAACCAGCAATCGAATCTTAGCGATCCGCCTTTTTTATCTAGTTCGGACTCATTCAGATACTTCACTATTTGGTATCACTAGGCACTACGGCATCTGATTTACCCTTATACATCTCCGGGTTTTTGTAGAACAATGCCATGCATTCGTCGCTGTCGAAGTAATACATCTCACCTTCGTGTTCATACTCACCAGCGGCATCCTTTTTTTCTACCCGCATACCACAAACGGGGTCTATATGACTTTTATGATCCATCGTTTTCTCCCTAGAATATTCTTAAATTCTTCGGCAAAGTTCCGGTTGGCCGGCCGACATTGTTTTCACCTTCTTGGCTGGCTCCTCGCTCGTCGGACAACCGGATCTTCTAAAATCTACCGGATCTCGTGTCCGCTAACGGTCCCGCAACAACTGCCGGCTTTGTCCACAACTGGCAGGCTCGTTGCCTGATGTTCGTCAAGTTTCCGCGCCGTTTCGTCCAGAGAATCATCCGCACCGCAGCACGACGATACAGGACGCATGATCTTTTCGACACTTATTTCAGACGCTCTAACGTCCTCAGCCGCCACATGGTGACAGATATCGCGCTCGGTGACGACGCCGACAAGTTTTAAGTTTTCCTTATCTTCGACTACAGGCGCGCAACCGCAGCCCGAATCACGCATGGCACTCGCGGCCGTGGCCGCTGTATCTTGCGGCGTACAGCATGATGCCGCTTCGATTGGTTTCATTACATCACTACAACAACTGATTTTTTTTCTCCTTGATATTTGGCGTTTTAATTTTCGTTGAATCTCCAACGCCACCCTTAACATTTACTATCTGTTGACAATTTGCTCTGACCTAAACGGTGTTATTTGAGAGATCGTTTGCCAGAACATTCTTTTTCTCTTGATACTCTTCGGTAGTAATTTCGCCCGAAGCGAACCGCTTCTGTAGAATATCGAGCGGCGAATCCTTTCTGATCCGCCTTTTCGGAACGGGTTGAAACCACCCGAAAAGTATAGAAATAAGAATTATCCAAAAAAACCACCACACCATATGCATTCCAAAGAAGCCAAAGTCATAATTCATCATAATTTTTCACCTCTAAATTAATACGAGTTAATAAATCTCAAAATGCTCGTATCTCATTTTGATTCTACACTTAGATCGCAATTCAAATTTGCAATGCAGCTAGCCATCATGTTCCCGCCGCTCAGAAAGCTCATCAGTAAGGCGGATAATTACGTCTACGTCACCCGGAAATTGCGCATCATCCCCATGTCCTCGTGTTCCAAGATATGACAGTGGTAAAGGTAGAGACCGGGATGACGCGTGAATGTCACTTGCACCCGAACGGTCTCACCCGGCAGGACCAGCACCGTGTCCTGCCAACCGGCATCGACGATACCCGCACTTAGCGAGTTCGTGATTCCACCGCTCTTCCGTTCGACAATGCGAAACTGACGTCCGTGAATGTGCATCGGATGGGCGGCCTGCATTCCCATATTGTTTGAAAGGTTCTCGAACTGCCAAAAATGTGTCGATCCGGCGGCAACCGTTTCATCGGCAGCGACATCGGTCATTCCAAATGTTCGCCCGCCGATCGACCATTCCATCATTTGAAACGATAGAGGAATGCGTCGCGTGGCAATATCGCCGCTTGGGGACCATGAAGCGTCAAACGTGGAAAGTCGCTCAGGCACGCGGAAGGCCGGCCCTTTTCGAGCACGTGTTCGCAATGTCATCACCCGAAGCGGAGTTCCATTCGGAGTGTTCGAACTGCCGCCGCGCATACCACCGCCTCTCATTCCGCCCATTCCTCCCATCCCGGCTACGCCGGCATCTGCCTCGGAGTATCCCTGGCTGTCAAGGTAAATTTCCTTTGCTGCGGGTACGGCAGTCAGATCTAGCAGTACGTCCGCTCGTTGTCCCGGTGCCAGAGTGAGAATTTGCTGAGTTAGAGGGTGTTCTAAAAGGCCGCCGTCGCCGCCGATAACGACCATTTTTACGTCATTGCTCCACGCCAACTTGTAGATTCGCGCATTCGAACCGTTCAATAGGCGGACCCGGTGCCAGGCAGCGTCAACTTCTGTTGTCGGCTGCGGCCTGCCGCTAACCATCACTCGGTCGCCGAGAAAGCCATTCATCATCTCCATCATGCTTCCGCCGTGAAAGACAAGCTGATTTTGTCCGTCGAATGTTCGATCCTGCAGCACACACAAGAGTTCGTTTTCGCCCGAGGGTAGAGCGAGCGCGTCTTCTTCATCGTCCCGGACGATGAGCATACCCGCCAAGCCTTTGTAGACCTGGGCTCCTGTTCGCATGTGTGGATGCGGATGATACCAATATGTACCTGCCCGGTTTATTACTTCGAACTCATAAACATATTCTTTACCGGCGCCGACCGCTAGGCGTGGATGGCCGTCAGCGTTTTCCGGCACGTCGAGGCCGTGCCAGTGGACTATCGAGGGTTCGGTGAGCTTGTTGGCAAAACGAATGCGAACCTTTTGACCGCGCCGCAAGCGAATGACCGGCCCAAGGTAGGATCCCGCAATCGTCTGAAGCGTGTCTGACGGCCCTTTGGTTAGTTGGCCCGTGAATCGCCATACAGGCGTGGGACGCCCGGGCAGCAAGGCTACTTCGTCAGGTGCCGCGGTCAAAAGCAGTTCAACGTCCGGCATGAAGGCCGTTTTCGCCTCTGATGGTTTCTGACTACAGGAGCTGAACAGAATTCCTGGGCCCGTCCCACCTAACGCTGCTGTGCCTGCTAACGCAGATTGTAGGAATTTACGACGCTCCATCTAAACTCTTTCTCCTTGCGGGTGACGGGAATTTCCACCACGAACGCAATATAAAGCTCCCATCCTCAGAACTGGCATTGAGCGGACACTACATCGGCTTCTTTTTCATTGCCATCTTTTTCGTAGCCGGTTTGGTTCCGCTCTGCATCTTTGACATCATCTGAAAATGTTTGAGCAGGGCGTCCGCATGCGTCACCACATGCTTTGAATCAGGCTGTTCGGAGCGGACGGCAGTCTCAAGCTGCATGACATGTTCCTTTGTTGTCGCCTGGCCCTTTTCCATTTTGTCCATCATCATTTTCATCTTTGCTTTCATCTCGTCGCTCATGGTCGCCATGTTTTTTTGGTGAATGGCGTCCATCGCATCGAGGTTATATCTCAACGCTGCAACGGCTGCGCGGGCGAATTCGACGTCCAGAGCTTTTGGCATCATCGCCTGGTCGTGAAGCGCCTTTGCAAACTCGGCCATGCTTTTCTGATGAGCCATCATCAGCATGTGATCCGGCGATTTCATCATCATCGCCATGTCCATCGGCTTGTCGCCTCCCATCTTTTTCATGTCTTGAGCGGTAATGCTGCCGACACCTAAGAGACCCGCTAAAAAGATCGTTAATGTCATCAAGTTTTGTTTTTTCATATATTTCTCCAATTCAGTTCTATTCGTTTTGCCACACGTTCTGCGTGGCTAGTTAAATTTTCGGTCAAAGGCTCCCGTTCCTTTTAAGTTACCGCCGCTTTGCCAGCCGCCTCACTCGATTGTCCCGGGATGTGGTGCGAGCTGACGGTGCCGCAACAACTGCCGCCCTGATCGATTACTGGCAGGCTCGTTGTTTGGTGTTCGTTAAGTTTCTGCGCTGTTTCGTCGAGGGAATCTTCCGTACCGCAACAAGACGAAGCGGGACGCATGATCTTTTCAACGCTCACATCAGAGGCCCGAACGTCCTCAGCCGCAACAGCGTGACAGATATCACGCTCGGTTACGACGCCAACAAGTTTCAGATTTTCGGTATTCTCAACCACAGGTGAGCACCCGCAGCCTGAATGTCTCATCGCCTGGGCAGCATGTGCCGCCGTGTCTTGTGGCGTACAGCACGACGATGCTTCGATCGGTTTCATTACATCACTACAACAACTCATTTTCGCCCCTCATTGATTCAAGTTTTACTCACGATTCGGTCACCTCTTTTTCGCAAAGAGTAACCAACCGAGAAAGATACCGAAGCCTAAAGTGATCACCGTTGGAATCCACATCCAACCGTAGCCGCCAAAGCCTCCTTGCCACATTGACCCGCCGCCCATCATTCCACCGCCCGTATTCCCGCTGCCCATAAACGATCCTGACATTGTGCCAAAGCCAAAAATCAGAAAAAGCACAACGACAGCCACAAACGCTACCGTCAGGCCCGTTTTATTCGATCCGTTCATTACATTAATCTCCTATTAGTCCATTACCCGGTTGAAAGGATAAGACACTTGTAACGAGCCGATCACAGACTGTTGATCACTCGCTGAAGGCGGTCGTTGACTTCATTTGCAACTTCATTCATTGCCGCGTTTTCACCGACTACCGAGAGCATTGCTTTTGCGTCGACCGCTGCAACTACTGACTTATTCTTATCATCCGCTTCATAGACGATAACGTTGCACGGCAGAAGCAGGCCGATATTGATGTCTTCCTGAAGTGTTTTATAAGCAAGCGGCGGATTGCACGCCCCAAGGATCACATACCGGCGAAATTCTACGCCGAGCTTTTCTTTTAGCTTCTCTTTGATATCAATCTCTGAAAGCACGCCAAACCCTTCTTCTTTGAGAGCGGCATGTGTTTTCTCAATGGCCGCGTCAAAAGGAATTTCCACCGTCCTGCTGAACCCATATTTCCGCTGTTGTGGTTGTACACTCATTTGTTCGACCCCCATTTTTTATTCTTTTAGTTACCGGAATCAACGACGGCCAAACTGTTTGCTTCTTCGTTCGCAATCGACACATCTGCTTGGGCAGCCTTAGTTTTATTCGAACTATTAGCAGCCGTCATTGCTAGAAAAACTGCAGCTAAAGCGAAGAATAATATTAATTTTATGCTGTGCAGCTGTAACAATATTTTGACGTGTCTCATGATCCATACCCCTTGTTTTCATTACTATCTGCCTACAAAATATGATCTCGATCACGAGATCTTTTTTCCGGCGGAACATCGGGATAGACGAAATCTTGAAATACTTTTCAAGATTTCGTCCACCTCTCCCCTGGTTCTTTTGGCAGCTATCAATATGAACAATATGAATCGACAGAGGCCAAAAAGTGCCTATTCCATCAGAATTTGGTTAACACAGGAGCGTTATATGAATGCGGGTTTTGTAAGGCATTCAATCTTCATCCCATGGTCGTAGACGTACTTATGATTAGAACAGGTGAAAACGCACCGGTCGGTTTGTTTGCGCACATTGAATGAGAGGCATTTGCCGGTCCCAAACAGAACCGTTCATCTTGAAGAGTGACGTTTTGGTGCAGTTTTTTATTGGGGATATCGTGTTTTGGGGCGCATCAAGACTTACGTGCGCCTGAAAATAACTGGATTCTCGGCATTTTAAGGGTAGGTGTGTTAGCTCACAGCTATTTTTCTTTTTGCATTCTATCTTTACAGGAGATTCATTCGGCAGCCAGTATGGACTCGCGGTCTATTTGTTTCATACGCCCGACTGAAGCAAGGAGATCGCAATGTCCAACACAGTGAAAACCGTTAACAGAAAAACGACTAACCGGCTTCTCGCCTCATTACCCGATGAGGATTATCAGAATCTAGTCGGGCACTCTGAACGGACAGATCTGGTTTATGGCAATACTCTTTACAAAACCGGAGCTGTCATTCGCCACGTCTATTTTCCTGAGAGCGGGATTGTGTCATTGCTCTCCGCCGTCGGTGGCGATCAGACGCTTGAGGTGGGTATCGTGGGCAATGAAGGGATGATCGGCATCCCGGCATTTCTCGGTGCGAAAACCTCAAACAATATCGCCCTTGTGCAAGGTGCTGGCTCCGCTTTGCGAATGACGACGGCGGTTTTTCTCAAAGAGTGCGAAACGAGTAACAAATTGCAGCAAGTTGTAAAACGCTTCGTCCAATCGCTAATGGCCCAAACGGCTCAGTCCGCTGCTTGCAATCGGTTTCACCCTATCGAATCACGCATGGCCCGTTGGCTGCTGATGACAAATGACCGAATGAAAACAGGTGTATTTCAGATCACGCAGGAATTCTTATCGAACATGGTCGGTGTCCGGCGCGAGGCGGTCAATAAAACAGCTAAGAGTTTCCAGACCCGCGGCCTGATCAGCTACAACCGGGGTAAACTTTTGATCCTCGATTTAAAGGGTCTGAAGACCATTGCCTGTGACTGCTATAAGATCATTTCAAAAAGCGATCCAAATTACGAAGCGGTAGCCGATAAGGCAATCAATTGATCCCCCGATTTTACGCTCAGTAAATACGCCTATATGCCCCATCGCACCAACTTAGTGCTTTATCGCACTAACGAGGTATCTATTTCTGTCGTATTGATATATTGTTTGCGCATCGATCATCCGTAGATCGTTTTCATTTCAGTATTTTCAGAAAACAGAGGTCAGCATGCCGCCTGATGCCAGTCAAAACAAGGCCCGAAAGAATTTTTTGCTCACATCTCTGCCCGATCTCGAATTCGAGCGCGTTCAATCCCATCTACAGCCAGTATCGCTAAAGCTTGGGCAAGTTCTCTATGAATCCGGCGATAAGATGGATTATGTCTATTTTCCAACGACCGCTATCATCTCTCTGCTTTATGTCATGGAAAATGGAGCGACCGCCGAGATCGGCGTAGTGGGCAACGACGGGATATTAGGAATCGCACTGTTTATGGGCGGCGACACCACGCCGAACCGGGCGGTAGTTCAGAGTGCGGGCGAGGCTTTTAAAATGAAGGCAAAAGATCTTATGGCCGAATTTACGTTGGGAGGTGTGTTTCACAATCTTCTGCTTCGTTACACTCAAGCGTTGATAACGCAAATTTCGCAGACCGCAGTTTGTAATCGTCTCCATTCGGTCGATCAGCAGTTTTGCCGTTGGCTCCTGCTCAGTCACGACCGTTTGAACTCGAATAAGCTGGTGATGACGCATGACCTGATATCAAATATGCTTGGAGTCCGCCGCGAAGGGGTGACGATGGCTGCGAGAAAACTGGCCGCGAGAAAATTGATCAAGAATGTTCGGGGTTCTATTACGATCCTCGACCGGCGCGGATTGGAGGAGGCCGTTTGCGAATGTTACGACGTTGTCAATAACGAATACAACCGTCTGCTCGGGAGGGGTATTTCCAGAACTTTCGGGTAGACGGAAATCTCTAATTGTTGGCAAACCTGCCCTTCAGCTGGCATAACCGCTTTCAAACATTTCTAGTTTCACCGAGTATGACTACGACTCGATGCGTTTGTTCGTCAGCGCTCAAGAGAATTTCATTTGACGATAACAACTCGCCGTCAAGCCATAGCTCGGCAACTCCTCGACAGATGCCTGAAGGGTTTTCAACTTTTATTTTATAAAGCGTATTTGAGCGCCTGTAATCAATTTCAAAACTGCGCCAACTGCGCGGAATACATGGTTCAATCTTTAATGTTTCGCCTTGAAGATGAAAGCCGAGCATTGATTCGAGAGCGGCTCGATACATCCAACTGGCCGCACCCGTGTACCATGTCCAACCACCGCGTCCGATGTGCTTCGGTTCGTTATAGACATCACCCGCAACTACATAAGGCTCGACCTTGTATTTGTGAAGCCCAGCACGCGTCGAAGCGTGATTGATCGGGTTGAGTAACGCAAAAAGCTCACCTGCCTTATCACCATCGCCGAGCATTGTAAATGCGATAAGCGTCCAGATCGCGGCATGTGTATATTGTCCGCCGTTCTCGCGGACACCAGGAAGATAGCCCTTTATATAACCGGGATTCATTGAGCTTTTGTCGAAAGGCGGAGTAAATAAAAGCACCAGCCCGTCACCGCGCCGGATCAGGTACTCATCGACTGAGGCCATCGCCCGCGTTGCCTGCTGCGGATTTGCCCCACGCGATATCACACTCCATGACTGCGCGATCGAATCGATCTTGCATTCCTCGTTTTCCGCCGATCCGAGTGGTGTGCCGTCGTCAAAATATGCACGACGAAACCAGTTACCGTCCCAGGCATTTTTTTCGAGGGCGGTTTTTAGATCCTTGATATGCTTAAGATATGTTTCCGCGCGTATCTTCTCGCCGCGTTCACTGCAAAACGGCGCAAAATCCGTCAATGTTTTGATCAAAAACCAGCCTACCCAAACGCTCTCGCCCTCACCGCCATTTCCGACACTGCTCATTCCGTCATTCCAGTCGCCTGATCCCATTAACGGCAAACCGTGTTCACCTACTGCTAAGCTGCGGTCTATCGCGCGGGCGCAATGTTCAAATATACTTGCCGACTCCTGCGAAATCGTTGGCTGCGTGTATGCATCATCTTGCCCTTCAACAAGCAATGGAGCCTCAATAAATGCTACAACCTCATCGAGAACCGATCTGTCGCCGGTAATATTGACATAAAAATTCGTAACAAAAGGGAGCCAAAGTAGATCGTCGGAGAATCGGGTCCGGACACCGCGTCCCGTCGGTGGATGCCACCAATGCTGAACATCGCCCTCTTTGAATTGGTGAGCAGCAGCGATCAGGATCTGCTGACGGGCAATTTCAGGCTTTGTGTAAACCAGCGACATGACATCTTGTAATTGGTCCCGAAACCCGAATGCGCCGCCGGATTGATAAAACGCGGAACGAGCCCAGACCCTGCACGCCAAACTCTGATAGAGAAGCCAGCGATTCACCATCGTATCGAGTGCCGCGTCCGGCGTCCGTACTTCGATTGCACCAAGCAGATCATCCCAATAAGCTAAAACTTCGTCGAAAGATTCTTTCACCTTCGAGAGTTCCCGAAATTGTGCAATTGTTTTCTCGACTTCCTCGGCTGATTCACCCTCGCCGATCAAAAAGATCAGCTCTCGTGTTTCACCCGGCTCGAGTTCGATAACTGTTTGCAACGCGGCACACGGGTCGAGCCCAGCACCGTTTCGACCGGACAAATGTTTGCGTTTCAATGCCGCCGGCTCTTTCAGATCCCCGTTTCTTCCCACAAATTCACCGCGGTCACAAGTTAACGATCCTATTTCCTCGCTCGTTGCGACAAAAGCGATACGCCCGGCAAACTCGTTGTTATAGGGATTTCGTGCGCGGATACTACCGTTTGCCGGATCGGCTTCGGTAATGATGAACGGCACGGTTTGGCTTCGGTCGAATCCCAATACAAGTTCGCTGTAGCTTGTAACTGACAACTTGCGCTTGCGGTCGGTTTGATTGTGCAGACGCAATAGCGAAATCTTCACGGGAGCGTCAAGCGGCACGAACAGGAGAAGTTCCTGGGCGATGCCATGGCTCAGGTGATCAAAAATGGTATAGCCTTGCCCGTGTTTGATGGTGTAGGGCTCGGTTTCACGAATCGGCAACGGAGTGGGCGTCCAGACCGAGCCCGATTCTTCATCGCGCAGATAGATCACTTCACCGGGCGGATCGCTGACCGCATCGTTTGACCAGGGTGTGAGGCGATTTTCACGGCTGTTGACCGACCAGGTAAAACCAGCTCCGGTTTCCGAAACCTGAAAACCGAAATCCCTGTCATTGGCGATCACATTTAGCCACGGAGCAGGTGTCCATTGTCCATCACCCAGAATCGTGACATATTCCTTTCCCGCCTGACTGAATCCGCCGAGGCCGTTGAAAAAGGTAAGATCCGGCTCCGTCGACAGTTCGGTATATGCACGTTTTCGATTCGGGGCTACAAAGGACTTTGGCAACTCGGCCTCCGTCGTTTTGCGTAAAAGTTCTTCTTCAAGATCGCCGCGCTCAGCAACGATTACAACCCGGGCAACGGTGTGCAGAAGAATCCGGTCGGCTTCAGGTATCTGGTCCGCGCGTTTTAGAAAAATCCCGCCATTGGTATCCAATAAATTCGCTTCACCGCTAGTGCGAACAAGCCGTATCAATTCGTCTTGCAGCGATTGCATATAGCTTGGCGGATTGTCATTCAAAGCCACCAGGTCAAACGTTAAACCCTTTAAGCGCAGATATTCGTGCGCGTTGAGAAGTTGCCGTATCAGCGGTAGATCTTCGGCGCGGTTGATGCGGACAAGAACGATCGGCAAATCGCCGCCTATCCCGTACGCCCAAAGGTCAGATTGAGCCTTGGTATTTAATGCCAGAACTCTTGGACGGGCTCGCAGAGAAAGGTCTGAGTAAAGCACGCGGGCGGCGAGCCTTTGAAATAGATAAGCACTCTCAGGCTCAATGTTTAAATGGCGCATTTCAACCTGCGACCGAGTCCAAGCGAGAGCCGCTTCGCGTTCAAAAATACTTATATCGTGATATTTATCGGCCAGCCGTATCGCTTCTTCACTTGACTGAGCAACGGCCGTTGAAAACGAAATGTGAACTGTCTCCAGCGGCTGGATGCGTACGCAGCACCGCAAAGAAAAGATCGGATCCAGCACCGCTCCAACCGTATTTGAGAGCGGACGGTCTTCTATAATGGCATTTGGCTGCCGCACATCGTGT
>JBGSQW010000066.1:0-15410 GCA_041737885.1 Pyrinomonadaceae bacterium | reverse complement strand
GCCGACGCCAACGCCGACACCAACGCCGACACCAACGCCGACACCAACGGCAACACCAACACCAGCGGCAACACCAACGCCGACACCGACGCCAACTCCAACTGCAACGTCGACGCCGACACCGACGCCAACTCCAGTGGTTACGCCGACACCTACACCAACGCCTAACGCAAAGAGGATCGTAAGGGTGATCAGTGTTGCAACTCAGCCGGCGGCTATAGTGATCGTGCCATTTGAGATCGATGCGGTGGGCAACGAGTTTTCGGTAAACTTTACGGTAAACTTCGATCCAGCCAAGCTGAGTGCTCCTCAGGTATTTCCCGGCAGCGGTGTACCGATCGGGACGAACATAATCGTAAATACAAGCGAAGTCGCCCAGGGCAGGATCGTGATACAGGTCAATTCTGACAATGCTTTTGCCGCAGGAACCAGGCAGCTCATCACGATCTCCTTCAACGTCGCGGTGAATGCTCAAATCGGATTGTCACCAGTCACCTTTGGCGGCACCCCGATAGAGCAGAGCGTGACCGGGCCCGGCGGCGTTCAACTCGCAACGATCTACCAATCGGGCAATATACAGATCGGCTCGACAGCGGCTGGAGTTTCGATAACCGGCAGAGTCCTGACGCCTGACGGCAGAGGTCTGAGGAATGCGGTTGTGGTCATCATCGATTCGCAGGGAGCAAAACGGTTTGCCACCACTTCGTCATTCGGAATATTCCAATTTGACGAGTTAGGGGCGGGTGACTCATACATAATAAGCGTCAATTCGAAACGGTATCGTTTCGCACCACGGTTATTCGTGCTCACGGACACCATCGATGACATGCTTCTGATCGGGTTGGAATGATACCGAAAGGTTAACTTAGGAAAGGCGGCTGTCGAGGCCGCCTTTTTTTGCTTTAAACGAGATCAGGTTCAACATACCGTGCCCTCGCCTCGTCGGAGAAAAGCAGGTCGGCGGAATAGAATTTCAGCGGATGATTTTTATCAAACCTCAATACCATCTCGTTAGCTATCTCAACGATCGAGAGCCCTTCCTTTGACTCCTTGAAATCCGCTACGGTCCTGATCCAGAAGACTGTGATCGTCTCGTGGTAGGGCATCTCTCTGGTGATATCGATTCCGAAACCCTTGACCAGCAAGTTCACAATGCCGTCCTGCATTTTGGTCTTTGCGGTGTCCGGGTCGTGGCTTGAAAGGTAGTGTAATGCGACGATCATATGCTCAGCATGTCCCCACGCATCACGTTCGATCGTTGCAGATTCAAATGAATCTACTACTTTAACTATGTCTTCTAAGTCGTTATATATCATTAGATACACTCTCTTGGCTAAGGTGGAATATCATGCTAAAGCATCACGTTAAGTGCATGGTTTGTGTCAATAAGTTCTTATTGCCACCAACATAAATGACATCCGAATAGCCAAAATTAAGGTAGATCAGGATTTGGTGAAAACCAAACCCTCGCGTCGCGAAATGTTTACGACTAGTTTATTTTCGACGATCTCGCTGTCGGAATTCTGAGTCCATTCGCGAACATTGCCGTTGAACGGAAAACTCGCTATAGCGTAGTTTTCGAGATCGTTGTCAGAGAGATTTAGCACGACGACAACACTCTTGCTCTCTTCGTCGAATCGGTGAAAAGCAAGCACCCCTGACGCAACATCTTCATGAAAGAAGTCGACGTTTGTCGAGAGAAACGCATCGTGTGTCGTCCGAAGACCGATCAGCGTTTTGTAGTGTTCGAAGAGGTCTTTGTTCGTCTCGTTTTCGAGCAACGTCCAGTTGATCTTGTTGCTTTGCTCGGACATCGGAACGTGCTCGCCAAATTCCTCGCCCATCCAGATCATTGGCACGCCGACGGCGGTCATCAATATCGTGGCACCGAGCCTGGCACGACGGTAAAGCTCCTCGTCAAGAATGCCTTTTTCACCGAGCTTTCGGAACAGTCGGTTTTGATCGTGATTGGCAAGATAGTTCGTGACACTTGTAATGTTTGCAAATCCCAGCCGCGTCGGGTCGATCGCGTTTTTCAGCTTTTCGAGATCCGGAGCGTCGTCACCGAGTATCTCGACAACGGCGTACATAAAGCTATCGTTCCAGCAGCTCTCGACTGGGCCCGCGGGTTCGGTGACCTCGGGTGACGGCGGGATGAATTCGGCAACCGTGAAGAAAGGTTTCATCGCCGACATTTCGCGAGCGTTTTCTACAAAGCTCTTTAGGGCATCGAAATTGTCGATTTGTTTTGCAGCATCAAAACGAATGCCGTCGATGCGATATTCATAGATCCAAAACCGGATCGAATCGTTAATGAACTGCAACGCCGGGCTAATGCCGAGTTCTTCATCTACAAACTCATAGTTAATTTCCGGCCCCCAGTTCTGCTCGGGATCTTTGCCTTCGCGGCGAAACCAATAGTCGTGATCGATCTGTGTGAGAGCATTGTCAGTGCTGGCGTGGTTGTAAACGCCATCGACGATCACGCGAATTCCCAGACCGTGGCATTTGTCGACGAGTTCCTTCAGCTCCGCCGTCGTGCCGAAACTCTCCTCAGGGCAAAAGTAGTGGATCGGAGAGTATCCCCAGTTGAAGTCACCCGGATTGGATTTGAGCGGCATCAGCTCGAGGGCGTTGACGCCGAGGTCGGCGAGGTAATCGAGTTTGGCGATCACATCGGTGTATTTGCCGCGTGTGAAACCGTCATCTTCGCCACCAGAAAAATCTCCGACGTGAAGTTCGTAGATGACGAGGTGATCGTTTTCTGGCAGCGGCGTCTCGTCCGATCGCCAGATGTATTCGTCAACGATCTTTTTGCCGTCCTTTAGAATGAGAATAGAGTTTTGAGTGGAAGGATCGACGTTCGTCGCATACGGATCGGTGATCGTTTTCCACTCATTTTCGGCATTGAACCAGCTCTTAGACCGGATCTTGAAACGGTACTGAAAAGCACCGTCCGCAAGCTCCTGATCGACACGAAAATAGCCATCATCGCCTTTCGACATGGGAATTTCTTCCCAGTCGCTGAAATCGGCGATGAGGGCTGCGGCGATGTTATTCGGAGCAAAAAGCTGGAATTGGTATGTGGTCTTGACTTGCAACTTATGCCGCTATTTCCTGTACTTCTTGTTCAACCTCGTCCATGAAAAGGTACTTTCTCCACTCAGGACGATTCTCGGCGTAGTGGCACAAAAGTACGTGATCGAGGCCAAGGCGAAGCAGTTTTTGCGACGTAAGAAGCGGCATACGAGCCTGTTCAGGCGTACGGTTGCCTTTTCGCTGATTGCATTTTACACACGCTGCCACAAGATTGTGAGGCGTGCTTTCACCGCCCTGAGCACGCGGGAAAATGTGGTCAAGCGTCAGCTCTTTTGCATGTTTATGCTCACCGCAATACTGGCAGCGATAACGGTCACGAATGTATATCCGTGCCCGTTTCATCGTAGTTTCACGATTGTTGCGGCGAACGTGGATGTAATGCCGCAGCCTGATGACGGACGGCACAGGAAAAGTGGTCGAGGGCGAATGCAGCAGATTATCGCCGTCGTTTTCCTCGACAAAGATCGCACCGCGAAACCAGAGACAGACAGCACGAGCAACACCCACGGTGCCGAGCGGCTCGTAAGAAAAGTTCAATAGTAAAACGCGACCTGTAAGCAGCAAAATGATCTCCTCCTTAGATTCTCGGCGACCGAAAGGTGGACGGCAAATTGAAATTCTACGTTGCGAGGCGCACCTGTACGGATTCTCCGTTTAATGTAATACCAAAAATTGTTTAACGCAAGCACAATATATAGTTGCGTAACAAATAATTAAGCCGACATGTTGTCGATCAACCTATCGGGAATAAATTCGACGGATCAGAGCATAATGGATGTAGAATCTTAATAATTATTAAACGCCTCCGATAAAGTACTTATGAACCGAAAGATATTGTCCTCCATTGTCCTCGCTTCGCTACTTTCACTGAGCATCTCAGCTCAGACAAAATGGCTTGGAAAAGACCACGGACCTCTGATACCGACGATGATAAATCAGATGGTCGATCCGTTTTTCGGAACTGGCGGCATCGTCGCAACGCCCGTCGGGGCCGGTAACGCCGTCGCTCAGGCGGTCATAGCTCTGCCAGACGGCAAGGTCGTCGCCGCAGGGTTTGCATTTAACGGTAACAACAACGATTTTGCTGTCATCCGTTTTCATTCGAACGGAGCGGTCGATCCTTCGTTCGATGCGGCAGGAGCCGCGAAGGGGGCCATAATGACGCCGGTCGGCGTTTCCGACGACGAGGCATTTGCCATTGCCGCGTTGCCGGATGGCAAATTTATTCTCGCCGGTCAGACCTATGACGGCATTCGCACGAGCATCGCGGTCGTGCGATTTCACGATAATGGTTCCGTCGATACATCGTTTGGCGACAACGGCCGGGTAGTCGTCACGCCGACCTCGGGAAATGCTATCGCCCGATCGGTCGCCGTAGCGTCGAACGGAAAGATCGTCGTCGCCGGAAACGGCATGAACGGCACAAATTTTGACATTGTAACACTCCGATTGATGGCTGACGGCGGTCTCGACCCGACGTTTGACGGTGACGGCGTGGCGATAACGCCGATCGGCACCGGGAACGACTATGGCTATGGCGTGGCAGTTCAGCCGGATGGAAAGGTCGTCGCGGCTGGATATTTTACCGATCCGATGGGATTGCCTGATTCAGTCGTGATCCGCTATCGGGCCGACGGCGTGCTCGACGAAACTTTTGGCGAACAGGGAATATCACGACGAGCGTTCAGCCCTGATGTTGACGAGGCACTCTCGCTGGCTCTCGCCCCGGATGGCAAGATCGTCGTCGCCGGTTGTTATCGAAATGAGGGGCAGAATGATTTCCTCGTCGCCCGCTTTCTTGAAAACGGTTTGCCCGATCCGGCGTTTGGCGAGGACGGATTCACGTTCGTCAGGTTCAGCACCTCGCACGATCTCGCGATGGGCGTCGCCTTGCAGCCCGACGGCAAAATAGTTGCGGCCGGGTTTGGCAACAATGGGACCAACCTCGATTTTGCCGTGGCCCGGCTTCAGAATGACGGCAGCCCTGACATGAGCTTCGGTGGCGATGGCTCGGTCATGACCATGGCCGGAATGAGTGCAGATATCGCAAATGGCGTGGCGATCGCACCAGACGGCGGGATCATCGCCGTTGGCCGTACGGTCGGGAATGTCGCGAATTTCGGGGTCGTCCGCTACCATCCCGGAACGGCCACAGTCACGGGCCGCGTCCTGAGGCCAAATGGCGTGGCGATACGCGACGCCCGCGTTAGTCTGGTCGATCAGAACGGATCTGTCAGAACCGCGACAACCAGTTCGTTCGGAATTTACGAGATCTCGAACGTCGAGACCGCCGCGACCTACACCCTGACCGTCTCGTCAAAACGCTACCGCTTTGCCCCCAGATCGTTGAACCTGTCGGGAAATTTAACAGCGATCGATATGATCGGGCTCGAATAAAAATCGTCTTGTTGTGGACGGTCTTCGCTTAATTAAGTAAAAACTTAATGAGCTTAGGTCTTGGATTGGATCACGCGATCAACGTTCGGCTAGCCGCTGTGTACACACACACCTCCTTAATTTTCTCTTTGTAATTTAATATCAAACCCATTCGAAACGTAAGCACTACATATTGTTGCGCAACGTTTTTGTCAAACAAGATGTTCGATTATTTGCTCGAATGAGTGAGTAGTTTCATGCTGGATCGTCTACTCATTCCGCTCACCAACGTTCTTCGCCGACTGTGTTCCTGCATACAGTGTCGCCCGGTGTAACTCGCTACCCTTAAATTCAATACAGAGTAGCAGACCCGGTTTGCAAAGGATTAGATGACTTGAACGGAGGTTTTTGTGTTAAAAAATACAGCTATGACGATCACGATCGCAATAATTTTAGTCTCAGTGTCAGGAATCGAAGCGGCGACGATGGGAAATGGCAGCGTGAACGCTGATCCGGCCGCAGTAACTTTGGTAACGCCAACTCCAACGCCGCCAGTGCCGGATCCCACGATCAATCCGATACCGCAGCCGACATTGATGCCGACACCGCCGATTCCAGCGCCGACGATCAATCCGGAGCCACAGCCGACACCGACGCCAACTGGAACGCCGACACCAACTGGAACGCCCACCCCCGTACCTTCGCCATCACCAACAATGATACCGCTTGTTTACTAAACGATATGGCGTGATCAAAAAGATCAGAGCAGAGGATGAAGTTTCGCGTGGAACTTCATCCTTTTTTTGTTAAACGATATCGATAGCTGAGTCGAGCCTCTGGTTGGTAGCGGGAGGTTTTTGGTCATCGTCATCGCCGAAGGCTCAGTTAAATGTGCCTTTGCCAATGGCGGAATGCTGAACGTCTTGTTCTGCGATGTTTTCGAGATGAGGGATTCCAAGATAAGCAAACTGACCAGCTATCTGGCTGTTCTAAAGTGATCGAGAGCCTAGCTACCAATGTAATCAGCCGAACAGTCCGTTCGAATGTCATTCCTTAGAATCAAGGAATAAATACAAGAGGAACTTATGGCTGATCAAGCAAAAACAACGTTAGGTGCCGAATATCTACGCGAACTCAATGCCGAAGCAAAAGCAACTCGCGAATGCCTCGCCAACGTCCCGATGGACGATCCCGGCTGGAGGCCGCACGACAAGTCAATGGAACTCGGCTATCTCGCCATCCTTACCGCTGATATGCCGAGATGGATTAGTGTAATGATCGAGGACGGCGTGATCGATTTTGCGACATGGGAACAGTTCAATGCCACGTCTGCTGACGAACTGGTGAACCATTTCGACGAGGGAATCGAGAGTGCCAGGAAGGCCATCAGCCAGGCGACCGAGGAGACTCTTAAAAAAGACTTCGTCCTTAAAAATGAGGACCAGATCCTAATGCAAGAGCCCATCGGCGAAACCATCAGCTCGACCATCAACCACATGGTCCACCACCGCGGCCAATTATCCGTCTATCTACGAATGAACGACAAACCGGTGCCCTCTATCTACGGACCTTCGGCGGACAATTCCGGGTTCTGACTTTCCGTACGTTTTCGTGGTGAAGATCTCGGAATCGACCACTGGACGCACGGAAAGTTACGGAAAACACGCTAACTCATCGGTCTCGTCCGCTTAGCTCAAGTGTTATCGTCGCGGTATCGCAGTTCGTAATCGAATTTATCTCGCAGATTCGATACTGGATGCTGTAGGTTCCCGATGACGTTTTCTTTGCCACGGATACCGCACCCGTTGAGCTATTCAATGTGATACCAGGAATGGTAGACGTAACCTGTGATATACGAACGTTCGCCGATGTGGCTCGAACACCGTTAAAAGTGTCGTTTGAGAGCACGCTGGTGATCGGCATACTCGCGACCTTTGAGGAAGCCCGCGCATAGTCGTTAACCGCGTCGATGGCGAAATTTCTAACTACGATCGCGGCGGTCGCCTGATCACAGTTTGCCGGATCGGTCCTGTCGCAGATGCGATAGACGACCGCGTAGCTTCCGATGCTACTTCCTGCCGCAACATCGATCGAACCGTCCCCAGCGTCGAGAGATATGCCGGCATTTGGAGGCGAAACCGACACGAGTGATAGCGTTACATTGGCAGTGGTCGCTTGGGAACCGCTGAGGCGGTCGTTTGCTAGGACGTTTGCCACGGCTGTTCCGCCGGTCGACGGCGACGCCCACCCTGAATCGTTAACCGCGTCGACGACGTATGGATCTACCCTCACAGAAATGTTTGCGATATCACAGCTTAATGGAGCGGAAGCCGCGCATATCTGATATGTAAGCAAATAGTTCCCTGCGGGGGTTACTGCGGTAACGTCGACTGAGCCGTCAGAAATGTCGAGAGAGATACCGCTGTTGTCAGTCGAAACCTGTACAATCGTCACGTTCGCAGTCGTTGCTCGAACGCTATCGACCCAGTCGTTTGCCAAAACATTGGCGACCGCTACACCGCCATTTGGCGAAGCGACGCTGCCTGAGTCGTCATATGCAAGCACTCCTGGGCCTGTTGAACGCCAGAGCCACAGTCCGCGAAAGCCTGAGCTTTCGTCCGGATTTGACCCTGGGCCAACTCCAAAGCCGCCGTCGATGGATACATTGGTATTTCCCCAGCCCACCGAGCCGAGGATCGGCAGGCCGTTATCATCACTCGTCGACGTCCAACCCGCACCACTTGCTCCGCATTGATATGTTCCGCAGAACGAAAATGTTGGTTGAAACGCCGACAAAAACGTCTGAGCGGTGAAAAAAAACTGCATACCGCCGACGGAACGGTTTGTTGCCATTGCAGGCTCGTAATAGCTGAAAAGCTGAAGGACCTGGGCGTCGGTTGCCCAAACCCAGCCATTAAAACTCCGGCCTGAGGCAGCACCGGAACATGGTGTCGATCCATCACGCGGACAGATCTGAGCGGCCTGATTCCAGGTTATCCCGATGGAAGGTTGTAGCTGTAGCCATTCTTTTCCATGACCGTCGTTCACGGAGCTTTGGCCAAATGTATTTACTGCGGTGACAAACACGACCGCAAACAAAAAAATGATCGAAAAACGAACGCCGAACGTGCGTTTAGCCAGAGTTGCGGCGGTTATTGACCGGCGTCTTGATTGCATTGTTTTTCCTCCTGTGATCGAAGTGAAAGCACTTCAACTGCACAGTGCGAGCCTGTTAGGAAAAAAGACATGCTGCGATATTTACGCTCGACCATTTTCCATTATTTGAGCCAGATGGTGTCAGCACGTTCTCGCACTTGAGAAGTATCTAATCTATGCAACATTGCTTCTCCGGCGAAGAGCGCCAAAAAATTGTTCTTTGAAAAATTGTTGCAGAAAAGTTTTTTGCGAATTCTCCCGATAATGATTTGTTGTAAGTATAATAAATGCAACAGTTGCGTGTCTTACTGAATCGCGGACAGACTGCGGACAGGGTGTGGACAAGATTGCGGCGAAAGCGATCTAAGTCTCTGATAAACAAAGACTTAGAGTCGTTCAAGCCGAAATCCTTTCCGCGATGGAGGGCCGGAAAATAGGCGAAAAAGGGCGGTTTTTGATCACCCTTTGACGCAAATCACCTGTTTTAGCTCCGCTACGACCTCGACGAGGTCACTTTGGGCACGCATGACTTCCTCGATGTTTTTGTAGGCACCGGGGATCTCGTCGATGACGGCTTTGTCCTTGCGGCACTCAACGCCCTTGGTCTGAGCTTCGAGATCGTCGCGGGTGAAGCGGGCCTTTGCCTTGGTCCGCGACATTTTACGGCCGGCACCGTGAGAGCACGAGTTGAACGACATCGGATTTCCGAGGCCCTTGATGATGAACGATTTCGCTCCCATCGAACCCGGAATGATGCCGAAACGGCCTTCCTCAGCATTGATCGCACCCTTTCGGGTCACGAAAACGCTGTCGCCGAAATGCTCTTCGCTGGCGACGTAGTTGTGATGGCAATTGACGCGGACCTCGGGCTCCCACGTTTCCTGTCCGTTAAACATTCGGTTGAATGAACGGATCAGGCGATCCATCATCACTTCGCGGTTTCGCATTGCGTAACGCTGTGACCAATCGACGTCGTGCCAGTACGCCTTGAACTCGTCCGTTCCCTGAATGAAGTAAGCCAGAGCAGGGTCGGGAAGCGTGTTCAGGTCGTGGAGCGATTTCGCCGTGGCGATGTGTCGGGTCGCGACCTCGTTGCCGATGTTTCGCGAACCCGAATGCAGCATCAGCCAGACGTTGTCCTCAGTATCGAGGCAAACCTCGATAAAGTGGTTACCGCCGCCGAGCGTCCCGAGCTGCTTCATCGCTTTACGCTTTCGGTCCTGAACGCCCGGGGGAAGCAGGTCGAATTCGGCCCAGCCAGCCCACTCGTTAGATTCGTCGACCGGCTCTTTGTAATCGTTAAAGCCGACGGGGATCGCACGTTCGATCTCGTGACGGAACTCGGCCATCTTGCGATCGAGAATGCCCGATTTGAAAGGCGTTTTCACGGCCATCATTCCGCAGCCGATATCGACTCCGACGGCGGCGGGAATAACGGCGTCCTTAGTAGCAATGACCGAACCGACCATCGATCCGATCCCAAGATGTGCGTCCGGCATCAGAGCGACGTGCTTGAAGAGACATGGAAGACGCGAGACGTTGCGGAGCATCGTGTGCTCGTCCGAAGACATCTCGTGAGTGACCCACGAAAGGACATCGGCCCCGGCCCCGCTAATGTTTAGTTTGTTATGTGGCATGTTTTACCTCTTGTTCTTTGAAAAAATATTGTTCGCGAAAATGCTTTCCAGCGGGCAAACGGGGAAGCGGACACCGGGCAAATAGAGGCGGGCAAGGCTTTCGTTTTTTCAAACGGAAGACAGGAGATTGCGACCTTGCCCGCCTTCATTGGATGTCCGCGACCCGCGTTTGTGTTGGAGAGACTTTTTCGGTTAGACCGAATTAGATTCCGGTTACCGGCCGTTCCACGGCAGAACGGCCGGTTGCGTCGTGCGAGAAGCTTAGTGCACGGCGGCCATTGAGCGTTCGTGCAGGTTGACGGTGTCGCGTTCCTCGATCACGGCGGCTTCGATCTCGACCGCATCGCGAAAGGCGGTCATCACCTCGACGATCTTGCGGATCTTGAAGAGGCTATTCTCGCGTTCGTCCTTTGTCGAAAGGTCAAAATCGAGTGCGATGTCGTCGAAGCAGTCGGACATTTTGAGCACCAATTCGCCGCGATATCGATGGTCACGGCAGCACGTTTGAATGTGCCGCGTGTCTTCAACGATGGCGATGATGTAAGCTCGCATCTCGGTTTTTACGTTCAGGAACGTGCGTTCCCGAACATGGTATTTCTTGCTCATTTCTTTTCCTCGTAAATAAATTGCTGAAAAATGTTGATGAAAATGCGACATCTCAGCGAACTTACGAAAAGCTGAGAAGTCACGCGGCAAACGGTTTATTGTCATGCGGACTCTTGAACGCAAACATAGGTTTTGTCTCCTTGATATTTGAAAATTTATTGGCTGAACGTAAATCGTCGGTAATTGGCCGACGGCGGTCGGCAGACTTGAACATTGCAATTCAATGCTGCCCACCGCCAACTGCAACCGCTGACTAAACTGGGTGGATCGATCGGATTTGAACCGACAACGGCTTCATTCACAGTGAAGTGCTCTACCAAATTGAGCTACGAACCACATACGATTTTAGATTTGGGATTGGTGCTGGGAAAACAATCTAAAATCCAAAATGGATCTGGAGCGGGTATCCGGATTTGAACCGGAGATTACGGATTTGCAATCCGCCGCCTTTGGCCGCTTGGCTATACCCGCTGAAATATCGGAGAGCCAAGTTGCATCCGGCTCTCCGTCTGGCGTATGAAGCGTGCATCGAGAGAGGGCCGGAACCGGCTTGGTTTCGAGCGTTGCTCTTTGTTCGACATACGCGAGAGGTCGATCATTCTGGAAGGGACGACGGGACTCGAACCCGCTAGGAACAGCTTGAAGGCTGCTTGCTCGACGACTTTGCATTCGTCCCCAGCTATTTGAAAATTTGGTACACAGGGTGGGATTCGAACCCACAATCTTCGGTTTCTAAGACCGGTGCCTTTGCCATTTTGGCCACCCGGGTGTGTTCAGTACCACCTGCGTTTGCGGGTGGGCCGTCTTAAATTTGGTCAGAGCGGCAGGATTTGAACCTGCGAACACTTGTTTCCAAAACAAGCCCGTATAGCCGCTGCGGAACGCTCTGATTCTGATTTTGGATTGTGGATTTTAGATTTTGGATTGGCATTGCCATATTGAAACGATCCAAAATCGGCAATCCAAAATCTAAAATCGCTTTGGCTTCGGGGAAAGGATTCGAACCCTTATTTACTGGTTCAGCTCCAGCCGTCCTGCCGATTAGACGACCCCGAAAGATCTGTATTTGACAAATAGTTTCCACGGAAACTATAATTGTTTCCGTGGAAACAAACTCACCTCAATTGCCGTTTATGAATGATCTGGAGGACCACCTGGGCTATCTGCTCCGCCGGGTCTCTAATCAGGTGTCGGGCGAATTCGAGCGAGCTCTACGAGCTCGATCGATCTCGGTAGCAGAGTGGGTCATGCTTTCGCGAGTCGGCAGCGAGTGCGGTATTACGTCGGGCGAACTCGCCGACGGGCTAAAACTGACACGTGGGGCGATCTCAAAGATAGTTGAAAAACTTGAAGCTAAAGAGTTGCTGTCCAGATCATCGGTCAAACATGATGCGAGAGTTAAGAAGCTGTTCTTGACAGGCAGGGGCTCGGAGATTCTGCCGCAGCTGGTGAAGATCGCGGATGAGAACGACCGGCGATTCTTCGACGGGTTGACCGATGGCGAGCGGAAAGTTCTGAGAAAGCTTCTACTCAAACTCGCGGAAACCAATCGGATCAACGACGTGCCGATCGACTAGATCATTTCCTATCAACACTTACGAAGAGGTCACAGACAATGAGCAATGCGATTGAGAATTTACAAGCAGCCCAGCAGCGGGCGATGGCAAACAGGCCAAAGGTCGGCGGATTTCCGTACCTCGCTGAGGTCCTGCGACAGGCAGGCGTGAAACACAACATCTGGCAGCTTCCGGCATGTCAGTCGGTCTATATCACAGACGCCGGACCGGTCGTGTCGGCAATGCCTTCGTTGATCGACGGATACGCTGAGATACCCGGTTTCGACAGGGAAGCGGTGGTCAAGGCGATCCGCACCGATCAGTCGGGCGAAAGTACGTTTATGGAATTCCTTCAATCGACATGGAACGCCGGTGTTGTCACCTACAACGTCGATTTCGAAGCCCGCGTCGTGACATACCGAGGCGTTGACGGCGAAGAGTACGTCGAGCAGTACGCTCAGGTCGAGATCTAGTATGCATCGGGAAGGATTCGAACCTTCACAGCTACGTGAGCGACGGTTTTACAGACCGCCTGCCTTTACCGATAGGCGACCGATGCGTGAAAAAATTTGGAAGAGACGGCAGGATTCGAACCTGCAGCCTGCTCGTTCGTAGCGAGCTGCTCTAATTCCGTTGAGCTACGCCTCCTTGAGTAGTCGTCAGCGGTCGGTCGTCAGTTATCAGAAGGGAATTTTCCCAACTGACCACTGCCAACCGACCACCGACAACTGTTTTTGGCTATTCAGTTGTCAAACATCAAACGTAAAAGGAGCGGCTACTCGTGATTCCCAATGAATCCGCGTAACCGCTCCTAAAGATCGTAAAAACGCTGTCAGTTGCGTTTCGTTTGATGTTTTCGGGAGCGGGAACGCCGCTCCCGTTGAATCAATCTGGTTGTGTCGAACGGGTCGTCCCCGCCGGTTTGGGTTGATAATTTAAATCTCCGAGACTCAGGCACATTGCCGCATTCCAGACGAAGCCCTGCCGCGTATCTATACGGCCCGCCGTCGCTGCGAATATCGTGAATGTATGTTCTGATCTACGAATCATCAAAATTATCTCCAAAAAATATGGTTCACCATGGCGAACGAGTTGAAGTATAAACACAGGTCAAAAATGCTTGTCAAGCGATTTTTGCAAAGTTTTTTCGGGAGGGGGGATTTTGCTTAGAAATGGCGGTAGCCTTTCGGGGTTAAAATCGACGTTTTTTCAGCGGTTCTAAGTTCAATGATGCCAACATTTGCAGTGACCTCGCCGATGTGGTGAAAACCGAGGTCCTGAACGGCAGAAAAATATTTTTTATCCACCGTAAAAAGAAGCTCAAAATCCTCGCCTCCGTTCAGCGCGAGATCGAGGCGTTGCTCCTCTGTGAGATCCAGCGATGAGATCGCCGGGTCGATAGGGAGTTTTTCAAGGTCAATTTGGCAGCCAGCACCGCTCGCATTTATCAGGTGAGCGAGATCTGATGAAACGCCATCGCTGATGTCCAGCATGGCGGTCGGTAAGCCATGTTCTCGCAATACGTTAGCCGTCTTAATCTGCGGCAACGGTTGAAGCTGTCGGAAGAGTAAATTCTTTAGTGGAATTGGCAGCGATTCATCAAATTTTATCCCCGATTCTAGCTGCAAAAGACCTGCCGCCGCTCCGCCGATAAATCCCGTTATAAATATCGCATCTCCCGGTTTCGCACCCGAACGCAAGATCGCTTTTTCTCTCGACACTTCACCGATCACGGTGCTGTCGATAACGAGTTTGTCGAGCGTTTTCGAGATGTCGCCGCCGATCAGTTCGACATTGTGCGTTGCGGCGAGAGCGTGCCAGCCGTCGTAAAAGCGGTCGAGAAAATCAGTTTTCCAAAGGCTCTCGGGAATGGCGAGCGAGAGTAGGGAAAAGGTTGGCGTCCCGCCCATAGCGGCAATGTCGGAAAGGGAAACGGCAAGAGCTTTGTGGCCGAGGAATTCCGGTGTTGTCCATTCGAGCAGAAAGTCGATATCCTCAACCAGCATATCCGCCGTAAGGAGCATGTCGGTAGTTCCGTCTTTGGGCAAAACGGCACAGTCGTCGCCGATCTTGTCGAGCGAGAACTTAGATTTAATGTTGTTTATAAACTCAAATTCCGAAACCATTCTTTCGTTGACACAAGTGCAATAAATACATACAATAACGCCTGCTAACTTAAACAGAACTTTAACACACCCACTGACGCGATGGCACAAGAAGCTGTAGTAATACCTGAGAAAATATACTTCAAGATCGGCGAGGTTTGCGAGCTCGTCGGCGTGCAGGCTCACGTGCTGCGTTACTGGGAAACCGAGTTTTCGACACTCTCACCCCAGAAGAATAATTCAGGCCAACGCAGTTACCGCCGCCGCGATGTAGAGATCGCTCTTCGCATTAAACAGCTTCTCTACAACGAGATGTTCACGATCGCCGGTGCCCGCAAGAAACTGCAAACGGAGATCAGAGAGGGTTCCAAGCCGAGGGTTCGAAGTTCAGTGCCAACGACGCAAGAGGCACCTCAAGGACAGATTAAGGAGCAAACGCAAACTATTCCGCCAGGGGTTGCGATCGGACCGACCGGAGCTCCACTTTTGTTTGACGCTGGATTTGAGACGGAGGCAATACCGTCCGCGAATGACGCCAGCTCGTCTAGTACGAAACCGGAGAATGGAGCGTTCTCGGCTGATCAATTAAACGCTCTTAAGGTACTAACCGGTCATTTGCTCGATCTCCGCGAGATGCTGAAAAACCCGCGTGTTTCCTGAACGCGGGACAGTAGATCGCAAAACCTTCGGGTTGACAATTCCCAGTCGTAAAACTAATCTAGGAATTCCTTTTCCGGGACGTAGCGCAGTCTGGTAGCGCGTTCGCTTGGGGTGCGAGAGGTCGTGAGTTCAAATCTCGCCGTCCCGACCAATAAACATGGGGCTTTCGAAGAAATTCGAAAGCCGTTTTTTTGCGCAGATGGTTGAAGTTCTCG
>JBGSQW010000059.1:0-7320 GCA_041737885.1 Pyrinomonadaceae bacterium | reverse complement strand
CGAGATCGACGACCTCATCACGCAGTTCCTTATTCTCACCATTCGTCCTGATCTGCTCGACCAGCCAACCGACCCGTCGCGTGGCCCAGAGCCGCGGAAGGAATTCGTTATCTTCGTTTCGAAGCGGAAAATCGAGCTCGTTGTAATTGAACGAACGCGATTCACGCCCCGCTTTTCCGCGAAGTCGCATCGTGATATTTCGCAGATCGCCTGCGTTTTTGTAACGGCCGATCAGCGTTACTTGAGCACCCTTAAATATGTCCTTGATCTGTCGCGGATAAACAAGGTCGGTCTGCACCGAGCCAAAATCTATGTCGAGATCGCTCAGCACGGGCGAGTTAACCTTTGTAAAAAAGTTTGAAACACGGATCTCGATGTCCTCTTTCGGCTCGATATAATCGGCATCGCCGCCGTTCTCAGCCGCCAGTTTGTCGAGCAGACGCGTATTCACATCGTAACCAACTCCAAATGTGAAAAGCCGCAGCCCCTCAACCTTACTTGCCTGCGCATTCTTGATTATCCGATCGACATTCGTTTCGCCTACCGTCGGAAGCCCGTCGGTCATAAACACCATCATCTTTGGCCGGTCGCCGCGCTCGAACTGCTTCATGGCGGCGACGAGTGAATCGTTGATATTCGTGCCGCCGGTCGGCTGCAATTTACCGACAAATTCCTCACCGCGTTTTTTGCCCGCCGCGTTCGCATCGATCAAGCCTGTTTCCATCAGACGCTCTTCTCCCGCGAAGCTGATGACGTTAAACCGATCGCCATCGCGAAGCGTCCGGATGCCAAAAAGCAACGCCCGCCGAGCCTTTTCCATCTTCCCTTCGTCCGCCATCGACCCCGAAGTGTCGAGCACGAAAACGATGTCTTTATTGACCAATTCTCGATCTGTCAGATCGTCTTTTGGCGAAAGCATCATCAAAAAGTACCCGTCTTTGCCCGCCTCGCGATGCGTCACGAGCGACATGCCAAAATCGGCATTAGAAAGTCCGTAAAATAGCTGAAAATCGTTGTCGTTCCCCTTCGTCTCAAACGAAACATTGGCACCAGTCTCTCCCTGTCGTTTTACCTCGATCTGATGTGTCGGCGAGTATATATTCCGCAAAGCTTCCTTCCCCACGATGTCGACCGACGCCGAAATTGTCCCAAACTGCTGCTTTGGCCCAGCCGTCGTCGTTTCCACACCGGGCTGCGGGCGTCCCCACACGTTTCGCCCCGTACCGAGCGGATAGCGATAAGCGACGGTGCCCGAATCGGCCTTTAGAACCTCGGTATACTTCAGTTCAAGTTTCTTGTCGGAATGCGGCGGGATAGGAAATATCGATGCCTGGAAAAGATTCTTGCCCGCATACTCCAACAATCCCGGATCGCGCTGTCGGCGGACGATCTCGTCGTAAATACGCCGTGCTTCCTCTCGCGAACGCACTTCGCCAACAAGCCGCTTGCCGTTCTCCCAGATCGCAAACTCGACGATCGGCGCCGTCTCGGGTATCGGAAAAAAATACGTTCCTTCTAACGTGAACGAAGTGTCGTTTCTAAATACCTGCTCGACATGCGTCGTCGCGACTTGGCCGTTGATCTTAGTGGTCAACTGGATCGATTTCACCGGCAACGCGTTTGGCAACGGCTGTGGCAAGGGCCTCGGCGGCATCGGTCTGCATGGACGAAGATCGCAAATGATCGGCACGATCACGCCCTGTGCTTGAACAGACGCTGAAAACATAAGGGATACGAAAACAACGGCGAAGGCGGCAAGAATAGCTCTAATCGACATAAGAAAGTTCAAACTCCATGCTATGAGCAGCAAACAGGCTGACTGCTTTTTTGACACCTATTGAACGTCAACGGTTGTTCGTTCTTGCAAATTTCGTTGATCCGAAACAAAAAACGGGGAAAATATTGCTGATGTAAAATTATCAGTGTCGGACATCGCCTCTTATCTGGGCAATCGCATGGTCGAGTATGGGGCAAAGGACTTCAAAACATTCTTCGACGCCCTTGGGCGATCCCGGGAGGTTTACGATCAAGGTCGTGCCGCGAATTCCGCACACGCCTCGTGAGAGCATCGCCTTCGGCGTTTTCGACGCTGTTTCACGTCGCATTGCTTCCGCCAGTCCGGGCGCTTCACGCTGGATAACAGCTCGCGTGGCTTCTGGTGTGTTGTCCCGTGGAGCGAAGCCGGTCCCGCCGGTTGTCAGGATAAGGTCGATATCGTCGCGATCCGCAAGTACGGCAAGCAGGTCCCGAATCTCCGCAAGGTCATCGGTAACTATCCGTCGGATCATAACCTCGCCGCCAGCCGCCGAGACGAGTTCCACGAGTTTATTCCCAGAAAGGTCGTCGGCTGACTGACGGGTATCACTGACGGTAATTATTGCGGCGTTTATCATCTTCTTAAAGTTAGGCTGCGGTTACATCTAACTCATCCAATCGCTGTCGCCGCCGACCATAGAGCACACTCAACAAAACTCCGACCACGACCAGAGCCATACCGGCAAGCGACATCAGGTCCTGCGTTTCCCCAAAGACAATCCAGCCGACGGTGATCGCATAGATCAGCCCACTGTAGTTGATTATAGCGACGCCGGCGATCCTTTCGCTCTGTAGTGCATTAGTTAGGAATATCTGGCCGAGCTGCGAAAACACTCCAATGAGAAACAGATAGAGCCAGTCCCAGCCGACCGGTGTTTTCCAATCGAAAAACAGGCAGATGAATCCGAGCACCGCCCCGACAAGTTGAAAATGCAGGACCACGGTAAGCGGATGCTCTTTTCCGCGAAGGCTTCGTACGAGATTATATGCCACGCCGGAGCAAAATGCCGAGATGAGGCCAAGCGTGAGATAGAACGGCGAAATTCGCGTATCGAACTGCTCGATCAGCAACACGCCTGAGAAGGCGATGGCGTAGAACAGCCACTGGGTAGGCAAAACACCTTCTTTCAAAACAAAGATCGCGATGATCGCCGTAAATATCGGTGAAACGTATTGGATCGTTTGCGCCGAGGCTAACGGCATATTCTGGAGCGTTTTAAAGAAGAAAAATAGAGCGATAGTTCCGAACGTACCCCGCAACAGGAGGATCGTGTGATTGGTGCCGAGAAGACTTGCTTTTGCCCGTTTCAACCCCCAAACACAAAAGACGGTAGCCACCGCACATCGAAAAAACACCGTCTCCATTGCCGGGATATGCGCGACCTGCTTCACGCACACATTGGCCGCAAAAAAGGCGAGCGTCGATAGAAGCATCGATCGCACGCCCAGTGTCAGGAATGGAGGTTTCGAGTCCAAACTACGAGGTTAATTTTTTCGTGCCTCCGTTGCAACCACAATCGTTTCCGCACTTCGCCTTCGGCGAGAACGAACGGAATTTCCGAAGGCCGATCACGCTAACGTAGAAAACCGCCGAGGTTATCACAATTCCTGCAATTAGGGCCTGCATTTCCATAAACGTGTTCCGATCACTCAAAACCGAGCAATCTGCCTCCCTGATATGTAATGAGCGCAGCTACGTACGCGAGAGCGGTCATATATGCCATCATGAACAGCGGCCAACGCCACGAGTTCGTCTCTCGTCTTACGACCGCGAGGGTTGACATACATTGCATGGCGAGAACGAAGAACACCATCAGGGTCAGACCTGTGAGCGGTGTCCATGTCGGCTTGCCATCTTCACGTTTAGCGTCGCGGACCGCCGAGATCAGGGATTCCGATTCTTCATTTTCGTCTTTTCCGACGTTGTAGATGATACTCAGAGTTGATACCAACACCTCGCGAGCGGCGAAACTCGCGATCAGGGCCACGCCAGTCTTCCAATCGAAACCCAGCGGGCTGATAACAGGCTCGATCAGGTGGCCCAGACGGCCGGCAAAGCTGTTCTTAAGCTGCTCACTTTCTGGAAGAGGTTCGACCGTGTTTGCTTGCGCGTCAACCACAACGGCTGTTGTTCCGGCAGGTGAAACTTCGGCTCGGGGGAAATACATTAGTGCCCAGAGGACGATCGAGATGGCAAGAATAACCGTTCCCGCCCGTTTGAGAAACAGCCACGCGCGGGTGATCATGTTCTGGATCACTGTCCGAACATTAGGAACCCGATAGGGCGGCAGTTCCATCAGAAACGGCGGCGGCGGTCCGGAGAGGATCGTTCGCTTCAGGATAAAGGCAGCGACGATGGCCACCACGATTCCCAAGGCGTACATCGCCAACATGAGAACTGCGCCAACGGAAATGAAACCAAAAAACGATTGCCCGGCGAAAAGAGCCGCGATCATCAACGTATATACCGGCAGCCTCGCTGAGCAGCTCATGAACGGCGCGATCATTATCGTTGCAAATCGATCTCGTCGATTTTCGATGGTTCGCGTCGCCATTATTCCCGGGATCGCACATGCGAAGCTACTGAATAACGGAAGGAACGCCTTGCCGTGTAACCCGATCCGGCTCATGAGCTTATCAAGCAGAAACGCGGCTCGCGCCATGTAGCCGGTGTCCTCGAGGATCGAGATGAAAAAGAAAAGCAAGAGTATTTGCGGCAGAAAGACCACAACCCCGCCGACCCCGGCGATAATACCGTCAGCGACCAGATCCGTAAGCATTCCCGGGCCTAGTTGGTCACGAGCAAAGTCGGCCGCAGCGCCGAAACCCTTTTCGAGAAGATCCATCGGCACGCTTGACCATGAAAAGATCGTTTGAAAAACAAGAAGTAATATTCCGACAAGGATCACAAGGCCAAAAAAACGATGCGTTAACACCCGATCGATCTTTTCCGAAAACCGGTGGCTATCCTGGTCGTTGTGCCGAACAGACTCCTGCACAGCGTTCGATATGAATTTATACCGGGCGAAGATCCGCGAGTTGTCCCCGACACTTACTTCTTCCGGCATTGGCAAATCGAGAATGGATGGTTTCTCATCGAAAAGCGACTCGACGATCCTCTCAAGTTCGTCGATTCCACGTCCATCTTTAGCGTTGACGGCGACGATCGGTGTTCTGAGCTGTCGGCTCAGCGAATCGACATCTATCTCGTGCTTCTGCCGCTCGAAAACGTCGATCATGGTCAGAGCAATAACCACCGGGATACCGAGTTCACGTATTTGGGTGACGAGATAGAGGTTTCTTTCGAGGTTTGTCGCATCGACGACGCAGATCACAACATCGGGTTTCTGCTCGGCCGCATATTTACCTTGGATCACCTCACTGGCGATCTGCTCATCGAGCGAGGTCGCGTCGAGACTATATAGACCGGGAAGATCAATTATCTGGGCAGGTCTTTCGCCGACGGACCACGGGCCCTGTTTACGTTCTACCGTAACGCCGGGATAATTCGCGACTTTCTGTCTGAGACCGGTAAGGGAGTTAAAGAGAGTAGTCTTGCCGGCATTCGGGTTGCCGGCAAGAGCAATTATGATCTGGGAACTAGCGGCTCCGTTCATCCATTGAACCTAACGGTTGTCAGGCGCTGACCTCGATCGAATCTGCTTCATTCTTTCGCATAGCAAGCGAATATCCGCGAACTCGAACCTCGATCGGATCGCCAAAAGGAGCCGTTTTTACCATTTCAACCGCCGCACCGGGTATCACTCCCATCTCCATCAGACGATGAACGATGACCGAATTACCATTTACCGATGTCACTCTTGCATTCTGCCCAACTGGCAATTCCGTTAGAGTCATTTCTTTATTTACCTAGGCGGTTTGTTCTCCCAGAGAACATTTATGATCACCCATTTCCCATTCATTTTTCCGATATGCATGTAATCGATCCAGTCGCGCATCTCGAGCTTTACTGTTGCCGCTCCGCCATACACGTCATAGATAGTTACATCTTTCTTTTGTTCATCTTTCGGGGTATTCTTCCCCGAGCCTGTTCGCGTCCCTTGAACAAGGGTCAAAGCCGTCATCTGGTTCAAACTGCTCTGGCCTTGAGCATTCGATCTCGCGATCCTCTTCGCAAGGTCAGGGCTCAACGCGCTTTCCATCTTTTCCGCGTTCCCTTCGTACCAGCCCTCTGCATAGTTCAGTGCCGTTCGCTTGATCGCCTCGCGGTCAGCATCCGTTTGTCCAAAGATCGAGACCGCCGAAGCGATCAGAAAAAAGCCGCAAAAAACCGAGATCTTTCTCATTTTCAAACTCCTTTCCAACAAAATAATAACCTAATTGAAAATCGTTTTCAATTTCATTTAAACGAAACCCATCATTTCGTTTCGTTTTGGTTACGTGTTGGAATTAGAAAAGGTTTGGAGAAATCGTGATCAAGTCAAACTGATAAGGGCCGGCGGAAAATCGCACAGGAACTCGATCTGCAACTCGAAGCCATACTTTCAGATTCAAGGCGTCTAGCTCTTTGTTTCCCGTGTTGATCACGATGCGCTGGGCAAGGATCTTTTCCCCGTTCAGCGTCACATCCTCTGGAGCTGAGGGGCGAAGGGTGAAAACATATGATCGATTCTCCCAAAAGACTGCTACGCGGGTATCGTTGACCGGATTGCTGACATTTTTACTGTGCTTAAGATTGAACGAACGCATCGCATATATCAGCGATAGATAGGTATGGGTACCGATCGGGGCGTCGACACTCGCTTTCTCCCCGTATTTGATTGTTCCCGTTCTGCGGTCGAATTCAACAGTCTGCTTTAGGCCGGCAAAAGGAGAGGTGAACTTTGATTCGATTCCTGACGGTGCCAGCGAGTCCGGATCAACAAGAACTTGGGCATATTCACCCAATCTAAATATCTCCGCTCCCGGCTCAACGGCTGTGATCGTTGCGGTTAGTACAAGGGTGTCGGTCTTTTCGACAAGTTTCCGCTCTTTCGCGTTCAGCCTGAGCTTACCCAACGGCTTATCGGCTGCTGAAATCTGGAAGTCAAGAACCTCTCCAAGTGCAAAACCCAGGTCCGGTATCAGAGGCTGATTATCTACATATTGCGGAGGCGTGGGCGTGGGCTTGACGACTGGCGGCAACGTCGGGGACGGCGCCGGTGTCGGCGTCGGCGATACCGGTGGAAGTTCGGGCTCAGGTACAACGACGGAAGTAAGAGTGGCCCTGAACTCGCCCTTGAGCGTTTTCATCCGAACGAGAACAGGCAAGGCGAACCCGTCGTTTGAGAAATTGATCTTAAGTTCCTTGATTCCATTGGCGGTTAGAAAATCGCTCTGAACCATAGAAACGGTCGTGTCGAATTCACCCGCGAGCGTTTTCACCTTTTCCTGTGTCGTGGTTTGAAAGACGATCGTGTGTAGTTGATCCTCAAATAAAGGATATGAGCCGATCCCATCCGCCTCTCTCGCCTTATAGATCACCGTAAGCAGATCAAAGCTGGA
>JBGSQW010000041.1:0-14056 GCA_041737885.1 Pyrinomonadaceae bacterium | reverse complement strand
CGAGAAGCGGGATCGGAGTTAGTCTCCTTTACGCGGTCAAATAGCCGCATGAAAAAATTCAGCTTCAAGCCTCTCTACTCCAACGTATTTCAACATCAGAGTACATCGCCACCGTTTAATTCATCATGCCATCTCCTTTAGAAATAAGTGCTCTTGTTTAAATAGGTAATTCGAATTTTACATAAAAAAGTTTCAAAAGAAATCTTAGGAGCCGCCCGATGATTTTGAAAGGCGAACGGATATATATATAGTTGATTTGCACATGACAGGCTCGGGAATGTTGGCTCTCAATTGAACTATCTCGTGTTTGTGTTCCGCTACATCGTACAAAAGGATCGATATGCCGCCAGTTAACATGATGGACGATGCCCTGCGAAATAAATTGCTCGCGGCTCTTCCAGACAGCGAATTCACCAAGATCAGACCCGCTCTCGAACAGGTCGAGCTGGCTGCCGGCGACGTTCTGTGGGAAGCAGAATCGAAGCGGCACCACATTTACTTCCCAACCTCAGCGATCATTTGCCTTCTCTACGATGCGGAAACAGGCGTTTCGGTCGAAGTTGGAATAACCGGACGACAGGGCCTCGTCGGTGTTTCAACCTTTATGAGCGAGGCCAGCATGGCGACACGGGCCGTCGCCTACGCTGCCGGTGTGGCTTATCGAATGAAAGCGAGTGCGGTAAAAAGTGAGTTTGCCGAATGCGGTGATTTTCAGGATATCTGCATGTATTTCACGCAGACGCTGATAGCACAGGTCTCACAAACGGCGATCTGCAATCGCTTGCATTCGGTCGAGCAACAGTTTTGCCGTTTTCTGCTGTACGTTCACGATCATCAGGAAGAAGACCTTTTCCATTTAACACACGAACAGATCGCTCAGGCTCTCGGCGTTAGACGTGAAACCGTATCTGTCGCCGCATCAAATCTGCAGGAAAACAAAGTAATTAAGTATGCACGTGGACGCATACGGCTTCTCGACCGCAGAGGTCTCGAAAATTTTGCATGCGAATGCTATCGTGTCGAATCAGATCATTACCGCCGTGTTCTCGGAAAGTACATCGAAAAACATTTGAAGCCATAACTACGGATTGTGTGCTGGCATACAGATTAATTACTTCTAACTGATCATAATCCTCGTTGTCCGAAAATATATCCGGGAGAACGAAATTATGAACAGCAATACATACGAAAAAGACCTGTCGGTTAGAAATGGATCGCGGATCAATACGCGCGACGGCCTAACTTTCCTGTTGGTAGGCGGCGGCATCGGAGCCGTTCTCGCACTGCTCTTCGCCCCAAAATCAGGCCGGGATATGCGGCACGACATAGCGGATGTTTCACGTCGCGGCTATGATCTGACCATCGAGAAAGCGAATGCGATCAAGGCTCAGTCGGCAGAAAAACTCTCGCTGGTCAAGGAAAAGGCAGGGGCTGTCTATGATCTGGCGGCTTCAAAACTGGAATCGAGTCGTGAACTGATCGCGGATGCTATAGATACGGGCTCAACGGCGATATCAGAAGGGTTGAATGACGTACATGAAGAGGCCAGAGTGCTTGCTACGCAAACCGCCGCTGATAGAAAGTCAGCAAGCAAGTTTTAAAGGTTTTAGAAAACTTGCGCGAGGTCAAGACCTCATATGGCCCAAGTCATCAGGGCAATTATTGAATAAACTTGATCGGGTCGGATGTTTGTGAGACATCCGGCCTTTTTTATTTGGAAACGGTTACATTGTTCGCCGTCAACGTGTTGCCGATCGATCGTTGAAACTCGGAGATCGCCTTATTCAGGTCGGTACGTGCCTGAAGTTCGCGGCCGCGGGCTGCTGCCAGATCGGTTTGACGCTGTAGGACGAGGTAGAACGTTGAGGTGCCGCCGCGAAACTGCCGCTGCTCACTCGCATACAACTCTTCCGCCGCAGTTCGGGCATCCGTGGCGGATACCAGTCTAGATTCTGCGGAACGCAGAGCCTGAAGGGCATTTCGCACTTCAGCAACAACCACTTGTTCTGCCTGTGCCCGGTTATTGGCGATGCGGTCGGCTTCGACCTGAGACCGGGCAAGGTTGGCTTTGGCGATGCGATTGCCCCACGGCAGCGAGATCGAAACTCCAACTCTGTATGACGGGGCGTCGAAAGCGGCAAGATTGCCAAGTGAAGTGAAGTATCCGCCGACCAAATTTGGCGGAACACGGCTGAGGCCAGTCGATGGATTGATAGCAGCGGCGGTTTCCGTTCCCGATAATCCTTGCAGGGTATAGCTTCCGATGAGATCGATCTGCGGCTTTGTCTGGTTCTTAAAAAAATCCTGATCGATACTGTTGATCTCTGCTGTGGTCTGGAGTTGACCGATCTCAGGTCGGTTCTTCAACGCCTCGGAAACAGCGACCTCTAACCCGACCTGCGGAACTCCGACTCCAACAGGCGTCACCGGTGTCAATGCCCGCGACCATTCAGCAGCGCTTCGGTCCGGTAGGAGCAAGGTTTTAAGTGTGTTTTCGTTCCGCGTTACTGATTCCTGAGCGGCATAAACAGCCTGTTCAAAAGTAGAGATCTGTACATTCGCGGCAACGAGTTCAATCGGAGCTAGAACGCCTCGGTCGACCTGCCGCTGATTACTTTCGAGTTGCTCTTTAGCTTGCCGCAAAGTTTCAAGCTGGACCTGCTGATTGCGAAGTGCAAAGGCGAGATCCCAATACGCTTGCTCGACCGCATTAACGACATTTATAGCCTGTAGTTTCAGCTGCGCGTCAGAGAGATTAATGTTCTTTTTCGCAATTTCGATCGTTCGGCGATTGCTGTCGATCCGGCGATTGCGCCACAGCGGTTGGTTAAAATTTAAGGCGAGAGATGACGGAAACTGCGGATTCAGAAACGAGTTGGTATTACTGGTTGTCGTACGTGACGAATTAAAAAGTGCGGAATAGCTTCCGCCCGCATAAGGCGAGAAACCGCTTACGCCCGCCGACCCGAAATATCGGGTCTGTGTGACTGCCCCATTGACCGCACCGCCGATCGCCGAAGCCGTCGGTGTCGTGAGGCTTTCGTAATAGTTTTCCGAAACCAGCAAGGGATCGTATACGCCTCTCGCACCGGTTAGGCTAATGTCGCTGATCTTTGAGTCATTCCTCGAAGCATCGATATCATTATTATTCGACAACGCCATCTCGACTGCCTGTTCTAAGGTCAGGGGCAACTGGTTATCCACGTCGACCCCGACGCGCTCGGAACTGGGTAATGGCCTATTCGGAGCCGTAAATTTCGGCTGCACGGGCGGCATTTCATCCGGCGTTGGACTGGGTAACACACTAGGTGTTGATTGTGATACCGGAACAGGTGTTGCCGTTGGGGACGGAGATTGCGCCGCCGCGATCGAAACGGATAGACACAGAAACACCAAGCACGCTAAGCAACGCGCAGAGCAACCAAGGGTGAAATTTACTGAAAACAAAACCATTAAAAAAACTAGTTTGCGGCCTCGCCTTCGGGAGTATCGTTCTCCTTCTTTGACCGCTTAAACGAAGCGAAAAACCCTCTCAGCCCGCGTGACATAGACTGCCAGATCGTCGATTCTTTCGCATCGTCAAAAATCGAATAGAAAACAGGAACCGCCAAAAGCGTCAGCAGCAGACACATCGACTGACCACCCACAACGAGGATTCCGATCGAACGATTCGTCGCAGCTCCGGCTCCGGTGCCTAAGGTCAGTGGGATCATTCCCGCGACCAAGGCGATCGTCGTCATGAGGATCGGACGTAATCGGTCACGATTTGCCTGAATAATAGCGTCGTATCGATTCATCCCCCGCGAACGCAGCGTATTCGTATGATCGATCTGCAGGATCGCGTTCTTCTTAACAATGCCAAAGAGCAGCAAAATACCGAGGGCCGAGAATATATTCAAAGTTTGCCCCGCAAGAGCTGTCGATAGCAGTGCGAAAGGCACCGACAACGGAAGCGTGATCAGGATCGTCACCGGGTGAATAAAACTCTCAAACTGAGCGGCGAGAATGAGATACATGAAGACGAAAGACAACAGGAACGCATACATAAATGCCTCGTATGCTTTCTGTAATTCTTTCGACTGTCCCGTAACTCCTGTCAGATACTCAGCAGGCATCTTGAGGTCCGCCGCAAATTGCTGCATTCGCGAAACAGCATCTGATTCTGACGCATTGGGTGGAAGCCCGGCTGAGACTGTGACCTGACGCTGCCTGTTCAGACGATTGATCGACGACGGTGAAAGGCCTTCGTCAATTTTGACCACCCTTTCGAGGTCAACCGTTCCGCCGTTACTCGAGGCGACTGTAAAATATCTAAAATTGCTGCGATCTCGTCGATACTGTTCTTCAGCACGAACCACGACATCATATTGCTTAGAACCTTCGCTAAATGTAGATGTGATCTGTCCGGCTGAGAGAATATTCAATGCCTGGGCAACATCACCCGCCCTGACGCCAAGATCGGCAGCCCGCGTGCGGTCGATAACCACTCGGATCTCAGGATTTCCAACCTCGATCGAGGTATCAGGGTCACGATAGATCGGATCTTGCTTCATTCGCTCGACCATCGCGTTGGCATATTCGGTCAGCTTTTCCATGTCAGGACCGGCGATAAAAAACCCGACCCCTGAACCACCCCGCCCGAGACCGATACTATTCCCAATGGATGAAGATGCCGACACCGTAACCTGATAGTCTTTAGACGAATATTTTTTCGCTATACTACGGGTTTGATTGATAAGTTCCGCCTGCGATTTCTCACGTTCAGATACTGGCAGCAGAGCGACGTTGATGAAGCCGTTGTTCGATCCCGAGCCTCGGCCGAAACCGGCAAGGACGAGGGTGTTCTTAACACCCGGAACCTCGGCCCGAATATCGCGGGCGATCCTATCCAATATGGATTGAGTTGCGGACAGTGATGTTCCCTGCGGGCCACGGATATTTACCTGGTAAAGAGATTCGTCCTCATCAGGTAAGAACGCCATACCGACGAATTTATAGAGCGGAAAGATCGATGCAACGGTAAGGATACAGATCAACACAACTGCCCAGCGAAATCGCATGGCCACATGAAGCATCCACGTGTAGGCTCCATCGATCTTGCTGTAAAACCATCCGTTCTTAGAGTCGTGCGAGTGAGAAACCGTCTCGGTCTGCTCGACAACCTCACCTGTAACTTCGTCTCGGATCGGGCTTTCCTCACCAGCTGCGGGTTCCCGTTTCTTTATCCAACGGGCCGCAAGCATAGGTGTAAGGGTAAATGAAACAATGAGTGAAACGGCGATCGCGGCTGCGGATGTCAGACCGAACGATGACATGAATCGCCCGACGATACCCGTCATAAACCCGACCGGCACGAAAACGGCTAACAATGATAACGTCGTAGCTAAAACCGGAAGTCCGATCTCACGCGTTCCTTCGATCGCCGCCTGAACGGGATCCATTCCCTTCTCTTCGACAAATCTGTATATGTTTTCGAGGACAACGATCGCGTCGTCGATCACGATGCCGACCATCAGTGTAAGAGCGAGCATCGTCATCTGGTTCAATGAAAAACCAAATGCAGCGATAGCCGCGAATGCAGCAATGATCGAGATAGGAATAGCAAGTGCGGCAATGATCGTCGAACGAAAATTCCAAAGGAAAAGAAATACAATGATCGCCGCGAACAGCCCGCCAAGCACAAGGTGCTCCTCGATAGCCGTCAGCGAGTTTTGAATGAACTCGGACTGGTCACGGATGACCGCGACTTTCATATCAGTGGGTAGCCCTGGAATGATAGTCGCCATCCTTGTTTTGACGTTATTGATGACGGCTATGGTATTAGCACCAGCTTGTTTTCTAATACCAACAGAGACCGACGTTACTCCATCGAGCGAAGCGGCGGACGATGCTTCGCCGCCTGACTTGGTGACGCTGCCAATATCCTTGATCTTGATCGGAAAGCCGTTTCTGCTAGCGATCACGACCTCATTAAACTCCTCAACGCGCGTGAGTTTACTCATCGTACGAACGCCGAGAGTTCTTTGCCCTTCAACGATATTTCCGCCGGGCACTTCCTGATTCTGTGCCCTGATCGCCGCCGTTACCTCCGTCACTGCAAGATTAAATGCCCTTAAGCGGTCCGGATTTACATTGACGAGGATCTGCGGCGTTCTAGAGCCCCACATGAACACCTCAGCTACGCCGTCGGCACTTTCGATTCTCTTTTGTATGAGTAGCTCTACCTGTTCGGTTAGCTCGACCACGTCTCTCGGAGCGCTGATCGTGTACATGAGGATCGGCTGCGAATCTGGATCGGATTTTTGAGCAACAGGTGGATCCGCAGTTTCCGGCAGGCGGTTAATGATCGTGCTAAGTTTCTGTTGGATCTCTTGGAAGGCTACGTCAGGGTCTTTTTCAAGATTGAATGTGAGCGTGACATTCGAGCTTCCGCGTGATGACGAGGAACGCATCTCTTCGACACCCGGAACCGTATTTAAGGCTCCTTCGACAATATCAGTGATCTCAGTCTCGATCTCTTCAGGTGCGGCTCCGGGATTGCCCGTACGCACCGAGATCGTCGGCAGGTCGATCTTGGGGAAGCGATCAACGCCGAGTGTAAAAAAGCTGAATCCGCCTACGACCGTCATGAAAAGAACGATGACAGTCGCAAAAACCGGACGGTGAACACAAACTTCAGCTAACCACTGCATACTACTTTCTCCACCTAAGACGCAACCTTTGCTCCTTCGTAAAGCTGATCGAGATTACTCGTGGCGACAGTCTCATCGGCGTTTAGGCCGTTGAGGATCTGGACGCTGTCACCTTCCTCAGGTCCGAGTTGGATGACACGCAATTTTGCGACGCCTTCGACTATGACAAATGCTCGGTACGACTGCGTAGCTCCATCACTGTAAATTGCAGATTTTGGAACGAAAACGCCTTTGCCGCCGCCTTCTTTGTTGATCCGCACTGTAGCGAACATCCCGGGCCGAAGAGCATTATCACCGTTCTCAATGGATGCCTCAATTATTGCAGACCGTGAGGTGGGGTCAACGGCAGGACTTAGAGCAGTGACCGTTCCTGCGAATTTTCGATCCTTGTACGCATCGATCTCGACGGAAACGCCTCTGCCTAAAACAACATACGGCAGATCTGCCTCGGCAACCTGTATTTCAACCTTGATCGGATTAGTGCGAAGAATAGTGGCGACTATCGAGGCTGACGAAACATATTCACCAACCGCGACGGGCCTTCCGCTTACAAAACCTGAAAAAGGTGCACGTATGACCGTATCAGCGATCGCCTGCTCTGCTTCGGCAACCTGCGTTTGGGCAGATTCAACATCGGCTTGGGCAGCCGCGATCGCCTGATTACTTTGTTTGGCCGTATTGATAGCGACGTCTAGTTGTTGCCGAGCGGCATTTGCCCTGGTTCGAGCCGTATCGCGTTGGGTTTTGAACGTCTCGTATGTGACCATAGCCACGTCGCCGGATTCGGTCAACTCGCGGTAACGCTTCTCATTCGCCTCTGCCTGTTTGAGTTCGGCGAGGGTTTGTTCGTAATTTGCGTTAGCCGCACGGACCTCAGGTATCGCAGACGCGTTGAACTTGCCGTTCGGCCCGAGTCCAAGACGAGCCTCAGCTTGCGAAACCGAAACCCTCGCTCGTTTGACAGCCGCCTGCGCGGCGGAAAGTTGAAGGCGGGCATCTCGATCGTCGATGCGGGCGATGACCGCTCCCCCTGAGACGAACTGACCCACATTGATGGCCAGGTTTGCGACCTTTCCCGCCGTTTTAGGAGCAACATCCGACGTTTCATCAGCCGATACGCTACCCGTCGCCTGAATTACCGCAGCGATATCCCTCGACTCGGACCGTCCAACCGTTACAGAGATTGTCGAAGACTGAGAACTATTGGCGTTAGAGTTGTTTCCGCCACTGCTGTTGGACGACGACGCCCCACAGGAAATTGAGAGCAATAAAGCCGACGAAACAACGAATGTAAGAAATACTTTCCACATAGATAGTGTCTAAGTCTCGTAGTTTACAATGTTTGAATGGGCTTCTGACGTTTTTGTATGTAAATTTTTGTCAATTCGTAATGTAACCTAGCGAACATAACGCGCGATCGACAGGTGTCGGTTTCATTTGGAAATGTTGCCCCTACGAGTGTTATGATAATGCCTACTATGCACGAGATAACAGTAACGGAATTAAAGGCCCGTCTAGATGCGGGCGATGATATTCAGCTGATCGACGTTCGGCAGCCGGATGAATATGCGTTTGCGAGCATCACCGGTGCAAAGTTGATTCCTCTTGGCGAGGTCCCATCGCGAATTGACGAGCTTGACGCGTCTCGAGAGGCGGTCATTCATTGTAAGATGGGCGGTCGAAGCGCACGGGCGATCGAATACCTTGAGAGATCCGGCTACACCGGAAAGCTGTCCAACCTGGTCGGCGGGATCACTGCGTGGTCGAGCGAGATAGATCCAAGCGTGCCGAAATACTAGCCGATCTCACTTGATCTCTGAACTAAGAAATTTTTGAGCCGCTTCGGCCATTCCTTTTTGGTCATGCGCAATACCGGGAACATCAAATAGGCGCCACTTGGTACCCGGGTCAAGCCTGTTGATGCGGACAAACATATATCCTGCTCTTTCGAAGCGATTTTTACCCTGAGCGTCAGCCTCAGGCGTTTGTCTCAGATTCTCGGTTCGCTGAACATCGGCCGTTCCGCGCATGATCACGAGGTTGCGGCGAGCCCAATCTTTTAGATCTTTTTCCTGGATAGGTACGGGGGAACGTTTTAATCCGTAGGGAAAAACCGTATTCATCTCCGGCAGAGTATAGAACCCTGGATTTGCGGCTATCGCCAGAGTCACTTTGTTCTCCAGCATGAAAAGCATGAACCGGTGAACCAACTGACCGCCCGCCGAGTGTCCGAACAGCACATATTTCTCAGCCTTTACCGAAAATCGTTTTCTAGCATCTTCAAACATTTGCTCTATAACGGTGAACGCCCATTTCGATTTTGGATTCGGGGTATTATCGGCTTCGCGGCCGCTGGCAATGTTGCCAAAGTTGTATCCCAACGGTTCTGGCCAATCGGCTTCGGCAAATTTAGGGGAAAGGACGACGTAGTTGTTTTTGGTGGCCCAATCTGTCCAGGAAGCCAGATATTCGTCGGCATTACGCTGTCGCCCCGCTAAAACTAGCACAACCTTTGTCTTGGCGTCGACATTGGGCGGCAAATGATAGAAGACCGTGACGGCAGGATTTGGGCCGGCCTTGAACGAATAAGATCTCAGCCCTTCCTGTATCGGCAGTGCAATTGCCGCCTTTGATCCGGCGTTTGAAGTAGGAAAAGTGCATTTAAGCCCTTCGATAACAGGTTGCCAGGAAGCACGGTCCTTGCGTATCGCGGGTTCCTGCTCAATGTGAATGAACGATCCGGGCTCGGGGGATATTTTGGCGTATGTTCCGCACGGATCCGTCGTTTCGCCGTTTGAAAAGCGGCCTTGTACGTTGCTCAATGCTGTTAAAGGGCAACTTTTGGATCCGTCGTAAACCGAAGTTTCTACGCCATTCTTCGCGAGGCAGGCATTTAGATTCTTCGAGTTCGTGGTCACGGTCGCCGTACCAGTACTTACAAAAACATTCGGACAGGTATCGCGCTCACCCATCCCATGAAGCTGTATCGCAACAATTCCCGGCCTCGCCTTGATCAGAGCTTCGTGCACTGCGTGAAAAGGTGTATCGACCGCATGCGCGACGTCGGAAACCGGGTATGTTGCCGCGTCGTCACCCGATCGCGGCTGAGTACACGGCGACGATAGTTTATTGGCCCGCCGATGAGCTCCCGCGAGCATAAACGCAGACGCACCAGTCTGCAAAAACGCATCGATCGCCTGATGCTCGGTGTTTGAATCAAACTTCGGATGCGGGGCCTGTATCACCAGAGGATTTGACGCTTTAGGGTCGAACACGTAGGCTCCCCACCCGGACTGAAAGGGCACCCTTTCAGTGAGAAGGAAATATTCACGCCCGTTAGACTTTTCGGTGAAGCTCTTTAGCTCGTAGGGGAAAGAAAGCTGCTTTATCAGCTGAGCAGCGTCTTCCGGTTTTCCGGCATAGATGCTTTCGACAATAAACTTCCATGATTTTAGTTGCCCCGGCGTCGGAACGCGAAAACGATCAGAGTCACGCGGAAGCAGATCATCACTGACCTTTGCGACCACCTCGACGAGACTGCCATTCGCTCTCTCGATCAGGCCTTTCTCGATGCCGAGAACCGACATCGAGATCAGCAACAACAGAAACGGCAAGGCTGCTATTCGCAGTTTGGTCATATGATTAGATCCTAAAAGTTAAGCCGCAGGGCAAACTGCATCAGTCTCGGACGGCCGACGATCCCCGTTATTCGCCCGAAATTTGAGCTATTGATGTTGGTATTCGGGTTGTCGAAATTTACAGTATTCAGAACGTTGAATATCTCACCCCGGAATTCGACGTTCATTGTTTCGGTTATCCGGGTCCTCTTCAGCACATTGAGATCAAAATTGAAAAACGTTGGCCCAAAGATCGAAGAAAGCCCGAGTTTGCCGATGGTTCCTGGCTGAGGATTCTGAAAAATTATAGAGCCCGGCGTGTTCGTGCTTCCAGGGGCCAGGTTAGGGTCGATGTAAAAAACGCCGTTGGGCGTCGACCTAACGCCGAGGAGTTCGGCGAGTTGCTTTCGGTTAAGATCACCAACAACATCTACCGTGTTTGAAGCTGATCGGTCGTCGCGATTGTAGGTTCCTCGTCCCGAAATGAGCGAAAGAGGATCTCCCGTGGCGTACTTCACTATCCCGCCAACTTGCCACCCGCTGACGAGCGTTCCGACGATGCCACGCTGCCTCCTCAGAAACTGTCGACCACGTCCAAATGGCAACTGGTAAAGAGCGTTCGCGAGAAACTGGTGCGTCGCATTGAACTGAGCGTATTCCCGATCGGTGTCACGCAACGTGAGGAACGAATTCGTATCGCCGGTTGACCCGATGAAATCAGAAAGGCCTTTCGCAAACGTGTAGCTCGCCTGAAATCTCAAGCCGGCAGTTATTCGTCGCGTTAATTCGACTTGCAAAGAATCGTAGGATGATTTCGAACCGTTGGTAAAGAACTGAGCTCCGCGAACGGCCGGATTAGCACGAATGAAATTGATCGGCAGCTCGCCGCGGGTGACCGCATCAAAAAACGGGGCACCGCGTACTCCACTGATCAGACGCACTCGAGACACGTAGTCGGCAAAATCGCCAGCGCGATTCTGGTCAAGACGGGTAATGTAGTTGGCATTGGTAAACTCAGTCGCCCGTCCGAAAAAGAGAACGTCCATCAACGGGTTCTGCACGCTGCCAGAGATCGCGGCATTATACCGGAAACTATCGGCAGTACAGATCGTCGGATTTGCCCGACAAGCGATGAGATTATTCTGCGCGATCTTAAATGCATCAAGCAGCGACTGTCCGGTTCGAGGATCGCGAGCAAAAATGTTGACCTCATTGACGTCGTATCCGCGATACAATTTTTTGCCTCGGTTTCCAACATATCTGACCTCAAGCGACGTGCCCTTCAGGACCTCGTACTGGACACCAAAATTAAAATCGTGCAAATAAGGGGTCTTCAGATTCTCGTCAAACGCTCGGATATCAACCGTCGAATTCAGCTGAATACTCTGCGCCGCAGGGATCGTGACCGTGGGTGTAGGCGTTACGCCGATGCCGTCGCGGAGATAGCCGGTATTGATGCCCCGAGTCGTTGTGATCAGCAGGCCTTCGTTGTCGTCGAGCGTGCCGTCGACGGTGTTGAAACTGCCCGAGAAATAGCTGATGCGGTATCCTCCGCGGATCGACGCTTTGCCGGTTCCAAATGGATCCCACGCAAAGCCAACGACCGGAGCGAAGTTGTTCTTATCTGTTTTCCAGAAGCCACCTTCATCGGCGAAATCGAGAATCGGATTAGTTCCAGTCAGAACGCCCGGCTGAAAGAGATTCCCGTCACCCGAGACACCGTAGAGAGCTGCCGAACCGCCAACGGGGAGCAGTCCCATTCCGTTCAGTTCTCGTACAGCCATATTCAGTTCGTAGCGAAGGCCAAGATTTAGACTAAGCCGCGAATTTAACCGCCACGAATCCTGGAGATAAAGATTTGTTTCCCAATTAGTGTACCCGCGGGTTTCGGGAGCACCGGGAACGATGCCGGAAGTCTGGCTTGTCGCATTGAATGTCTGTACAACCGAGCCGAGTGCCCCAGTCAGCGTATTCGCGAGAATGCGGGCATTTAGATAGTCTGTCGCGGTGCTGCCGCGGAAATGATTGTTCTGGCTGAATCCAGTCGCGTTATCGGTTGAGAAGTCTACGATCGGGATCACACCATCAAACGTGTAACGCCTGACCCACGGGTTTCGAACCTCAATTCCCATCTTATACGTGTGGTTTCCGCGAAGGATCGTCAGGTTGTCTGTAAACTGCAGGACTCGAAGATTTCTGTTCGAGCCAATAAAATCGTCCTCAGGGTCAAATACATTTGCCAGATCGATCCGGTAGCCGCGGGCGAAATCCGCAGTATTTGCAAAGGTTAGGGTCGAGATCTGCTCCCCGAATCGAGCCTCGTTAATGATGGTCGGACTGATAACTGAACGGAAAGTCGCGGATAGTCCCCGTCCAATGGTGTTTCGCGTTCGAAACGTCGACGTCGGAAAAGCCGGTTCGCCCTCGTTTATATAATCTCCATTAAAGTTGATATCACCATAATTAAACGCAACCTCGAGCGAGTGATTGCTGTTGAACCGGTGATCGATCCGGGTCGAAACCTGATCAGAGGGAGAGAGGATCTTAGAGTTAAATCGAAATCCCCCAGTGTTTAGTCCATCGCCGATCTGGAAATTGTTCGGAAGTGGCATCGGCGACATATAATCCCGTACGGTCGGATCTATCGCTTGGTTAAATCGAGCCGTATTCGGTATACCAAGGACGTTTTGGACACAAATTGCTCCATTCGCAATGACCGTTCCCGAAGTTGCAGCGCACGTTCCGCTCTGGCTCGTAGCAGTTCCGGCCTGCACCGTCACAGTTGCTGCGGCCGCGTTAGCGGGGGTAGTCGGAAGGCCTTTGATGTAACGGAATACTCCCGAAAGAGCCTGCTGGGTATAAACAAGCCGATTTCGCGAAAGACCTCGAGACTCGCGTTTGCCCTCATAGGAAGCGAAAAAGAATGTCTTGTCCTTCCTGATCGGCCCGCCGAGACGCCCGCCAAACTGGTTTCTAATGAGCGGTTCGCGAGGAACGCCTTCGCCATTTTCTAGTATCGTAGAGTTATTAAAAAAGTTGTTAGCATTGAATGCTGTGTTTCGATGAAATTCAAATATCGAGCCGCGGAATGAATTAGTTCCCGAAGCGGTCACAGCGTTGATCTGAGCTGAGCCGCGGCCGAATTCGGCGGAAGGCAGCGATGTTGTGACGCGAAACTCCGCGATGCTTTCGACGCTGACAGGAATGACCCCAAGCGTTATATTTGCGGGCGTTTTGAGGAAGTTGTCTGAAGCATTGACGCCGTCGACTGTCAGATTGTTTGCGACGGTTCGATTTCCGTTGATCGAGAAACTGTTTACCTCGCCGTCCGCCCCGCTCTTGGTCTGGACGCCTGCCTGGAGTGCGGTCAGTTCGAAAGGATTGCGGCCGTCGAGCGGAAGTTCAAGTATCTTCTGCCGGTCGACGACCTCGCCGACCTCGGAACTCGATGTGTTTATTACTACCTGGGCGTCGTCTGCAGAGATGGTAACCTCTTCGCTGACAGTTCCAACCTCGAGCTCGACCTGAACACTTGTGACTGTCGCGACCTGCACAACAATGCCCGTTATGAGCGAACGCTTGAAGCCCTGTACCTCAGTGGCTATGGAATAAACGCCAGGCTTAAGTTCGCTGACCACGAAGGTTCCCTCGTTCGTCGTCGTGGCTTTCAGCGTCTCGCCGGTTCCAGTGTTCCTTAACGTAACGCTCGCATTGGGTACGAGTTGACCTTGCTGGTCTTTAACAGTG
>JBGSQW010000040.1:0-68707 GCA_041737885.1 Pyrinomonadaceae bacterium | reverse complement strand
CAAATGAAGGCTGTAATTCTATGCGGCGGACGAGGAACCAGGCTCGGTGAACAAGGCCGCTCTGTCCCAAAAGCTCTGATCAAGATCGGTGGCAAGCCCATCATCTGGCATCTGCTCAGTATTTTCTCGCATTATGGCGTTAAGGATTTCGTGCTCTGCCTTGGACATCTTGGTGAAGAACTTAGAAGTTATTTCGACGAGACGCAACACCCATGGAATGTGGTCCTTGTGGACACAGGACAGGAAACAAACACTGGCGGGCGCCTGAAAAAGGTAGAGCGTGAACTAGAGAATGAAGAGAAATTCTTTGTAACCTACGGAGACGGACTTGCGGATGTTGATATCGCGAATCTTTCTGCTTTCCATAGTGCCCATCGAAAGGTCTCAACGGTCACGGCAGTTCATCCATATTCAACCTTTGGTTTGATGGACATCAATGACGATGGAGCCGTTCTTCGGTTTCGCGAGAAACCGCTTTTAAATGACTGGATCAATGGTGGTTTTTTTGTTTTTGGTCAGCAAATATTTAGTTACCTTGACGACGATTGTGTACTGGAACAGCAGCCGTTCGAGACACTGTGTGGAGAGAGCCAAATGGTGGCTTATAAACATGACGGATTTTGGAAATGTATGGATACTTACAAGGACAATCTAGAATTTGAGCAGCTCTGGAGAGATTCGGCACCTTGGAAGGTTTGGTAAGACGAAGTATGGGATTTTGGAAAAATAGGACAGCGTTTGTTACCGGAGCGAGTGGCTTTGTCGGTTCTAATTTGGTAGCGGAACTTGTTCGGCGTGGTGCTCAAGTCGTCTGTCTTCAAAGGGACGACACACAGTTCAACTCGCTTGACCTTTTGGATCTCCGTAAAAGTGTAACGGTGGTCGGCGGATCGGTCGATGACCTGCCCCTGATGGCTCGAGTGTTGAATGAATACGATGTTGACGCAGTCTTTCACCTCGCCGCTCAAGCATTAGTGGGGGCGGCGAATCGCTCTCCGGTTTCTACTTTCGAGTCCAACATTCGGGGTACGTATTTGCTGCTCGAGGCGTGTCGACTTACACCAAACGTAAAACGCATAGTCGTTGCTTCGAGTGACAAAGCCTATGGTTCGCACGATGAGCTACCGTACCACGAAGAATTTAAGTTAAACGCGGTTTTCCCGTATGACGTTTCAAAAGCATGCACAGATCTTATATCTTTGTCGTATGCAAAAACCTTCGGATTGCCCGTCGCGATAACCCGATCTGCTAACATTTACGGACCGGCAGACTCGAACCTTTCTCGCATTATTCCTGGAACTATACTATCCGTGTTGAAAAATGAACGACCGATAATTCGCTCGGACGGGTCACCCGTCCGTGATTTCATTTACACGGATGACATCGTAGCAGGCTATTTGCTTCTGGCGGAGAAGATCGAGAAGGCCGCGGGCGAGGCGTATAATTTCGGATCTGGCCAACCGATCTCAATGTTAGGTCTTGTCGGTAAAATAGTCGCACTAATGGGGCGCACGGGAGATCTTTCACCTGAAATATTGCTAAACAGCAAGATAGCCAACGAGATCGATGCCCAGTATCTCGCCTCTGCCAAAGTCAATGAGACCTTTGGTTGGTCACCGTTGGTTGATTTGGATGCGGGATTACTAAAGACTATCGACTGGTATAAAAAGAACTGGAAATAGTTACAAGCTGTGCCCATGCAACGCAATCTCACCCCATCACATCCAAATCTTGGAATAACCACTATAAAGCGCTATATTATCAGGTGAAGATGAAAAACGTTTCCACAATTATTTTCTTATTACTTTCATCTACGATACTCTCCTTTGCGCAAAAAGGAGTCGACTCTCAAACTAAGACCATCAAGGAAGAGGGGAACAAGGTTACCACCCGTGGTAATGATGCAACTCGTTCATTTGATTGGGGTAAAGGAAAGACGAAAGTTCGTGATCAGCTGCCAAATCCCTACAAGTTCACATCTCGTCGTGATGTTTTGATCGGAATGGTTGTTGATGCACTGCGCGAGAAGAAACTGGTGATTGATGAAGCGTCCTCGCGTCCTAAAGATGGCATAATCATTACTCAGCCGTTCGTATTCTCTAAGGGATCGGTTATCACGCAGAACGAACTGAATCGTTATGGAATTCTTGAGGCATCATACTCTTCGTGGACCAGAGCTCAGTACACTCTTACGATCGAAGTACAAGCCATAGACGGTATTCAAAATAATGTCTCTGTCAATGCAAAGGTTGAAGGCCGTGCGGGTAACGGCCTTACGTCTGAATGGGTTACCGTGAGAAGTTCCGGAGTTGCGGAGGATGAATATTTGGCAAAGTTGGTCGAACTGGTAACCGGAGTCTCCCCCGATCCGGATACCGAAAGACCTTAAATGTAAATTGGGAGTCCAGGAATGAACAAAGGCGTCGCGACACTAGTCTTTTTCGCAGCTTACATTTTGGCGGGCTCTGTTTTGGTGAGTGCCCAAGCCGCGGATGGTGGACCGCTAATCCCGAAAGTAACCCAAGATCGAGACGATCATCCTAAGAGCTTTAAGGAGATCCTTACAAAGCTTCGAATCGAAAAAGAAAAGAAAGAGTTTGATGAGATGTTGGATCGAGGCGAAGAAGCTCTCAAAATATCAGAGGAACTCGAGAAAGCATTTGAACAGAACGGTCGATTAAATACCCAGGAGATCAACAAACTCGTGGCTGTTGAAAAACTGGTTAAGAAGATCCGCAAAGACCTCGGTGGAGATGATGACGAGGAAGGAGATTCAAAGGGTGTCGCGGCAACCACGCCAATAGCCCAGGGCGACGCTGTTAAGACCTTTCGTTCAACTACCGTGAAACTCTTTGAGGAGCTAAAAAAGACCACACGCTTTACTGTTTCTGCCGCCGCTATACAGGCTTCTAACGCTGTCCTGAAGCTTGCACGTATTCTTCGCATTGCTAGATAAATGTTTCGTTGAATGAAAAGGTTAGCGATCACACTTATTTCCCTTCTTGCTTTCTCAGTCTTTACTGTTGCTACATTTTCCCAAACCGATGATGACGTCATCTCGGTTGATTCATCTATCGTGGTCATGAATGCAACTATCACCGACAAAGCCGGGAAATCAATCGAAGGATTGAGCCAAAACTTATTTAAGGTTTTTGAAGACGGTGTAGAACAAGACATCGTGTCATTTACGGCTGAAGAGACCCCGTTTGCTGCAGTAATACTACTTGATACCTCGGGCAGTATGGAGCAACGCGTTTCGTTGGCTCGAGCTGCTGCTATCCAATTTCTCAACGGCCTTCGTCTAGACGACAACGTATCGATCTATAATTTTGATTCTAAAGTTAAACTTGTTCAGGATTTTTCAAACAGCCGAGACCTACGTGATCTGTTTTACGATTTGAAGGCTGATGGAATGACTGCTCTAAATGATGCCGTTTACAGAGCTGCGGAGGAGCTTTCGAAGCGTCCTGAAAAACGAAGAGCGATCATTGTTTTATCGGATGGAGCCGACAACGTAAGTAGGAAGAACAGCGAAAAAGCTCTGCAGGCCGCCTCTGCTGTAAACGCTTCTATTTACACTGTTGATATGGCCTCGGCAGATACAAATGTTCGTGGTCGAATGCAAAACCAGGGTTCACTCAAGAATTTCTCGGAGAAAACCGGCGGACGATTTGTCGCTACTCCTGGCGGATTAGCGATGAGAGACGCGTTCAAGCGGATAGTCGAGGAACTTGGAGTTCAGTACACGATAGCTTTTCAACCGACAAACTTAAAGAAAGACGGCCGATGGCGCTCACTTGAACTGCGAGTCGCAAAGCCTGACCTCACCATCCGAACCCGCAAGGGCTACAAAGCACCAAAAACCTAGTGTCTATTGGTTTTATTCTTAAGCTTGTCGCGGTGCCGCTCAAGTGCTAACGTGATCAACTCATCAAGGATCTCAGTAAATGACCTTCCACTACCAGCCCACATTTTGGGATAGCCTGACGCATCCGTTAGACCGGGCAACGTATTGATCTCGTTGACCAACAGAGCTCCATTATCATTTCGGAGGAAAAAGTCCACGCGAGCCAGACCGGAACCATCGATCGCCTTAAATGCAGTTACCGACATTTTCTTTATCTTTTCAGTCAGTTCGTCGGAGATCGGAGACGGAACAACAAATTCATTATTGCCGGTTCCTGAATATTTCTCAGTGTAATCAAGAAACTTCTTGCTATCATCGCGGATGAGATATTCCCCTGGAAGACTCGCCTCAGGATTGTCGTTGCCGATTACTGCGCACTCGATCTCACGCATTTCTAGACCTTCTTCAACAATGATCTTTCGGTCGTATTGAGCGGCGACGGAGATTGCATCGGCCAGGGTTTCGGTGTCTATTGCTTTCGACACTCCGACTGAAGATCCCAAGTTTGCAGGCTTAACAAAACAGGGAAATCCTATTTTTGCAGCAACTTGTTTTACGACGGTATCACGGTTATTTTCCCATTCATCACGGATAAACCATACATACTCGCACATCGGAAGTCCGGCGTCGCGAAACAAAGTCTTCATGAATGCCTTATCCATTCCGCAGGATGAGGCTAGAACCCCGCAGCCTACGTAAGGAAGGCCTGCCATTTCAAAAAGGCCTTGGATAGTTCCGTCTTCGCCAAACGTACCGTGAAGTACTGGAAAAACAACGTCCAGCGAAATCCTTTCGCTTTTGCCTTCAACAGCAAGCCCACCAATTTTGGTATCGCCCGTAAGGCAAACTATGGATTCGCTAGGCTGACCGTAACGTTCGATAAATATTTGCTGTGTCTCTTTTGCAAAAAGCGAAAGAGATTCAGATGGGCTGAGCCAACTTCCTTCGCTGGTTATACACACAGGAACCAACCAATACTTATCCGGATCCAATTGTTCAATAACTGTTCGTGCCGATCGGATCGAAACATCGTGTTCCCCTGATCTGCCACCAAAAATTACGCCGACTCGTATCGTCATAGGTTAAAGAATGGTCTTACCGAGTGCTGAAAGGATCAATTCACACGCGAGCTCCACCGTTATGTTGCTTTGATCTAAAAGAGGATTTACTTCAACGATCTCGAACGACCGCATACCGCCATGGGCTGCGATCATTTCCAGCGTTAAATGTGCTTCACGATAGGTTGCCCCGCCGCGTACCAAGGTGCCCGATCCCGGGGCGAATCTAGGATCGATGCCGTCAACGTCAAAGGTAACGGCATAGCCGCCAGGAGCCTGCGAGGCAATAGCGATGGCATCCGAAACGCAGGTGCTCATCCCACGCATGTCGACGTCACTCATTGTAAAGAAATTATTCCTTAACCCTAGTTTTTCGATCTGATACCTTTCGCCTTCGTCAATGTCGCGAGCACCGATGTGCGCAAGATACTTTGGATTTAACTTTGGAGAAAAACCGCAAAGGCCCGTGAGTTGGGTGTTTCCATGCCCAAGCAGTGTGGCCAACGGCATACCATGGATATTTCCGGATGGCGAGGTCTCGGGCGTATTGATATCCGCGTGGGCGTCAAACCAAATTAAACCGATCTCTTCGCCTTTCTCTCTGCAGTGGGCAGAAACGGCTGAAAAAGTTGGTATGGCAATAGCATGATCGCCTCCAAGGATGATCGGCAATTCGCCTTTTCGAAGAATCGCATCGAGAGCCGCAGTTATATTGTGACTTGAGGCGAGCATCTCAGCTAAATGTTTCGGATTGTCTAAGTTTTCACTATCGTCCGGCTTTACAATCGAGACGTCACCGTGATCACTTACATCGTAGCCGAGCGATCGTATGTGATCTGCGAGGCTTTTGCCGCGTATTTTAGAAAGGCGCATCGCGTTTACGCCCAGTTCACTGCCAGTCTTACCCGCACCAAAGCCGAGCGGAACGCCCAAAATACCCGCCTTTTTCCCCGTACCTGGAAGCATAAATGATCCTATATTTCACCGAACCCGTTTTGGAAAAGCTTCTCTATCGCCACAACGGCATCCTCTTCATCATCACCATCTGCTATCACATGAAGTCCGGTTCCAAGAGATGCTGCCAAATGAAGAACGCTCAAAATCGATTTTGCATTTGCTTCTAAGCCAGTGTCGTCACGAACTAATTTTACCGTGCTGTTGAAGCCGGCGGCAAGACGAACCAACTGAGCCGATGCCCTAGCATGGAGACCTAGTGCATTGACGATCGGAAGTTGTCGCTTAACCATCCTTGCTTGGTCTTTGCGGGGCCAGAAGTGTTCCGGCCCGACAGATAGCTTCCTTCCCCTGTTCCTCTACTTCCTCTGCGAGTTCGTGAAGACTCATTTCTCGATTGTTTGACGCTACCTTAATGACCATCGGTAAATTTACCCCGGTTATTATCTCAACATCATTTTCCTTAAGGAACATCATTGCAATATTTGTAGGAGTGCCGCCAAACATATCTGTGAGAAGGAGTACTCCTGCACCATCAGAAACCTTAGCGATGGCACGTCGAATCTCATCCCTGGCCATTTCCACGTCGTCGTGCCAACCGATCGATACGGCAGTAATATGGCTCAGATCCCCGACGACCGCTTCTGCTGCCGCTACGAGTTCGTTCGCAACCTGTCCGTGTGAGACTATTACGCCGCCCACTTTCTTCATAAGTATCGTCGATTTATTTCTGAATGTCCCTGTGACTTCCGACTGTATCAAATCCCGCTTTTTTAAGCGATTTTCGCAGGCTGTTCGCAACCATTACAGATCTATGCTTACCGCCTGTGCACCCAATGCCAATAGAAAGATACGATTTACCCTCACGCTGATACCTCGGAAGAAGATAGAGAAGTAGATCGTTAAAGCGCTCGATGGTTTCATTTACCTCCGGCTTTTCCAATAAATATTTGATGATCTCGGGATCGTCTCCCGTTAAATGCTTCAAATCCTTGTGAAAATAAGGATTAGGCAGATGTCTTACGTCAAACATAAGATCCACTGATCGCGGGTTACCGTACTTATGCCCAAAGCTCATGACTTCTACTTTTAGCGGAACCCCGTCTTCGAATCCACTAAACTTTTGCACCAAAAAATGCCGAAGAGTGTGAATTGTATGATCCGACGTGTCGACAATAAGGTCTGCGAGTTTTCTAATCTCGCGCAAAGCCCGTCGTTCACCCCGGATCGCATTTAAAAGCCCTTTGCCACTATCTGCAGGGTGTGGGCGTCGCGTTTCCGAAAATCGCCGCTGCAAGACTTCATCCGAGGCTTCAAAAAAGACAACATACGGCGTCAGGTTCCGCTTAGCAAGTTTCTTTAGCTCGCTAGGAAAATCAGTTAAAAAATGTCTTTCACGAATATTTATTACCAGGGCTGCCTTTTCTATCGAAGGGTTGCGCCTATCGGCGGGAACCAAGAGCCGGCCAAAAGTTGAAAGCATCGACAATGGAAGATTATCTACGCAAAAATAGCCAAGATCCTCAAGTGAATCGGTAGCTGAACTCATGCCAGAACCGCTAAGCCCTGTGATGATAACAAATGAGGGCAAATCTTTATTTTCACGAGCTTTTTTTGGCATAGTCACAACTCGGATCCCGGCAATTGGTGAATGGGCTTGTAGATCGATCCCAATTCGCAAATTGTCTCTGGCCTTACAATGCTACGGGTAACTGTTTCAAGTAGCAGACTGATTGATCTAGAGGGCCTCCCGCTAATTCCGACTTTATCGGCTCGACAATTAAAGTCCAGAGCCGCCAAGCTCTCCATATTAAGAACATTGTCTATACGGGCCGAAATGCGGAAAGCCGCTGGACCGTACATCTTTCGAATATCGATGACACCAATTCCCCGAATGTGCAACAGTCCACGAAGTTCGTACGGTGCGGCCCCACTTAGGTATTGGCCGTCACGGGATATCTCGATGACATCGTCTGCGACAAGCTGATGTCCTTTCCGAACGAGTCGTAATGCCAATTCACTCTTGCCACTACCCGACGATCCTGTTAGCAAAATTCCGCGACCGAGAACATTTAACAAAACACCGTGCAGGACAAGTATCGGCTTTTGGCCCATAGATCATTACGCGGGAGTTTCCCCTAGTTCATCCGAAGGTGCCGTGATCTCGGAAACGCTACTGGCCTTGTGCGATTTATCGATCACCTTATCTTTCAGTTTTCGTGCCTGCTTCTCTATCTTACTAATAGTCTGGGTGATGGAGTGATACATATCAGGTGTGCTCGTTTCCGCCGTTAGCACTTCGTTTCTCCAATTGATCACGACCTCCGCCCGATGCATTCCTCGTTCAACCTCAATAATTATATGGATCTTGGGCGGCCTCCCATCAAAAAGGTGTTCGACCTTGTCGAAATGTTCCTCGGCATGGGCTTTTAATGCCGGCGTAAAATCCATGTGTCGTCCCGTGAATTCTATTTTCATATTACAGTCTTTCGCTCCCTTGATCCTGGTATATTCATCTGATCACGGTACTTAGCAACCGTTCGTCTAGATAATTTTACACCTTCCTTACTTAAAACCTTAGCGATCTGATCATCGGTCATCGGAGATTTAGTATCTTCGTCCTCGACCATTTTCTTTATGCGAAGCTTGAGAATACGGGTCGAAACCTCTTCTCCCTCTTCATTTAGCATCCCTTCGCTAAAGAAACGCCTGAGTTCAATAACACCTTGAGGAGTGTGGGCATACTTTCTGTTCACGACTCTCGATATGGTAGAAAGATGCATGCCGATGTCCTCAGCAACGTCCTTGAGCATCATTGGCTTAATGTGCTCAACCCCTTTATCCAGAAAATCGCGTTGTCGTGAAACTATGCATTCGACAACCCGATAAATCGTCTGCCTACGGTGCTCTATGTTTCTGAGCAGGTCAACCGCTGATCTGACTTTTTCCTTAATGAAATCCTTGGTCTCTTTGGTGGTATCATTTTGATCCAGCATGCTGTGGTATGTTGGGCTGATACGCAGTCGCGGAGTGCCGTCATCTGCAAAATAGATGACGTAATCTTCATCCAGCTTTTCAACGTATACCTCTGGTGATACAAAAATTGGATCCTCAGAGGAATAACGGCGGCCGGGAAATGGATCTAGCTTCCTTATCTTGCCTATCTCAGTGTCAAGCACATTTACGTCGACACCCGTAGCTTTTGACAGGTGCTGTAATCGCGACGGGTGAAGATCTTCGAAATGGTCAGTGACCAATCTGCAAGCAAGACTCCCGCCCTCTCCAGCCGCCTCTAGCTGAGCGAGCAGACACTCATTAATATCAAACGATCCGCATCCAACGGGATCGAGCTGCATAACGGACTTTCGCCCCGCCTCAACCTTCTCGGCCGAACAACCAACGGCTTCGGCGATCTCATTGATCGTTGCCACCAAACGACCGTCAGCATCGAGATTGCCAATAACCTGTATAGCAGCTTCTTCCTGAATCTCGTCAAGGCTAAGAAGGTTAAGTTGCCATTCCAAATGCTCACTTAATGAAGGAGAATGCGACAAAAACTGTTCAAAACTAGGAGCATCGTCCTTGTACTCGATCTCTTGTGTCCTATACCCAGGGTCTAGGTAATCTTGAAACTCCCTGCCATAGTCGATCTCGTCGAAAGCATCGGATGCTTCGCCGCTACCATCTTCGTCTCCCTCATACTCAGTAGCCTTTTCTTCGTTAGTACTGGTTTCACTCATCTCTGAGGGAGATGTCTCAAAATCCGATCCAGTATCATCCGATAAACCTTGAACGCCATTTTCCAGGCCGTGATCCTGCCCGTCTGAGTTTTGATCCAGAATATTATTTCCAATCTCCTGAACCTCTTCGCCCGGCTGAACCTCCTCAAGAATTGGATTCGCGACCAACTCCACTTCGATGAGATCGTTAAGCTCGAGCGAATTCATCTGCAACATTTCAATGCGCTGACGCAACTGTGGCGTAAGCACCATTTTCTGTTGAAGTTGCGTTGTGAGTCTTAGGGATGACATATTCCGAGATGAGCGTTTCCGGAAATTTGCGCAGAGACCGCAAGAACTGTTCCTAATTCAAATTATAGCGGTACTGCAGTGAAAATGGAAAGGAATGATGAGGTTATAGAGTAAATCTTTCGCCAAGATAAAGTCGTCTGACATCGGGATCCTCTACCAGATCGTTGGGGCTTCCGCTCCGAAGGATCGTGCCGTTTGACAAAATGTACGCGCGATCAGTAATATCTAAGGTTTCACGAACATTATGATCAGTAATGAGAATTCCGATTCCCTGGTTTTTGAGGTAAACGATGATTTCCCGGATGTCTTCAATAGCTAATGGATCAATCCCGGCAAATGGTTCATCGAGCAGAATGAAGACAGGTTCGGTCGCGAGGCATCTCGCGATCTCAACCCGACGACGCTCTCCTCCAGATAGGGCATCGCCCCTTACTTTCCTTACGTGTGCGATCCCAAATTCGGTCAGTAACTGTTCCAACCGAGCGAATCTTTCATTTCGCGTCAACTTTAATGTTTCAAGAACTGCAAGTATATTCTGCTCAGCCGTTAACTTTCGAAAAACCGAAGGTTCTTGGGGAAGGTAACCCAATCCCATACGAGCTCGCAAGTACATCGGGAGCTTTGTAACATCTAGTCCGTTTAGGCTGATAGAACCCACTTCCGTCTGCTCGAGGCCAACCAACATATAAAATGTGGTAGTTTTGCCCGCACCATTCGCACCAAGCAGGCCAACTACTTCGCCTTGCTCGACGGAAATGGACACATCATCCACAACGCGCCGCCGCCCATAACTTTTTTGTAGATTGCTAGCGACCAAAGCACCCCCAGACGGATGAACGCTCGACCCGTTTGATAAGCCTTTGCCATTAGATGTCGTCATTTAGGGTCTTTGATCCTTGATTTTGTAGACTGTCCGTATGCGGCCTGTTGTATTCTGTTTGGTTTTACCCTCAGCCGTTACCTTATTTTCTTTCATCGAGAACGTCAATTGACCGCCTTGCGAGGAGCCATTTTCGGGGTCAGAGACGATCGCTGGCTCTCCTCTGAGGACCGCTGTTTCGGTTTCAGACGAATATTCTGCCCATGAACCCGTCGCTTTTCTTGCAGGCTGAGAGATCGTTACGTTAGATTCAGCGATCGTCCTAATTAGTTCATTATTTTCACTCAAATAAAGATCCACGATATCAGCCGTAATCCTATCGGTTCCGGTTCTTATATCAACAGATGACCGGTATCGAAGCACCCTATTTGACTTATCAAAGGACATTGACGCCGCGGAGGCGGATGTTGGGGCACTGCTTTCCACACCCTGTTTTTTCAATTTCGCATTGTGGATCATGCTTTGAACATTCCCCTCAGCCATAAATGAGCCGTTGCGTTGATCGATAACAATTTTTTCTCCGCGGACGAAATTGTTTTCCTGCCAGACTCTAGCATTTCCATTATAAATGGCACGCTCGCCCGCATGATAGAATTCGGCATTTTGAGCGGTAAGGTAAACTGGCTTATCCGAAGACCCAAATGGAGTCGATCCGTTTATTTGTTTTTGACTATAATAAGTTGTGCTAACCGCCTTTCTAAGGAAGGAGTGATCGTTACGCAAATCGATATCGATCTCTTCTGCTTTTGCCCGTCCGCGGGAATCCCAAATTGTTGGGGTGCCGCCGCGAAGTCTTATTATTTCATCGTTTTGTGTGAAGGTTAACTGTTTCGCGACACCATTTCGATCAAGCTCAATGTATTTAGAATTCCCTGCCGTTTCAATTTCCGAAATATCTCCGGAGTTGGATCCAAATTTGGCTGTAAAAACATCAGCACTTATTGTTTGAGTTCCTTTCCCCGGACTCGAAACGGTTGGTACTCTGACGGCCTTTGCTTTTGTCCCGGCTATACATGTTTGAGCTTTATTGCCAGTCGGAAAGAAAACACAATCAAATCGAGGGGCCAAGATCGTCGTCCGGTAGCTTTTCGTATTCGCAGTTAGCGGTTCTACAAAAAGTTCCGCGTTCCCTACTGCTTCAGCTTTGCGGATGTCCTTACCATTAGAGTTAAAAAAAGTCTTTACAGAGTCTGCGGTCACGCGCTTATTTGCGGCGTTCTCTCCGCTTGCATTGTCATTTAGATTGATGGTCGTTCGACCGTCTGTTATTAAACTTTCGAGCATACCCTCGCCCTTAAAGACAAGCCCGATTCCTCGTTCCGCCCGCGTTAGGACGCTTGCATACTCCAGGGTTTTGTTCGGCACCATCTCTACGAGACTCCGCCCTGTGGCTTTTGCCTCCTTTAACTCGCCGTCCACTCCAAACTCGGCATTTAGTTCAGGAGCCGTAACTACAAAGGTTCTGTCTGTTGACGTCTGTTTTGCTGAGGCGTCTCCCCGGACAATGGCTTGCCTTATCTTTTGATTAGGATAAAGATCAGCGGAAAGAGAGTTCCCTTTCAGTAGGTTGCCGCCCTGAGTCACCTCAGCACTACCAGTCAATAAAATCTTGCCTGCACTCTGATCGAAAACTGCCTCATTTGCCTGAATGTCTGTCACCCGGCCGTCGGCATTTGAATAGATGTGAGCTCCGCTTTTCAATGAGTAACGATCCTCGGCTTTCTCGTAAAGAGCATAAGCAGTTTCAATAGTGTTAGATGTTGAGTCAGGCTGGGTTGAAACGATAAGAACATTCTCAAAAAGTTCTAACTGTTTGAGCTCAGCAGATCGAGAATCGTTTCCTGTAAAGTCAATGACTGCTCGGTTCGACTTTATGTCACTGGAGCGGTCCTTCCCGTTGATCGTAACGCTGACCGAGGAATTGAGGCTTATCTTGTTAGCAATCTGATCGAAATTTGCAGATCCCGCCTGAATCTTTGAATAACTGATCCCAGAGGCTAAAAGCTCTTTTGATTCAAAGGTTTCGATCTGGACATTGCCTAATAGGTCGAGCACTTTCTCGCCCATCTTAACTGTTGCCCCTAATGATTTACCTCGGACATTGTCGCGTTCAAACTCGATCGGTTCACTAGTTTCGGCGACCTCGGTTTTACGTGAATAACTTATAGCCTCGGTTCTGACCTTAAGGGCGTCTGCCGTTTCGATTTGAACATTCCCCTTAAGGTATGCCGTGAAATTCTTTTCTTCTTCTGGGATGTAAATGGCGCTCAGAGCCGTCATCTTGTCATTCACTTGTCGTTGGTCACCGTAGATCTCTAAATAAACATTATCAAGCTCTAAGTGGTTATCTGAGAATGTCTTAGCGTGGTCCGCCTTAATGAAATACTGAGCAACGCCATCATTCGTTTCAAGCCTTTCGTAACCTTGAATTTCGGAAACTACATCGCGAGAAAGTTGGGTGTGCTCACTTTTAAGCTTAAAGGCTGCACGCGATCTTTCTTTGTAAAAACCAATGCCGACCACGCCGATAGCTGTAAGAATTGCGCTTACGGCGACGATACGAAATACCAACGGCATTTTTGCCTGTATTTGATATTGTTTCGGCGGTTTATTTTTAGACGTTTTTGGCACTATTCTTAATTATCCGCTCTTAGATCTTCGACGACAAGTTGAAGCCGGGAATTTCCCTGCCAAGTATTCACCTCAGCCACGTAAGCCAATTCGATGCGAGAATTAGGTCTCAGGGTTTGCCCTTTTGATCGTTCGACCCCATCCCACCATACGGCCTCAAATTGCTTGTTGTCATTGTCAACCAGCCGTAACTTGAGATGTTTTTCTTTCATCACGAGTGGTTCGTCGCGCAGAAAAAGATCACGGGTTACAAATATCGGTTTCGGGTTTCCCGCTCCAAACGGCTCGAACGGAGCAAAGCTCTCAACGAGTTCAAGGCTAAGCGATCTACTTGTAACTAAGGCATCGATGTTAAGTTGTGGTGTTAGTTCCTCGTCCTTAAGCGTCTTCATAGCGTAATCATTAAGCCGTTTTTGAAGGTCAGGAATTCTATCAGCCCGTATCTTCATCCCGGCTGCGGCCGCGTGACCGCCGTACTGTTCGAAAAGATCCTCACAACTATCAAGCGCCTGCAACAGATGAAATCCTAAGATGCTTCTTGCACTTCCGTGTCCAAATCCATCCTTTATCGAAAGAACGATAGTAGGACGATATAATTTCTCTGCTATCCGGGAGGCAGCGAGGCCGATCACGCCCTGATGCCAGGCTTCGCCCGCAACGACCACAAAGTGCTTTTCCGAAATACCCTCGGTTTCGAAAAGTGCCAATTCCGTGATCTTCTGTTGAACTTGCTGACGCTCACGGTTTCTGCTATCCAGTAATGATGCAAGTTGCCTGGCTGTTGCAAAGTCAGCTGCTTCAAAGAGTTCAACAACATGTCGTGCGACGTCCATTCGTCCTGCGGCATTAATTCGTGGGCCGATTCGAAAACCAATATGGTAGCTCGTCATGTCGGACCTGCAATCTGCGACTTCCATCAACGCTTTCAGGCCGAAATTGCTGGTTTGGGGAAGATCTAGTAATCCTAGACGTACAATGGCACGATTCTCTCCAGTGAGATCCATTACGTCAGCAACAGTACCGATCGCAGCGATTTTCAGAAATGACGGAACCTCGTGAGCAAGATCGTTTTCACGCAGTAGAGCATGGGCGAGCTTAAACGCTACGCCGACCCCAGCAAGATGTTTGTCAGGATATGGACAGCCTGGCTGATTTGGATTTACAACGGCTACCGCAGGAGGATTTCCTCGAACTTCGTCGGAAAGATGGTGATCCGTGACGATCACATCAAGCCCATGATCGCGGGCCCATTCGAGTGGCTCGAAACTACGAATTCCGCAATCCACACTAATGACAAGCGTAACTCCTTCGTTTTGAGCTTGTTCCAATGCCGGAATGTTTATCCCGTAGCCCTCTGTAAAGCGGTTGGGCACATGAAATGTAGAATCGGAACCAAGTAAAGACAACATCTTTCTCAGCAGAACTGTTCCAGTCGTGCCGTCGACATCATAGTCGCCCCAGATCATGATCTTTTCCTTATCGTCGACTGCTCTCTGAATACGATTCATCGCCTCCTGCATCCCTTTAAGCAGAAGCGGTTCGTGGAGGTGTTCGAGTGACGGATTTAAGAATTCAACGGCGGCCTCGGGAGTTTCGTAGCCCCGGGATAAAAGTAGTGCTGCGACGAGAGGCTTGACCTGAAGTGCAGACGCGAGGCGGTTGACAGCGTCTGCGTCGTGTTTTTTTATTTTCCAACGTTTTTTCAATGTTATCGAGGCTATTTGGCTAGTCAACGACTGGGCTGATGACGCCCTGCCATAGTAAGATCAGAAGTACGCTACCAAGAACCACCCTGTAGACGATAAAGATCGCAGTAGAATTCTTCTTTAAGAATGCGATAAGAAACCAGATCGAAAGGTATCCGACGACCGCCGCAACTATTGTCCCAATCAACAGTGGTACAAAACTATCGGATGGCAGTATCTGAAGTGCTTTGCGGAGCTCTAATAATCCGCTTGCGGTAATGGCGGGTATCGAGAGTAGAAATGAAAACCTTGCAGCCGTTTCTCTTTTCTGACCGGCGAATAGTCCCCCCATTATCGTGGAACCAGATCGGCTTGCCCCAGGCATTAGGGCCAGGACCTGCGCGAAGCCTACAACGATCGCATCGACTATCCCTAAATGTCGTAATTCCTTTCGCTGCTTTCCAACATATTCCGCGATCGAAAGTAGTATCGCTACAGCGATCAACATTATGGCGATTATCCAAAGGTTTTTGGTTCCGGAACCTTCTATAAAGTCCTTAAAAACAAAGCCTACGGTTCCAATAGGAATCGACCCCAGAATAACGAGCCATCCTAGCCATGCTTCTTCCGAAAGCCATATCGGGCGCACGCCGTCCGTTCCGGAAAACCGCATTCCACGTTTTCCTGTTAGAAGCGCGAAATGATCGCGGATAAAAGCAGAACTTATGCCCCAAATATCAGCGGCAAAGTAGACGAATACTGCGGCAAGAGTTCCGAGTTGAATAACGGCCATTGTCGCTGTCGTCATCTCCGCGTTTCCGTCGTATATGTTTGTATAACGGCTCGCGAATACAAGGTGTGCAGTGGAACTGATCGGAATGAACTCGGTCAGGCCCTGGACAATGCCGAGGATTATCGCTTGGAGCAGATTCATAAGTGCGGAATATTAAAAACCTTTGGCTAGAGACCACGCGAGCAGATCAATGTGAAAATCTACCACAACAGCGATGCTAAAACTACTCGCGAAAACGAGCTCGCCCTGCAACCTGATCATAAAGCCAGGCAGGCATGATCCTTCCGAGCTTGACGAGTTGAGAAAGTAGAAATGGAAATTCTGCAAATTTCTTTTTCTTTTCGATAGCGGCGATAAAATACGGTATCGCATCGTCGAGTTCAAGAATGAACGGCATTTTATTCGATCTGCCCGAGGTCAACGGTGTTTTGATGAAGCCGGGATGAATGATCGTTACGTCGATACCATGCTTGGCGTTATCGAGGCGAACGCTCTCGAAAAAAGCCGTCATTCCTGCTTTGCTCGCAGAATAAGCTGCCGACTTCGGAAGGCCGCGAAATCCGGCGAGGCTCGAGATCGCAACGAGCTGTCCAGAGCCACGCTCGATCATTTGCGGAATAACGGCATGGATCGAATTTACGGCACCGAGTAAGTTGATGTCGATCAGTTTTTTAACCGAGGCCGGATCGTATGCACGGGTCAGTGGATCGTTGCCGCCGATTCCGGCGTTGGCAATCATCACATCGATATGCCCGTGAGCCTCGCGAAATCTTTCTGCGGCCGATTGAAGTGCGGTCGGGTCAACAACATCACACGACAAAACCATCGCTTTGCCGCCGACAGCCTCGCATCGTGCTGCGAGATCGGCTAAAAGTTCTTCCCTGCGGGCAACAAGGCCTAATGTCGCACCTTTTTCCGCAAGCGCGACAGACAAAGCTTCACCGATACCGCTCGATGCTCCAGTAAGTAGAATTGTCTTGTTTCGCCAAATCACGCTGTCGTTCTTAACACCCCGCTCCGCCGTCACATAAGATAGGCTTGAGAACCGTGAAAGTTATAATCACCGCGGCGGCCGAGACGGCTGCAATCGCGATCCAGGCTCCTTCGCTTAATCCTTTTTTCGACTTCTTGATCGAATCGACGTCGGCGAACTGTATGGTTTCCGCGTAGCCGCCCTTTGTCGGTTCTAATGTAAAGGAATCTTGATTGACCGAGCTGATCCGCCCTTTTCGCTTCTCCCCTGTGCGAAACTTTACCTCACCGAGATGTTCGCCATCTGCGGCTATTTTTGCTGCGGCCTGTCGGGCTTTGTCGATTTTTTGGTCAACGTTCTGCATTCGAACTGGCGTCGCAATGAAAGCAATAAACATCAGACACAAAACGAGTATACGCATTAGTTAAGCCTCCTAATTCACTTAAACCTCAATGACGGTTGTTACAATTACAGGCTTCGAACTCAATTCCTTTTGAACAAAACGCTTCAAATGTACGCGAAGATTTTCTTTGAACATTGTTCGATTTGAGATATGTTCAGGTTTCATGTCCTCAATGGCCTTTGCTACGGACTTTCTCGCATTGGCCGCGAATCCATTTAAAGGATCGATCCCGGCAACACCTTCGAACGTGATCTGAGGTTCGCCATTTACCGTGTTACTGTTCTTTTCCATCGCAACAACGAGAGAGATCGCTCCGCCGTACGCAAGCTTCTTCCGTTCGCGGACGATGTCGTATTCGATCTCCTCCATCGATTCTTCATCGATGAATGTTTTGAATAGCTCACGTTTTTCAACGATCCGTGCCGACCGTTCATCCAGCTCTAAAACATTCCCATTTTCGATCAGGATAATATCGTCATCGTCATAGCTGCCGACATGGTTCTTGATGAACTCTTTCTGTCGAAAAAGCATGCGATATTCTCCGTGGATCGGAATGACAAATTTGGGCTTCGACGTTTCGACCATTATTCGAATGTCTTCCTGCGAAGCATGCCCGGAGACGTGAACGAGCCGTCTTTTTTCTTCGATAATATTGGCACCGCGTTTATATAGATGGCCGATCAGGCGACTGATTCCCTTTTCGTTGCCCGGAATGATTCGGGCAGACAAAACGACTGTGTCTCCTTTCTCAACCTCGATGCCCTTAAAGTTTGCCGTTGCCATATTCCAGAGAGCCGCTCTCAACTCTCCTTGAGAACCTGTCACAAGATAGCAGATCTCGTCGTCATCAAGTTTTCTTGACGTACTCAGGTCGATCGCGGTTCCGTGAGGTATCTTTAACAGGCCCTGTTCTTCGGCAATCTCGATGTTCTTGATCATCGAACGTCCGATCACGCACACACGGCGTCCGAACTTGTGGGCCACATCAAATACGATCTGAAGCCGATGCATCGATGAAGAAAAGGTCGAAATAATAAGCCTGCCTTCTGTCTGCTCAAAGATCTCTTCGAAGGCGGGTATGACAGCCATTTCCGAGGGGGTTCTTCCCGGAACTGTTGCGTTTGTCGAGTCGCAGAGCAGAGCAAGAACGCCTTCGTCGCCAATTCGACCCAATGTCTCAAGATCGTAAGGTTTTCCGATGACCGGCGTATCGTCGATCTTGTAGTCGCCGGTGTGGATTATCGTTCCAACCGGCGTGTGAATAGCGAGAGAAAAGCACTCTACCAAGGAGTGTGAGGCATGAATGAACTCGATCTCAAAATGCCCTATCTTCACTCGATCCCTAGCTTTAACACGATGCATGAGGACATCGTCGAGCATATCGAATTCCTCGAGGCGCTTCTCAGTCAGGGCCAGCGTAAAACGTGAGCTGTAAACGGGGAGATTGAATTTTCTAAGGATATAGGCGAGAGCCCCAATGTGGTCTTCGTGTCCGTGGGTGAGGATTATGGCGGTCAGATCATCGCGATACTCTTCGAGAAAATCAAAATTGGGAATAGAAATATCGACGCCAAACGGAGTTTCTTCGGGAAAACCCATGCCGGCATCAACGACGATCATCTCGCCATCATACCGAATTCCCATACAGTTCATCCCGAACTCACCGATGCCGCCAAGCGGGATTATTTCGACTTTGCTCACAGTTAGGCCGTCTCCTATCAAAACAGAAAAGTGAGTATAACACGAATCACATCGTCTCACTTACGAGGACAAAGTGAGACGCTCTAACACTTTGAGAAAATGAGAGTTACGCCATAATATCGTCTCACTTAGAAAAATTCTCTGCGGTCGAAAATGGGGAAATATTACCCACTTGCGGTTAATATGAGCCCTAGCGTGCGTTTTTTAGCACGGTTTTAAAATCATCGACAATATGAAGGTGACAGGCTGCCAAATCCTTTAATTTATGCACGTGAATCAAATATTTGAAACCATCAGCGATCTACAGGCGTCTTTCTCGTGACGAAAAGGTTCGGGGTGAGGATGATATGAAGAATCAAATTTCCGACGAAAAACTGGATCAATTGATGCGGACATTAATGTCCGACTCGAAGATTGCTGATCAGGCGATCGATGAGATCGCCGACTCAGCGTCGATCTGGTGGGGCGTGCAGCGTGAGATAGCTAAGGAGCATGAATCCAGGGTCGCGTCACCTTGGCCGCCGCCGAAGCGCTGGTTGAAGATGTTGTTTTTCGGGGCTCCTTTGACAGCAGCAGTGTTGTTGCTGGCATTTTTAACGCTTGGCCGTTGGGCGGACGCTGAGCGACCAGGCAATTCCGTTGCTGCCGTAGAATCGGAAAAATTTATAGCAGAAACCGAGTTGTCCCCGGCTCCGGCTATCAGCCAGACCGTCACGGAAGAGAAAACCACTACCGCCGATCCGGCTTCGAACATGCCTGCAAGGGCCATTGTTGCAAAAAAAATACGACCATCAGTGGTGGCAAAGGCTGTTAGCCCGACAACTAAGAAGAATAATGAAACGGTGATCAAGTCTGACTTTATCGCCTTGTCTTACTCAGGTGTTCCGTCAAGCGGTCAGCTTGTTCGGGTCAGGGTTCCGAGTTCGATGATGGTAACGCTCGGTTTGGTTTCATCGGTTGAGAAACCTTCAAACATGGTTGATGCGGAAGTCATTGTGGGCGACGACGGAATGACTCATTCGATCAGATTCATTAGATAGGTTGGGAGTAGATATTATGACGAGAATATTTTGTAGCTTAGCGATCTGTATCCTGTTGGCGGCCGGAGTTTCGGCTCAGAGACCACAACGGCCGGGAAATCCACCACCTAATGTGCCGCCGGGCGGCCCGGGCAGAATGGGTCAACCGCCGATCGGCGACTGGATCAAGGCTCACGACTCAAATCGCAATGAGAAATTGGAGCAGGAAGAATTGCGTGATGCGATAGAGCGTACTTTCAAAGAGATCGATGCGAATGGGAACGGCTCGTTAGAACTACTGGAATTACAACGTGCTCCGCGTCCACGTGGAGGAATGGCGCCTATGCAGGCTGCGGAACAACCGCGACATAACGCCGGACCTCCGCCCGAGAACGCCAAGCGACTACTGCCGCCATTTTTCTTTGACGAAATGGTCGAATCGGGAAAGACACTGAGCCGTGCGGACTTTGAAGCTAAGATACGCAGCGTGTTTGCAGAAATGGATAAGAATGGCGACAGTGTTGTGACCAAAGAAGAAGCAGCGGGCGTAATTGCTTTCAAAAAAAGGGATCATGCTCCGTCACCTCCAAACGCGACCTTTCTCGGTGCGGAACTAAGGTTTGGTGACAAACTCGTGACCGGCCAGCCGTTCTCCGCAGAGACCGTTGTCGAACGCACGCGGCGTTTGTTCGACGGGAGCACTGTAACAAAGGAATCACGCGGTGCTATCTATCGCGATAGTGCGGGCAGAACAAGGCGTGAACAGCCGCTGGACACGGTCGGCGGGATTGGCATCGCGGACGAAAGCACAAAACGAGTGACGCTTATATTTATCAATGATTTTCCGGGCAAGGTCCAATATTCGCTCGATTCAAACAACAAGATCGCCCGTAAGAGTCAGATCTGGAACAACCGTTTCCCGTTGCCTGACATTGACGAACCAAAGGGATCAAAAATAGAATCAACCAGCACCCAGACTATCGAAGGCGTAAGCTGCGAGATGACGAGGATCGAGCGGGAGATCCCGATCGGTGTGATCGGCAACGACAAGCCTCTGCGGTCGATCACCGAGCGGTGTTTTTCGCCGGAGCTGCAGACGATAATTATGTCGGTGAACAACGATCCGATAGGCGGCAATCATGTGTTCAAACTAAAGAACATCCGTCGCTCAGAGCCGTCGGCCGACCTGTTCTCGGTGCCCAGCGGATACAAGGTCGAATCTGTTAAATAGGATCCAACGAGTGCGAAGGCTGATCGAATAATGCTTGACGAGGTTCTAAAAACAGGCTTGCAGACAAAGACGCAATTTCCGGCTGTCGTTTTCGACGATGACATTCCGGCATCTGACGAGATGCTGGTTAGATCAGTGTTGGCTGGTGATGAGAGTTCTTTTGAACTACTTTTTGACCGCTATCGACGATCTATCGCCCGAGTCGTTGGCAGGTTCTTTAGAGAGCAGGCGGATATCGAAGAGTTTGTTCAGCAAGCATTCACAAAGGCGTATTTTTCCCTTAAAGACTTTCGTGGCGATTCGCCGTTCAAGGGGTGGATCACGCGTATCGCGGTGAACGTTTGTTACGACGAGTTCCGACGTCGTCAGCGAAAAGGCGAAAGCCTCTTTGCGGAAATGAGCAGTGAAGAGACCGACTATATCGAGACTGTGATCGATCGGCGGCAAAAGAGTGCCGATTCGTCGGTAATTGCGGCCCAGTTGGTTGAAAAAGTAATGGCGGGCCTGGACGCAGAGGATCGTGTTGCAATGACCCTTGTCTATTCCGAAGAGTATTCGCTTGACGAGGCCGCCGCCGCGATCGGCATTACAACCAGCAACCTGAAGTCGAGGCTTTTTCGCTGTCGCAATCATTTGAAGAAAAGATTCGGACATTTTTTTAAGTAATTTATAACTAACGATCAATATTTTCCAACCGTCCCGGAGGATGTATGAAATACATAAAAGTAACGGTTATTACCCTATCCGTGTGTCTATTTTTAGGTTTTGAGTTCGCTCAAAGCCAACGTGCGACCGGCCAGGTAACCGAATTATCGGCCCCAACGGGTCTGTCAGCTTCCGATAGTGTTTACAATTCCAAAGTCGGGCTTCACTGGGATGCGATCCGCGGTGCGGTTTTTTATCGTGTCTTTCGCGGTACCGTCGAGGACGCGGGAGCGGCAACCGATATCGGGCTGACACCGGCAAACACCTTCTTTGATACTACGGCGACGCCCGGGCAAACATTCTTTTATTGGGTAAGAGCAGAAAACGGCCCAATTGTAAGCTCTTTTAGCTCGAACGATCGCGGTTCACGGGCTGCTTCACAACAGCAAGGCCCGCTTGCCCCGCTCGAACCGCCTCCGATGCCGCCTGGAAATCCAATAACCGCAGCCAAAACATACCTCGGCAAGACTCTGTTCTGGGATGAACAGCTATCGTCAACCAGGACGGTATCGTGCGGAACCTGCCATCACGGAGCGAGCGGCGGTGCAGATCCGCGTTCGGTTATTCAGACGGCGGCGTCTACCAACCCTGGGCCGGATGCCCTTTTCAATACAGCTGACGACATTCGCGGATCGGCGGGCGTTCCGGTCACAAATGCTGATGGAACTTATTCATGGTCTGCATTTGGTATGAATGATCAGGCGACGGGCAGGAAAACGGTTTCGCACATCAACGCAGCCTACGGTCAACTTTTGTTCTGGGATGGACGAGCGAGTAATGTGTTTCGCGATCCGATATCCAATACCGTCATTCTTAACAACGGCGGTGCCCTCGAAAGTCAGGTGATCGAACCGCCGCTATCGACGGTCGAAATGGCTCATTCCGGCCAGAATTGGACCGAGATCGCTGCCAGAATGTCCGATTCGAAGCCATTGGGATTAAGTCCTTCGTTACCGCAGGCTCTAAGTTCCTGGATCGGCGGACGGAGCTATCCCGAGCTGTTTCAAGAGGCATTTGGTTCGCCTGAAGTCACGCCGGCAAGGATCGCGCTTGCGATCGCGACCTATGAGCGAACCCAGTTCAGCGACCGCACGCCGCTCGATCTCGATGCGGGCGGCATCGCTCCGCTTACGGCTCAGGAGATAAGAGGCAGGAATGTTTTTAACCAGAGCTCGTGCAATGTTTGTCATGCGGGTACGCTGATGACGGATAACTCGTTCCGGTACATCGGCGTTCGGCCCCAGGCTGACGATCTAGGCCGGGCGACGGTAACCGGTAATAATAATGATCGCGGGTCGTTCAGAGTACCGAGTTTGCGTAACGTCGAGCTTCGGCAGTCATTCTTTCACAATGGAAGGTTCACTACACTCGAAGACGTTGTCGCTTTCTATAATCGCGGCGGCGATTTTAACGCTCCAAACAAGCCGAACGGCCTGATACGCCCGCTAGGCCTGAATGCGAATCAGCGTGCCGAACTCGTCGCGTTTCTCCGGCGTCCTTTGACTGATTCGCGTGTGGCGTCCGAGACGGAGCGATTTGACCGTCCGATGCTGTATATGGAATCGGCGCGAGTTCCCGAGATCGTCGGTAATTCCAGAGCGGGCTCGGGCGGGATAGTTCCGCAGATCAAGGCTATGTCGCCGCCGATCGTCGGTAATCCACATTTTACGGTCTCACTTTATTCGGCGATAGGAAACGCGTCAGCCGTTCTGGTGATAGACGAGAACGATCCCGGCGTCGGTGCGAGCATTCCCTCGACCGGTTCGTTTGCCAGGATGGTCTCAACCACCCAGAACACCGGGCAAGCAAACGGCTGGACATCGGTAAGCACTCCGATACCCAACAGCACGCTTGTTGCGGGCAGGACCTATTTTGCGAGGTGGTATATCACTGATCCGGGTGCGGAAAATGGTTTTGCAGTCACGCAGGCCGCACGATTTTCTGTCTTTGGCGATGCTCTGGCGACGCCGACGGTAAACATCTCAGGCCGCGTGTTAACACCGGAAGGCCAGGGCGTCAGAAACGCATCGGTCATCCTGACGGAGCCGAGCGGTGCCACACGGCGCGTTACGACGAGTTCGTTCGGAATATACATTTTTGAGGGGCTTCCGGCGGGAAATAACTATGTGGTCGGCGTTTCATCAAAGCGTTATCGCTTCGCGGCTCGCGTTGTTGCGCCGACGAATAATGTAGCGGATCTTGATTTTGTCGGGCTGGAATAGCTGGATAATAACCTGAAAAACTAGGCTTGCGGAGACGATCCTTCGATCTTCTCTGCGAGCCTTTTCCATTCTTCGAGTGACAAAGTTTCAGCCCGTCTTCTCGGGTCGATGCCGGCATGATCGAGCATCGCCAACATATCCGGCGAGACGAATCTCAGGTTGTTCATGATGGTTTTGCGTTTCTGTGCAAAGCCCGAGCTTACTAACTTTCGAAAAACCGCGGTTTCCGGTCCTGACGCCGTTTTTGGAGTCATTCTCATGACGGCACTCCAAACCTTTGGCTGTGGGAAGAACGAGGTCGCCGGGACATCAAAAAGGTTTTCCGAATCGAACGCAAGTTCGACCATGACGGTAATAAAGCCGCGTTCGCTATTGCCGGGCGGTGCGGTTATCCGCTCGACTACCTCGCGTTGGAGCATCAGGACAACGGATGAGAACAGGTGACGCTGTTCGAGCAGCTTTTGAATGATCGGTGTGGAGATGTAGTAGGGCAGATTGCCTACGAGTTTCACACGGCTTGGTTCGAGGCCGGTTAAGATGCTCTCAAGCTCAAAGCCGAGTATGTCTGCTTCGATCACGGAGAAATTGGTGTTGAAATGAAACTGAGTTCGCAGCACGGGGACGAGTTCCCTGTCTATCTCGATCGCGATGACGGTTGCTCCGGTCGCGATAAGCTTTTCGGTCAAGGCTCCGCGGCCCGGGCCGATCTCGATCACGGTGTCCTGAGGGCTGATGTTCAGGGCGTCGACGATCCGCTGGATCACTGAATCGTCCTTAAGAAAGTTTTGACCCAATGTTCTTTTTGGCCGCATCAGTGTTCTGGGTAACCTGTTATCTCAAAATTCCCGCCAAGTTCCGTAACCGTGATGTTTTGTAGGCGGAGGACATCTGCCAAACTGTCGGCTCCATTTCCGCCTATCGAATGCGGAGCACTATTGCCGCCGATGATGATCGGTGCGACGATGAACGTGACCTTGTCCACGAACCGGGCGTCGATAAATGCACCGGCGATGGCCGTGCCGCCTTCGACTAGAACGCTTTGAATCTCAAGAGCCCGTAATCTCGCAAGAACGTCCGCCAGATCGCGTCCGCCATTCTCCGACGAGATCACGCTCACACCGGCGGCATTTAACTGATCGATCTTCTCTTTATCCTGGCTGTTTGTGAATACAATTGTCGGAGTTTCCGTCGCGGTTCGAGCGAGTGTCGATGCAAGCGGGATTCGTAGACTATTGTCGAGGATGATCCGGTTCAGAGGCCGGCGGCGAGGTTTGCCGCTGCGGTCGGTGAGGCTGGGATCGTCAACAAATGCAGTGTTGCCGCCGACGAGGATCGCGTCGTGTTCGTGGCGAAGATCCTGTACCCTTGCACGGGCGGCTTCGCTCGAAAGTGCCGTCGAAACGCTGTCGCTGAGCGAGATGCGACCGTCGAGCGAGGTTGCCAGTTTCAGGTGAACGAAGGGCCGCTTATTCTGATGCCAGCATGAGAACTTTTCGTTGAGTTTGAGAGCTTCGTCGCGGAGTATGCCGGTTACAACCTCGACGCCTGCGTTCCTAAGCGTTTCAAAACCGCGGCCGGAGACGAGTGGATTTGGATCTTCGATCGGGCAAACCACGCGTTTGATGCCCGCGTTAATTAACGCCGCCGTGCATGGCGGGGTCTTGCCGTGGTGATCGTGCGGTTCGAGCGAGACGTAAGCGGTTCCGCCCATTGCACGCGAGCCTGCCTGGTCAAGAGCGATGGCCTCGGCGTGAACTATTCCGTCGTAGGTGTAAGTTCCTTCGCCGACCACGGTTCCGTCGCTGGCGGTTATGACGCAGCCGACGAGCGGGTTTGGGCTGACGAGGGCGGTTCCCTTGGCGGCGAGTTCGAGGGCTCTTCTCGAATGAACCACGTCGATCTGTGTTTCGTCTGACAAGTCGATCTGTTCCTTAATTGAATAGCCCGTTGACATAACTTTCGGCGTCGAAAACCATCAGATCATCGACCTGTTCGCCTATTCCGACGTAGCGGATGGGCAGGTTGAGTTCTTTTGCGATGGCGACGGCGATGCCGCCCTTGGCGGTTCCGTCTAGCTTGGTGAGGACAATGCCCGTAACATCCGCCGTCTTCATGAACTGGCGTGCCTGCTCAAGGCCGTTCTGGCCGGTGACGGCGTCGATGACGAGAAGGGTTTCGTGCGGAGCACCAGGAACCTCGCGTGAAGAGATGCGTTTCATCTTCTCAAGCTCGGCCATCAGATTTGCTTTGTTGTGAAGCCTGCCAGCGGTATCGACGATCAGGACGTCAGAACTTCTGGCTTTGGCGGCCGCGAGTGCGTCAAAGAGCACGGCGGCCGGGTCGGTTCCCTGTTTTTGCTGGACGATCTGAACGCCCGCACGGTCTGCCCATATTTCGAGCTGATCGCTGGCCGCCGCACGGAAAGTGTCGGCTGCACAGATCAGAACGTCGTTGCCCTCGTTCTTGATGCGCTGGGCGAGCTTGCCGATAGTCGTGGTCTTGCCGACGCCGTTCACGCCGACGACCATCAGAACGTACGGCTTAATGGACTGATCGACGTTTCGTTCGTCCGCGACACCGCGTTCAGTCGAGTGGTGGAGAATGCCGAGCAGTTCCTTGCGCATCTCGCGTTTTAGGGCGTCGAGATCGTTGATCTCCTGGCGGGTCACGCCGCGGCGGATGCTGTCGAGGATCTGCATCGTGGTGGTGACGCCGATATCGGTCAAGATCAGCATTTCCTCGAGCTCTTCGAGAAACGCCTCGTCGATCTGCTTTCTGCCCTCAAAGATCGTGTCGAGACGGTTGTTGATCGAATGCCGGGTTTTCTCGATCGCCTTAGAAAACCTAACGCTTAATTCCCGCTCGACCGCCTCTTCCTGAGCTTTCAGCTCCTCGACCGACTTATCCAGGCCGAGAACCGAGCTCGAGAACTTGTCTTCCTTATTCCTACGCCAAAAGAACGCCATATAATTAGCCTCGCAGACATGGCCGCAAACTCTAGAGTATAGAAAAATATCGCCCGACCGACAACAAAGGGCTAAATTGTCGTAATACGGGGTGATTATCGAGCGCAGGAATCGCCATCGCGTAGCGATGCGGTAAATGTAGGCGTGGCGGAATGCCCACGGAAGTGATCGTCAAATAGGCAAGATTTGCTCTCCCGCAAAGTTGTGCTAACGTGTCAATAATTTTTCACGGTTCTTCCCAATACAATGCTCTCTATTACAACGGTATTTTAGCCCGCGTAGCGGGTGATCAGCATAAAGCCACGGGCGTGAGCCCGTGGAACGGAATCAACCAAAATCCAAGCCAGCGTAGCGGGTGACAGCAGATATGCCAAGATCGTACACAAATCTGATATATCACATAGTTTTTTCGACCAAGGATCGACGACCGTTGATCAAGGATGAGAACGAAGAGCGATTGTACGAATACATCGGCGGCATCCTTCGCGGACTCGGCGGTATCTTGCTAATGATCAACGGTGTCGAAGATCATGTTCATATTTTGGCGAAACTCCGCCCCGATAAAGCCGTCTCAGATGTGTTACGTGACCTGAAATCCAATGCCTCCGGCTGGATGCACGGTGTTTTTCCCGATGCCAAAGACTTTTCATGGCAGAACGGCTATGCTGCCTTCTCCGTTGGTCCAACGGAGATCGAACGAATAAAAAGATATATTGCGAACCAAAAAATACACCACGCCAAACAGTCATTTGAAGATGAATTCGTTGAATTGCTAGAGCTTCACGAGATCGAAGTTGATCGACGATATTTGTGGACGTAACCGCTATCACCCGCTACGCGGGCTCTTATCATTATCGCAACCTCTCCACGGGCTCACGCCGCGTGGCTTTATGCTGAGACCCGCTACGCGGGCCCCAAATCCTACGAATCAGCTTGTTTGCTCTCTCGCAAAGTTGTGCTAAAGCCCGCGGAGCGGGTGACCAGCATAAAGCCACGGGCGTGAGCCCGTGGAACGCGACAATAAGAACAAAGCCCGCGTAGCGGGCGAAAGATATGCACGGATCGCAAACAAATATCACATTGTTTTTCCCCAAAGCTATCACCCGCTACGCAGGCTCATAATTCAAATTAAGACCTTCCCACGGGCTCACGCCGCGTGGTTTTATGCTCTGACCCGCTACGCGGGACTAAGATGCTGCCTGTGGAAAAAATCGTCTCACTTAACGTGGAGAGTGTTTTACTAAGTGAGACGATTTATCGCCGCAAGTCGTTTGGGATCAGCAAGATAGGCCGTCTTTTTTTGTCCTCACAAGTGAGACGAATTTTCAGGCAGTCATTTTCAGACAATGACCGACATATTACAGTAAAATGTTTATATGCAATGGGTTACGCAGATATAGCCCTCTTGTTCTAAGCTCTTCCCTATCTGTAGAGTTTCAGGCGTTCGGCGTTTTTGTGGAGGGCGAAGCCTAGGATGCAGGCGAAGACTACGGAGATGTAGAAGGTGAAGAGGGCTCCGATGGCGGCGGCGGGGATGTTGCCGACGCGGGGCATATTGAATGGTGACAGGACCGTGGCGAGCAGGCCGCCGATCATGGCGGTCATGACGACGAGGACGAAGCCCATGAGCAGTATCTTGACGTAGTCGAGGCCGAGGCGGCGGATCGTGTCGAGGCCGACGGTGGGATTTAGCGTGGCTCCGAACGAACGCGTGTAGCCCGCTACCGCACACGCCGCCGGATAATAGAACAGAGCCCACAGAATACAGATCCCGGCGATGAGCAGCAGAACCATGCCTTTGCCCATGACCCGTTTGATCAGCTCGGCACGCTCGGCGACGACGGTTTCCTCCGATTTCCCGACGACCGATTCGATCTGGGCTTTGCGCGACTCGTCGATCAGAGCCTGTAGGTCTTCGAACTCCTTGTCGCTCATCTCCGTGGAACCGCTGACGGTTTCGCGGGTCATCAGTTCTTCGGAAGGAACAACGCCGGATTCGATTGCTTCGACCCTTTGCCGCTGCTGTTCGGCGTCTTTGTTGACTATTTCACGGACGCGTTCGCTCTGTTTGGCGGCATTCGCGGCATAGGGCAATCCGGGGCTGACCATCCTCGCGGCATCTGCCTCCGCACCGCTCAATTCTTTTTGAATCGGGCTGACGATCAGGAAGAATCCCGCTATCAAGACCACCGCCAACGGCCCGAACGACGAAATATACACACCGATCATCAGAAAGAACGGGTGAACGACGTCTTCCCAGAGCGAGAATTCGTCGAATGACGGCATGAAGTTCTCGCCGATCTTCCCTTGCGAGAAATTCTCGACCGTATTCGCCAGAATGCCGAACGTCAGCGTGTTCGCGAGCATAAAGCAGGCGATCGCTCCCCACACCATGAAGATCCCGCCGAAGGACACGACCGATTGCCCGACCGACAGGAACATGAACATAACGGCTCCCATGATCAGGCTGGTCTTGAACTTAAATGGATAGGCGAGCGATTCGACCAGGTCGCCGATGCCGAACTTCCCTGTCGGAGCGTAGTAGATCTCGCTGATTTTCGCTTCGGGTTTGGCGAGCGGCGAGCACATCGCGCCGCAAAACGGACAGATCTTGACGCTGCCGCCGTACGAATTTGGACAGGTTCGGCAGAACTGATTGGAGCAGGTCTCGCAGACGAAGACGGCTGGCAGGTCGCTGTGCATGCTGCACATCGGCTCGCCCGTCGGCGGAGCTGCGGCAGCGACGGAAGCCGAGACCTGGGCGGAACCGGCATTGTGTGGATTCGTCGTCGAACCAGGAATGGTCGTCGGGCCGAGCTTTGTAGTGGTCACGACCGGCGGCGGCATCGGTTGTCCGTTCTCTTTTGCGTTGAAGACGGAGATCAGCGACGGCACTTTGCCCGCTTCGATCCAACGCAGGTTTCCCTTTCTTACCTTATCCTGGCGGAGCAGAGACCCTTGGGCGATCCATTCGGTCATTTCCGCAAAGTTGGTCTCAAATATCTCTCCGTTGGCTTCGACATGCCAAACTTCCTGCATTGGTTCCTGATTCATATCAGCTTTAGGCGACCAGCTTCACTGGTGATTTTGATTCTTCTTCCGAGGCAGCTGCACGGATCGCCGCCATTTGGCGAACGATTCCGTTAGCGACCTCGCCGGCATTGCAGGCGTCAACTAAAGCTTCGACAACCTCTGATGCGTAACGCGTTCCGACAAAACTTCGCAGGCGTTCGAGAGCCGGCTGCAGTTCCATTCCTTTTGAATACGGACGGTCGATCGTCATTGCGTCAAATGTATCCGCAACCGAGACGATCTTTGCCTGCAGCGGTATCTGATCGCCGGTAAGGCCGTGCGGGTAGCCTTTGCCGTTGACCATCTCGTGGTGCATCACCATGCCGGGCAGGAAGTCTTTCATCGCAGGTATCTGCGACATGATCTTGTAGCCCTTCATCGGATGCGTTTTCATGATCTCGAATTCTTCGTCGGTCAGTGCCGAGGGCTTCTTGAGGATCGCATCATCGACCGCTATCTTGCCTACATCATGAAGCAGTGCGCTGATACGCAGTTTTTCGAGCTCATCAGCCGGCATTTGCATGCGTTTACCGATCGCGACCGAGATACGCGAGACGCGTTCGGAATGGCCGCGTGTGTATTTATCCTTGCCGTCGATCGCCGCCGCGAGGGCTTTGACCGTGCCCACGAACAACTCGCGGTTTTCCTCAGCCGCTTTGGCGAGACCGGCTATCTGTTCTTCCACCTTGTCGGTCATGACGTTGAATGTCTCGCCCAACGTACCGATCTCGGTCATATTGTTCGTTTCGACGCGGGACGAGAAATCACCGGCGGCAATTCGCTTCGCGGCGGCAACCAAACGCAACAGCGGCGAGGTTAGATATCGAGCAAAGATCAATCCGACGATGAGGGCGAGCACCGCAAAAGCCATGCTTATAAGCCATGTCTGCGTACGCATCTCGCCGACCGAAGCAAGCGCCCGGCCTTCGTCCTGCATGGCGATAACGCCGACGTCGTAGCCTTCGGCAAGGTGGGCGGTCGAGTATGCCCCGAGCATTTCGCTGGTCTTGCCGTCGTAGGTGGCTGAGAAAGGAACGAGCGCCGATTGGATCTGCAAGCCGGATTCGAGCCACTCCTGAACGATCTTAAGATCGCCCATGGGTTTTCTGGCGGCAGTCAACGCACTATCGGGATGGAAAAGCGTTTCGCCCGCCTGGTCCACTACAAATACCATCGGCAAGCCGGCTTTCCAGAGATCCGCTTCTTTAGCTTCACCGACGCAGACGATACCTTGTGAAACGGTACGCAGCGAAGCGATCGCGACGATCGAGGCGGCGCTGATTCCATCGATTGCCACTTCTGAGGTAAAGGACATCACGAACTGTCCTGAGGTGACCGACCGAGGTTCCCCGACTTTGACCTTACCCTTGCCGATCGTTTTTACCGCCTGATCGGCTATTGTTTCGACCTCGGCATCATCTAGTTCAGCCCGAAAGACTTTAAGCGAATCCTCGTTTGCCGGTTTTACATACAGTGCCAGGAGTTCGGGGTTCTCTCGGAGCAATGCGCCCAGTTTTCGTTCGGTTTGCGCAGACGAGATGACCTTTGGGTCGTTGGTCAATTCGAGCCCCGTTGCCAGACTGCCTACAACAGAGCTGAATTTTTGGCCGAATATCTCGATCTGTCGTGCTTTCTCCTGCACCAACTGGATCTGATAGCGATTTTCAGCCGAGCGCAGTTCGCGTCCGCTCTTGTCGGACAACAGCCAGCCAGTCAGAACAAGTGGAGCCAGACCGACGAGCAAGAGCGTTGCGATCACGAAGAATATTAGACTAACTTTCTTAGATTTTAAGGGCATGGCGGGAAGGCGAGAAGAACGCCAAGATCAATTTTACGCCATCCCGAAGCTGTGGGTCAACAAGTTTTAACGCGCTGTCAGGAGTTGTTAAAACTCTATTTACTCGAACACGAAACTGAGTTCCTCTGTGCCAAACATTAGACTGGTTATGTCATTGCGTTTGAGCGACTCATAGTGTTTTTGGCCGGGGCGAAATCGGATAGTGACCTCGCCGCCTTTATCCATGTCGATCTTGCCTGCATGAACGGCGGCTGTGCAGATAGAGGAATTCGCAGCATAGATCACGCTGCCAAAAATTGTGGACTCGGTTCCGTCTGATGGACATTCAAAACTCCGGCTAACATCTACGCTCGCCTTAAATTCAAGCGCGGTCTGAGACCAGTTGAGCGTGACCACTTCATTTTCGTCAATCGGTGTCGGCGTTGGCGAAGGAGTAGGTACGGATGGAGAGGGGCTTTGTTTTGGTGTCGGCCTTTCCGGCGTTTTAACAGTAACGGCAGGGCGGTTATTGGCGGTTCGATCGTTTGGGCCCGGATCATCATCGGTAACCATGAAGTAGATGGTAAAAGCTCCCAGCACTATACCCATCACCCCCACTATCGAAGCGACAGTCACACCAAGGTAGAAAAGCAGCCCACGGGGTTTATCGTCATTATCAGCTACGGTTGCTCGCGGATCGAGAACAACGGTAGCTTCGCCGCTGCCGGGTATCATTACCGTGGGCTGAGCAGCACCATCGCTCAGCGGAACCCCGCACATGAGACAGAAATTCAGTTCGTCGTCATAGTAGGTCCGGTCGCACGTAGGGCAAACTTTCATGGCTTGCAAACTGGGGCCTTGACTTAGAGCTTTTTGACGATCACCAGGGTAATGTCGTCATTCGGAGCCGCAGTTCCTGTAAATTCTGAAAGAGCCGCCTCGACCTTATCTCGGATACCGGATGCCGACCGGCCCACGTTCGTGCGGATAACCTGTTCGAGTCGCTCCATACCAAATTCGTCCTCTGCAAGGTTGTTCGCTTCTGAAACGCCATCGCTGTAAATGAAGAGAACATCACCCGAATTCAGCTGAGCATGACCGACCTCGTATTCGGCAAAATCCATCAGCCCGAGCGGAAGGCCGCCCGATTCAACAAGTTCTATCGAACCATCGGCACGCCCGATGAGTGGCGAATTATGCCCGGCATTGATGAATGTCAGCCTGCCGGTCGCCGGGTCGAGTTCCGCAACAAATAGCGTGATAAAGCGGTTCGATGGCGTATTGTTTGCGAGATAAACGTTAACGGCTGTTACCAACTCGCTGAGCGGTGTTTTGGCCGCAACCTGAGCATGAATCGCCGCATGGAGGCTAGACATCAGGAGAGAAGCTGATGTTCCCTTGCCAGAAACGTCGCCCAGGGCAACAAGCAACGTGCCGTCGTGTCGCGGAATAAAATCGTAATAATCGCCTCCGATCTCGTAACACGAGAAAGAAATTCCCTGAAAATCGTAACCGGCGATAGTTGGCGGCCCATCTGGTTGGAAACGCTGCTGGATTTCGGTTGCAAGCTCTAGTTCCCGCTCCATACGCTCGCGATTGATACGTTCGTCGATCAGGCTTGCGTTCTCGACACGGATCGATGCTACCGAGGCAAGAGTGGTCAGAACGTTCAAATGATCGCTCGAAAATGTCGATTGGCTCGTAGGACTGTCCGCGTATATTATGCCGAAAACATGCCGTTCGTCAACGCACATCGGCACAGCCAGAACTGATCGTATGCCTTGTAGAATAATAGTTTGGCTTGCAAAACGGGGATCTTGCTGAGCGTCGGATGTGAGAACCGATTTCCCATTCTCAACAACCTCGCTCATGATCGCACGGCTGACCCTTACCTCGCCGATCTTGGTATCGCTGCCGCGATGGCGTGCGACCTTGATGATCATTTCGTCGGCATTTTTCTCATCCCGAAGCATGATGACAACTCGCTCGGCTGGCACTGCCTCGAAAACGAGAGTCGCAACCTGATCCAGGGTGTCGTCGAGGCCGCTCGATGAAAGCAGAGCGACACCAACCTTGCTGATCAAGCCGAGGAGATCGTTGCGGCTTGAGATAGCAGAATCGAGGATCTCGGTGGTCGGATTTCGCCGACCCATGAACGAGATAGTGCTCGAAGGGTCAAGGGCCTGCGTGCTGTCAGCTATCAGAGTCGAGCTGAAGCTCACCGGGGGACGTTGATCACTTTCGAACGCTATACGCGTTTCGCCGATTTGAATTTCACCGCCGGATATCAGCGGCAAAGTTGTGGTGACAGGAGCTCCGTTAAGGCGGGTTCCATTTGCGGAGCCGAGATCGACAAGCCAAAAAGAGTCGCCTTCCTGCCGAACCTCAGCGTGAAGTCGCGAAGCGAATGCATCAGGAATGCAGAGATCTGCTCGGGCCGACCGTCCGATGGTCGTTCTTAATCGGACGATCGGGAATTTATCGGAACTTCCGTTAGCGTGTTTTACGATCAAGTGAGCCATATTCGTTTGTAACTATAGTTGTGTTTTACGTCCCCGTATTACTATCGTTCCGGCAAGTATGTCGTGAAGCGTGCGCCCGCTGCTATTCAGGGCCGAAATGATAAAGCCGAGTCCGGCTGTGCCGGCGGTGACTAAATAACCGACAGTGTTTCTGACAAGCAGTCTTCCAAAAGACAGGTTTGTGCCGTCAATGTTCACGATCGTAAGGCCCGTCAGCATCTTGCCTAAAGATTGTCCACGTAATGAAGGAAGAAGAAGAAAATTGGCCGCAAAGAAAATAATGCCAATCACCCAGACCAACGGTCCGATCGAAACGGTACCGGATTCACCAAATATCCTACCGAGAGCGAGCCATCCAGCCGGAAAAACCAGTAGCAGAATATAGTCTATGCTCAATGCGGCACATCGCAAAGCGAACGGTGCTCGGAGATCCTCAGGCGAAAAATCTACTATTCTTTCAGCATCCGAGGGCTTTTGTGTAGAAAGTGTGGCTTTTGCGGCTGATGCCATAAATAAAAGTGATCCGTTTCTAACTCATCAAAAAGTGTAAGGTTGTGTCACCAAGCCGCAAACGGTCACCGCTTGTGAGCGGATGCGGCTGTCGCGGAAGCAGCCGTACGGAATCACTCATTCCGGCCATCAATATCGTTCCATTCGAAGAACCGAGATCCTCGACCATAAACCCGCCTCCGTCCCGCCAGATCCGAGCGTGTCGCCGCGAGATCTTTGTCTGCGGATCAAATTTTGAAAGGTCAACTTCAGGAAAAATATTAGACTGCGGGTCTCTGCGACCAAGCAGGTTTTCATTCTTTTCGAGCGAGAATACCGGGGTTTCGAGTTCGCTCGTGCCGTCGATAACGAGCTTGGCGGTCACGCCAGTGCGTGGATAAATATCCGCGTGAACACCCTGCTGGGCTATCGGCTGTTTTGCTCCACAGAATGCGCAAAAGAGATCTGTCGCAACGATCCGCTGACCACAAAAGCCACAGAAAACATTTTGGTTTGCTAGGCTTACAGCGGCCGGAGCTTCGGAAACACCATAAGTAACCTGCCCTTGCTTAAGATTCTCGAGGTGTTCGATAAGCGTCCGGCGCATTGCGTCGGCTGAAGCGAATCGGTGATCGGCATCGTATTCCACAGACCGCATCAAGATGCGTTCGATCTGGTCGGACAGTTGAGGGTTAATATGACGCGGGCGTGGATGTTTCTGAAAATCGAAGATCAGCAGCGGGTTATTCTGCGGATCAGCCCCGGTCAACAAATGGAACATTGTCGAACCAAGACTGTAGATATCCGATCGCGGCTCCACTTGGCCTGAAAAAAGTTCCGGCGGTGCGTAACCCATTGTTCCGACAGCAGTAACGCCTTTTTCTTCCTGGTTTATCGATCTTGCGATGCCAAAATCGATCAACATTATCTTTCCGGTACTGCCGTCGAGCATGATATTCGACGGTTTCAGGTCACGATAAACGATCGTTGTCGGCAAATTATGCAGATAAGAAAGCACGTCGGCAACCTGTATCGCCCATTCTGTAACGGTTCTTTCATCGATCCTCCCACCGGGCGTTGAGCGAAGCCTCGCTGCGAGGTCTCCTCCCGAGATGTACTTCATCACCAGATAGAAGCGGCCCTCGATATGGTCAAAGAAATAGTCGTAGATGGTCGGTATCGATGGGTGGTCGAGCGTAGAAAGAATCGTTGATTCACGTTTAAAATCTTCGACCGCTTTATTCTGCTGCTCTTCCTCGATGCTGGATTGGACCATTTCCTTAACAGCCCTTTCGATACCGCCAAGGTTTTGATCGCATGCGAGATACACGGCTCCCATACCGCCGCCACCGATCTTGCGAACGATCTGATAGCGAGCGTTCAGAATGGTTCCCTCGCTGAGAGCCTTTAATCCCGATCGTTTGCCGTCAGTGCTGATACTGCCAAGTGGATGCGCCGTCTGGCCGGGATCGGTTGGAATATTAATATCGTCAGTCGGGGCTTGCGATGGATCTGCTATATCGTTGGTGCTGACCCGCTGCTCAGGAACTTCCTCAACGATCTCAGCCTCGCCTTGAGTTTCAACAGAGACCCCTTCTAATCGGTTGTCCTGCTCGCGAGCCTGATCTTCGCTGGTTTCAATAGAAACAATCTCGCTTCCGTCGGATTCAACCCCAGGCTGGTCAAATTGATCGATGGTGGAATCGTCGCTAGTTTCGGAGGTGTCTACATCAACTGAATCGTTTTGTTGGCTTTCAATAGATGTTGGTTCGGCTTCGATTTCGAAAGGCTCAGGAGCTTCGTCGAACATTTTAGCCATTACCATATCTGGATCTTCATGCGCAGCCTGATCTTCGGATACTATAATTGGCGCAGCAGATTCCTGTGCGACTCCGCACATCGGACAAAATCCAGTATTTTCAGCGAGATCAAACTCGCATTTATGACAGAGGGGCATCTTAGTCTCGTCGGTAATTAACTAGTGCGTGATCTGAAAACGTAAAAATGTCTTTCCGACGATAACTTCATCACCGTCATTCAGCAGCTGTGCATTTCCTGGCAGCAATCGGCGTCCGCGGTTAACATATGTGCCATTGGTCGACCCTAGATCCTCGATAAAATAGGAACCGCTATTGCGAACGATGCGTGCATGGCGTCGCGACACTTTGGCGTCGGAATCGTGAGCGTCGAGATCAACATCGGGAAATATCCCATTATCCGCGTCCCATCGGCCTATTGTCGATTCATCGTTCGTCAATCTGAACTCGGTACCTGGTACGTCACCTCTCTCGATGACCAACGACGCATGGGCGACGCCCGAGTTTATATTTTTAATCGCTGACAGTGGAGCCGGGGACTCAGGTTCAAAGGCCTCGGGCGGAATACCGACCGACGTAACGCTGACCGGTCGTGAAAAAGAGCTTGCTGATGGCGGCGGAACATATGCCGGCGGCGGTGGAGTTTGTTCTATCTGCGGCGGCGGTATCGCGGCCATCAGCCTGCTTCCGCATTCATCGCAAAAACGTGACGAATCTAGATTTGCCGTTTGGCATGCTGGGCATCTCATCATGGTTTTCTCTGCTCGGTTGCTCATAGAAATCGAGCCATAAAACAATCCTATATATTACATCGTCGCAACTTGTACGTAAATCCTAATTCTACCTGAATTTTACGTCAAACGTTTAACCTCGGTTCACACACTAATTTACAGATATCTTTGCGAACTCACTTTTTTGAAACAATGACAAAAACCTCGTCGTAATACCCGCTTGATACGACAGAATCAACACCTTTAGTTATAATCAATAGTTTGTAAGACTTCATTTCTTGAGAGGGATATCAAAGCATGGCATTGAGCCGTAAAACCAAGATCATTGTTGGCGTAGTAGCCGTTGTTCTGCTGGGCGTTATCATCGCTGGCAGTATTTTAGCCACACGCAAGGACACACCGGAAGTTACGGTTGTAAAAGTTGAGACGCGAAAGGAACTTCGTTCTACGGTCACCTCTTCGGGTGAAGTTAGGCCTATTCAGTTCATGAACCTGACTAGCGAAGTCCAGGGCCGTATTGAAGAGATATACGTAAAAGAAGGCGATCAGGTTACCAAGGGACAGCCGCTTGTTCGTCTCGATCCGGATCAGCTTCAATCGAATACGGATGCTCAGCTCGCAGCGTTTCAAGGAGCTCAAGATGAGGTTCGTGTTTCGCAAAGCCAGGTAACTGCGGCTCAGAACAATTATTCTGCGGCACAGCAACAGTATAACGTGGCGCAGGTTGCGATTGATTCGGCGAGACAGGCGATCGTAGCTGCTCAGGCGGATGTAGACCGTGCCCAGGTCGAGGTAAATGCGGCTTCGCGTGAATTGACGCGAAATCAGCAGTTACTCGAAAGCGGCGTGATCGCTCGTTCGGAATACGACGCAGCAAAAGATCGGGTCGAGAACGCTCGTGCGTCGCTGAACAATGCCAAATCGAACCTTAGTTCGCGTCAGCTGAGCGTCAAGGATGCTCAGACTCGTCTCGCGCAGCAGGCCGTTCTTGTTCGGGATGCAAAACGCGGCGTTGATACTGCTAATTTAAGCGTTGCATCGAGCCAGTCGCGTGCCAATCAGTCGTCCGCTCAGCTTCGCGGTCAGCGGAATCAGCGTGACAAGACTATGCAGGTTGCTCCGATCAATGGTGTGATCGCTGAGATCCCTTCGAAAGTTGGAACATTCGCGGTTGCGGGCCTTTCGACAACGGCTTTGCTGACGATCGCTGATATGTCACAGGTTAACGTCGAAGTAAAGGTTGATGAAACGTCGATCGACAGAGTCGAGGTTGGGCAGAAGGCTAAGATCAAGGTCGATGCTTTTGGTGATAAAGAGATCGTAGGTGAGGTTATTCAGAAAACGCCTCTTGCTGTTGGCAAATCGCAGACGAGCGGCGGTCTATCGACAAACATCAATGTCCAGGAAGCTAAGGAATTTCGAGTCGTCATTCAGATGCGAGATCTTCCAAAAGAGGTCCAGGATGGCCTTCGCCCTGGTATGAGTGCGACGGCGGAAATAACGACAAATGTTGTCAACGATGTCATCGCGATCCCTCTTCAGGCAGTAATCGAGAAGAAAGCTGATGCAAAGACGTCGCCAGTACAGGGCGATTCCCCTCAGCCACCGGTGCCGGGTGAAAAACCGAAGATGATCACCGGAGTTTATGTTTTAGACGGAAATAAAGCGAAGTTTGTTGAGGTTACAACAGGTATTATTGGCGAATCTGACCGCCAGATACTTACTGGACTGAAGGAAGGCGACGAAGTCATAACGGGGCCGAGTCGAATCCTGAATACTCTCAAGGACGACACTCCAGTCAAAAAGCAGACCAAGAAAGAGGGCGAAGCGGTCGCCAAGTCATAGTTAAAAACGCGGGCATCACGCCCGCGTACTTAATGAAACTCTAATTGTGTTCATGTACGCAGGTTTACTGCGCTCCGATCAATGTATAGATTTATGGACGAAGAAAATGGCAATGGCAAAGCGGCGGTAGCGGGAAAACCCGGCGAAGCTTTGATAAGCATGAAGAACATCTGGAAAACATACCAGATGGGAACTGAAGAACTTCATGCTTTGCGTGATGTTTCTTTTGAGGTGAAACGAAACGAATATCTGGCTATTATCGGTCCGTCGGGTTCAGGTAAATCGACTCTCATGAATCTGATCGGCTGTCTCGACTCACCGACCAAGGGCGATTACTGGATCAACGGAAATCTCGTCTCGGACATGTCTGATGACGAACTGGCACGTATTCGCAATAAAGAGATCGGTTTTGTTTTTCAAACATTTAATCTTTTGGCCCGTGCTACAGCTCTCCATAATGTAGAGTTACCGCTCATTTATGCTGGTATCAAGGCAGCAGAGCGACACGAAATGGCAATGGCTTCGCTTACCTCAGTCGAGCTTGGCGACCGCGTAACGCACCGGCCAAACGAACTTTCGGGCGGACAGCGTCAACGCGTCGCGATCGCTCGTGCGTTAGTAAACGATCCCTCGATCTTGCTGGCTGACGAACCGACCGGAGCTCTGGACTCAAAAACTAGCGTCGAGATCATGCTGCTTTTTGAAAAGCTTCACGCTGACGGCAACACGATCATCCTTGTGACGCACGAGCCAGAGGTCGCCGAGCGTGCTCATCGTGTTATCACGATTCGTGACGGACTGATCGAAAAAGACGAACGGATCAAGTAATGGAATCAGTTCCCGGCTACGTTTCGATCGTATTTATCTTAACGACCTTTGTTACTGTCGGGTTTTTATTACATGCCACAAAGGCGGCAGGCATCCAAAGCTGGGCCGCCAAACTTTTACTCTTTCTACTTCCCCTTTGGATCATCTTTCAGTCGATCCTTTCCATGGGTGGGTTCTACAATGACGTAGATTCAACGCCACCGCGGATCTTTATTTTTGGGGTCGTTCCCGCTCTTGCCCTTATCGCAGTTTATTTCCTGTTCTTTCGCTCAAGTTTTATCGGTCGATTGCCGTTAAAATTATTAACAACAATTCATTCGGTTAGAATACCTGTTGAACTCGTGCTGTACTGGCTATTTTTGAATCAACAGATTCCTGAAATAATGACATTTTCAGGCTGGAACTTTGATATCCTGACCGGAATCTTGGCGATAGTGTTGTTATTTGTAGCCTTTCGCGGTGGATCTGCCAACCGACCGATATTGATTGCTTTCAACGTGATCGGACTATTTTTCCTCGCTTTAATTGTAATAATTGCCTTTCTCTCAACCCCCTCACCACTGCAAAGCCTCGCCTTTGAACAGCCAAATCGAGCTGTACTTTTCTTTCCATATTCCTTCCTTCCAACCATCGTCGTACCGATAATACTGTTCAGCCATTTAGCTAGTCTGTGGAAGTTGGCAACAGAAAAGGCGAAATAGCTCAATTTATTTGATAAACTCTTTTCTTATCAGCGACGTATTAATGGTTTGTTAGCCGTCAGGAATAAATGGAATTTATCGAGACCGTAAAACTGGCATTTTCTGCGATTTGGGCGCACAAACTGCGTTCATTTCTCACATTGCTTGGCATGATCATCGGGATGACCGCATTCATGGTGGTGCTGTCATTGCTACAGGGTTTTAATGGCTATGTTGATGAAAAGATTGCGGGGATAGGCTCAAATACCTTCAATATACAGCGTTTCAACTTCGACGATTTTAAGGACACTGACACGATCAACGCTGCTCAGAGGCGAAATACAGAATTAAATTTTGACGAGCTTGAGTTTATAAGATCTAGGGCGCAGTTGATCGAATTGATCGGAGCGAAGGCTGGTAATACGAGTAGCTCGGTACGACGTGGCTCGCAGAACCTGGAAGATGTTGGCATAACTGGTGCTGAACCCGTAATTCGCGACATCGAAAATTTGGATATCGCTGAGGGGCGGTATTTTACCGATATTGAGAACGACAACGCGATGAGGGTTGCCTACATCGGGCGTGATATAGCCACCAATCTGTTTCCGCAGGGCGGAGCAATGGGTGGCGAGATATCAATTCGCGGGATACCATATCGAGTGATCGGTATTCAGACCGCAAAGGGAACCGTATTCGGCTTTCCTCAAGATAATTTTATTCAACTGCCGCTAAAGACATTTGGGGAGAATTTTGGCGGACTTCGACGCAATCGTGCACCATTCTTCATCGCGCGGCCTAAAGACGGAGTCAAGACGGCTGATGCCGTTGATGAGGTTCGCACCCTGATGCGGATCAAGCGAAAAGTGCCGAGCGGCGAAAAAGACAACTTTGGCATTGTAACGCCTGATGCGATCAGCGGACTGAGAGATAGTCTTTTTGGCACAATTTCTACGGTTATCTTGATTGTTCCGGCTATCGCCCTTATCGTCGGGGCGATCGTTATTATGAACATCATGCTGGTTGCCGTTACTGAGCGAACCAAGGAGATCGGCATTAGGAAATCCTTGGGAGCTCGCCAGCAGGATATTCTGCAGCAGTTTTTGCTCGAATCAGGTATGCTTTCCGCGATCGGCGGCTTGATCGGTCTCGTATTAGCCTTGCTGATCGGTCAGGTTATCACTTATTTTGTGTTCCCGACACGAATACCGTGGTGGTCCGCGGTAATTGCAATCGGCGTTTCGGCGATTGTCGGCATAATGGCCGGTCTATTCCCGGCATGGAAAGCGGCACGGCTCGATCCGATCGAAGCTCTGCGTGCAGACTAGAAAGCCAAAAATATGAATGTCGTAACAGGACAATTCTACGAAAACCTAAGAATGGCCCTCGACACGCTGCGGTCTAACAAGCTGCGTTCGTTTTTGACCATCATCGGGGTTGTTGTCGGCGTGATCACGGTCATGCTGATTTCATCAATCATCAGCGGCATCGGCCTGGCAGTCGAGAATCAGGTCAAGGCATTCGGAACCCGCTCAATCTTTATCTATAAGCAGGAGATCGGAATTCGTTTTGGACGGCCGTCACGAGAAGAGCGGATGCGTCCAGATCTGACTCTCGAAGACGCTCTCGCCCTTCGAGAACTCTCTGAAGTCGAAACATCAGTTCCCTTTCTAAATGTCTCGAGCGGTTTTTTTGGAAATCGGACCGTTGTGTCAGCAGGTGGTAAACAGACTCAGAATATCCAGCTTAGCGGTACGCTGCCTGAGATCGAAAAGTCAGAGACCGAAGTTTTAATGGAAGGCAGATGGTTCACGCAGTCGGAGTCAGATGCAAAACGGGATGTCTGCCTGATCGGTGACACGGTTAAGGACACATTTTTTCCGTATAAGTCCGCGATTGGTGAAACCCTCGAGATCAACGGCCGTGAGTTTCTCATAATTGGTCAGCTGCAAAAGAAAGAGCAGCTTTTAGGCGGTGGCGGTGGAAATAATGACGAGAGTAATACCATTTTTCTGCCATTTCACGCCGCATTAAGGATCAAACCAAACGCAGACGATATTTTCGTTCTCGCGATCGCCAAACCGGGTCGTTTGAATGAAGCTCGTGATCAGATCGAAGATCTGCTCAGGGTGCGGCGAGATGTAGGGTTTGGCAAGAAGAACAATTTCTCGACGGCTACCGCAGATAGCATTATCGATCAGTTCAAATCGATCACGGCTGGTGTCGCTTTAGCAATGATCGTTATTTCGTCCATCGGGTTGATGATCGGCGGTATCGGCGTAATGAATATTATGCTCGTTTCTGTAACGGAGCGTACGCGAGAGATCGGAATTCGGAAAGCAGTTGGAGCGAAGAAAAGCGATATCTTGCTGCAGTTTCTGATCGAGGCAGGAACCTTGACCGGCTTTGGTGGACTCGTTGGATTAGGACTTGGGTGGGTTCTAACACTGCTGGTAAGCCTCGTTTTTCCATCCTATGTGCCTTGGTGGGCTCCTGTCGGTGGTTTCTTTGCCAGCGTGGGCATCGGCTTAGTTTTCGGCATCTGGCCGGCCTGGAAAGCAGCACGCCTCGATCCTATCGAATCGCTCAGATACGAGTAGTACGTAGACGATTTAATAAAAAGATCCAGCAGTTGCGAAAGGCAACGGCCGGATCTTTTGTTACGTATACGGAATTAGCTGATGAAGCCCGGGAACAGAGAGGCCATTGCTACCCCGAAGAAAACAGCTACGAGAAAGATGGCTAGGGTTGCACTCCAGGCGACGGTACTGCTTACTTTTTCTCCAGCGTTCTTTAATCCGATAATATTAAGAAACAACCAATAGAATCCAAGAACGCTGAAGGAAGCCAGTAATGTGTAGATCACCGGATTCTCGGATGGAACCACCAAAAAGCTGAGGTTGTCCTGTATCAACGACTGTTGGCCAAGTATCGGATGAATATCAACCGGATCTTTTAAATAAAGGACGACCGTATTGAGCAGAAACCTTATTATCGATACGGGCAAAGCTGCGTAGATCGCAGCCGCAAATGCCTGCCAGAAATTGATCTTTCCACCCATCGCCATCGCAAAAAGCATGAAGATCAAGGCAAGGAACGCGTATATGAATAAGGAACCGGCAAAGCTCGATACAGCCTGACCAGCACGTATTACAGGGTTTTTGTTATCAGCCAATGCCTGAGCTCTTCCCGCTTCGACGCCTTTCTTTGCCTCTTCATTATTTGCAAGCATCGGCATCTCAAGTGTTTTGTCTATCGCGAAATTCGCTACGCGATCGGGGCCGAGACGCTGAAGGAACAGATTGCCATAAGTTGCTGACAATACGGACATCAGAAGAGCCGCTACGAGCCACCGCGGGTGCCTGCGAAGGTTCGCAAAAACCTCGCTTGGGGCGAAAAAGATGTTGCCGAGCGTACTGGGCGTGGACATTCGCTCCGTGCCTTCGGTATCAGGTTTGTCGATAAAACTTAGTCCGATGATAAGGCCACCCGCAAGAATCATTACGACTCCAGTTTGCGTTAGTCCGGGTATTACTTTTGCGATACTTAATACCGCGATGATCAGACCGATGGCCGCAAATGCAATTCCAGCTATTCGATTCATAATTTCCTCTTTTTTGTTTGGATCAAGATTACAGGAACAATTACGCCGGTGTAAGCTTGATAGTTTCAACTTTCGGCTAGATGCGGATACATGCAGCGAAACGACCTGGCGTGACCTCGCGAAGTTCCGGATCTATGCTCGCACAATCTTCTATCGCTATTGGACAACGCGTACGAAAACGGCATCCCGATGGCGGATTGATCGGAGTGGGAACGTCTCCTTTCAGAATGATTCGCTCGCGTTTGTGCTTAGGATCGGGGATAGGAATGGCTGACAAAAGAGCTTTAGAGTATGGATGTTGCGGAGATTCGTATAGCTCTGCGGCGTTACATATCTCTACGATCTTTCCGAGATACATAACCGCAACCCGGTCGGAAATGTGCTCAACGACCGCAAGGCCGTGCGAAATAAACAAGTACGTCAGTCCAAATTCGTCCTGCAATTCCTGCAAGAGGTTAACGACCTGAGCCTGAACCGAAACATCGAGTGCCGAAACAGGCTCGTCGCAAATGATTAGTTTTGGGTTAAGAGCCAGTGCTCTGGCAATACCAATGCGCTGCCGCTGGCCACCTGAGAATTCGTGCGGGTAGCGATCGGCGTATTTACGATCGAGTCCGACCTTTGCAAGCAGATCTTCAACTTTGGCGTTTTGCTCTGCCTTGGTTCCGATCTTATGAATCTTCAGGGGCTCGGAAATGATCGATCGAATACTCAATCGAGGATTAAGACTCGCATATGGATCCTGAAATATGATCTGCATCTCGCGACGCAAATCCTGCATATCCTTGTTCGGCAGGCCAACGATATTGCGACCCTCAAATCGAACTTCACCGCTCGTTGGTTCATGCAAACGCAGCAAACACCGCCCAACCGTGGATTTTCCACAACCCGATTCGCCCACAAGCCCCAACGTCTCGCCAGCGATAATATCAAACGAAATATTATCCACCGCCTGCACCACATCGTCGCTGTTATCTACGGGGAAATGCTTGACGAGATTGCGGACCCCTAAAATCTTCGACGTTTTAAGTTTTGTTGCAGTATTGCTCATCTAAATTTTAAGCTTCGGCCGATAAAGTTCGCTCCCTTGCAATGCTAAATCTCTGCTTCTCATCATGCAGTACACAGCGAACTTTAACTCCGTTCGGCAAAGGCGTTAGCGGAATTTCGCCTTCTACGCAGATGGCCATCCGATGCTCGCAACGCGGGGCGAAATGGCAGCCGAAGGGTAAATTCGTCGGACTAGGAACGGTCCCCTCGATCGTTTGTAATCTAACGGCCTTCGCCGATCCGGCATCGGTCAATTTCGGCACCGAACGAAGCAATCCGCGAGTGTATGGATGTTTTGGATCTTCGAACAACTCGTTGACGCCCGATTCCTCGACGATCTTGCCCGTGTACATGACACAAACTCGATCAGCGACCTCAGCTACTACACCGAGATCGTGTGTGATTAGTAGAATTGCAAGTTTCCTAGAAACACGCAGTTCATTCAGGAGTTCAAGTATTTGAGCCTGTATGGTTACATCGAGAGCCGTGGTCGGCTCGTCGGCGATCAGCAGTTCCGGGTCGCATGCAAGTGCCATCGCAATCATTACCCGCTGCCGCATTCCGCCGGAAAGTTGATGCGGATAATCGTTAACACGGCGTTCGGGCGAAGGTATCGAAACCTCTTTCATTGCCTGAATAGCCGCATTCCAAGCAGCTTTTCTGTCAAGTTTACGATGAAGCCGCAATGCCTCGGCGATCTGCTCGCCCACCGTAAACACGGGGTTAAGCGAGGTCATTGGATCCTGGAAGATCATTGCGATATCGTTGCCTCGTATCTCACGGAGCCGATAATCGCTTGCGGTCGTTAGATCTTCCCCCTTGAATTTGATCGAACCGTTAGTGATCTTTCCCGGTTTTGCTATCAAACGCATGATAGAAAGTGCGGTTATAGATTTTCCGCAGCCGGATTCACCGACAAGACCCAAAAGTTCACCTTCATCGATTGTAAAGCTCACGCCGTCGACCGATTTGACGAGGCCCGCCCGCGTGGGAAACTGCGTACGTAAATTTGTGACTTCGAGTAATTGGGGCACCGTGTATTGTTGGTCCTTTGGTGATCGGCGAAACCGTTAGTCGGTTCTCAGCGTAATACTACGCATGAATAAGCCGTGTGAAGTAAGACACTCAGATTTTAACCTAATTCCTTAGGGCATAAAAGTTTGAGGTGTTTATTATTCGAAAACGGGCAACTATATCCGTCGCAATTTACTCCAATGGATGTTATTCTTTTCGGTGGGAAGTTTGTTAATAAATAGGTTTAAGCCGGGAGATCTAAAATCTGTGAAGCATAGCAGTACACGTCTTTTTGCACTCGCAACAGTCCTTTCTCTTTCAAACTTTGGATTCGCGCAAAGTTCCGTCTCGACCGCTAAAAATCAACCTGAAAGATCAGCCGACGTGGCCAGAATGCCTTCCGGCAAGGCTGTCTCGGCTGCTCAGATCCAGGATGAGATTCGCGAAGCTCTCTCGGTTATCCAAGGTAACTACGTTGGAGCCAAGACTTTAGATTACAACGAGGTATTCAAATCATCGATCGACTCGATGCTTCATTCACTCGACCCGCATTCCAACTACTTTGATGCGAAGGAATTTGAGCAGTTCCGAAACGACCAGAGTTCGCGATATTTCGGTATAGGGGCGACGATCGGTGATCTAAGCGATGCTGACGGGAATGTTCTTGCGACCTACATTAAAGCTACGTTCGACGGGGCTCCTGCTCATCGCGGCGGGCTTCGATATGGAGACAAGATCCTGGAAGTAAATGGTGTATCAATGGTCGGAAAGCCGTTTAGTGAAGTTCGGAACCATCTTCGCGGTCCGCAAGGAACAGCAGCAAAGATCGTCGTTGAACGCCTTAGCACGGGAACACGCGAAACCGTAAATATAGTTAGAGATGCGGTGCCGCAACCGTCGATAAGCGAAGCTTACATGATTCGTCCGGGCATCGGATACATAAACATGAGCGGCGGATTTAACCAGACGACATACAACGAATTCGTCCAGGCGATGCGGCAACTGAGGACCGCAGGAATGCAGCAATTGGTCATTGACCTTCGCAATAATGGCGGTGGACTGGTCAGCCAGGCTTATCGCGTCGCGAGCTCTTTCTTGTCCGAAGGTCAGATAGTTTTCTCTCAGAAGGGGCGTATGGAAGGTGCTACCGACCCGCCATATCGTTCGATGAACCGCACACCTGATCGCTCACCGATCGTGATGTTGGTGAACCGCAATACGGCATCTGCATCTGAGATACTCGCTGGAGCTTTGCAGGATCATGATCGTGCTCTGGTGGTTGGAGAAGATACATTCGGTAAGGGATTGGTACAGAACCCGTTTCAGTTGGAACATGGGTCGATGCTTCTCCTTACCATTGCTAAGTACGAAACTCCCTCAGGGCGATTGATCCAAAAGGATTACTCAAACGGTGAGCTATATAACTACTATACCGAGGGTGGAAGTCTGAGGGATGAGAATCCTGATGCACCCAAACCTCGCGGGGTTGAAAGTAAAACAGACACGGGACGAACGGTCTACAGTGGTGGCGGCATCAACCCTGACATTGCGATCAAGCCGCAGACGATCACAAATGAACGAGCTCGAGTCCAGACAAAGATTCTAGTGCCGGTTTTTGGTTATTCGCTTGATCTGGTAGCAGGAAAAATTAAGGGGCTCGATAACTACAATATCGATAAGGCTATAACGTTTGACTACGACATACGCCCCAGTGATTACCCGGTCAGCGAAGCCGTTTACGCTGCGTTCAAACAATACGCGGCGGACAAATATAAGATCCCTGGAGCTCAGATCGATCGCGAAAGAGAGTTTGTGGAAAGGATGCTCCGGACAGAACTTATCACTGCAGCATTTGGTACGCAGACGTCTTCACAGGTTTTCAATGAGTACGATACGCAGTTGCTGAAAGCGATCGACCTATTGCCACAGGCTAAGCAATTGGCGATACAGGGCGAACGAGCAAAATCGACCATTCGTCTCAAAACTTCCATCAACTGATCACTTATTAATTAATAAAGAAAGGGCCGTCCGAGATTGGACGGCCCTTTCTTTATTTGATTTCCATCTTTGCTAGACTACCCAGCGAATAAGATAAAAGATGCCGATACCAAGACCACTAAGAATAAGAAGCGTCAGCAAGATCAGGCCTGCAACGACAAACTTAAACTTCTTATATCGATGCGGATCGGGCGGTGATAGCTGATTCTGAGGAAAATACGGTGGTGGTCGATTAAGCATAATAGATTTCTTAAGCCTAATCCTACCAATTTCCGACAAAGCATCAAAGTACGCTAATTGTAACCCGCTCGGCTATCTCGGCAACGGTTGCTCAAGGTTTGCCAGTCCATAAGCAAGGACGGCCATGAATGAGCCAAGCTCAGCTAACTCCCTCGGATTCACCTTATCGAAGGTATCTGCCGCAGTGTGATGATAATTAAAGTAGGTCTGCTGGTTAAAATACGGGGCGAACGACGGTACACCGGCCTGGGTAAGCGGTGCAATATCAGCACCAACGCCTGCTTGGATCTGGATCTGAGATGCCCCTTTTCCAGCGAGTATTCGGCTAATTGGCGTTAGGTATGAAGTAACTTCAGGTTTTCCAGCGAACAGGATCCCGAGCGGATGCGAAGCACCCAGATCACTCTCGATCGCTGCAAACTGCTTTTCAAGAGAGTCTTTAGCTTCGTCAAAATACCCGCGACCACCGGCTCCGCCATTTTCTTCGTTCATAAACGCCACAACGCGGATCGTACGTTTGGGCGTAAGCTTTAGTTGCTTGAGCAGATAAGGAACCTGCATTGAGACAGCAACGCCTGTCGCATCGTCTAACGCACCGGTTCCAAGGTCCCATGAATCAAGATGACCGCCAACTACTACCACCTCGTCCGATCTCTCACTTCCCCTGAGGTCTCCGATGACGTTGTAACTAACGGCATCTGGCAATGTTTTTGGTGTCATCGTAATTCGAACCTTGGTTTTACCCTCCGATGCTAAATGTGCAAGCAGGTCAGCATCCTCGTAGGACACGGCTGCTCCCGGGATCTTGGTCACGCCGTCCGCATATCCCATCGAACCGGTATGAGCAAGACGATTCTGGGAACCTCCCGCCGAGCGTACAAGTACTCCGATCGCACCTAGTGGGGCCGCAGCCATCGCCCCCCCGAAGCGGAACTGAACGGCTGGGCCATAAGCGGCTCCACCAAATCCACTAGCCTGCATTTCACGATCGAATTTATGGTTGAACAGCACAATCTTACCAGCGACTTTTTCACGGCCAAGAGCGTTTAATTCTTCGAAGCTGCTAACAACAACGATTTCGCCGACAAGGCCTTCTGCGGGAGTTGCGATCGAACCGCCGAGAGCGGTCAAAACAATCTTTTGGGTTGTGCCCTTTGCCATCCCCGGAAACTCAACTACCTCTCCCGTCTCGATTCCCCGGACCCAAACCGGCACCATGACCTTTTGAAGCCTAACTTCAAGCCCGACCTTTCTCATCTCATCTGCAACATACTCGACCGCACGCTGAGCCTGAGCCGAACCTGAAAGCCGTGGACCGATATTGTTGGTCAAATACCTCGTCTGGCGATACGCGTAGTCATTTTCGAGGGCCGCTTTCTGTATGATGGCAAGGTTTGAAAGGGTCTTGGACGAGTATAAAGCCGGCGTCGGAACAGGCGTAGGCTGTTGTGCAAATGCAGTTATCGCCGTTAGGACGACGGCTGCGATCAGGATGGTATATTTCATAGCGTTATCGTACTGGAATGTTTAAGATTTGCCAAAATACTGTGCAATAATATGTCTTAATTGTTACATCTAAACATCCAGGAAAATTGTATGAAACGCATAATTCAACTCTTTGGTTTCGTGGTACTTTTTGCATTTGCGGTCTCCGCACAGCCCCCCTTCACTGCAAAGGACATGCTCACGCTTAAACGTGTAGCCGATCCGCAGATGTCTCCCGATGGGCGAACTGTGGCCTACACTGTCGGAACTCCTGATATGGCCGCAAATCGTGTTGTTAATCAGATATGGACGATGAACGTGGATGGAACCCGGCCGCGACAGATTACAAATGCAGCGGGGTCAAGCAGTGGCCCGCGTTGGTCGCCCGACGGAAAAAAGATCGCATTTAATCACGGCGGCCAGATATGGACGATGGATGCTGACGGCGACGACAAGGAGCAGATAACCAAGTTATCTACTGGAGCGAGCGGCCCAGTGTGGTCGCGAGATGGGAGAATGCTTGCCTTTTCGTCCGAAGTCTATCCGGAATGCCCTACTGACGCTTGTAATAAGGCTGAGGATGAAAGAGTTGAGAATAGCAAGGTCAAGGCACATGTTACGGAACGCTTGCTCTTCAAGCATTGGAATGAGTGGCGAGACCGAAAACGTACTCACGTTTTTGTCGTGCCTTCAAATGGCGGAGATGCTCGAGATGTGACGCCGGGCGATTATGATTCACCACCCTATGGAGCTTCTTCCGGGGTCGATTATACTTTTTCCCCTGATGGATCGAGCATCGTTTTCCTGCGAAACCCGGATAAGGTAGAGGCAATCTCGACAAACAGTGATGTCTATATCGCCCCGCTAAATGGTGGGAGTCCTCGGAACATAACCGCGGGTATGAATGGATATGACGCCTCGCCGACCTATACGCCAGACGGCAAGTATCTTCTATTCAGATCGCAGCCGCGAGCGGCATTCGAAGCCGATAGGTGGCGCATAATGCGCTATAACCCGGCAAACGGTGAAATCATAGAGTTGACCACGGGATTTGATCAGCAGGTTAGTGAGATGGCCGTTACGGCGGATAGTAAGATGATTTACTTTACGGCCGGTGAACGAGGTCGTGAGCCCATCTTTTCAGTTCCGGTCGAACCGAATTTCAGGTTGCGGATCGCCACGCATGTGAAAAAAGTCGTCGATGGCGTCTATGCTGGAACGCCTAATATTTCACGTGATGGAAGTACTCTCGTTTTTGCAGGAAGCTCGCTAACGTCACCCAATGAAATAATGCGTTCCAATTCGAATGGAACTGGCATAACGCCGCTAACTACTATAAACAAAGCCGCTCTAGCTCCGTTCGGTCTTCGAAAGGCGGAAGACCTTGATTGGCGTGGCGGACTGAACGCGAAAGTTCACGGGTTTTTGGTAAAGCCTGCTAATTTCGATCCTGCAAAAAAATATCCTCTGGTCGTTCTTATTCATGGTGGGCCACAAGGAGCTTGGAATGATTCCTGGAGTACTCGTTGGAATCCTCAGGTTTGGGCGAATCAAGGCTACGTTATTTTTATGCCAAATCCTCGCGGTTCGACCGGCTACGGACAGAAATTCGTAGATGAGATCTCAGGCGATTGGGGCGGAAAGGTAACAGTGGACATCATGAACGGCGTCGCTGAGGTCATAAAGAGCCCGTATATCGACAAAAATCGGATCGGGGCCGCAGGCGCAAGTTATGGTGGATACATGGTTGACTGGCTTCTTGGTCACAATAATGATCCGCGATTTAAGTTTAAGGCGTTTTTGTCACATGCTGGTGTCTACAACCTCGAAAGCATGGCGACCGCGACTGAAGAGATCTGGTTCGTAAATTGGGAATTTAAGGGGATGCCATGGGAGAACCCGGCCCAATACAACCGCTGGTCGCCGCATAAGTTTGCCGCGAAATTTACGACGCCAACGCTCGTGACAGCTGGCGAGCTTGATTATCGAGTCCCAGTAGATCAAAGCCTTCAGCTGTACACGACTTTGCAGCTAAAAGGGGTGGATTCGAAACTTGTAGTATTCCCCGACGAGGGGCACTGGATACTCAAACCGCAAAATTCTGAGTTTTGGCACGGGCAGGTTTTTGACTGGTTCAATAAATATCTAAAACCTTAAAATTAATATGAAAAAGATTCCGGGTATTCCCGCATCAATCTCGGCCGTGATCGTCTTGATCGCGGCCTTTTCCGCGTCTGCTCAAATAAAACGGCCTGATTTTAACAGAACGCAAACTTTTGATGTTCAACACTACGTACTGCGAGCTTCTTTCGACCGGGCCAAGAAGCGGGTCGACGGTGAGACAACTGTGATACTGAGACCGCTGAAGTCCGGCTTTCGGACCGTCGAACTAGATTCGGTCGATATTCTTTACAGATCGATCACTCTTGATGGCTCCGATACAGCTCTCGGCTATACCGCGTCAAAAGGTAAGGTCGTCGTTAGTTTAGATAAGGACTATGGACCGGAAGATACTGTTTCGCTGAGATTTAGATATTCCGCTGCCCCCAAAAAAGGCGTGTATTTTCAGGAAGCGAGTAACAGAACCGAGTCGGTCCAAAGACCGGCTCAGATATGGACCCAAGGCGAACCTGACGAAGCACGTCATTGGTTCCCTTCCTTCGACTTTCCAAGCGACAAAGCAACTACCGAGCAATATTTGACCGTCGAGAAAGGTGAAACTGTTATCGGAAATGGTGAACTACTAGGAAAGACAGAGAATGCAGACGGAACTGTGACCTGGCATTTTAAGATGCCTGTTCCTCATTCCACTTACCTCGTTTCGTTTGTAATCGGCAGATATGAAAAGATCGAGGACAAATATAGAGACATACCCCTCGGTTATTACGTCTATGCTGGGAAAGAAAACACGGGCAAAAACGCCTATGGAGAAACTAAGAAGATATTCGAGGTGTTTGAAGATCTGACCGGGGTACCATATCCGTACAACAAATACGATCAGACGATCGTGGCCAATTTTCAGTTTGGCGGCATGGAGAATATTACCGCTACAACCATGGCGGACACTGAGATCTTTTTTGCCGATTTTGAGTTTGGAAAGGGGCCCGTCATGGACCTGGTCGCTCACGAACTCGCCCATTCATGGTTCGGAAATCTTGTCACTTGTAAAAATTGGGCGGAGCTGTGGCTAAACGAGGGTTTTGCTACGTACATGGAGGCAGCCTTCCGTGAGAAGGCGTTTGGCCGTGGCGATTATCTCCGGAAAATACGTTCGGATGCCGCCTCTTTTCTGGTTGACGATACGATCAACCGACGCCGTCACGCTCTATATAATCAAAGGGACGGTGACGTGGATAGCCTCTTCGACAATGCCGCAACTACCTACAATAAGGGTGGTGCAGTAGTTCATACATTACGCGAACAGGTCGGTACTGCTACGTTCTGGAAAGGCATAAATATATACTTAAACAGGCACAAATTTGCTTCAGTAGAATCCACTGACCTGAAAAAGGCCATGGAGGAAGCCTCCGGACAAGATCTTGGGTGGTTCTTCGAGCAGTGGGTTTACGGAGCAGGGGCACCTAATCTGAACGTCAGGCAAGTCTTTAGCCGACGTGCAAAGACCTTGACGGTGACCTTTTCACAAACACAGCTAACGGATACGATCACACCGAGCGTTTTCCGACTGCCGTTGGAAATCAAGATCAAGAAAGCGTCCGGTGAGGTGATCGATCAAAAGATCGATATCACGAAAAGGATTCAGGCATTTACATTCAAGCTCGACGCGAAACCTGCCGATCTCGAGATCGATCCTGAGGAACGCATACCGCTAAAGCGCATTAAGTTAAGCCCCGTCACAGTCGTAAAGTAGGACGATTACCGTCTCAGGTCGCGGGTCTCTACGGGCCCGCGATCAACGGTTACCATACCGTTCACATATCGCGTAATCAGATGATCGCCGAGATGATTTGAGGTTCCCCTTATCGCCAGACCATCCGTGAAAGTGATGTGAGAGGCGCCCTCTTGAGCATTCTTAGCAATATCAAAACTGATAAGAAGTAGCTCAATGTCTCCCGGCGCAAAGGGCATTTCCGAATCTACAAGAACGGCTATTTTTCCAGACTCCCACTGATCATAATTTACCGTTAGAACAGCTCCCTGCGGTGCACCAGAGCCCAGTCTAACTTGTGGCTTCATTAAGGCTGTCGCGTCAAACTCGACGGTAAAGCTGACAGCGGTCTCATCTCCTTTCGAGTTGGCTATGACATCAATCGCGACTTGTTCTCCCGCTATAGCCTTTTTGTTGGAAATGCTAAATGTTCGACCGGTAAAAAATAGATAGATTTCATCGATCACGGTCCACATTCCTATCTCTCGGGCGGTTGGTTGAGTAGGCCCGCCGGCGTCTTGTCTTGAGTCTAATCCGACAATATATCGACGGACCTGGGCAATGTCTGACGCATCGAGTACCCCGTTTCCTCTCGTCTCGATCGGGGCAATGTCCGCACGCTGAAATTCGTTTGTTGTACCCACGATCAAGTCCGACCCAACAATAAAACGTCGGATTTGGACAAGGTCGTTAGTGAGGATATCGCCATCGCCATCGAATCGAGCCGAAACGTCCCCTTCAAATCCCTGTGGCTGAGGTGTCGGACTCGGCGTCGGGGTTAATGTAGGTGTCGGCGTTGGACTCGCGACCGGAGTGGGTGTCGGCGTTGGCGTAGACACTGGTGTCGGGCTTGGGCTCGGACTCGGAGTAGGAGTCGGAGTCGGAGTCGGAGACGAAAACGGGGTTGGGCTCGGGCTAGGAGTAGGTGTTGGTGTCGGAGTTGGCGTCGAAACCGGGGTTGGGCTCGGGCTAGGCGTCGGGGTCGGAGTCAGGGTCGGCGTCGGCGTTGAGACCGGGGTCGGACTTGGGCTCGAAGTAGGGGTAGGCGTAGGTGTTGGCGTCGGAGTGACGCCCGTTGGACTATTAAATATGTATGCGGAACCGCTGTCAACCGAACTGCCGTCATCCAAATAGCTGCCTACAATAGCATTATCACCTGATATTGCTACGCTTCCACCAAAGTTGTCACTGGCTGATCCATCAACGGCGTTTAATTTTTGTTGCTCCGACCAACTCGAGCCTGAGCGAAGATAAACATAACACGCTCCTTGATCCGTATTTGTACCAAGATCACTTGTATTGGCACCAACCAATACCGTGTTATTCGAGATAGCTACCGCAGTTCCAAAACCATCACTGGGGGAGCCATCAGACGCTGTCAACTTTTGCTGTTCACTCCACAAGGATCCGCTTCGGGAAAAAACATACGCCGATCCTCGAACCGATCCGCCAAATTCGACGTTAACGGCACCGACTATGACCGAATCACCGCTTATACCCACGCTATATCCAAACTGATCGAGTGCGACACCGTCGCTCGCAGCGAGTTTTTGTTGCTGACTCCACGTAGATCCTGATCGAATGAATACAAATGCGGAACCCCGAGCCCCATCGTCACGAGGCGAACCTACTGTTGCTGATTCGCCGCTTAAGGCAACGCTCCAACCAAAATCGTCGTCGGACCCGCCGTCCGGTGCAGTTAACTTTTGCTGCTGAGTCCATGTTGCGCCATTCCGCACAAAAATGTAGGCGGATCCGCGGTTACTGTCGTCGCCAACGGCACCGACGATAACAGTTTCCCCATTTATCGCAACGCTGGTTCCAAATTGGTCGTTTGCGGCACCGTCAGTCGCAGTGATCTTCTGTTGTTGAGTCCACGAAGAGCCGCTGCGTGTGAAAATGTAGACCGATCCCTGATCAGTTCCGGTTCCATCGTCAAAAGGAGATCCTACGACCGCAGTGTCACCGCTAATAGCGACAGACCATCCAAAATTATCATTCGCCGCTGAATCTGAACCCGATAGTTTTTGCTGCTGCGACCAGGAACTACCTGAGCGAATGTAAACATACGCACCTCCTCTATCGTTCTCATCGCGATTAGAGCCAGAAATAGCATAGTCGCCGCTTATAGAAACGCTGAAGCCGAATTGGTCAACAAAAGCGGCATCATCTGCCGTCACCTTGGCAACCTGGCTGAATGCCTCTGGGGAGTCCGTACGATGAATATCCTGAGGTGTTTCGTCAGCGAATATAGGGAAAGCAATTTCCGAATTAAAAGTTAGACACCCAACCGCGATCGCCGCTACAGCAAATGTTCGTAAAAGCATGGATGTCCTGAGGGGCGCAATACGGCGCGATATTGTTGAAAACACAATTAATATACTAACCGATTTGGTGTCAAAGATAACTCCACAGCCTCAAATCCTTTGTTTTACACAAAAAAATCCCGCCGATCGCCGGCGGGATTTTTCCCTTTGAGAAGACTGGATGTCATCCACTAACTGTTGAAAGAGCAGAGCGGGAAGCACATCTAAAATCGCGCCAGTAAAGGCTTAATCCCTTGCTGTTACTTCTTTGCCACACCTACGAGGTTAGCTGCCGGGCTAGGAGCGAAAGATTACCCCTGCGTCTCGTGACGCTTCGCCCCGTTCTGGCAAATGCTCACCAGAAATTGGTTCCCCCGTGTCGTCTCACGTCAGACGACTTCGGCGATCAACTTTTCAACACTTGAATATTAACACCTATTATTTGGTAATTCAAGGACTTTTGATGGCAATTATGAAATATTTTCAAATACTTTCTATCTAGCTGGATAAAACTGGTAGAGAAGTAGATATACTATGACGCCGGTGGTCGAGACATAGAGCCAAATTGGGAAAACAAACCGAGCTAACTTTTTATGAGATTCGTACCAGCCCTTCAAGCCCCGTCTCAGGGTCACGATGACAAATGGTCCAATAAGAGCCGCGAGGATCGTGTGTGATGTCAAGATCGAGAAATATATCGGCCGGATAATTCCCTCGCCGGTAAACCTGGTGGGGCCAAGGCCTAAATAGTACGTTCGGATAGCATGATGTGTGAGGTAGCCGACTAAAAAAACTGCTGAGACTATACTCGCGGACAGCATGCAGAACTTATGTTCTGCTATCTTCCGCTTCATAATGAAATAGAACCCTCCGATCAGAAATAGGCCGCTAAGGGCATTGAGTGACGCATTTACGTGCGGAAAAATATGAAGAAATTCCATTACTTCCAAAAACCGAGCAGTATAAAAAGTCCGATCCACAGAACGCCCATAAAGTGCCAATACCAGCCGACGACCTGAGCCAATGTTCTTCGTTTTTCAATCTCCAATAAGCGGTCCGTGGGTGTTAGATTCTTAAGCAGGATTGTGCCAAGCGCAATTATCCCCCCTAGTACGTGTACAGCGTGAACCGCAGTAAATATGTAGAAAAACCCCGCATAAGGATTGCCTTGCAAATATAGCCCGCTCTCACTTAGAGCGAACCAAGCAAGTATCTGAGATGATATGAAGGCGGCTCCACAGACTGTAGTTGCAACAAACCACTTTTTCGCCCGAGGCTGATCATTGTTGTCGACCGCCATCTTTCCAAAATGGTAAACAAGACTGCTTAAAATAATAAGCAATGTGCTGACCCAGACAGGGATCGGCAGATCGAACGGACGCCATTCGGCAGATCTATTCGTGGCGATCACAATGTACGCACCGACCAAACCGCCGAACGTCATGAGGACGACGAGGAGCAGAAATGTCGTGAGAATACGTGATTTAGCAGGAATGAAGGGTTGCGGGGGATTAGCGTCTATCGTATCCTCCTGCCGAGGCGAATCATCCCCGCCATCGCCGGGGTCTCGGCCGTCTCCGCCGCTACTGCCCGAACCGGAGCCGCCTGATATTTTACCGCGACGTTTTATCAGTTCATCTGTGTCGTCAATCGTTTCAGCTGTTCCGATATTCATAAAGAAACTATCGCTTATCAGCGACCATCAGGATAAAAAGTATTGGAAGGTAGATCACGGAGACCAGCAGAAGACGTTTAGCCTCTTCTTTTGTCTTTGCCCGAGCAGAACGAATGCTAGCCCATAGAAACCATATGCCCAGGATCGAAGCTCCTCCAAGAAAAATAAATCCGGATATACCCAAAAAAAACGGTGCTAGACTCACCGGCAATAGCATGATCGCAAAAAGAACGATTTGTCTGGCTGTCAGCCTTCCCTCGGGTTCGACAACCGGAAGCATCAAAATACCTGCCTTCGCGTACTCTTCACGATACATCCACGCGATGGCAAAAAAATGAGGAAACTGCCAAAGAAACTGCATAGCAAACAACGCCCAGGCCCCAAGAGTTATCTCGTTTGTCGCCGCCGTCCAACCCATCAGTGGCGGCAAGGCACCGGGTAACGCACCAATAGCGGTTGAAGCGGATGTTCGGGTTTTTAACGGAGTGTAGACTAGTACGTAGCCTACGATCACCACGATGCCCAATACGGCGGTCAGTGGATTAACTGCAAAAAAAAGATAAACCTCAGCGGATAGGCACAACAACAGTCCAAATATTAGGGCTTCCGCAGCAGTAACACGCTTTCCGGGTAAAGGACGATTTGCCGTTCGCTCCATTAGGATATCGGTCTTTCTTTCCCAATATTGATTGAGCGTTGCAACGCCTAGAGCAAGCATGGTGATCGCTATCATCGAATTGGCAAAAAGGATTAGATCGAAAGCCCCTTTTGTCCCAAGATAGAACCCGGCAGCGGTCGTCAAAACGAGCATGAAGGCGATTCGAGGCTTAGTTAATTCAACGTAGGCCGCGATCTTTTCGCGCGTTCCGATGACCTTGTGGTCGTTTATTTCTGCTGCCAATGTGTCCATTCGTTGTATCGTAATATAACTTTATGTGAAAGGATAACGTCTAAGAACTGTAATTCAAAGCTTCCCGGAATAATCGCCTATGCTTTTTTCAACAAGCGGAACTTATTTTAAGCGGGATGACAAACTATGCCGGCTAGGCTATTCTCTGTAGTATAGAAAAGATGTCGGCCGCAGAAGATACCATTAAACCAAGCCCTGAAACCCGGAGACAGACGGCACCGGTTTTGAACCGTGTCCTCGATTTTTTGAGTTCGGTTCAGTTTGGAATAGCTCAGCTTACAATTTTGGTCATCCTTTCGATGATCGGCATGCTGGTTCTTCAGCAGAATGTTCAGGGCTTTGACGCCTATTATGTGTCGCTTACCCCTGCCGAAAAGCTCGTTTTCGGCCGCCTTGGATTTTTTGATATCTACCATAGCTGGTACTACAACCTTCTTTTATTGACGCTCTCGCTCAATATAATCTTAGCCTCCATCGACCGATTCCCTTCCGCATGGGCATATATCCGCGATCCTAAACGCACCGCGACCCGCAATTGGCTATTGGCTCAGAGTTCCAATGAGACCATCGAGTTTGGTCAGGAAAATGATCGATCGGTTGCCGAAAAGGTCATGTCCGTATTTAAGAAGTATGGACTAAAACCCGTAGCGACAGATGTTACGGGCATAGAATATGGGACAGATGCCGATGGCAAAAAAGACTTCTCGGTGATCAAGAATAAGACCAGCATAGTGGTCTTCGGGCAGAGCGGTCAGCTAAATCGTCTTGGAGCCTATATCGTCCACGTCTTCCTTCTCACCCTATTTCTCGGACACTTTGTTGCCCTACAGACCGGATTCGACGCGGACGTACGCATGATACCGGGAGCGACAACGGATGAAATCCAGAAGATCGAGTTTGACCTTGATAAAAAGGTCAAATACAACGTAAAGATCCCCTTCTCAATGGAGTGCACGGATATTCAACAGAGATTGATCGATGAAAACGGATCGATCGACGTTAATAATACCCTGGATTGGCGTACCCAGATGCGGATCACCGATCCTGAGTATGGAGAAACCCTTGCTGATGTAAGCATGAACAAACCGTTCAGCTATCGTGGCTATCGGTTCTTCCAGGCACAGACAATTCCTGTTGGGAACGCTCGTACGATAACTATCGAGGCAACTTCGCAGACCGGCGCAACGGTGACAAAGGTTGATCTGTCACGTGGCGGTGCCATTTCTCTGCCCGACGGAACCCAGGTCGAATACGCCGAATTCATGCCTGATTTCACCTTCGGTCCTGATGGAAAGCCTGATACTAAGAGCGGTGAATACAACAACCCGGTTGCGGTCTTGAATGTAACTCCGCCTCAAGGCGAACGAGTTCGAGTTTTCGCCTTTGCCGCTGGCGTAGCAGAGAATATTCCGGTTGGAGCACCGAAAGCCGGATATAAATGGCGGCTTTCGAGCTTTGAAAAATCTCCACTCGCACACATTCTGTCGATAAAGTATGACCCGTACGATGGTGCTTTTATCGCATGGTACATTGGTGGATTTGGCTTGATCGGAGCTCTGGCATTTGTCTTTTTCTATCCCCACAAGAGAATTTGGGCACACATAGAAAAACGCGACGATGGTACGGTCGAAGTTGTTTTAGGCGGCGAGGCAAACCGAAACCAAGTTGCTTTCGCGGAACGCGTTGAACGAATCGCCGACGAGATCAGAAGTAGTAAGAATAATGATCAGTGAGACTTAACGTATGCAAGAATTGGATAGATTAGAAAACCGCACATCCTGGAAGTCATATTTGCCGGCGATACTAGTTATCGCAGGAGCTTTTGTGATGCTTGGCCTCAGACTGCAGATAGGTGAAGGATTCATTGCCGATGCTGCTCTGATGATGATCGCTCTTGCTTGCTATATCCTTGCCGCATTGTTCCAGTTAACCAATCTCTATGCTCCGTCAACGATGGCCGAGAAGATAGGATATTACGGAGCGGCTCTAGGGGTCTTTTTCAATTTATCGAGTTGGCTTTTGCGTTGGGTCAACGCATATGAACACGAGATCGCGATCATGCGAGAAAGTGGAAATATGGCGACCCCATGGGTTTTTCGCTACGTACCGCTAACAAATCTATACGATTACGGGATCGCTTTTGCTTTCGGAGCGGGTATAACAACCCTTCTTTTTGCGAGTCGTAAGAATTTCAGAATACTCGGTGCATTTACCCTACCTCTCGCGGCGCTTATCTTAACGCTTTCCAGATTTATTGGCGGTGAGTTCATCAACCTTCCGCCTGTGCTTGATTCGTATTGGCGTCCGATTCATGTCGGGGTCGCGAGTTTAAGCTACGGCATCGCGATGGTATGTTTCGCCGTGGCCGTGATCTATTTACTCAAGGATGGCGTCAAGGTTCATTTGATGGCGATCTGGTCGAGTATTTTTGGATTATCCGTTCTAGCTACGATCAGCAAATTCTCTGTCTTTACCGAATTTGTTTATCGAGCTGGGCTTTTCGTTCCCAATGAACTCGGTAAAAAGCCATTTTCGGCTCCGTTTAGGCTGGAGATGCCTTACGTAGGCCCCGCCCTTGTTATCGCGGGGGTGTTACTCGCGGGCACCATTGTTGCGTTCCTTATTCACCATTATCAAAAGAATGAGGTTGCCGGAAAGATCGGTCATGTTTTGCTGAAACTCGCCTTTGCCGCTCAGTTGATCTCCATTGGACTTTTAGTTGTCGGTATAAGAGACAATTCTAACGTGGCCGACCGACTACAGGCACAGTTGGCTCAGGATAATTATCAGTACGTAGTTGCTGGGATGGCGATGGCTGAAAACCAGCAGCTAAGTGTTTCTGAGCTGTCGCAGATAACACCAAAACAGCACGAACAGATGGGTCGTTCTTACATTCAGGCTAATGGAGATAAATTATTTCTGAGCCTGAATACCAATCCGGTTGAGCTTTCGGCTCTGATCACGGCCTTGGTTGCAACACTGTTCGTGATCTTTTTCGGCTTCCGTACAGAGACGATACGTGAACGACTGCCTAGTTTGGAGTCGCTCGATGGCCTTATGTACAAGACCGCGTGCCTTGCCTTCGCTGGTTTAGCAATGCTCCTTATTACTGGAGCTATATGGGCGAACGAGTCATGGGGGAGACCCTGGGGATTTGATTCAAAGGAAACGGGGGCATTGATCGCCTGGCTTACTTATGCAGCGTTTCTGCATACCAGGATCTCTCGCGGTTGGAAGGGCAGAAGTTCCGCATATTTCGCGATCGTCGGATTTCTCTTGGTGCTATTCACGTACCTGGGCGTCAGCTATCTACTTAGCGGACTGCACAGCTATGCATAAATGAATGCCTCTTTGCGACGCTCGGTGGCATCACAAGGAGGCATTATTACTTATAAAATATTATTCGATCGTAACCTTTGCAACGTTTAATATGGAAAAGCGGGATATCTCACCGCTTTTCGCAATAACAGTTAGTACCCCCTTATCAACAGTAAATCTAGATACTTCCGCCATCGGTTTTTCGATCAGACCGCCGTCCTTCATAAGTATTTTTAACCGTATGCTCGCAAGCGGATCTGCCGATCTTTCGATCTTCAAAGCGGGTTTAGGCACTGGAGGTTTGGTTTCCTTCGAAGAATCTTTGGAAGGATTTGCTACTTTTGGCCTCTCGGCGGTATTAGGTTCAGCGGATCGAGCCGTTTGCGTGGATCTATCTGATTCTGCGGCCTTTTTAATTTGAACGGTCGCATTAGGTTTTGGTCTGTCCAAGATGGTACCAACAGAATTTACGACAACTTCCGCTTTGTCATTGTCCGACTGCAAAACAGGGGCAGGGTTGTTGTTGCTACCTTTGATCGCAACAAAACTGCCGCCGAACTTAATTCTAAAGGTAGCGGGATCATCATTTGGTGTTCGCCCCTGAATCCTAAGCAGCAGCTTTTCGGCTTTTCGCAGGTAAACGAGTCGCCCAGTTTCTGTTTGGGCTGAATCGAAAATGACCATCTTGGTGAGTGTCTTTAGTCCGTCCTGGGCAAAAACATCAATGTCTCCGACGAAGTTTTTAGTTACCACATTAATGAAAACATCACCCTGTACGCCCTCGAACGCATAATAGAAAGAGGTTACACGAGAATCGCCAAGGTCCCGGGCGATGATCGAGCCGTTGATCTTATTGGATGAAACCGCGGTCGGAAAATTCTGGTCTTTTGACTGGGCAAGGCCCACTCCCGACATGGCGATAGCCAGAAGTGTAAGCCGAAGGATCGTATTTAGTTTTGATTTAGTCACTGATCGAGTTCTTTCTTAAGATGGACAAGCCGGGATGTTTCGAAATAACCTAATCTAAGATGGGCTTTAAGGCTAACAAAGTTGTCGATCTCAGCATCAGATGCCATTTCGCTACACCCTTTGGCCCTTGCCCAGTTTTCTGCAGCCTTCACCAACGCTCGGCCTAATCCAGAACGACGGAAATGATCGTCGACAAACCAGCCTTCGAGGTAGCCGACATTCTCAGTCTCACAATCTTCAACATGTGACCGAATGCTGGCCTCAAGAAATCCCGCAAGGGTTCCGTTGCCAGTATCAGCAACTGCGACGAACTGAGTGTCATCGTGCTCGATAATATCGACCATTTCCGACCGGTGATCTTCTTCCGATGTTTGATCCCACAACAGAAGCCGCAACCTTAACCACTCGGAAAGATCACTTTCCAAAAGTGGGCGGATAGTAAAATCTGTGTTTGTCATTAGTGACTGATTCTAGCAGTGATACCAATTTTGAACAATAGTGTTACCACTCGACGGCAAGATATATAACGAAAAAAGGCTGCCACCGATGACAGCCTTTTTATAAAACGTGGTTTACTACTACTCTCCAGCTTTCGCTGCCGCGACTTTGTCGGCCAGCACTTCCAGGGCCTTTTTTAGTTGAACGTCTTCAACTACTTTCGGTGCCGGTTTTGGAGTCGGACTAGGCGACGCAACGGGCGTTGGTCCATCAGGTTGGGTTATCGCATCGACATCGAGGGGCTCAGGCATATCGGGCCGCTTAACCTCGATCGATGGCTTAACACCGGTGGTCGCACGATCTTCTCCCAGGAACGTTGCCGAACTTGGTGAAGCCCACTTGGCAATAGTCAGCAAATACCCACCGCCGCTGGATAGCGGGAACAGCTTCTGCTCCGTTCCAGCACCAAATGTACGTTCCCCTATGACTTCTCCTCTTTTCTTGTCAAGGATCGCTGCTGCAACAACTTCCGCCGCACCAGCTGTTCCAGGGTCAGTTAGCACAGCTACTGGCCCTTCGAAAGCTAATTTCGCCGGATCGGCCGCGTACGTGTTTTGAACCTTACTTTCACGTCCTATGACTTTAGCCAGTTCACCTTCTTTAATAAAAAGGTTGGCGATCGCAACTCCTTCGCTAAGTGTCCCCGCTGAAACACCACGAAGATCCAAAATCAATTTTTGAGCTCCCTGCTTAGTCAGTGTTGAAACAGCCGACCTTAAGTCGTCAGCAGAACCGGGCTCCAAACTATAAACTTTGATCACACCGATCTTGCTTCCTTCTAATCTCGATTCTGCTTTCGGGAACGCGTAGATTCCGCGAGTGATTTTAATAGTTTGAGGTTTCTCACCTGCTCGTAATACCCGAAGGGCAACCGAACTGCCGCTATCGCCCTGCAGCATTTGCCGCCCGTCATAAAGCGAAATATCGCGCGTTGCTTTTCCATCAATATACTCAATAACGTCACCGGCTTTGATTCCAGCTTTGTCTGCCGGACCACCCTTTACTGCCGAAATAATGTACAGATAACCTGAATATTGCGAGTATTCAGCTCCAATACCGACCTTATTCGAAGCTTTGCTCGCCTCATAGGCTTTTACCTGATCTGGAGTAAGGTACGATGAATAGGGATCGAGCCCACCCGCCATACCGCGGAGGGCACCAAGACGGACCTTTTCCATATTTGGGTCATCGACGTAATCGTTTTGAATGTGGTTTAGGACAGACTCAACTATTTTAAGCTGCGCTGTCGGATCATTGACCGGCTGTTGCGCCGACGTCGTGAGCAAACTACCGATAAGCGGTAGACCACCTATAACGGCATATACCGCGATCACACCCGACAAAGACATGATCCAAAGCTTTCCGCGAAATGACATTTTAGTACCTCGTATGATAACTATTACTTCGTTTATTACGCGTTGCGTACGAAAATTGTTTTCGCCTGCGACGGTATGTGAAATTATCTCTTAACGAACCTTGAGCGTGCAACAAAAAGAAACAACTAATCCAACAGAAAATGCAGATGTTTTTGCCGTCCCGCAAGAGGGTAGGATCATCGCTATCGACCCAGGCACCAAACGCTGCGGCATCGCCGTTTGCGACGAGCTACGAGTCACGACCCGGCCGCTTCCCTTCGTCGAGCGTTCCAGTTGGAAAAAACTGCTTTCAAACATCGAGCAAATCGTCTCCGAATATGATGCCAAGGCCCTCGTAATTGGTTTGCCGCTAGAATCGGACGGTTCAGAAAGTGCGATGTCTGCCGAAGCTAGGTCGATGGCACGCAAGTTTTCGCTGTCGCTGACGATTCCCGTCTATTTACAAGACGAACGAGTTACCTCCTACGAAGCCAAACACCGCCTCTGGGAAAGCGGTGTAGATATGAAAGACGCTCGAAAACTCGTTGACAGCGAAGCAGCCGCTATAATTCTGGCAGATTTTCTGGATCGCATCGCGAGTGCAGAAGCCCGCACAAAGTAAGGGCCCTCTTAAATTCGCTGAGTATCAATGCTAGGAAAAGAGCTCTTACTTCGTGCGGGCTTCTGCAAAGAATTTACGGCTTCAAAACCGTTATCCCAACCGTCGCTTTCTCAACGGCCAATTTCGTAAACGGAAACGTCAGCGTCATGCCCGTTGACCATGCATCGAATTGATCCTTAAAAAACCTTGATTTTGGGTCACCGCTTTGTCCTAGTGGGATAACGTGGCTCGTCGTATCCCAGTTCCCTGGCGTAGCGATGTGTCGCATCGAGACCGCAGAACCGACATTGGGCGTTTGTCCGCTTCCGGCAATGGGAACATTCGGAGTTTGAAACTGTGCCCCGATAAGTGGAGCCGCCGCCAGCGGATGCGGGAAACGCGATTGCCAAATCTTTCCCCAGGTCCAAGACTTATCGTTCGGACCGTAACGTTTCGGATCTGCAAAACCAGCCCGAACGGCGGAATCGCAAAACCTGAGCAGATCGTCATAGGTTTTGAATTCCGAAGGAAGCCAGCGGGGCGAATTCTCCTTCAACGCCCAATGAAGAACCCGTTCCCTGATCGAATATCCCGGTACCGGCTTGTTCGCATCAGCCATTTTGTTCCCAACGCAGATACGAATATCGCTTGCGAGCAGAGCACCACGCGAATCCCATTCCATCTTCCCGTTCCAATCTTTCAGCACCGCGAGCGTTTCAGGCGAGGCAGCGTTACGCTTTACGATCTCTTTCGCGAGTTCCGCGACCGGAATATTGTGATTGTCATACTGTGCATCACGAACGTCATTGATCGTAAGCTTCGCTTTGCTCTCAAGCGAATTGACGATCTGCCGCGCACGCCACGGTGTCGCCGCATCGCGAGACATCTGGGTGTATTTGTATGAGGTTCCGACTATACGCTGATTGGCAGTGACGATCAGGCCACTCGACGGATTGTATAGGTTTGGCAGCTCCTCAAATGGAATAAACCCGACCCAGTCGCCGTCCGTCGTGCCCCCGTCATACGGCAAACCGCCATCGCCAACACGCCGGATCGGTATTTTGCTGGCAGCGTACCATCCAATATTTCCCTTGGTGTCCGCATAAACAAAATTCTGAGCCGCACCGCCGTATTTCTTGAGTGCGGTCTTAAATTCATCCCAATTCTTCGCGCGGTTCCAGTCATAAAAAACTTCGAACTCGGTATTCTTCGGGTCGAACGCTGTCCATTTTAACGAGTACTTTTTGCCGCCTTCTTCGAGGAAGATAGGTCCATTTCGGGTCTCGATAACTTCCAGAGTTTCAGTCTGCAAAGCTGGATTAAGCGGATTCGCGCGGAATTTGACAGTTTCGATTCTCTTGACCGCTGGTTCCCAACCGGTCGGAGTTTTGTATTCGCCTTTCTCGTTAAATGTCTCAGAATAAATGTCTTGTACATCCGGCCCGACATTCGTCGCTCCCCACGCGATATCGCCGTTGTGGCCAAGAATGATCCCCGGAACGCCCGGAACGGTCACGCCGGAAACACGCATGGTTGGCGTCGACAGATGCGTCAAATACCAGATTCCAGGAGCCGTCGGAGCTAAATGCGGATCGTTTGCCAGTATCGCCTTGCCATCCGCAGTGCGTTTCCCCGAGATCACCCAGTTATTGCTAGCAGCCAGATCCTGAGCGTATAGCCCTACACGTTCCAGCGAACTGCGGCGGATCTCACGTTCATTTTCCGTTACCGCGATCAGATTCTGCATGTCCTTGCCTGCCCCTGATACCGCATCTGCCGCCCGAACTGTCGCCGCCTTGTTGTCATTGCCAAACAAGATCACATCGTACGGCGTGACCTGATTCGTCAGGTCGACTAGTTTGTCTTTCGGAATATTCTGAAGCGACAGCCGAAGTACGTCGTTGTCCCACGTCGTGCTCAGAGCGTCGGAAAGTATTTTCCCGATCATTAGCGTGTCCGATGGCTTCCACGGACTCGGCTTGTACTGCAAAATGCGAAACTCGACCGGCAATGTCTTCTCATCGAGGGTCGCGATGTAGGCATTTACTCCTTTCGCATAAGAATCAAGTGCCAGACGGAGGTTCGGAGTCATGAACTTCAGACTCTCCTCCGAGATCTTTGCAAAATTGAATTTACGCCAACGTTTGTCCTCTTCTAGCGTCGTCCGCCCAAATATCTCGGCCGTCTCACCCCGCGACAGCCGCCGCATCAGGTCCATCTGAAACAGACGATCGCTCGCCGTCGTAAACCCCTGAGCAAAATACACATCCGCGTCCGTTTTCGCTTCAATATACGGTATCGATCGATCATCGCGACGAACTGTAACCGACGCCGAAAGCCCCGGAACTAAAAGCTCGGACGGTGCCGTTTGCGACAACCCTGAAATGCAGAATATAGCGAAAAGAGAGGACGTAAGTAGGAATCGATTCATGGAAAAACGATAGTTTATTTGTATTCCACGGGCAAGTCGGATCGCAAGGGAAAATCTGTGGTGCAGAAGGTTTTTTTGCGTCCTCTTTGCGTTCTTTGCGACTTTGCGTGAGGATAAAAGGCGGTCTAACGCAAAGTCGCAAAGGCCGCAAAGAGGGCGCAAAAAGAAGAATAGGCAAATACAGGTGACTTTCGAGATTCCTACATTATCGGTGGACTGGAGATGCTGAACAGGTTGTATCGAGAAACGAAAACTGAAGATACATTGCCCCACGACGGTTTAATAGGTTAATATTTCTCGTGTTTGAGAAAGGAGATGGCATGATGAATTAAACGGTGGCGATGTACTCTGATGTTGAAATACGTTGGAGTAGAGAGGCTTGAAGCTGAATTTTTTCATGCGGCTATTTGACCGCGTAAAGGAGACTAACTCCGATCCCGCTTCTCG